>JAFYGB010000044.1 GCA_017543445.1 Lachnospiraceae bacterium | reverse complement strand
GACTGGCCGCCGGGGTAGATCTTCGCGCCTGTGAAATCGATCGACGCATAGTAGATATGTTTCTCTTCGTCCCACGCGTAGATACCGCCGAGAGCGCCCGCCGCCATATAGTTGTTCGTCAGCTCCAGGCCGGCTGCTGTGCCGCCTGCCGCGTAGACCTCTGACAGGTCCATATAGTACCGCAGTTCCAGCTTATCCGTTACACGTGCCGGATACGCGGTCTTGTTGTAGATATAAGCCTTGATCTCGATGAAATCCTGACCTTTGACATTCGCTCCGGCTTCCACATAGAGTTCATCGTCCGTGATCTTCTCCACGGCGCCGAAATCCTTCAGGGTCTGGCCCTTGAATTCCGCATACAGTGCGGCCAATGCTCCGGTGTAGCCGGCGTTGTAGTCGCAGGCCACCTCGTTCATGTTGTAATCCGAAACTACGTCGCGGTAGTTGTCGGAAGCGTCCGGACCACCGACCAGGGCGCCGTACAATGTGTGGCGATGGTTCGCCGGCTCGTTCTGGTTATCCGCCCAGGAGCCGTGCGCCGTACGATGGTGCGGATGCTCGGGCGGGTTCTCTCCGAAACCGACCACAAAACTGCGTCCGGTCGAACCAAGGGCGTAATTCACCTGCTGCAAGGCAAAATCATGGTAGATCGTCTTCTTAGCTTCCGGACACGCGTTACTGCGGCTGTAGACCAGCGCCAAAAACGCCGTCGTCGTCGCGTAACGCAGGCTGCCCCAACCATCGATAAACGCCAGTCCCTTCGGGGAGTAGGTCACCTTCTTGCCGTTGTAGCCGACCGTCCAGGTATCGAGGTTGTGCTCGATCTCATCTTTGTAAGCTTTCTCTCCGGTGATCCGCGCCAGCAGAAGGTTCGCGCCGAAGGTCGCATTGTCCCAAGACATGGCCCAGTCGTAGTCGGCGGAAGTCTTCTTCGCCGCCTCTTTCGCTGCGGTCAGATATGCGTTATCGCCGGTCGCAATGTAGAGCCAGGTCGCGGACCAGCACAGCTCGTCCCAGAAACCGCTCCACGATTTGTAGAAATCATTAGCCGCGGTATAGCCCGCGTCGCTGCGGGTCGAATCGGCAAATGCATAGAGTTCCTTCGCGTGTTTCAGGCACAGCGCGGAATAGGTCAGGTCGCTGTCTTTGAAGACCACGGAGGCCGCAGCCAGAGACGCCGCAGCCTGCCCCGCTACGCACGAGCCGGGGTTCGATTTGTCGACCTTGTAGCACGGACGGTCCATCTGCATGACCTCGCAAGGGCCCCACCAGCCATGGTCGGTGCTGCCGTTGCCGACCTGATAATAATACACATCCGGTTCCGGATGACATTTGATCAGATAATCATTGATCCAGCGGATGTTGCCGAGCGCATACTCGAGCTGTCCGCTCTCCACGTAGGACGCCTTATCCTCGTAGATCGACCACGCGAGCATCGTGCCCGTGTACGCCATGGGCAGGTTGAACTTCACGTTGTCACCCGCGTCGTACAGGCCACCCGTCAGGTCCAGGCCCACACTCTTTCCGTCGTCGAGGCCGGAGTCACCGCGCCAGTTGCAGCGTACTTCATCGGGCAATGCACCGGAGCGCTGCAGTTCATAGAACAGAAGCGACTTCTGCAAAGCCTCGCCATAGTTATAATCGCCGGTACCCTTCGTACCCTCATACGTCGTCGAGTACGCGGAAAGATTTCCGGTATTCAGCGCCGACTTACCCTCGGACTGCTTCGGGTCCGTATTCCCGGGATCGTCCTTCGTCGGGTTCTGCGGATCCTCTTTACTCTCCGACGGGTTGGTAGTTCCTGAGCCCGAAGGCTGCTCCTGCGTCGGATTCGTCGCCTGCGTCTCGCCATTTTTAGCACTTTCCGAAGGGTTCGACGGCTCCTTCGTTTCCGTCGGATTCTCCTGCGTGGAGGCCGTCGTTCCCGACGCTACCTCTTCCGGATCGTCCTTCTTACCGGGCAGTGCATAGATCAGCAACACGATCGCAACCGCGACCATAAGTCCGATCATCGTGATCAACAACCAGCGCTTATCGCGAAAGCGCCCACCTTCCGGCATCGGAATATCGGAATGATTCTGTCCGACATTGTCCGCGTTTTTATTCTCATCCATTCCCATATGCACACTCCCCGTAATAAATGTTTTAAATCATGTCATGCCCAGGTTCCGTTTTTGAATACCGGAACCTCTGTCCCGTCTGCCTTGATGCCCACGATCTCCAGGTCCGGACTTCCGATCATGAAGTCCACGTGGATGATCGAGTCGTTGATGCCGGCCTCCAGGAACTCTTTATCGTTCATCTTCTCGAAGCCCAGCAGCACGTTGGAAAATCCCATGCCCAGCGCCACGTGGCAGCTCGCATTCTCGTCAAACAACGTCTCGTAGAACAGGATGTTGCTACGGTTGATCGGCGACTCCTTCGGAACCAGCGCCACCTCACCTAAGTAAGACGCGCCTTCGTCCATCTGCACCATCTTCTGCAGCAGTTCCTCTCCGACCTTCGCGTGCACCTCGCTGACCTTTCCATTCTCAAATGTAATGGAAAAGCCGTCGATCAAATGTCCCTGATAGGACAGGGGCTTCGTCGCGACCAGCGTACCCTGTGCCTGTCCGCGCATAGGCGACGTGTAGATCTCCTCCGTCGGCATGTTCGGGTTGTAGTAGATGTTCTGCGTCGAATACTCGCCGCCGCCCATGAACTGCGCCGTCGGGATCAGGCCGACCTCGAAATCCGTCCCGTTCGCACTGTGGTAACGCAGCTTCGTAAAATGCTGCGCATTCAGCCACGCGCACTTCTCGATAAAACGCTCGTTATGTTTCTTCCAGTTCTCGATCGGGTCGCTCTCCTCGTCCAGGTAAACGCACTCGAAGATCATTTTCCACAAATGGTCCACCGCCTGCGCGGTCGTTTCCTCGGGAAATACCTTCCGGGCCCACTTCTCGGACGATGCCGCCACGATCACCCACTGGTATTTATTCTCCATCTCGTCGCGATACGGTTTGAATATCTTCGACCGCGCCGCATTGGCCTTCATCATTTTCTGTACATCAACGCCCTTACGTCCGTCCGGATCGTCGGACACGATGTGGATCTGGCACGGCAGATCCTTCACTCTCTGCTTCATCTTCTCGCGCTGCCATTTCAGCACGCGGGACAGTTTCCGCAACGACATGTGCTGGTAATTCTGGCGGATCAGCTCCTCGTCCTGCCACTCCACGCGGACCGCGGACGCGCCGGCTGCGTAAGCCTCCGCCACCACCATATGTACGAGCCGCGTCTGGTCGACCGCGGCATAAACTTCCACTTCCTGTTCGGGCTGCACATTCACGCCCACGCGGACGAT
This sequence comes from Lachnospiraceae bacterium, assembly GCA_017543445.1. Classification (GTDB taxonomy): domain Bacteria; phylum Bacillota; class Clostridia; order Lachnospirales; family Lachnospiraceae; genus UBA1201. The sequence continues at coordinate 33,239 of JAFYGB010000044.1, read as the reverse complement.
AAGTCGCGCATATTTTCTAAGTAAAGAATCCTTCACCATCTTACCACTTCTCTCCTTCTTCCCGAAACGCTTTATCCCCCGTCGTTTCCTCGTCGCTCGTCTCGTCGAAGAGTTCCGAAAACGACACGGCCTCCGAGGATTTCACGGGTTCTACATGCAGTGTGCATGCCGGTTTCGCCGCGCACAGGTCCAGGAACACATCCATCAGGCCTTCGGCGTTAGCATTGCCCAGTCGTTCCTTCAGGACGCCGTAGTTATGAACGTGGATCTCCACGTTCTTCATATCAGTCAGACAGTCATACAAAGCGTCCAGATTCTTTCCGTAATGTTTCGGAAAATGTAGCTGCGCAGCGATGTGCGCATGCAGCTGTTGCATATCGGAGAAATCCTCTCCGTCGATCATCAAAATATCCATAGGTACCTCCCCTTACGGGTAGAGCTGCTCGAACGTCTCGTAATGATCCTCCGTATAGAAGATCAGACCGTCGTTCGAGAATATGATGCGCTTACTGTTGCGGTAACCGCCATCGAAATCAATATCACATTCCGTGTAACTGCGTCCGCGTGCCTTCGGAAGCTGCCCCTCGTAGTTGCCGAAGCGGTCGCCGCCGATGCTCTTACCGGGCGCCACGCGGCCTAAGTTTCCTTTGGAGCTGATCCAGCCCAGGGCCTCCGCCTCCGACTTCGTGATGTAATTCTTCGGAAGCTTACCATAGGTGTGGATGTACAGCGCCACGTCTTCCTTCGAAGTATAGGTGCCATCTTCGTCGATGGCTGCCTTCGTGGGCGCTGCGGTCGTCGGAGCTGCCGTAGGTGCAACTGTAGTCGGAGCCACCGTGGTCGGCGCGGCAGTCGTAGGAGCCGCGGTCGTCGGCGCAGTCGTCGGTGCTTGTGTACTCGGAGCTCCCGTCTCGGGTGCCTGCGTCGCTTCTTCCGTCGTGGGCTCGGCTGCCCGTGTAGTCTCGACCGCCGCCGTAGTATTCGGCATCGTCACGATCTCTACATCATAACCGGTCGTCTCCGCGGCCTTCTTCGATTTCTTCCCACAACCGAGCAGAGACAAACATACCATAACGGTGAGCAGGACATACGCCAGCCACCTGTTTCGAATCCTCATAAATCCATTCCTCATTTCTATTTGATCGCCGGGACGTCAGACGAACGTCGACAGCAACACGATGATCACGGCAAATGACACCAGGCCGAGCCCGATGACGAGCGTCGTCACACGGTCGAACGCCCATACATGCTTCTTAAGCTTCAGGAGCCGCACATGGACCTCCTCCTTTCGATAGAGGAGGCGGCGCATAAATACGTCCGTCGGGAAAATGTTTCGCACCTCTTCCCCGTCGATCTCGTACCAGGCAAAACTCGCGGGGCCGTCGTCCTCCGAAAGGCCCAGGTATTTCGCCTTGCGGCGGCGTGCGAACAGCCACATCAAGCCGGAGATCACGAAAAAGGTCTCACAGAAAATGGCAAACATCATCGCCAGAAACAACACTCCCGAGACCAACGGCCACAAGGTGTACCCTAGCATAAACAAAAGAACGAGAGCCATTGCCACGATAACCAGAAGTTCCATACGCCCTCCCGAAAGAAGATCATTTCCGTTTATTGTTCTTATACTTCTTCATCTTCGAGTATTCACTCATCAGAGCGAGAAATGCAACAAAGCCCCGGATCACCAGCGCGAACAGGGTGTAATAAAACATCAGCAGGAAGAAAAAGTAAAACAGCGCGGTGTCATTATCCATAGCGTCGATCGAGTTTTGCAAGCTTTCATCAAACATCGACTTAAAGATCACGACCAAAATGCCATATACGATCGCCGGGATCAAATAAACGGATATGCAGAACTCCTCGACCCGCAAGTGGCGATTATGACCGCGAACGGCGAACTCCAGCAAAAACAGGATCAGGAAGAAGCCCAAGGAAGCAGCCAGGATCACCAGCTTGTTATTGATGAGATAGCTTCCCGCTCCCGCCGTCGAGTAGCAGATATGCACTACTACAAAAACATAGAGCACCGCCAGAATGAACGAGCAGATCGCAGATACCGGCCAGAAGACCATCTTTCCGCCCATCGGCCAGGGATCCTTCACAGGAGAACGCAGCGAATTAGGGGTGTTCTGATTCGTAGCGGTTTCCTTTACGGACTTTGCCGTTTCGGTTTCTTTGGGTGTCGTTTCTTTATTTGGTTTGGACATGTTGTACCCCCTTAGAGGAATAATAAATCTTATCTTTTATCATAACACGATTCATAGGGAAAATCAATCCCGCGCGGTTGCAGGCGAGACTGGGTCATGCTGTACGAAACGGGCAAAAAAAAAGCCCGAACCCAACAGCTCCTGCGTCTGTCAAACTCGAACCTTAAGTGCGCGATCAGGGGCTCGAACCCTGGACACCCTGATTAAGAGTCAGGTGCTCTACCAACTGAGCTAATCGCGCATATTTTTTTGTTGCCAGAGGAAGGTTTTTTGTGTTCCTCACAACAGGCAAGTACGATTATATAACAACTCTCAGAAAAATGCAAGCAGTTTTTTTAAAAATTTTTCGGGTTTTTTTCCGAGCCTGTTTATGTCCTGTATTTTCCTTGATTTTCCACTGCTTTTTCGGTTGTGATTTCAGGGGAAATGTGTTACATTTATATAAGAGATATGTGCTTGGCATTTCGCTGATCCGTCCCGATTTCACAGAGTACAAGAAGGAGTATGTCGTCGTGAGAAATCGTTCAAATAAAAACCGTTTTGACCATGATTCGAAATATTTCACGATCTGCGTCTACGCGATCATAACCGTCGCCATCAGCGCCGTGATCGTAAAGATGATCTTTTCATGGGATATTGTCCGCACGGGCTTCAACGCCGCCATCCGGGCCATCTGGCCGTTCCTGGTAGGCTTCCTGCTCGCCTATTTCCTAAATCCCCTGGTCCAGCGACTGGATCGCTACTTCTTGGGGCGCGTCCTCAAAGTCAAATCCAAAAAAGTCCGGCTTTTGGTATCGTTATTGATATCTTACCTGCTCTTCTTCGGAGCCATCGTCATCATCCTGGTCTTCCTGATCCCGCAAGTCGGCCAGAGTATCAGCGACCTGATGAACCGGGCCCAGTCCTGGCCGGATCAGATCGATAAATGGCTGCTTGGTCTGCAGGACCGTTTCCCCGCGATCGACTTTACGAAGATCCGTGCTCAGGTATCCGATGCATTGCCCGGCGTCCTGAAGGACTTCCAGGAGAATGTTTTCACGAAAGAATTCCTGATGCGTGTCTTCTCGAGCCTCATCAGCGCGGTAAGCTTCATCTTCAACGTATTCATCGCGATCATCGTTTCGATCTACATGATCGTCGACCGCTACCGTCTGGGCCGCGCCTCCTCGCGCCTGATCCGTGCGATCTTCCGCGAGAAGCATGCGAACTCGATCATTTCCACGTTAAATACATGTAACCACGTATTCAGCCGTTTTCTGGTCGGTAAAACCATCGACTCCATCATCATCGGCATCCTTTGCTTCATCGCTATGGCCATCCTGCAGCTTCCGTATGCACTGGTCATCAGTATCATCGTCGGCATCACGAACATGATCCCGTACTTCGGTCCGTTCATCGGTGCCATCCCCGGCGGTCTGATCATCCTCATGACCGACCCGTATAAGGTCATCATTTACCTGATCCTGATCCTCGTTCTGCAGCAGTTCGACGGCCTGTACTTAGGCCCGAAGATCCTCGGCGACTCGACCGGTCTGCGTCCGCTCTGGATCATCTTCGCCATCACGATCGGCGGCAGTATCGCAGGCTGGATCGGCATGTTCCTCGGTGTTCCCGTGGTCGCGGTTCTCAGTTACTTGCTGGACGACTGGGTACGCCACCGTCTGAAGGAACGCAACATCTCCTACGAGGAGGCTGCGTTGTTACCGGCGGTCGGCGGCATGGAAGGCTCCGATGCTCTCCAGACGCATGATCACGTCGCCCTCCCGAAGGGTCTCGATGAAATGCCGGGCACCTTTGCGGACGGCATCGACAACATCGAATACCTCGAGCATCCTGAGGAAGCGCCCGCCCCCGCTACAGAGAGCGGACCGGATGGTAAAACAGATACCCCGGAGGATCTCCTCTCGGCAAATGTAGAACCTACACTGGATGTCCCGAATTCCAAAAACGAAAACTAGTCTTTTTCATATGTAAACCCTAAAAACAGGGCGGCAGGCAGAAGTTCTTCTGCCTGCCGCCCTGTTTTATGCTTCGTTTTGCATTTACGCTAATGCTTCGTCGATCATAGCCGTGAGCATCGGCTGCGGAACGCCGCCGACCTGCGTCTTGACGACCTCACCGTTCTTAAAGATCAACAGTGTGGGGATGCTCATGATGCCGTAGCTCTCCGCGAGCTCCTCTTCCTCATCCACGTCGATCTTAACGAACTCCACGCGGTCTGCGTACTCCGGCTTCTCGGAGATCGCCTCGATCATCGGAGCGAGCATCTTACAAGGGCCGCACCAGGTCGCAAAGAAATCGGCAAATACGACCTTATCCTGTCTGATCAATGTTTTGAACTCACAAGTGTTTACCTGTTTAACCATGGTTTTTTACCTCCCAATGAATGATATATTTGTTGATCGGGTGTCCGGCCCGCGAAAAGCGCTCCTCGTACTCGGTCATGACATTGCCCGCCGAAGCGACAGGGTCACGATGCAAGTCAAAGGTGCACAGGTCGCGGACATAACCCGCGGGTTCGATCTGTTCCAATGAAAAATCGAACAGATCCCGATTATCCGTTTTAAATTCGACGGGACCGCCCGCCTTCAAAAACGTGCGATAGCGGTTCAGAAACTCCAGCGACGTCAGGCGGCGCTTCGCGTGTCGCTCCTTCGGCCACGGGTCAGAGAAATTCAGGTAGATCTTCGAGACCTCATCCGGCCCGAAAATATCGGGCGTGTCCTCCGCGTCCAGTCGCAGGAAAAACAGGTTCTCCTGCTCCAGCGCGGGCCGCTTCTGCAGCGCTCGAAACAGCACGGAAGAATACTTCTCAATGCCGATGTAGTTGATCTCGGGGTGCAGCGCGGCCAGCGCCATCAGGAACTGCCCCTTTCCGGTCCCGATCTCGATGTGCAGCGGGTGGTCATTGTGGAAGACCTCGCGGCTCCAGACGCCCTTAAACCGCTCCGGTTCCTGTATTACATAGGGGTTCACCAGCATCTCCTGGCGCGCTCCCGGTACATTGCGTAATCTCATGAAAAATCGACTCCTTGTGACATGATCTCCCGTCACATCATGTTTTTGACGATCTTCGTCCGACGGTGACGCCGCCGGCGCTTATTCGCCTTACTGTTGTATCCGCATATGAAAATGATGATCAGCAGTACACCCGCTGCGATCGCCGGCAGTAGGTACCACGGCAGCCCCTCGCCCGGCTTCTCCATGGGCGGCAGGCTCTTATACGGAAGCATTCCGCCGTTCTCCTTAAACAGCGGACTCGACACATCCGCCAGTTTCTGCGTAGCTTCGAGAATCTGCGCCTCACCGAGATAATAATCCCCGATGTAGTAGCGGATCATACTGAACGACGAGTCCATGCTGCGGATGACCGTCGTCGTGAGGTCATTGATCGAAGTGTTCTTCGGCAGCAACAGCGACGCCTTTGCATCAAAACGGTAGAAACTGAGCTGGCTTCCCGCGGTCAATATGCCCGCATCGCCCGAGCTCTGGTAGAACCGGGAATCATTGGCCGAAATGTTTACATTTTCGAACTCGTTGAAACCGTAATCCAGCAGTTTCTTTGTGTCCGCGTACTGGCCTTCTGCGTCCGCTCCCATCACCACGCACACGAGGGAAATGTCTCCCGACCGTGCGAAGGTGACCAGGCTGTTATCCGTGCCGTCTCCACGGCCGTTCTTACCGCAGACCACGCGGGTATCGTAGTATTTGTCGTCCTTAAACAGCATGCGATGCTTATTCTTCATGGGACGCTTTTCCTGCGTGATGTTCGTCGGCTCGATGGTGTACGTCGTCTTGCGGCTGATCTCGACGAAGATCGGGTACGTCAGCAGCTCCTCATACAAGCGTGCGACATCGTAGGCGCAGCTGTACTGCCCCTCCACCGGCCGCCCGCCGGCCTTTTTATAGTGCGTATTCGCGAAGTTCATCAGCATCGCCGACATGTTCATCGCGGATACGAAATCTTCGTTTTTCGCGTTTACAAAGTGTGCCAGTCCTGCGGCGCAGTCGTCCGCCGACGGAAGCAGCAGGCCGCACAAACTGTCGTATACGGTCAATACTTCATTGATCTTCAGACCGATGTGGGTGTCGCCCTTCTGCACGCTGTAGATCACGCTCTGCGGATACGTTACGATATCCGTGCGCGCCGTGTCGCCTGCCCTGGTCAATGTCAGGTAGGCCGTCATCAGTTTATTCAGATCGGCCGGTTCCTGCGCATCCAGAGCATTCTTCGCAAGCAGGATATTTCCCGTGTTTTCCTCGATGAGGATGGCGCTGTGGGACGTAAGTTCCGGTGCCTCCGGCCACGGAGCACTCGTCGGGATCTTCTCTAGGATCTCCTGCGCCTCGCGGTAGGATGCATCATTCTCCCCGGCGTAAACTGTCGCCGGCAGGGTCATAGCCAGAGCGATCGCCAACAGCACGGCTACGGCCTGTGAAGCTTTTTTAGTTCCCTTACGGAAGAGGAAATACCCGCCGATGATCAGAGCCGCTAAAACGGCCAATGCGATGGCATAGCGGATGGCGCAGCGCGCCACCAGCGCGATAAAGAAGTCCTCCGGAACGATATTGATCAAAAGATCGGTATTCGGATCCAACAGCCACAGATCGTTCGTAAAGACGATCTCGTGGAACAGGGTCCAGTAGTGCGTGAAATCGGACGCAACGATCATCGCGCCGATGCCCACGACCAGAAGCAAAAGCAGAATCGCAAAGATGAACGTCCGTCGGTAGATCTTGAGCAGGTGCGCTGCAAGCGTCGCCTTCTTAGCGTCCGCGTCCGCTTTTCGGTAATCGTGCACCATCCACAGAGTGAACGGTACGCCGAAAACGAAGAACAGGAGCAGGCATACCCATCCGACGCGCACAGAGGCCAGATTTAAGCCTTTTACGTCCTCCATGTGCAATTTCTCACGCGTATTGAAAAACTCGCGTTCCTGACCCGCTATGGTCGTCACAACGACCAGATCCTCCCGCTTACCCTGCAGGTAGAGCAGCATCTCGTCCGTGACCTCCATCAGGTCGTCGATCTCCATCTGGACATCCTTCGTCACTTCCAGCTTCTCATACTGGTAGCGATAGAAGCTCCGCCCGCCGAAGATCGTACATTCGATGATCCCGATCAGCAGCGCGATCAGAAGAAAGATCATCACCACGGTGCCGACCGAATATTTAATTATCTTCATAGTAGCCCCGCGATTAAACTGAGGGCGGACCCGCTAACACGCGTCCGCCTTCGTAGTTACTATTTATAGTTTAGTTGATACTCGAATGCGAGCATTCGGCTCCTCAACTTTTCGAGCTATCCATCCTGATACCACGGATTTCTCCGTGCTTCGCATCAGCAGATGTGTTTGATCCAGCCTTCGGGTGCTTCGATGCTGCCCATCTGAATTCCGGTCAATGTATCGTACAACTTCTTCGTCCAAGGTCCCATTTCTTCCATGCCGGCCGGGATGTCGATCACGGTGTCGTGGTTAACGATACGGCCTACCGGAGAAATAACGGCTGCGGTACCGCACAGGCCGCACTCTGCGAAATCCTTTACCTCATCGAAGTATACGGGACGATGCTCTACCTTCATGCCCAGATATTTCTCCGCAACATACATGATGGAGCGGCGGGTGATGGAAGGCAGGATGCTGTCCGACTTCGGAGTTACCAGCGTGCCGTCCTTCGTGATGAAGATAAAGTTTGCGCCGCCGGTCTCTTCGACCTTCGTACGGCTTTCGGGATCGAGATACATGTTCTCGGCAAATCCCTCTTCATGCGCAGTTACGATCGCATGCAGGCTCATGGCATAGTTCAGGCCGGCTTTGATGTGGCCGGTTCCATGCGGTGCCGCACGGTCGAAATCGCTGACCTTGATAACGATGGGCTTTGCGCCGCCTTTGAAATACGGGCCTACCGGTGTAGCAAATACACGGAACTCGTATTCCGTAGCCGGCTTAACGCCGATAACGGGGTTCGTGCCCATCATATACGGGCGAATATATAAAGTTGCACCGCTGCCATAGGGGGGAACCCAATCCTGGTTCGCCTTTACCACCTGGCAAACAGCATCTACAAAACGATCCTCAGGGAATACAGGCATCTCCAAACGCTTTGCGGAGTCTGCCATACGAGCTGCATTCAGGTCAGGACGGAAGCACACGATGTGTCCATCCTTCGTAGAATACGCCTTCAAGCCTTCAAAGATCGTCTGTGCATACTGAAATACACCTGCGCACTCGCTGAGTGTGATCATACTGTCGGTGATCAACTGACCTTCATCCCATGCGCCATCCTTGAACTTAGAAGAATAACGATAATCCGTTGCAATGTAGCCGAAACCCAAGCTCGACCAGTCCAAGTCCTTTTTCATAACAATTCACCTTCTTCTAAATTATTTCGAATGATAGGCGGGTCTAATACCTGCTTGTCATCTGCCGGATCCTTCGACCCGCCTGTCTTCGAAAAGTCCGTTACACGGATCTTATTTCTCTTCGTAACAGATCGAGTTTAGTTCTCGCCCGGCACTTTGGGAAGCTTCGCAAGGCTCTTGGCGATATCCTCATCCGTGGGGATGTAATCGGACATTTCACCATTGTTATACTTCTCATATGCTACCATATCAAAATATCCGGTTCCTGTCAAGCCGAAAAGGATAGTTTTCTCCTCTCCGGTCTCCTTGCACTTCAGCGCTTCGTCGATCGCAACACGGATCGCATGGCTGGATTCCGGAGCCGGCAGGATGCCCTCCACGCGGGCGAACTGCTCTGCTGCTGCGAATACGGAAGTCTGCTCTACGCTCGTTGCCTCCATCAGGCCCTGATCGTACAACTCGGACAATGTCGAGCTCATGCCGTGGTAACGCAGGCCGCCTGCATGGTTCGGTGACGGCATGAAGGTCGAACCCAGGGTGTACATTTTAGCGAGCGGGCACACAGCACCGGTGTCGCAGAAATCGTATGCATAGGTACCTCTGGTGAAACTCGGACAGGATGCCGGCTCTACAGCGATGATCCGATAATCCGCCTCGCCGCGCAGCTTTTCGCCCATGAACGGGGCAATAAGACCGCCCAAGTTGGAGCCGCCGCCTGCGCAGCCGATGATGATGTCCGGCTTCACGCCGTATTTATCGAGCGCAGCCTTTGCCTCCAGGCCAATGACAGACTGGTGCAGAAGTACCTGGTTCAAAACCGAACCGAGCACGTAACGGTAACCTTCCTGGGAAACCGCTGCCTCAACCGCCTCAGAGATCGCACAACCTAAAGAACCACCCGTTCCCGGGAACTGCTCTAAGATCTTGCGACCAACATTTGTTGTATTGGACGGGGAAGGAGTAACCTTCGCGCCATAAGTACGCATAACTTCACGACGGAACGGCTTCTGCTCATAGGAAACCTTTACCATGTATACCTGGCAGTCCATATTCAAAAATGCACATGCCATGGACAATGCAGTACCCCACTGGCCGGCACCGGTCTCGGTGGTCACGCCCTTCAGGCCCTGCTTCTTCGCATAGTAAGCCTGCGCGATCGCGGAGTTCAGCTTATGGCTGCCAGAGGTATTATTGCCCTCGAACTTATAGTAGATCTTCGCCGGTGTGCCGAGCGCACGCTCCAGGAAATATGCACGCACCAGGGGCGCCGGGCGATACATCTTATAGAACTGATAGATCTCATCCGGAATGTCGATGAACTTCGTGTCATTGTCCAGTTCCTGCTTCGCCAGCTCGCGGCAGAACACCACGCTCAACTCATCCAGCGTCATGGGCTGGCCCGTTCCCGGGTTCAACAGAGGCGCGGGCTTCTTCTTCATATCCGCGCGCAGGTTATACCACTGCTTCGGCAGCTCGCTCTCCTCCAGATAGATCTTGTAAGGGATCTCTTTCGTCTGTGCCATCGTTTTTACCTTTTTACCCCCTCACAGGTGGGTAAACCTTTCGTTTTATTTTTCGTTTCGTTGTTTTGCATCCTATAGGACTGTTTACGCCGCAGGGGATGCATTTGCTTCCGGGCCTCTTCTTGCTTTGCATCCTATAGGCCTGTTTACGCCGCAGGGGATGCATTTGCTTCCGGGCCTTTAGTTTTTTTGCATCCTATAGGCCTGTTTACGCCCGATCGGATGCATCATAAGATTTCGAACAAAAAACGCCCTCATGCTAAGCACGATTTGCTCGAACCTAACATGAGGGCGCGCTTATATCACGGCAAATGCCGAACATTCCTAAGCTCGTGGTACCACCTCAATTGATGAATGATCATCCACTCAAATCCCGTAACGTGGGGTACGTCAGGTTTTACTGAAGCCACGCGGCCGTTCCTCCTGCCCTCCCGAGTCCATTCGTCCGTATTGCGTTTGCTGCATCCCACCACCGCAGCTCTCTGGTTTCGCCGGATTCGGATTACTCCTCTCGGTCATCGGTTTAACGTATTAACGTGTTAATCTTAACACGCAAATGAAAAGATGTCAAGATATCAAGGCGGAAACTTCAAACTCAAAAAATCGACCTGCCGGGGTTGGCGGCAGGTCGATAAAAACAGAAAGGATAAATTAAAAAACGTAAACAGGCATCCCTTCGGGAAACATTCCCTTATTTGCCCGAAAGGATTATATTGTTAAGAACACCTTCAAGGTATTCCTGTTTACCGGAAATCGGTGTGTCGACTCTCTTCAGCAGAGCCGCTCTCGCCGCGAGTTCCGCGAGCGTAGTTTCGCCCTTGCGGATCCGCTTGCCCAGATCGGAGTCGAAGCTAGAGTACTTCTCCTCGGTGTAGCCTTCGATGCGGCCGCCCCAGAATACATAACCACGACCGCCGAGCTTTACAGTGAGCTCGATTGCCTTCTTTACCTGAGCAGCAGCGAAGCAGTAAACATCTACATCGTTCGTGCTGCCGGCGCCGTTCATGAAACGCGGGTTGCTGAACATGTTCGCGGTACCCCACAAACATTTGATGTTCGTTCCCTTCGTCTTCTCGAGGATATAGTCGCCGATCTCGTCGAGTCTGCGGTTGGTCTCATTAATATCATCTGCCTCCGGAACCAGGTCCACATCGTGGAAGCAATAGTACTCGATACCGAGTTTCTTCATGAACTCGATGCCGGCATCTACCTTTGCCTTCGCGTGCTCCATCGTTCCCTCTTCGGCCGCGCCGAAACGCTTATCTGCGGTTCCACGTCCGAACATATCTACGCCATTCGCGCAGAGATTATGCCACCAAGCCATAGCGAAAGGCAGCTGATCTTTCATCTTCTTACCCATTACGACCCGCTCCGGATCATAGTATTTGAACGCGAACGGATTCGTGCTGTCAGGTCCCTCGTACCGGATCACGGGGATGTTCTGGAATATCTCACTCATCGTAAAGCCTCCTTGAAATTCTATCGGTTAGCATATGCTAACCGATAGAATTTTATCGCATCCCATGGAATAATTCAAGCACTTTATTTTCTTCAACGGCAAATGCATTTCGCCCTGTATCTTCCCACTCAAAACACGATCGGGCCGCCGAACTACAAACGCTCGGCGGCCCGACAAAAATCATCGAGGATTATTTTTTCCTCAATTACAGACTCAGGTCTGTGAAATTCGCGTTCAACTTGGAGTACTCTGCATTGTACTTGCAATCACTGCAGAACCAACGCTCCTTCTGCTTACCGAGCGCACCAACGCCCAGTCCGAGCGGTCCCAAAAATACCGTTCCCAGGAACGCCTTACCTAAAGAAAACTTATTCGTATCGGTCTCAACCAAATGCCAGTTCGCGGAACCACAGTTCGGGCAACACTTCGGCGCACCCTGCTTCTCGCCAACCTTCTCAGCCGCACTACGGATCTTCTCCTCAGCCTTCGCACCCGCAGCCGAAACCTTCTCAGTAATATCCTCTGAAACCTTCTTAACATCCATGACAACTACCTCCTTAAAAACTAAAACTCTAGAAACATCTCCCCAACAAAGCCTCCCAATGAAGCCTCCTAATGAAACTTCCAAATGAAGCTTCCAAATGAAGCTTTTCTCTCCGCCGCCCTCACAGAATTTCGCGTCTTACACAAACCGCGCATCCGCAAGTCCCGCGGGTGCATCGATGTGTCAATGGGGACGGTTCCATTTGACACATCACAGTCTGTGGCTGGCTTCGGGGCAAGGGATTGCGTTATATCCACCTGCGACCGGGCATTGGAACGAGCGGATGAAAAACGCCGTGGGAAACGAGTCGGATGAGGGGAGAAAAGCGATTTCCGAGATCGCTTTTCGCGCGAGCTGAGGGCGTTTTCATCAAGAAAACGGCCTCTGTCGAAGCGGGCCCCCTCAGATCCGACCTCGGTTAACGCGGCACTGTTTTTCACCGCGAAGCGACCTGACCGGGAGCAGGCGGATATAACGCAAGATCCATGGTCCGGAGCCTTTCACAACCTAAAATGTGTCAAATGGAACCGTCCCGGTTGACACATTCTACGCCCACTTATCCTGGGACTTGGGGATGCGCATATCGGACAGCGCGAAATTCTGCCACAAGAACCATTGGTCTCCTTTGCTGCGGAGTTGGATCTGGCGGTCATCGTCCGCGCCGGACGAATGAAGCATCAACATCGTATAGCCTGCATTCTGGTAAGAATACGCGTAATCGTGAACCGTGATCGTCAACGGCATGGACGGCGTATAATCATTCTCCGGCGTAGCGCCCGCAAAGAACGAAGCGGGAACGTACTCCTTGCCGACCAGACGGTCCTTCAGGAACTGGATCTCCTTCTCAGGAAGCGGCTCCGGTCCTTTCAGGAAGTTCAACATATCCAAAGTCGCCTGCACGTCATTCTTGTAATTCATCAGAACGAGCATAGTCAGCGCTGCGGTCTTAAACGGTGTCGAAAGGTCTGCCTCGGGCAATGCCTTCAGCTCCTCAACACTCTTCGGAACCGCCTGGAAGGAAAATGTCTCCTTCTTCTGCGATGCGCTCTTCGCCGCCTGATGTGCCGCATTTACCGCGTTATTCGCCGCGTTGTTTGCGGTCTGATTTACTGCATGCTTAACGTCCGACTTAATGATGTTCTTAATGCTGTCAAATAATCCCATTTCTCAATACCTCCTAAGTATCTGCAAGGTAGGCCGCATAGCGACCCTTATGAATTCTGCGCGGGCTTTGGTTTCGCGCGTTTCTCAACATTCTTGTAGAGATACAGGTCCTCTGCTACGGTCAGGTTCAGACTATCTTTCTTGATGTAGTTCTGCGCCTCCGTCTTATGGCGAACCGTAGTCATACCGCTCTTCATGACGCCGACCGGAAGGAAACCGACCAGAAGCGCCGCGATCACAGCGATAATAATGTGTGAAGCACCGAAATTCGCGCCTGCCGCGATCCATGCGATCAAATTAAAAATCGCTGCCGAAACACCGGCGCCGATGCCGTAATACTTCCAGTATGCGCCCTTATCCGTCGGAAGGTTTCCGACGAACTTACCGGTCTGACCATTCATGGCAAACAGGAAATTCTGGCCGCTCCACGTGGTGGACAGAAGCCATGCCGGATATAACGCGTATCTGGAACGGGCATTGTGGAAACTGATACTGCAAGCTTCCTCGGATACCGAATGGTAACCCTTGACCGTTTCACGGAATGTGTCGCGCGTACTCTTCTTAATACGCTCGTTCGCGATCGGAATGCAATCCTCCGCGGTCTCGTCGTACTTGTTGGCGAAATAACCAGACAGGTACGCGGTCTGGAAATCCACAGCCTCGGAAGTATCGAACGGCTCGATGGACTCCATTAACTTATTGTCGATATTCGACGATCCGTCCACCGGAACGTCATCGAAATCAAGTGTACCGCTACGCATTACCGAATAGTACTCCGTCTCGGTGTAATTGTAATCCGCGTCGCTCCAGGTTCTTTCCTTCGTCGCCTTATAGCGGATATTCGCGCTCGTATCGGTGTCGAAGAGCCAGAACGGAATGTAAACGCCCTTGATCTCGTCGATGTGATTTTGACTCTTAAATACTTTAGGCAGGAGCTTCTTACCCTCTAAGTGTTTCTCCAGTCCGGCCTTTGCGGCTTCCTTATCCAGTTTGAACGGGATAACGATGTCCGGACGCAACGCGCCGGCGAACTGTCCCGTCATAACGACCGGGTTTCCGCAGAACGGACAGCTGGATGCACCCAGTGTCTGATCGCCGACGATCTCACCGCCGCACGACTTACAGGTATACGTGACCATACCGGATACTTCATCCGCCGTCCAGTTGTCGTCGGTCTCGCTCTGCCAGTTCATCTGGTCCTCAGCTCCCGATGAGGTCAATGCTTCATCGTAAGAAGCCAACGTGGCCATATCAAATTCATTTCCGCAATACGGACAAGCCATCTTCTGCGCTTGAGCGTTAAACTCCAGCGAGCCGCCGCAGCACGGACATTTGTACTCGAGCAGATTTGCCATATTTCACCCTTTCTTGTGGGAGGCTTGTGCCTTCCACGTGCTTTTTCTAACCCCTGATAGACACAAAACCTGCCGGGCCGGACATAAAGCCTGGCCCGACAGGTTTGCAATTGACAATTATAAACCGGTAAATGAATTACTGGATATCTTTATCATCAAACGGGTCGCCGCACTGAGGGCAGAACTTCGGAGGATTCTTAGGATCCTCGGGCATCCAGCCGCACTTGTCGCACTTATAAAGTGGTGCGCCTGCCGGCTTCTTTGTGCCGCAGTTCGTGCAGAATTTGCCCTGGTTTACGGTATTGCAATCCGGGCAGGTCCATCCTGCAACGGGTTCAGGCTTCTTCTCGCCACACTCTACGCAGAACTTACCGGTATTTACCGTATTGCACTTCGAGCAGGTCCAGCTGTCAGCTGCAGGAGCTGCAGCAGCTGCGGGTGCAGCGGGCTGAGCTGTCTGAGCGGGCATCTTAGCGCCCTGGGCAGCTGCGGTCTCAAACAGAGAGTTGGGGCTCATGCCACCGGCAATACCGCTCATAACCATCATGTTGGAAGGAGAAGCGCCGTCCATGTTGCGCCATGCCTGAGCCTGGCCACCGGCGATCGCACCTGCTGCAAGGAGCGGGTTCGAATAAACAGCTGCTTCCTGAGCATTCTGCAATTTCTGCTTATCTTCCTCGGTAAGTGTCGGAGGATTCATAGCGATATTCTCGACAGCGATACCACGGGTCTCGGTCCAAGTCTTAGCAAGCTCGATGTTGATGGCATCCTTCAACTGATTCGTGTACTGAGGCAGCTTCGAAGGACGGATCTCCAGATCGGAAACGCGGGACAGAGCAGGTGCCAAAGCATCTACGAACTCTGTACGCATCTGATTTGTCAGAAGGCTCTTGTTGTAAGCGGTCTCAACGTTACCGCAAACGTTCGCATAGAACAGAAGCGGGTTAACTACCTTAAATGTGTAGGAACCATTGATACGCAGGGAAACATCCATATCGAAGCCGACCTTCGAGTCAACTACGCGGAAATCGATCGGGTTGTTGGTACCGAACTTATTATCCAGGATCTCCTTCGTATTGAAGTAATAAACTCTCTGATCCTTACCGGTGTCACCGCCGAAGGTAAATCTGCGGCCGATCGCCTGGAAGGTCGCCAGGATCGAAGATCCGAGGCTGCCTGCGAAAATGCTAGGCTCTGTAGAAGTATCATAAATGAACTCACCGGGCTCAGCGCAGACCTCAACGATCTTACCCTGCTCAACGATGATCATACACTGACCGTCAGCAACTGCGATAACAGAACCGTTCGAAATGATGTTGTCGCTACCCTTCTTATTAACGGAACGACCACCGGTTCTCTTCTCGCCCTTGGTAACCAAAATATCATTCGGAATAGCCTCGCAGTAGAAGTACTCTTTCCACTGATCAGCCAATACACCACCGAGTGCGCCTGCACCAGCGCCCAGTACGGTTCCAACGGCTCCTGTCACTGCACCTGTTACTGTTGAAATCAATCCCATAGTTTCTTATCTCCTTTCGAGAATGTCATAGTATTTCCGGATTACTCACTCGTAATTTGTAACCCTTCCCGAGCACAATTACCACTCTGCTCGTATCATAGCATAGAAAAGTCGAAATATCAAGCAAAAAACAGGCTTGTTCTTTACGTATTTCAGACAGAAATATTACTTTTTTCAGTCAACGATCAGCTCGTAGAACACGTTCACTCTCTCTTCTTCCGTGATGTCATCGGGGTTAATGTCCACCTTCATCGCTCCGGTGGCCTTAAGCATAACGCCGTCGTTCATCGCCATCCGCGGCACCGCTTCCATCGTAAAGTCATGTATGCCGTCGCCGTAAATGATCCGTGCGACCGTTCCGAGCTTCGCGCCCGCAGCCTTCGCCAGGATGTGCGCTTTGTTTTTCGCATCCTTTACTGCGTTCTCCAAAAGCGTCTTGCGCGCCTTCTCCACATCCTTCACGGAGTAGGATACACTGAACGTCGGCTTGAACGGCATCTTCGCCAGTACCGTCATCGCAGCGCCCAGGAGTTCATTGTCCACGCCGAAATCGAACTTCGCGGAATGCTCCGCCCGATAGCCGACGAACCGCTCGCGCCAGCGATGGTCCTCATCCTGGTAGTTCTCCGTCTCAACGTCCACGCGGAACGAAAGCGTCTTGATCGAATCGCGGCTAATGCCGATCTTCTCGAGGGCATCCTTCATCTCACCGGTGTGCTTCGTGCTCGCCTCGACGACCTTTGCGTAATCCTTGTTGCGATCCGTAAGTTCCATAAATACGGTGGTCTGGTCCGGCGGCAGGGAAACCTTACCGACGCCCGTTAACTTGATCAATTTTTCATTACTCATCTTTGTTTCTCCTTATCTTCAAGCCCGGTTGTACACCGAAGGCTCCATCAATGCTTCCATCAGCTGTTTCGGCGTCATCTCGCCACCCGGCGCGACATCCATTTCCCGCTTCATCAAAAGCGCTTTGTGGCGGTTAATGAACGGTCCGCTGATATGGATCTCGGAGGCGTCCGGTCGTGCCACGCAATGACACCCGGTGTCACCGGTCACGGTGATGTATTCCACGACCTCGCGACGGGACGGGCATGCGCCCTGCTTTAGGATATCCTCCGGCCGCGCCAGCTGCTCCAGCGCCTGACACATCTGTTGGAACAGAAGCACATGTGCTTCCTTTATCTCCTCGACCTTCAGCCGCTCGGCCGCCGCACAGATCGCCTCGACCGAAATGATCATGGAACGACCGTAGCGGAAATTGAGCTGCAGCCAGTTCTGGCTCTTCATCGGCATTTCCGAACCCAGCTCGAAATACTCCCGATACTGCCACGGATCCGGCATCGTAAGTGCTAAGGTTTCGACATTCTTCAGGCACTCCGGATCTACCTTATACACCGAGTAGAAAAACCGTCCGCTCGCCGGGTCGTACTGGCCCGCGCGCAGGAAATAATCAGTGCTTTCCCGGTCGTCGCGATACAGGCAGACCGTCTTATACGCATCGCCGGACGCACTGTAGAGGAACGCCGACGACAGTTTCTCCTGCTTCTCGGTCTCGAAAACCTTCTTTCGATCCTTCAGGTCCGGCATGGCGGAGAACGCCTCGCACGAGATATCGCCCCGATAGTTCATCTCCAACATCGCGGCAAACTTCCAGTTATCCGGCGTTACACCGACCGAGTCCTCATACTCGTGAACCAGATATAAATCGTACCTGCCATCGCCGGAAACGACCGGTGAGGCTGAGATCCGAAAATGCTTCTTTCCGAAGTCGCCCTCGGAGAACAGTTCCCCATGTCCTTCCACGCCTTCGCGTTTGCACAGCGTTTCAATGTTCACGGTCAATGTCCCGCGTTTCTTACCATCTTCAAATTCAAATTTATGGACACCCAGGACCTGGTTCATCGGCGGCATCGACGGACGCCCCTTTCCGGGCTCGTAGCGTGCGATGTCGAAGATGACCGGGAACAGTTTCACCAGTTCCTCGCGGAAGCCGCCCGGACCACGCGCTCCGTTGAAGCTCAGTCCATACTCTCCCCCCTCGGCAAATGTCATGAACAGCGAGCAATCCTCGATCAGCGGCAGGCCGTTCACCATGACACTAAACCCGTTGAAATCCAGGATCTTCCCGGCGAAAACCGCCTCTTCCAGGCGCTTTTTCTCATCTTCCGTCAGGGTACGCGCACAACCGGATTGCGCGGTATCTCCATAATAACCCTGCACGCTGACGCCCGAAGAAGCCTCGCCCGTGTCGAGATCCGCCGTCAAACTGACCTTCATTTTCTCCGTCGCGTAGTTCAGCGAAAATGTCTTCAGGCCGCTGACCTTGCCTAGCAGGGATTTCGTCCCCGTCTCATGGCTTGAGTAACCGCCGCACATAGCATCCTGCAGTCCCCCGCCAAATCCAAATAAGGGTATAGCCATTCCTTCCTCCTCTGTGAAAGAGAAACACGAAGCCGCTTCGTGTTCCTCCCTATCTTTCTTTTTTATAGTTCTGTCTGCATCGTCCAATGCATCACTTGATCGGTTCACCAAAAAACGTTGCAACGCCGCAGTCATAGATCGCGAGCGGGTTGCCGAACACCTCGCCGGGCCGTCCCTCGATCTGGCCCGCCAGCACCTTTCCTGAAGCTTCGTAGAGCTGTCCGATGAGATCCGGTGAGACCTCCAACGTTCCGTGCGACGGATAGACCACGTCGAAGCGATCCTTCATCCCCATCAGCTTCTGCATGCTCGCGCGGTACGCGTGCATTTCCCGCTGAACGCCGAACATAAAGATGTGTCCGTCCTGCACCGAGTCACCCGAAAACAGGCGGCGCCGCTCCACATCCAGAAGGGCCACACTGCCCGGCGTATGCCCGGGGATCTCGATCACGCGGATGGTCCGCCCGCCGAGGTCGATCTCGTCGCCGTCCCAGATCGCCTTCATCTGCCCGCCGGCCTTACGTGAATTGTAGAAATTCGTCGCCTCCGCCGGGTGCATGTAGAACCACGGAAACTGCGAAATGCAGGCGATATGATCCGGGTCCGCATGGGTGTTCAAAAGTTCCAGTTTCTCGCCGCAGGGCGCGCCGGCCGCGGTCAATATCTCCTCCGCCATGCCGCGCGCATCCTCCGTCTGCATGCCGCTGTCGATCATCAGCGAGCGCTCCGTTCCCGCAAGCAGGAAGAAACGCACTCCGCCTTCATCCAGCGCCCATGTTGTATCATCGATCTTTTGGATCTGTGGTCTCATGTAAACCTCCTCAATCTATTCCAATCATTCATTCTTATTTCGTCAGGCTCTTGCGATACCGGAACCCTGCGAAGAAAAACATAAGCAGGCCGGTGACGATTCCCAGATCATAGAAGCTCATCGCGCACGTAGACAGCCACCAGAAATCTATGTTCTTATAGTAATCAAAATTTTCGATCACAGGATGTAATGTCCCATCCCAGAAAGCATAATATGCGATCGAAGCTGCCGACGCCAGAGAAACCAGTCCGCACACGATCGACAAGAACTTAGCGGTCAATGCTTTCTGCGCATAATTCGCAGCGTTAAGCTTCTTCGCAAACATCACCGACGCACAGCCGATGATCATAAGCAAACCGATGATCATAAGCAACGGCACCGGTTTGGTAAACCATGCTTCCAACGTCTTCGGGATATAACGCAGATAGTAGGAAGGGTTATTCGCCAAGTCGATGAACAACGGGAGCGAAACCAGTGTGTAGGAAGCCGCCATGGACGGAGCCGCGTGGTCGTAGTCAAAACGAGCCGCTCTCGTGAAGATGAACCCGCCGAGGAGCACATACAGAGGCATCGCCATCGCGGACAACATGCTATACGGAGAGAATTTTCCACCTTTTAATCCACGGAAGTAGAGCCATATGAACGCGCCGACCGCCAATGCAGAAAAGATGATGGTCAAAATCGCCATAACGCCCGCCGCCCCGCCGGATTTCTTCGGCGTTGCTGTTGTCGGAGCCCCCATCGGAGTTGAGAATGTCGGAGCCACACTTGACGGTTGCTGCTGGATCTGCTGCAACTGTTTCGGAACCGCCACATAATGTCCATTGATCATCTGATACTGCGGCGCACCCGGGACTGCCGGGCTCATCTGGGGCTGCGAAGGTGCCTGCTGTGCGGGAGGGGCAGGCTGCTGCGCTGCCGCTTGCTGTGCTGCTGCCGCCTGCGCTGCCTGTGCCGCTGCTGCTGCCGCTGCCTGGCGTGCCGCTGCTTCTGCTGCTGCTTTCTCTGCCGCCGCTTTCGCTGCTGCTTCCTGTGCTGCGCGCTGTGCCGCTGCTTCCTGTTCTGCCGCTGCCTGGCGGGCCGCTTCTTCCGCTGCTGCCTTACGCGCCGCTTCTTCGGCTGCCGCCCTCTCTGCCGCTTCCTGCGCTGCACGCTGTGCCGCCGCTGCCTGTTCTGCCGCTGCCTGGCGAGCTGCTTCTTCGGCTGCCGCCCTCTCTGCCGCTTCCTGCGCTGCACGCTGTGCCGCCGCTGCCTGTTCTGCCGCTGCCTGGCGGGCCGCCTCTTCTGCCGCCGCCTGCGCTGCCGCTTCCTCTGCCGCTGCCTGCGCCGCTGCTTCCTCTGCTGCCGCCTGAGCCGCCTGCGCTGCCGCCTCTTCCGCGGCCACCTGAGCAGATTCAAAACTCGGGATATTCGGAGCCGGTATCGGCTCGGTAGGTATATTGGGTGCAGGAATCGGTTCTGTCGGAATGTTCGGCGCAGGAATCGGTTCCTGCGTTACCGGTTGCTGCACACCTTTCGCTGCAATTTTACTTCCGCAATTCGGGCAATGAGCCGCCCCATCCGGTACCTGTGATCCACAAACTCCACAATACATGGCAAATCCTCCTCATTCTATTTTCTCATATTTCGTAACACATTCACAAAATCGTGGACCGATCATCAACATCGATCCCATTTCATGGTGTTATTATACACAATCCAAGCCGTTTTTACAAGAATTTTCCACAGAATTCCACTTATTTCCACTTCATTTTCCGTAAATTTGTCGAACACAGGGCTCCGCCCCGAGAAAAAAAGCACCCGACAGAAAGGACCATGCAGGAGCTTACCGCCGGGCAGAGAAGAATATATCGGAAAATGCTATCAGAATGGCAGGAAAAACAGCAGGTCCGCGAAGATCAGAATGCCAACGATCGTTCGCTGGATGCGCAGCTGACGCTCGCCCTTAAGATGCGCCTGAATATGGATGATCGCCCCGGCGAACAGCCATCCCAGCGCCCATTCATCACGCAGTTTCGCCATCTTTGAGAAGAAATGAATGGCATTCGTCTGGACTGCGACCGTATTTGATAAAAACACACCGACCGTCATGAAGAAGAAGCACCAGATCAAACCTTCAAACACGAAGATCCCGATCTCCGAGTATCGCTCCGCCGGCTCCTGTTTCGTATTTACCAGGCCGCGCATATTCAGCAAAAACAGCTCCGTCCGGAACCATATCTCCGAACCCAACGTGACCATCAGCAGGATCAGCGCCATGTAGCCGATTACTTCGGACTTGTAGATCTCCCCGGGACTCAGGACGACAAAAAGTGCAGCGCTCACCATATATACCAGCGTCGCAGGAAGCCTGCGCAGGAGCAAACTCCGATGGAACGCACCAAAATCAAACGCATGCATCCTAAGGAGCGGCATCGCGTTTAAATGGCTTTGCACATATTTGTTTTCATTCATCGGGTCGACGATCCGCGTTCGGATCAGGAAATATTTCTTCTCCGACTCCAGTCCGAAGAAGAAAGCCTCAAAAGCAAACAGAACTTTCATGCGGCGAACCGGAAAGATCCTCGTAAGATCTTCATCCGCGATCCACCCCATCACACGTGAACTGAAAAAGAACCAGATCAAAAGAACGCAAAACAGGAGGGCACCAATGAAGAAATAGCGATCACGCCTGTAAAACCGGTTTTGCTGTATTACAAACCGGGTCCATCCTTTCCGGCCCAATAGGTCTCCTCCTCTCTCGGCGTCATGGTACGAAATACCAGCCGCGCCCGCTGCATTGCAACGCTCCGGTTCGGGTTATCCGCCCGCTCGCACGCTGCGATCCTGCCATCTTCCATTAAGATCACACGATCTGTGATGGAACGCAGCGCATCCAGAACGTGCGTCGCCATCATCACCGTGATCCCCGAAGCCTCCGCTTGATCGTGCAGGCGCTGCACCCAACGCTCCCTGTCCTTCAGGTTCATCGCGACCATCGGTTCATCTACCAGGATCAATTTCGACTTTTTGGAAAATGCGAACGCCGTCTGCAAAAGCACTTTTTGTGCAACCGACAGCAAACCATAGGGTTTACCTCGCTCCACCGAATCAAAAGCAAACTCCTCCATCATCTGTTCAAACAGTTCCCGATCGAAATCCGGGTACAGGGGCAACAGATAGGCCATGTTTTCGTTCACGGACGATGTGGGCTCGCACCACTGCTCATCGCCGATCCACGCCAAAAAGCGGTGCCGCTGCTCCGGCGGACTCGACATGAGGTCGATATCCCCGAATTTCAACGTTCCGCTCGTTTTCAGCAGGCCATAGACGGCCCGCAAAAGTGTTGTTTTTCCGGAGCCATTTTTCCCTAGTACCAGGCAAAAATCTCCTTCTTCCACTTCAAAATCCAAAGGCCCCATCTTGTAGGAACCCTTCTCCGGATAATGAATGCAAAACCTCTTTCCTACCAGCATGGTCCACCCCCGGCACATAAACCGATCCATCACCGTCTCGGTCGACCACCAGACCGCAAGAGGATCAGGACGCCAAATCCTTCCGCTCGTATCGAATTACGGCAAACACCAGCGCAGCCACGATCAAAGCAACCCCGAGCACGAGACCCGCGACGCACATTTCTGTCTCGGAAAACATATCCGCAGCGTTCGAGTATCCGTACGGAGAGATCGTTTTCAAAAACTCCAGACTCGGAACGACACGTGCGATCATATCTGCAAAATATAACAAAAGAACCAGTCCGATACCAAATCCGAACATATTCGTGACCGTGCAAGCCGAGATTGCAAAACAAAGCGCAGCTATTTCTACATCCATTATAAACTGTGTTCCGTGAAACAACAAGAATTTTTTCGCATTTACCCCGTCTCCGAGGATCAAAAATCCGATACCGAACAACGCCACACAGATCACCGTAAAGGCAACGAGCGCCGTCAGGACAGCGCCAAACTTCGTAGCAACTGCTCCTCTGCGAGAAACCGGTGTCGCATAGAGGAACTCGCCCGTATGGCCGCCCTCCTCCTTCGAAAGCATATGAATCCCGATCGAGGCGGCAAACATCGCACCACCCAGGCCGAAGATCGTCCCGATCTCGATGCCGTAATAGCCTTCGATGGTCCCGATGCTCAGTTTATTCATGCCGACCGCATCGGCAAATGCACCCATCTTCGCAAACTGCTCTGACATCGACTCCATGTCACCCTGCAGGCTGGAGAAAACCACGATACACAAAAAACCGAGCAGGCCCACCGTCAGACTCCAGATCAGAGTTGTCTTCACCAATTGCCGGCACTCATGCCGAAATAAAGTAAGATTCATATTATACCTCGTAGTAGTGCATAAAAACTTCTTCCAGCGGCGGGTCTTCGATCAGGATATCTCCGATGTCGTGCCCCTCCAGTTCTTTATACAAATCGTTCAGATCCCCTTTATACACGAAGTCCTCCTCCACGCCGTCACGCAGCATGCGGATATGCTTCGCCCCGGACTTCGTCAGGTGGTCCGTCGTATCGATTTTCCGCAACCGCCCCTCTTTCATGATGGCGATGCGGTTGCAATGGTTTTTCACCTCGGATAATACATGCGTAGACAGCAGGCACGTCGCCCCGCCCGCCACGTACATATCGATCAATTTAAAGAACTCCGCCTGCATCAGCGGATCTAAACCCGACGTCGGTTCGTCGAACACGAACAGTTGCGGTTTATGCTGCATCGCGCAGATGATGCTGACCTTCTTACGGTTTCCGAGCGACAGTTCGCGGATCTTCTTCTCCGTGTCGACTTGCAAACGCTCGCACAGCATCCTCGCCTCATCCGACGCGTCCACCTTATGCATGTCCGCGGCAAATTTCAGCGTATCCCGCACCGTCATCCCAGAATAAAACCAGGCCTCCGACGGCATGTATCCGATCCGCTCGAACATCTTGCTACCAAGGCTCTTTACCGGTTCCCCAAAGAGGAAGATCTCTCCCTGCTCATAGTGGATGAAGCCCAGCATGGACCGTATGATCGTGGATTTGCCGGCGCCGTTCGGTCCCAGAAAGCCGAAGATATCGCCCGGCTCCACGCAAAAGCTCACATCGATCACGCCGCGATGCTTCCCATAGGATTTCGTCAAATTGTTGATCTCGATCACATGCTCCATCAACGCTCCCGCCTTTCCTGAAATGCGCGAAGGTCCTCGTTGAGTTCCTTCCCGTCCTTCATACGAAGAACCTTATATACCAGATACACCGAAAAATAAACCACCAGTAGATATGCGGCAAATCCCACCGTCACCCAGAGGTTCTTATCATACCAGTTGCACAAAATGGATACTCCGATATGCACCGCGACGCAGACCAGCATATACAGGATCTCCCGCGTTCCGAAATGCTCGCCCTGGTCGAACCGTTCCATCAGAAAGTACTGGACATATCCCATCACATAAACGACCAGGATCATCTCCGCCATGTGCAAAAGCAAGGCATTATCACTCCCGATCCCCAAACGATACATACTGTAATAAAACAATATGCAGAAAAAGTACAGACACGCTTTCAGCTCGATGTCCACCTCGGTAGCGAGCGCCCGCAACAGGCGCTTGGCAAGCGGGACTTTATGTGTAATTTCAGTTTTCACTTCTCTCATAGTCAACCTCCGCTGTCACTCATTCACCGCGCAAACGCTTTCGAAAATCCGAAGCGTACGTCCGTGATATTCGTATATGCTCACCATTCACCATCGTTACATCGATCCGGTTCGACGCCAGGCTCTTCAAAAACTTCGCTTTATCGATGTTCAGGATCATCGACTTACTGCACCGGAAGAACCGGATATCATCCAGATACTCGATCAACTGCGACAGCCCGAAATCCACGCGGACGACCTCCTGCTCCGTATACACATACGTACGCCCGTCCACGCTCTCGATATATAAAATGTCTCTGATCGCGATCACGCTCTTCGCGCCGCTCTCTGTCACACCGACGAGCCGCACGCCGTCTCCCTCCAGGATATCCAGTAGCCGCTCGATCTTCGGCGTCACCTCCCGGCACCGGATGACTACCTCATCCTCGCCGTCGGTATGTTCCACCCTAAACTTCATATGATCCTCTCCTCAAAAAGGCTTTCTTAAAAATCATCCACTACACTTCCCAGTATACAAAAAACCGGCGGATAATCAATACCCGCCGGCGTAAGTTGCACGAATTCCTAGCCAAGTAGCACCATTCATTATGGTGGACTAAAAACAAAAAACTCTCTCCTTCGTTTGTCCACACTCTCTAATAGTATATATATCTTATAAGTATCACTTGTATTAATCGTATTAGTATTAACTCTTATACTACTTGTCTACTTGTGTTATCAGTTTATAATTTTATATAATACTACCAATATTATAACTACTATATATAGCGTTTGCCGTTTTGTAAAATCGCAATATGTTGTGTTTTTCCTCTTGACAACCCCGCCATTGTAGTTTATAATACCCGTGTGAGGCATAAATATGCCGTGTCGACTTGTGGGATCGTCTCGATAACGCCCCCACCGAAAGAGACCTATTTCTAAGAAAGGTGGTGATGTATATGATTGTTCTTAACTTCAAAAGAAAAAGCCGCAATGATTGATTGCACAATCAAGGCGGCTTATCTCCGAATATCTCTATTCGTGATCTGGTAATCACAGTATAGCGATATTCAGTGAATAAGTCAATGTTTTCTTTTTATTCATTGGCTGATTAAAAAACGTTTTCGAATATCTCTGTTCGTGATCTGGTAAATTGCTAAGAGAGACCTCGGAGACATAAAACTCAGGGCAAAATAAATTATAATGGCGCTCATTGTCCTGTTTTATGCGCAAGTGGATCTATATATTTCCACTTATGAAAGCGAGGCCTTTCTATGAGGAAAAGAAAAACCATCTTTGATGATGGTTTCCAAGATCATTTAACAATTGATGCAACTTTTGTTGGCGAGCCCGGAATCCCAATGTTAATGGATCTGAGAAATGCTCAAGTCCCTCGGGACATGATTCCTTTTTCAATGGCACGAAAATGCCCCAACAAGCGTCAGTATATTCACTTTTATATGCACGACCGAGAGTTTTCCAGAGTGCTTACTGCAACCGACCAATATCTCGATCTCCTTAAACAATACGATGGCGTCATTACTCCAGATTGTACTCTAATGATTGGTCAATCTCCATGCTTACAACAAGCCAACACCTACATGAACAGAGCTGTCGGCTTCTATCTTCAAAAGAATGGAATTCCAGTCATTCCCAACATTCGCTGGAGTGATGAACGCAGTTTTGATTACTGTTTTCTGGGTGTGCCTAAAGGGTCTATGGTTTCTGTAAGCACACACGGGTGTATCACATCCAGAGAAGAACGTAGAATGTTCAAAACTGGTCTCGAAGCCATGTTGGATGCGCTTCAGCCAAAAACCGTTCTAGTCCACGGTTATATGCCTGATAACATATTTGGCGAATACCTTAACCAGGTTGAATTTCACAGATACGCCAGTCAGTTTGAACGTACCCATCGAAAGGATGGTGACTGATATGGGAACATCGTATAAAGGAAATTCTAAATATTATCGAAGCATCGGACAAAATCTATTGCTTGCTGCCCAGAAATATGGTTGCAATAACGGATACTTCGGCGAAAACAGTGTTCATGGTAATAACCGCACCAGGAACATCACAAGTGCCTCGAGTCTTCAAGCCGCCAAAGATTTCTATGATAAAATTGCCTTTGGAGGCGTAGAAAAAATCATAAGCGATAATATGGCTATTACTCGAATGGCTGATGGGACTGTGATAACCATGAGAAAAGTATCACATTCAGATGGAACGCCCGTTGTAGATATAAACATCACGTCGAGCACGCACACTGGAGGTATTAAAAGCCAAAAATACATTTTGTGCAGGAGGACAAATAAATGAAAATAATCGATATTCGGTTTTCTGCCTCTGACATGGCAGAGATTCAATCAATGGTGGGAAAGAAACTGCTCAAATACATATGCGATCCTTTTCTTTTCTCTCCATCCGTTTACGGAATTGTAGGTATCGTTCTTGAAGATGAATCATACGCGTTTACTAATCTCGTAAGTGTTATGGATTACTTTGGAGTTCCCGAAGATGTCGCTGTTTTCAAGATATGTGCCCAATCTTTTTCAGACATTCATTCGTTGGTCCAAAATCAACAGATGATCGAAACGTCGGTGCATGCGGTAATCTCCGAAATATGTGTAGTAAATGAGAGACAAAAACTGTTTGTAAACGGTGCGCAAACATACGAAGTTCTTCTGACCCGTGGAATCATATTCAAATTCGAGGACGGCCATGAACTATCCTTTGAAAAAAATATCTGGTTTTCAGAAGATATCTATGTTCGTAAAGGCTACAATTTAATTGACCAATTTACTCCCACAGGAGAATTTGAGGAGTCATGGTATGATGACCACCGCGGAGAATGCACTCGAGAGATAATAACCCTTAAATAACTCATATCAAAAAAGCAAAGGATCGGGCCGGTTTCCCGGAACGATCCTTTGTATTTCGATATTTCATGTTTCTTCTACCGGAACCTTGCGGCGCTCGCCAGGTTCCAGGTCACTACATCCTCACAAGAATCCGTGAGGCCAATGTAATATGCATCCAGTTCGCTCATGTTCACGTAGAACTTTTCACTATCGTAGACTCGATACATGATGTCCTGACTATTGGTTTCCGTCAGATAATCAACATACTCTTGCGGTATTCCCTTATTCGCATAGTAGAGGTCATACGCGCCGAAGCAGTGCATCATCTCATGGGCATACGTACACGGCATCGTGTTAAAGCCTTTAAACTTCGTATACACATTGATCAATTCGCGGTCACAGATCGGATCCGCGGTCATAGAGAGCGACCACGGATTTACGTCATTTTCCGCAGGCGTGTTGAAATAGAACACATAGATGATATTATCCGCTCTGTACTTCTTTTTCAATTCATTCGAGGGAATGGTTTCGAGGATATAATCCTTCTGAACGTGGTACTTAGCGCCGTCAAAGCGGACCAGTTCCTCCGTGGTATTATACTCATAGTAAAGATCCGGGTATGCCTCCCAGTCCGTGATGAAATCAGCTTTTTTACCATACGAAGTCGCCTGATCGCTCAGCCATTCGCAGCCCGCGAGCAGATAACTCTTCTGCTTCATCAGCGTCGCACGGTCGTTCTCCGCGTTGGCGTCTCCACCATTTGTAAATCCCCAGTGTGTGTTCTGATCATTCGTCACGATGGACACTACGACGGTCGTTCCGGACAATGTCCCGGCCGAACCGTATTCTTCGTTATAAGGGGAAATGTACTCCTGCGTGGGAGCTTCCGTTGTCTCTGGAGCCGCCGTTGTAACCTCAGCCGTCGTAGGCTCTGCAACGGTCGTAGGCTCTACCGCAGTCGTCTCTACCGCAGTTGTTTTTTCTACCGCAGTCGCAGTCTCCACCGCTGTTGTGGTCTGCGCAACGGTCGTGGCCTGTGCCACATTGCCCGCCGTGGTCTCCTGTTCCGGCTCCATCTCGCATGCCGCGCACGAAAGGGCCAGGCACAACAAAAGCGCCCCGACTTTATGCTTCCTTTGTAATATCCGTTTCTTCATTTCTCAGTTCTTCCGGCTTTTCGTTTTCCAAAAGCCCTCCATCCATTTCTACCAGTTTCTTTCCCAAGTAGCGCTCCAGTTTCCGCTGCAGTCGGCTCGCCGTGCGTTCCATACTGCGGATCGTCCGTGCCTCGTGCCCGTCGATGCGCCCGTCATCCCGCCGCGCACACACACGCATACCGCGCCGAAAATCATGCACACATTGCAGCATATGGATCGCTGCCTCATCCAAATATCGGTTTCTCATGCCCTCTCCCTATATGGTCAATATTCTTTCTTTATCTCGGTGATGTCGTACATCTCCATGAATTCCTTCAGTTCCTCAGGGCTGCGGATCAAACCGATCTCCTCGAAATCCCCGGTGTGGATGTCCTTAAACCCCGCGACCTGCTCGCCGTTGCAGATACTGCAGCGCAGCACCGGCCGCTTATTCTCGCGGTCGTAGGTCTTCTTCACTTTTTTCTTCTTACCAAACATAGCGCTCCCTTCCGGCCGCCCGCGCATTCCGCGCCGACCCCTCTAAAACAATTCGTCCAGCAAGATGTAATAATTCAGTTTCTCCCAGTTCGGCTCGATCCCCAGCGCGTCAAAGAGCATGTCCGGATCGAAATCCGGGTACACCTTACCGCCGAAGGTCCCGTCGAAATTATGCTTCAAACTTCGGTAACAGAGGGAAATGTCGCGCCATTTGTCGGCGATCCCCGTGTCCCCGAGGTCGATAAATCCGCAGATCTTCCCGTCTTCCACCAGGATGTTCGGCAGGCAGAAATCCCCGTGCGACAGTACCGGTTCGGGCGTCGGCCGATTCTCCTCCAGCCACGCCAGTAATGCCTCAGGATCCGCAAATCCATCGGGCCCGAACGTGGTCGGTTCGGCGTCGCTTATGTCGACCAGCCCCTGCTCCACGCGGTATTTCGCCTCGCGCAGTTCCGTGTCCAGGTCCCGCATCCGCGGGCAATCTTTCACGTCCACGTTCCACAGCATGCGGAGTGCCTCCGCCGCCAGAGCCAGCAGCTCCTTCGGATGCTCCAGATAATATTCGTCGCACAAAACCTTCCCGGTCACCCTGCTCATCAGCGTGTACTGGTACTCCGCTTCCGCCTCGTATGCCAGCACCTTCGGCACGGGGAGCTTTCCCTCCAGCCAGCGCATCACGCGGACCGTGTCTTCACGTTCCGCTCGGAACTTCTCGATCTTCAGCACGTAGTCCTCGTAGATTCGGATCTGCGAGCCGGACTTCCCGATGTCGTCCACGCTATAGGGTTTCCCCTCGACCAGCCGCTCGATCGCGGCCGGCAGAAGCATTTCTCTCATGTTATTCATTCTCCTCGGTGTCCGCTTCCGATGCGGCCCACACCTTATGTCCGGACGCCGCCTCGAAGTTATACTTCACAATGCCCAGGTCGATCTTCGTCATCGGCCCCTTCTTCGTCGTGAGCTTCGCTTCCTCGCCGTCCAGTGTCGCACGCCACCTCTGTTGGTTCAGCGCTGTCGGCGCCAACATGGCTCCGATCATGCCGTTCTTAAACCAAACCGGCATGTCCTCCTCCGGCACGTCGCACAATTTGCTCATCGGCTTCGTCTTATGCGCATTGCCCTGCGTCTCACCGTATCCCAGCGCGATCACGCAGACGATCTTCTCGCCTTTTTCACTGTCCGCCTTGCATTTTCCCTTACTGTACGAGCCAGCCACCCAGCAGGTGTTCATGCCCAGCATCTGCGCCGCCAGCACGATCCGCTGTCCGTAATACCCACAGCTCTCCGCCAGGTTCTCCATGTCCTTCGGTCCTACGAGGGCCACGTAATTATTCGCGTTTTTGAACTTTCCGTATTTCGCGGCCAATGTGTTGAAACACTCCGGATCGTCTAAGATCAACTGGATGTTCAACCCGCTCTCGCGGTTGCACACCTCGATCAGATCCTGAAGTTCCGCCCGATCCTCCTCACGGATCGCCATATCCTTAAATTGCCGCACCGAATGGCGCGCTTTGATCGCTTCTCTGACTGTCATAGTTTTACTCCCCTGTTTGATATTTTAATAGCAAATTTCGGATGATCACTTCTGGTAGTAAGCGGATCCCGGAATGTTATTCGTTATCTTCATCGTCCACGCTTTGGTCGACGGATCATACGAAATACTTATAACTGTCTCTCGACCATCGACGAGGTAAGCCGCCGAATGGAAGGGCGGTATCATGTCCATCGCATCCAACGAACCACTGCTGACGCTCGCCGGCGATGGTCTCTACTCAAATTATACTACAAGAGCCCACCTGGCGCAAAAAGTAAATTATCAGTATATCGATACTTACGCTCACGAGCGTGAATACATTGCCGATGATTTCAATACATTCTACTCGGCGATGATCGATGAATACAATGGTTGTTTCGGCGAAGACACTTCCGGAGGATTGAACTTATCCATCCATATCCTCAACGGCTCCATCGATAAGATCACTATTCAAGTAGATCAATACCCGTAATGAATATCAATCAACGAAGTGGACCAGTGGCAGTACCCGTTGGTTCACTTTGTTTAATACTCTCTTTTTATCTGCGCTCCAAAGTGGCGCGATCAGTAACTTCTTATCGCCGTCTCCGGTCAGGCGGTGGATCACCATCTCATGTGGAATGAGCGGGACCAGCTCGCACAGCAGGTCTATATATTCTTCAAACTCCATCACAGGAACCTTCCCGGCGTCATATTCCTCCGCCAGATCGGTACCTTTCAGCACATGCAGCAACTGCAGTTTCACGCCGTTGCTTCCGACATTCACCACGTGTTCCAGTGATTTCTTCATGTCCTCGTGCGACTCACCCGGAAGCCCCAGGATCAGGTGCGTGATAACGTGGATCCCGCGTGCGTGAAGTTTCTGTACTGCATCATCGTACACCGGAAGTTCATATCCACGCCGGATATACTTCGCACTTCGCTCGTGGATCGTCTGCAGCCCCAGTTCCACCCAGACCGGCTTGATGCGGCTGAGCCGCTCCAGCATGTCGAGGATCTCTTCCGGCAGACAGTCTGGCCGCGTTCCGACCGACAGCGCCACGATCTCCTCCGGCTCCATCGCCTCACGAAAGATCCGCTCCAGATACTTCGGATCTCCGTAGGTATTCGTATAACTCTGAAAGTATGCGATGTACTTCGCGTCGGGGCCGGCCTTCGCCACCACCCGCGCCTTCGCCTGCGCGATCTGCTCCGAGATTCCGAGCTGCGCGCACGCCGCAAACTCACCCGAGCCGCCCTCCGAGCAGAAGATACATCCGCCCGTTCCCAGCGTCCCGTCCCGGTTCGGACACGTCACCCGCGCCGAAAGCGAGATCTTATAGACCTTACACCCGAAGGCCGCCCTCAAATAATCATTCAGCAACATCACAGCCCCCTGCGGAAGTCCAGCAACCACACATCGTGCTCTTTCGCGTAGTCTTCGACGATCCAGGTGTAAAGCGGCACCCAGCTCTTCGCGTGGTCGATCACGACACTGTCGCCGGAGACCACGTTCTCCAGGCCGTAGAATGACTTATCACATGCGTCGATCAGGAAGACTTCCGTCTCGACCTTATATTCTGCGGACAACTTCCCTATCATCGTCTTCAGCCGCCCGGAGTTCGACACAGGCAGGTCGAAATGGAACACTGCCTTCTTCACTTTCAATTTATCCAACTGTGTAAGAATCAGGCGGATCGCTGGCTCGGTCTTATCGATGACCTTATAGGCGCCCTTCAGGTTCGCCATATCGCGGATGGCCCCGTCCATGCACTTGAAGACCGGCGAATACGACACCAGCGATTCCATCGGAATGACCGCATTGAAACCGTCGATGTAAACAGTCTGTCCCTTCACGTCCTTCTTCTTGCGAACGTTTTGCTTCCGCGCGGCGATCTCCGCGTTCGAAGCCAGGCTCCGCGACAGGCACAGCCGCTGCACCTCCGCCAGCTGGTAATGCTCCTGCACGATCATCGTTGCACGTTTGATCCCGTAGCCGCGGTTCAGCAAAAAGCATGCATCGACCGCCGCCTCACGCAGCCGCGCGATCCCGTCCGCAGCAAACAGCTTATCATACTCGGGTAAATACCCGCGACGCACAACCTTCATACCATTCCTTGTATGATATTTACGAAGCAGTAAATCATACATTCCTTTCTCTTTTATACTGTGCCATAATACATTCAGATGCTGTGGACTTTTGATTGCTATTCTGTAGCTCAGACTACTTAACAGGAGTGTATTGCCGCTACATTAT
>JAFYGB010000043.1 GCA_017543445.1 Lachnospiraceae bacterium | reverse complement strand
ATACGCGAAAAATAGTCATCTGAAGATCGACGAAGTTACACGGGAGAGTGTGGAGGCGTACCTAGAGACTTTTCGATATGACGAGTGGTATTATTATAAATCTCCGTTAGGAGACAACCTGTTCCGATGCAATGAGGACGGCAAGTACCATTTCTGGTACATGGTTCCGAAACCTTTCCGAGTCATCCTGATCGATATGGAGGGCAATGTACACCTGAGTGATTCATTGCATCAATGGGAGTACAATGCGGAATGCACCTTTGATTTTCATACGAGAACACTGATCGAACATCGTGCCGGCGCGATCATGAAAAGGGCGCTTATTGTCGGCGGGTGCTATGGTGTAACATTGATCATAGAGTTTCTTGTTTTGATCGGACTATTTCCGGTGAATAAAAAGAACTTGTTTTGGTTTTGGCTTGCAAACACAGTTACGAATATACCCTTGAACATTTTCCTTTTGCATGCTAATATCGGACTGGGTATATATATCATTTGGTTCCTTTTAGAATTATTGATCATCCTGATAGAGGGGATCATATACACGAGCCATTTGATCGATAAAAAAGGCAGTAAATCAGCGGCAAGAGCGTTTGGATATAGTGCGATAGCGAATGTTTTAAGCGCATTTGCCGGGGTGATGATCCAATGGTTTTTTAACTTTTAACTGTAAACAGTAACTAAGGAGTCTTTATGCGAGTGATCGTAGGAATGTCGGGCGGAGTGGACAGCGCTGTCACGGCGTATCTTTTGAAAATGAAGGGATATGAGGTCATCGGCGTGACCTTGCGCATCGTAAACGGTGAGAACGAGGTCAGCCGCTGTTGTGAGATCGATGATGCAAGGCAGGTCTGTGAGACGCTGGGCATCCCTTACTATGTGCATAATTGCAGTTCTAAATTTGCGGCTTGCGTGATCGATCCGTTCATTCAGGCATATTCGGAGGGACGTACACCGAACCCTTGCGTTAACTGCAATCGTCTGATCAAATGGGACGAGCTCATGCGGTCGGCGGAGGTGCTTCAGGCGGATTATATCGCGACCGGGCATTATGCGAAGATCGAACAGTTGCCGAACGGCCGTTACACGGTAAAGAACGCCGCCAGCGCGCAGAAGGACCAGTCCTACATGCTGTGCCGGCTGAGTCAGGAGCAGCTTGCGAAAACGCTGATGCCGCTGGGCGACCTGACGAAGGATGAGGTTCGTAAGATCGCGGAAGTTGCGGGTCTGCATGTTGCCACGAAGGCGGAATCGCAGGATATCTGCTTCGTGCCGGATGGCGATTATGCGGCCTTTATCGAGGAACGCACCGGTAAGATATTTCCCGAGGGTGACTTCGTCGACACGGAGGGGAAGGTCCTGGGCCAGCATAAGGGCATCATCAATTATACCGTCGGACAGCGAAAGGGCCTGGGCGTCGCTGCGGGTATCCCGATCTTCGTCATGGAGATCGACGCGGAGCAGAACAAAGTCGTTTTGACGAATGAAGACGGTATGTACGCGCTCGGCTGCATTTTGAAGAATGTGAACTATATGGGAATGGAAAAACCCGAGGAAAATGTGGAATTCGACGCCTGGGTGAAGGTGCGCTACCATCACAAAGCCATCCCTGCGAAAGTGCAGAGAGAGGGCATGCAGTTGTTCGTGGTATTTTCCGAACCGGTGAAGGCAGTCGCCCCGGGACAGACCGGCGTACTGTATGATGAGAATGGCTGTGTTTTGGCCGGGGGAGAGATCGATCGATAAACTATGGCAACTTTTTTGATCGCGGTGATCTATGCCGCATTTATCGGCCTGGGTCTTCCGGATTCGTTATTCGGAACGGCCTGGCCTTCCATTTATACGGAATTCGGCCTGCCGATTGTGTTCGGTTCTTTTGAGAGCGCGATCTGCTTCGTCGGCACATTCCTGTCCAGTTTGATGAGCGCCCGTCTGATCAAACGTTTCGGGACAGCAAAACTGACGGCGGGCTGTACCTTGCTTACGGGTGTCTCACTCATGGGCTTTGGTTTTGCAGGAAGTTTTCCTGTACTGCTGGTGCTGGCGATCCCGCTGGGACTGGGTGCAGGTTCCATCGATACTGCGCTGAATAACTACGTCGCGATCCACTACAGTGCATCACGCATGAGTTTCCTACACTGTTTTTACGGAGTTGGCGTGACCATCAGCCCATTTATCCTGGCGCTCGTTTTTCGCAACGGTATGAACTGGCGTGTCGGATACCGTGTGGCATCCGGGATCCAGTTATTTCTGGCATTATTGCTGATCCTTTCGATCCCCGTCTGGAAGAAAGTCCATGGGGGAGAGAAGATCTCGGAAGATAAGTTTGAGACATTGACCATAAAACAGGCGGCGTCCATCAAAGGCGTGAAGATCATGTGGCTGTTGTTCGTCTGCACCTGCGCCATCGAGATGTCGGTGGGAAGCTGGAGCAGTACCTACATGGTCGAACATCTGGAGTTGAGCCAGGAATTTGCCGCGCGAGCCATGACGTTCTACTATCTGGGCATGACGTTGGGACGGTTCCTGTCGGGTATCCTGGCGCGGAAACTGCATAGCTGGCAGATCATCAAGATCGGTCTGATGGTGATGGCGGTGGCACTGGCGACCTTACTGCTTACGACGAATGGGGTCGTAGCCATGGGTGCGCTGATGCTGATCGGTCTCGGAAACGGACCGATGTTCCCGAACTTCAACTACCTGACGCCGGAGAATTTCGGCGAGGAGAAGTCGCCGGCTATCATCGGAACCCAGATGGCAGCGGCAAATATCTCCATCGTGACATTGCCCGTACTGTGCGGACTTTTAGGGCAGTTGCTGGGAATGTGGATCTTCCCGTTCTATTTGATCGCATGTTTCATCGCGATGCTGATCGTATTTACTGCGGCGACTAAGACATTCAAAATGCCGCGTCTTTTTCATAAAAAGTAATGCATTGCCCCCTCGATCGAAGAGCATTATCGGTCGAGGGGTTCTTAGATTCTGAAAAAATCTCCTAAATACCTATTGACATACTAGGTAAATGATGATATAGTTTCATTCAGACCGAGGGAAAAGGAGGTCTAAGCATATGGAAAATGTCTATGAATTATCACATGTCAGTAAGACATATAAGAGCGAGGGAAAAGCAGTCGACGCTTTGAAAGATATATCTCTGTCCATACAAGAAGGTGAGATCTTCGGGATCATCGGAATGAGTGGTGCCGGAAAGTCTACATTGGTCCGTACTTTGAATCGCTTGGAGAAGATCAATGCAGGAACGGTATCTTTCTATGGGAATGATCTGGCGAAACTGAAACGGAGCGAACTGCGAAAAGTCCGCAGATCGATCTCGATGATATTCCAAGGATTCAATTTGTTGCAGCAACGTACGGTCATAGAAAACGTGGAGCAGCCGCTTCGCATCGCGGGAATACGCCGCAAGGAACGCAGAGAGATCGCGAGAGAGATGCTTCGTTTCGTTGGGCTCGAGGAAAAAGAAGATGTATATCCGGCCCGACTGTCAGGCGGACAGAAGCAGAGAGTAGCGATCGCCAGAGCACTGGCGGCAGATCCGAAGGTCCTCTTATGTGATGAAGCGACCAGCGCACTGGATCCGAAGATCACGGGAGAGATCCTGGAACTTTTGAAGAAGATCAATCAGGAGAAGAAACTTACCATCGTGATCATTACCCACGAAATGTCGGTGGTCGAAAAGATATGTGACCGGGTGGCCATCATCGACGACGGTAACCTGGCAGAGATCGGAAAGGTTTCGGATGTTTTCAGCAAACCAACTTCCAAGGCAGCGAAGAAACTGGTGTATCCGACGAACCCGTTCGATGCTTCGGGCACGGATGGACGTTTGATCCGCGTCGTCTTCGATGGAACGAGCGCAAATCGTCCGTTCATCTCAGATCTGGTGGAAGAGACCGGCAAGAAGGTCAATATCCTCAGCGCGAACACGAAAAGCGTCGGAGGCATCGGCTACGGACAGATGGTCCTGGAGCTGCCGAAGGATGCGAAGGATCAGGAGATCGTGATCGATTTCTTTCAGAGTAACGGCTTGACCGTAACGGAGGTGGAGCAAGCATGAGTCAATATTTAGTGGAAGCCATACAAAAAGGAATATTTGAGACCCTGCAGATGACGTTCTTCTCTGCATTGATCGCCTATGTGATCGGCCTTCCGGTCGGGATCGGACTGTATGCGACGGCAAAAGGACGTATCCTGGAGAACCGTCCGGTCAATGCGACACTCAGCCTGATCGTAAATGTTTTACGGTCCTTACCGTTTTTGATCTTACTTGTCTTACTAATCCCGTTTACGCGGTGGGTCGTAGGGACCTCCATCGGGACCACGGCAACGATCGTTCCCCTTACCATCGGTGCTATGCCGATCGTAGCACGCATGGTCGAAGCATCCCTGTGTGAGATCAACCCCGGTATTATCGAGGCGGCGACCGCGATGGGAGCTTCATCGACCTATACGATCCTGCATTTCATCCTTCCGGAAGCAACGCCTTCTTTGTTACAGGGCGCGGCGATTAATGTAGCGACCATTCTGGGTTATTCCGCGATGGCCGGTGTCATCGGCGGTGGCGGTCTGGGATCGATCGCGATGCAGTATGGATACTACCGTTATCAGAAGGATGTGCTCTGGACGACGGTGGCTTTACTGGTCGTTATGGTCATGCTGATCCAGGGGATCGGAGCCTTCATCGCGAAGAAAAAAAGAAAAAGTTGAAAAAAGTTTACAAAACCTATTGACATAGTAGGTAAAAGGTGATATAGTACCATCATCGATCATTCAATAAAGGAGATAAGGATATGATCAAGCTTAATCGTATCGAAGGAAATCACGGTATGTGTTGTCGAATGCGTTACTCCCGGGCATGTTCCATGGCAGGTGTATTCGGCATGTCAAAAGTGTGCCGATGAACGTGAGAAAACGATACGTTCACGCCGATCATTGCCCGGGAGCTTATTGGAAATGATAAGCTTCTTTTTATTTGCACAAAAACGAGAAGCGGGCAGAAAACACTACAAAAATCCAAACAAGAAAGAGGAGAAACTATTATGAAAAAGAACATTTTTAAGAAACTTACAACAGCGATCGCTACACTTACACTTGCATTTTCACTGACAGCATGCGGTAATTCATCCGATGCTAAGAGCACTACAGCAGCAAATACGACGAAGAATACCACGATCAAGGTAGGAGCGAGCATCACGCCGCACTCTGAGATCCTCGAGCAGGCGAAGCCGATCCTGGCGGAAAAAGGCATCACTCTTGAGATCGTGAAGCTGGAAGACTATGTGACCCCGAACACTGGCGTTATCGAGGGCACCCTGGACGCGAACTATTGCGAACATCTTCCTTACCTGAAGCAGTTCAACACGGAAAATGGTTCCGATCTGGTTTCCATCGGCGCGATCCACTATGAGCCCTTCGGCATCTATGCAGGAAGAGTAAAGAAACTCGAAGACCTGAAAGACGGTGCGACCATCGCGGTTCCGAACGACGTAACGAATGAAGCACGTGCACTGCTCCTTCTGGCGCAGGAAGGTCTGCTGAAACTGAAGGATGACGCAGGCATCAACGCTACCGTAGCCGACATCGTAGAGAACCCGAAAAACATCAAGATCAAGGAACTGGCGCCGGAGCAGCTGGCAGCTATTCTCCCCGATGTTGACGTAGCGGTAATCAACGGTAACTACGCCATCGAGGGCGGACTTCATGTGAGCCAGGCATTGGCCGTAGAAGCAAACGATGGTCTGGCGGCAACGACTTACGGAAACATCGTCGTTACATCGAAGGCGAAAGAAAAGGACGCAGCGCTTGCGACTCTCGTTCAGGTTCTTCAGAGCGAAACCATCAAGACTTATATCAACAATACCTATGACGGTGCAGTGGTTCCGTTGAACTGATATGGAGCAGGAGATTCATTATCAAACACAAAAAGAGAATATCAACTGGGAAGAGGTAGCCGGGGTGCTTCGGCGCTCCGGACTCTCGGACCATTCGGCGAGAGAACAGGAGATCGTTTTTACAAACAGTTTTGCTACGGTATTCGTATATGCCGGGGATCACATCGTCGGCGTAGCCAGGGCCATCTCGGACGGACTCTTTCAGGCAGCCATCTACAACGTGGCGCTGGATGAAGAATATCAGGGGCGAGGCATTGGCCGCGAGATGATCTTTAAACTGCTAGAGCAGCTGAAAGGACAGAATGTGATCCTGTATACGCATCCACAGACCGTACTTCTGTACGAGAAGTTAGGATTTCGACGTGCGAAGACGGCGATGGAATATTTCCATCTGGATGAAGAAAAGGTCGAATGGATGGAGCAGGAAGGCTTCTTCCTGAAGAAGAACTTTCGTTTCCCGGAAGAGATCGGGCGCCCTGACATGCAGGGTCCGGCTTGGAAGAAACAAACGAAGGAATGTAGAACTGGAAATGTGAGAAAGGAGTGTAGAACGATGGCGGAATTTGAAGTATCAGCATGCTCGTTGGCGGACCGCAGAAAGAAAAAAGAAGCGGAGAAAATCGCAGCACAGACCAAGAGTTTCGGTAAGGTCGTTACGACCGAGAAAAAAGGAGAGATCGCGGCAAATGGAGCGTTTGTCCGTCAGAAGAACCGCTTTACCACACCATTTGGCGATAAAGAGGGAGAACTTCCTGTGGAAGCAGGTCGTTACCGCCTTATCTGGACGCCGTTATGCCCCTGGGCGACACGTCAGCGTATCGTTTTGAAACTCCTCGGGATCGGCGAAGATGTGATCAGTGTCGGAACGGTCTCACCGATCCGCACACCGAATGGTTGGGAGTTTTCCCTAGATGAAGGTGGCGTAGATCCGGTACTGGGTATCCGCTATCTGCCGGAGATCTATGCATCGACCGATCCGGACTATTCCGGACGCGCGACGGTACCTACCATCGTGGACGTGAAAGAACGCAAGGTCGTGAACAACGACTACCACAGGCTCACGAACTACTGGGAGACGGTATGGAAGCCTTTCTGGAAAAAAGATGCGCCCGACCTGTATCCACAGGAGCTGCGTATCGGCATCGACGCACTGAATGAGATTCTCTTTAACGAGATCAATAACGGCGTTTACAAGACCGGTTTCGCCCAGAGCCAGGAAGAATACGAGAAAAACTATCATTTGGTTTTTGATCGTCTGGACTGGTTTGAGGAACGGTTAGCCGATCACCGTTTTCTGTTCGGTGACCGTCTTACGGACAGCGACGTACGGTTTTTCGTGACACTCGCCCGGTTTGACACGGCATATTATTTCGGATTCCGTCTGAATGAGAGAAGGATCCGGGATTACCCGAATCTCTGGAACTACGCGAAGGAACTGTATTCCATTCCGGCGTTTAAAGAGAGCACGGATTTCGATGCGATCAAACGAGGATATCTTCTGGGTGCTTCGAAGAACCCGGATGGTATACTTCCCGATGGACCGGATGAAAGCGTTTGGCTGGAGCCGAACGACCGAACAGAGAAATTCGGACCGTTGGATCCGGTTACCTATACTACGATAAAGGCTTAAGCGGGAGGTGAGAACTATGGCAGTTGTAGATCATGTTACAAATGGTGAGATCCAGGCGAGCGGAAAGTTTGAACGCCAGCCCAATCGTTTCGTTACACCTTTTGGTGACGCGGAAAATGAACTTCCTGTAGAAGCCGGAAGATATCGCCTCCTGTGGGCGCCGGTATGTCCTTGGGCGAACCGTTCCATCATTGTCCGCCAGCTTTTGGGCTTAGAGGATGTCATTTCGGTAGGCACTTTGGATCCGATCCGCCCGGATGTGCCGTGGTCGGACTGGTCGTTTACCCTCGATGAGGGCGATGTGGACCCGGTGCTTCAGATCCACCTTCTGAGTGAGGCTTATAAGAAAGCAGATTCCGACTATCAGGGAAGGTTTACGGTCCCAGCTGTGGTCGACCTGCAGACCGGTGCC
Organism: Lachnospiraceae bacterium; assembly: GCA_017543445.1. Taxonomy (GTDB): domain Bacteria; phylum Bacillota; class Clostridia; order Lachnospirales; family Lachnospiraceae; genus UBA1201. The sequence goes on along the minus strand of JAFYGB010000043.1, from coordinate 14,789 downwards.
GTTGTAAATAACGATTACTTCAATCTGACGACGTACTTTGAAACGAAGTGGAAGAAATTCCATAAGAAGAATGCTCCGGAATTATATCCCGAAGAATTCCGGGAGGAGATCGACAAACTGAACGATTACATCTTTCGGAATGTCAACAACGGGGTGTATAAAGCCGGTTTCGCGACCAGCCAGGAAGCATATTCCGACGCATTCAAACTGGTATTCGATGCCTTCGATGTACTGGAAGAGCGTTTATCGAAGCAGCGCTTTCTGTTCGGGGACTATATCACCGAGTCAGACATCCGATTGTATGTGACATTGGCCAGATTCGACGTGGCGTACTTCAACGGCTTCCGGGTGAATAAGAAGATGCTGAAGGACTATCCGAACCTTTGGGGCTATGCCCGCGACTTATATGCAGAGAGCGCTTTCGGCGACAACACACATTTCGAAGCGATAAAGAAGCACTATCACCTGTGCTGCCTGAAAACCAATCCATACAACATCCTGCCGGTGGGACCGGATCTCTCGATCTGGAAGATCCCGACGGATCGGGCAAAGTTAAGCAAAGACCCAGAGCATAAATTCCAGATCGAAGAACAGTAAAGGGAGGAACGAAGATGGGAAAAATCTATCATAATATCACGGAACTGATCGGCCACACGCCGCTTTTGGAGTTACATGCACTGGAGCAGAAACTGGGGACTGAAGCGAAGATCTTCGGAAAACTGGAGTTTTTCAATCCTTCGGGCTCGGTAAAGGATCGTATCGCATATAGCATGATCGTCGCAAAGGAAGAAGCAGGAGACCTGAAACCCGGCGGAACGATCATCGAGGGTACCTCGGGAAATACAGGCATCGGCATCGCAGCCATCGGTGCAGCGAAAGGCTACAACGTTAAGATCACCATGCCAGATAACCTCTCTGCAGAGCGTACGCGCCTTTTGACAGCGTTCGGAGCGCAGGTCTATCATACGCCGGGTGAACTGAATATGGGCGGGGCCAATGCAAAGGCGGCCCAGTTGCTGGCAGAAACGGAGAACGCTGTGATCTTAGGTCAGGGCGGCAACCCGAATAATCCGCTGGCACACTATCGTACGACCGGTCCCGAGATCTGGGAGGATACGGAAGGTAAGGTCGACATCTTTGTTTCGGCGGCCGGCACGGGTGGAACCGTGAGCGGTACGGGTAAGTTCCTGAAGGAGCGGAACCCGAACGTCAAAGTTATCGGTGTGGAGCCGACGGGAAGCGCACTGTTGAATGGCGGGACCGCTGGTCCGCATAAGATCCAGGGAATCGGTGGTGGAGCCATCCCTCCGGTCACGGATGTGAACATCTTTGATGAAGTACTGGATGTGACGGATGAGGATGCTTACGCATATGCGCGACTGATCCCGAAGCTGGAAGGCTTCACGATCGGCATTTCTGCAGGCGCAGCATTGTCCGCGGCAGCGGTTTTGGCGAAGCGTCCGGATAATGCAGGGAAGAACATCGTCGTGATCATTCCGGATGGTGGTGATCACTATCTGTCCGGTGACCTGTACGAGTAATAGACATAGGGGGTGAACTTCGAAATTAAGAAGTGGGAAAGGAGAACGAACATGAGAGTCGAGGATGCTTTTGTTGAATACGAAGAAGATGATCCGAAGTTTTTTCCGGAGATCTTTGAATTGAATATCATCAGCGGCGGCTGCCATTTGTACGGGTATTTACTGACCCCGGACAAACGGATCCACGGACCGTATCCGACGATCATCATGTCGCATGGTTTTCCCGGATATACGACGAACAACGATCTGGAACTGGCGCTGATGCGGATGGGGTGCGTGGTGATCCACGTGAACCACCGTGGAGCGTGGGGGAGTGAGGGAAATTACCTGTTCACGAACCTAACGGACGATCTGATCGCCATCGCGAAGTGGGCGCACAATGCAGCCATCGCGGATCAATATCAGATCGATTCCGAGAAGATCTTCCTGGTCGGACACAGCATGGGCGGACAGACCATTCTGAACGCGGCAAAGGACCTGCCGTTTATCAAGGGCGTCGTCGCTATGGCGGCTTATGATATTGGAGCAGCATTCCGCTACAAGATGGAGAAGGATCTGTTCCTGATGATCGAGACGGAAGGGCAGTGCTTGAAGCTGACATCGGCCAGTGATGTGTACGAGAATGCGTTGCTGAACCAGCCGGAGCTGAGCGTCCTGAGCCGGTACGAAGAACTTGTGAAACACAATGTGCTTCTGGTTGAGGCTGCCTTCGACACCGTGGCGCCTCCCGAAAAAATGTTAAAACCGCTTGCAGAAAAACTGCAAGCGGCTAACGCAAACATATCCTATGAGTCGATCAAGAGCAATCATAGTTTCGTCGGTCAGCGTATGAAACTGACGAAACTCGTGGGAGCCTGGATCGAAAAAACACAGGGTTAAAGGAGATCGGTGAGCTTCTTTTTGTAGAAGTAGTCGCGAACGATCCCGTCGAATTCTTCCCACATGGGAAGTGTCTTGCAGACGGCACGACGATCACATTGATAATTCTTATCTGCGAGACACGCGACGGAGCAGAGGCTTCCCTCCATGAGTTCCAGGATCTCGCCTACGGAGTATTTCTCAGGCTTGCGGCAGAGTTTGTAGCCGCCGCCCTTACCGCTGGCACCTGCGATCAGTTTCGCTTTGACCATCTCTTTTACGATGATCTCCAAATACTTTTTTGATATTTCCTGTCTGGCAGCGATATCCTTCAATGGGATGAAGCTGCCATTGTCATTTTCTGCCAGATCGATCATTACGCGGATCGCATAACGTCCCTTTGTTGAAATCATATCTATCCCTCACTTTCTGAATGATTGATTCAGACTCGTTTTTTACTACTAAGGGCATTATAGCACTAAACCGGTAGGTAAATCAAGAAAAATTCTAAATACCTATTGACATACTAGGCGAATGCTGTTATAATACCCGTATTCCGATAGGAATTAAGGAAGGAGGAACCCCTATGAGAGTATCGACCAGAGTGGAATACGGAGTCATGGCATTGACCGATATTGCACTGCATTCAGAGAACGGACAGAGCGTATCGACCGCGGAGATCGCGGAGAGACAGAAGATCTCGCAGAAGTATCTGGAGCAGATCTTACCACAGCTTCGGCAGTCCGGCCTGATCAAGGCCCAGAAGGGGTTGCGCGGAGGTTATCGTTTGTCGAAGCCGGCAGACCGGATCACGATCGAAGATGTGTTTAATGCATTGGACGACGGAATACTGGCTACGATGGATCCCGAGCAGGACGACGGAACCCTGCGTAACAGTATCAACGAGTGTCTGTGGGGGAAGATCAACAAAGAACTCGCTGACTTTGCGAAGAAGAAAACACTGGGTGAATTTCTGATCGAGTGCAGGGAAACGATCGCTGAAGGATGGGACCTGTACGTAATTTAAAAAATTTACAAAACCTATTGACATAGTAGGCAAATGGTGGTAATATACCATCAACACCTTGAAAGGAGGCGCTAAGATGACTAAGATCAAGTCTTTTGAGAAGAGTAACGTCATGTGTTGGCGAATGCATAAGACCCGGGCACAGATATTGGCTGGGGCGTTCGTTAACGTGCGCCTATTATGAATGCAAAGTAAGATCATGCATACAAGCCATGTGCCCGAGACTGTTTTAAGCCTCGGGATTTTTTATGCCTTATGAGCATTCGGAAAGGAGAAAACGATGTCAGAAATATATAAAGTCGACCGGGACCGGATACGAGATGAGTTCTTTAAGCTGACCGCCTTCGACTCAGAATCATTTCACGAGAAGCGGATCGCTTCCTACATCAAGTCCAAACTGATTTCTTTGGGACTTAGGGTGGAAGAGGACGGTGCGAGTGAAAAGATCGCGAGGGCGCATCCGGGTTCCGACGAAACTGCTTCCAATATTTATGCGTACCTGAAGGGCACGAAGCCGGGAGATCCGATCTTGTTTTCATCGCACTTAGATACGGTAAAACCTGGAGTCGGGAAGAAAGCGATCCTTCATGAAGACGGAACCATCACTTCCGACGGGACGACCGTCCTCGGCGCCGATGATGTTTCCGGACTGGTATCCATTCTGGAAGCGCTGACGGTCATTCAGGAGAAACACCTGGATCATCCGGACATTGAGGTGCTGATCACTGTAGCGGAGGAACCCTATTGCGAAGGCAGCCGTTTCGTGGAGTATGAAAGACTGAAAGCAAAACAGGGTTACGTCCTCGATCTGGACGGTCCCATCGGACGGGCGGCCAATGCGGCACCTTCGATCATTTCCCTGAAGATCGCGGTCGAGGGCAAGGCTTCCCATGCCGGCTTCGCACCGGAGAAGGGCATCAACGCATTGTCCGTCGCGGCAGACGCGCTGGCCAATGTGAGGACCGGAAGGGTCTACAACGACATCACCGTAAACTTCGGGACCATCCACGGCGGGAGCGGACGAAACATCGTACCGGAACATGTGGAGATCGAGGGCGAGATCCGAGGGCTGGAACATGAAAACACATTGTGTGAGGCCGAACTGATCCGCGAGGTGTTCGAGAAATCCGCGAAGAAATACGGCGGCAAGGTCATATTGACCGTGACCGAACACATCCATTCCTATCAGGTACCAGAGCGAAACAAAGTCGTGCAGAGGTTCCTAAGGGTAGCCCGGGAGGGCATGCGATGTAGCCGGCCGGAATGCATTACGACCTATGGCGGCAGCGATGCAAACCGGCTGAATGAAAACGGCATTGAAGCCATCGTGCTCGCCTGTGCCATGGAGAAGAGTCACAGCACGGAAGAATATACCGTGTTGTATGAACTCGAAAGATCAGCGGAATTAACGCTGAGACTGATGACAGATACAGAAGAATAATTAAAAGAAAAACGGAGGAAAACTATTATGAAAAAGTTCGGAAAGAGATTTGGCGCTTTGCTTTTAAGCGCAGCATTGACTACAGGAGCACTTACCGCATGTGCAGGTAAGGAGGATGAAACAAAGGCGACCACAGCCGGATCGGTCGTTACAACGACTGCGGCAGGCAGTGAGAATACCCAGGCAACACAGGGCGGAGCAGAAGCGACCACGGAGGCTGCAAAAGAAAAGAAGGATCTGGAACCGTTGAGCGTTTCCTATCCTGCAGGTAATATTCGTGTGACCGTGAATATCCTGGCTCTTCAGAAGGGATATTTCAAGGAGGAAGGCATTACGGTAAATCCCGTAGCTGTCAGCGGTAATGATGCATTGACCGCGATCAATGAGGAGAACGGCGCACTCGACATCCTGACGGCCGGCTTCGTACCGGATGTACAGGCCATTGGTGCAGGTTATGAACTCAGCTTCATCGCAGGAACCGCAGTTGAGGGTGGCTCCGTGATCGCTAAGAAGGGCAACGCTGACAAGTTCAAGGGAACCGACCTTAAGCTGAACCTGGATGAGGTTACGACAGCGAAACTCGGATTTGCCAGAAACGAAGCTTCTTGGGTCGTTACTCGTCAGTACCTGTTGGATAACGGCGTAAGTGCTGATAAGATTGCTTCCATTGAGAACGAAGAAAGCGGAAATGTTTCTTACTACGCAGATGCAACAGCAACGGCACAGGCAGTACAGAAAGGTGAAGTCGAGCTGGGCTTCCTGCCGATGGAGTTCGCACTTCTCTACGCAGACGCTTACGATCTCGAAATCGTAGCTGCAGCCGGCGACCTGTCTCCCAACTATGTATGCTGCCGTGAAGTCACTTCGAAGAAGAGACTGAATGACAAATATGACTCCTTTGTAGCTTACGAGAAGGCCAGAATCAAGGCGTTTGAGTATTACAAGAAGGGTGAGACCAGTGCAACGATCAAAGCTGACGTTGTAAAGACGGTTGCAGATTATTCCGGTAAGGAAGCCGATTATGTAGAGACCTATCTGTACGGCGGCGTTACGAAATTTGCCGTAGATCCTAACACAAAGGGTATCCAGAAGTATGTAGAAGCCGCTTACAATTCCGGTTTGTTCACGGGCAATGCTGTAGATTTCGGAACCTACGATATCACACAGAATGTAAACACATCCACATATAAGGCAGCTTTGGAAGAGTTGATCAAAGAGAACCCGGACAATGCATTCTACAAGGAACTGCAGACCGAGTACCAGGGAGCAAACTAAAACATCAGGCAGGAACGGCGCAGAGCCGCGATGAGGTAACGATATGGGAAAGATCTATAACAACGTATTAGAGCTGGTCGGCCATACGCCGCTCCTGCATCTTCGACAGATCGAAGAGGATGAAAACCTGCAGGTGAAACTGTACGCAAAGGTGGAGAGTTTCAATCCCGCGGGAAGCGTGAAGGATCGGGCAGCCTTCCACATGATCGAGGCGGCGGAAGCCGAAGGAAAACTAAAGGAAGGCGGAACCATCGTTGAGGGCACCTCCGGAAATACCGGAATCGGCCTGGCCATGGTGGCAGCCGCCAGAGGATATAAGGCAGTCATCTGCATGGCAGAAGGTGCGAGCCGAGAGAAGGTAAAGATCCTGCAGGCGTACGGAGCAAAAGTGGAACTCACCCCGAAGCAGAACGGTTTCGGCGGTGGTGGTAAGAAGGCCAATGAGCTGGCCGAATCTATTCCCGGTGCATTCCGTCCGGCACAGGGCGAGAACCCGCATCATCCGGAGACGCACTATTTGACGACGGGTCCGGAGATCTGGAAAGCAATGGACGGTAATGTCGACATCTTCGTCGCTGCCGTAGGAACCAGTGGAACGTCCGGTGGTATCGGACATTTTCTGAAGGATCAGGATCCCAATATCGAGATCTACGGTGTGGAGCCGGCCGGCTGTCCTGTGCTGAACGGTGGCGAGCCCGGACCCCATAAGATCCAGGGCATCGGCGGCGGAGCGATCTGCCCGATCACGGACTTGAAACTCTATAAGGAGATCCTGCTGTGCAGCGATGAAGACGCGTATAAGTACGCAAGGCTCTGCCCGAAGAAGGAGGGCTTACTCATTGGAATCAGCGCAGGCGCAGCCCTTTGGGCAGCCGTACAGGTAGCGAAGCGTCCGGAAAATGCCGGAAAAAGAATCGTTGTTTTATTCCCGGATGGCGGCGGAAAATACTTATCCAGTGACTTGTATGAATAAGTATTATTCGCATCGGAAGGCAGGTAAACGAAATGAAAAAAGCAGAAAAACTGACGGATCTGATCGGAATGACACCGATCCTGCGATTGAACCGCTTCGCGAAAGCGGAAGGCCTTCAGGCGGAGATCCTCGCGAAACTCGAGTGGTACAATCCGGCGGGCAGTTTGAAGGATCGCGTAGCGTTCTATATGATCCGCGATGCGGAAGAAAAAGGATTGCTGAAAAAAGACTCCGTGATCATCGAACCGACCAGCGGCAATACAGGCATTGGCCTGGCGGCGGTCGCGGCGGCAAAAGGGTATCGGGTCATCATCGTGATGCCGGACACCATGAGCCGGGAGCGCATCAATCTTTTGAAAGCCTATGGCGCCGAGATCGTCCTGACGGATGGCGCAGGCGGCATGAAGGCTTCCATCACGAAAGCAAAACAATTGGCGGAAGAGATCCCGCACAGTTATATACCAGGGCAGTTCACGAATAGCGCAAACCCGCGGGCACATTATGAGACGACGGGACCGGAGATCTACCGGGATACGGACGGAAACATCGATTTCTTCGTTGCCGGTGTCGGGACGGGCGGAACATTGTCCGGAGCAGGTAAATACTTAAAGGAGCGCAATGCTTCGATCCGGGTGGTCGCGGTAGAACCGAAAGACTCGCCGCTTCTGTCGGAAGGTCGTGTTGGAGCACACGAACTGCAGGGCCTCGGCGCAGGGTTCTTCCCCTATACATTGGACACGGAGATCTACGATGACGTGATCGCCGTAACGACCGAGCAGGCGATGGACGCCGCTGCCCGCTTGGCGAAGACGGAAGGTGTTCTGGCGGGTATTTCGTCGGGAGCCGCTCTTTATGCGGCGGAGCAGCTGGCGAAGAGATCCTGGAACAAGGGTAAGAAGATCATAGTGATCCTGCCGGATGGCGCGGACCGCTACCTTTCTACAAAACTATTCGAAGAATCATAAATTCGACTGTAATTAGAGTCGACGGAGGAATAACATGTCGGAACTTCAGGTGAACACAGAGGAGAAAACAGAATATAAGATCGAGATACGGAACGTATCCTTCGATTATGTACAGAGCAAATCGAAATACGAAGCGCTCCGGGAGATCGATCTGAACGTCAAGGCTGGCGAATTCATTTGCATACTCGGTGCCTCCGGCTGCGGAAAGTCCACGTTGCTGAGCCTGCTCAGCGGATTGAACCGTCCGAAGTCCGGCGAGATCCTCGTCGACGGTAAGAAGATCAAAGGTCCGGGTACGGACCGGGCTGTTGTATTCCAGCAGTATTCGCTGTTCCCCTGGCTTACCGTTAAGGGAAATGTCCTCTTCGGGATCAAGCAGAGCGGTAAGAAACTCGGAAGAAAAGAGCGGAATGCATTGGCCGAGAAATATGTGGAGAGCGTCGGATTATCGGCTGCAAAGGGCCGCTATCCGAGCCAGTTATCCGGCGGGATGAAGCAGAGAGTGGCCGTGGCCAGGGCTCTGGCCCTCGAATCGGATGTCTTGCTTTTGGATGAGCCATTCGGCGCGATCGATCCGAAGTTGCGTCTGGAATTGCAAGAACTGGTCTCGAAGCTCTGCACGGAGCATAAGAAGACCGTGGTATTTATTACACACGATGTGGATGAAGCGATCCTGCTGGCGGACCGGATCGTAGTTATGGAACCGGGGCGCATCAAGAGCATCCATAAGGTGAGCATGCCGCACCCGAGAGTGCGCGAAGAACTGGTCGGAACGACCGAGTATGAGAAACTGCACAGACAACTGATCATGGCATTTTACGATCAGGTCGCAGAGAGGATCGATGCGGGGGTAGCGTTATGAAGAAGTTTTTTCATCTGGATAAAGGAGCGTGGATCGAGTTTGGTCTGGCGACGGTGTTGATGATCGTCAATGTGATCCTGGCGCTGCATTTGCCGTATTACACCGAACATAAGCGCTATTACGAGAGCAATGCCTATGTAGTCGTACTGATCGGAGCTTTTGTGCTTTATGTGTTGACCCTCTTTAAGGGTAAGAAAAAGAGCACCAATGATATCGCAGTAGTGCTGTTTGGTTTCTTCCTCCTCTGGGAAGTCTCCTACAAGGTCGGCTGGGTCCACAATGACTTGTTGATTCCGTCCCCGGAAGGCCTGTTCCATGTTTTTATCGAAAAGGGACCGGAGATCTCGAAGGACGTTTGGGGTTCCATACAACTTTTGTTCTGGGGCTTCTTACTGGCTGTGGTATTCGGAACGGTCTTGGGACTTCTGGCGGGCTGGATCCCGCGGGTCCGTGAAGTCCTGCTCCCCATCAGCAACGTGATCACATTGATCCCGCCGTTGATGTTTTCGGCCTACATGATCATGATCCTGACGACCTTCCGTCAGGCTGCCATCGCCGTGATCTTCTTCGCGGTATTCTGGCCGACCTTTCAGGGCACGGTCCAGCGTGTCGGACAGATCGATCCGCAGATCACACAGGCGGCGAGGACCATGGGCGTGGGAACATTCGGAATGCTCCGCAAGGTGATCTTTCCTTACTGCCTGCCGGGTATCCTGATGAGCCTGTCGAAGAGTCTTCGGGGCGCGTTCATGTGTTTAGCCGGAGCGGAAATGCTCGGCGTGAACCTCGGTATCGGGTACTTTATCGAGAAATATAAGAGTTTTGCCGATTACCGGTGTGTGTTAGCCGGCATCGTGACGGTGGGCGTGGTCACAACGGTGATCGATCTGGCGGTCAATAAACTGAAGAAGTCTTTGATCCATTGGGAATACTAAAAATCAATAAAGGATGATGAAAATGGAGATATACAGAGTAGATAAGGATTCGCCCGAATGGCAATTCCATGCATACAATTATATCCGTACGGACGCTTTTTGCTTAGGCCAGAATATCCCGGTGGAGACTGAGTTTAACGGCGATGGGCCTCGTGAAGTGTTTCAGGGCATCCTGATCACCGAAAATCATAAGCCGGTCGCAGGTCTTCGTATCGCATATCCGAGAAATGATGTGGCAAAGATCGAGCGAGTCTGTACGATCCGTGAGAAACAGAAAGGCGGTTATGGCCGCGTTATGATCGAGGAGGCTGAAAGATGGATCGCGGAGAGAGGCATTTCCCACATCGTGATCTCGAGTCAAGATCGAGCACAGGGATTTTACGAAAAGTGCGGATATATTTATAAACCGGACGTTTCTCCGAATTTTTACGACTCTCATAAAAGACCGGCGAGGCCTCATCCGACAGGTTTTAAACCAGACTTCGTATGTGTTCTGGTCGAGAAATACCTGGATCCCGCAAACTTTGGTGAAACATGGGGGAGCGACGCAACTGAGTTTGGCAAGACAGAGGATAACAAAACAATAGATGGTCGGGAAGAATTCGGCTTTGCCACGAGATGCATCTACGGAGAGCATAAGAAATTCGAGAAAGAATCCACCGGAGCGATCAGTTTTCCGAACTATCAAACCGCAACGTTCGAACATCCCGAAGTGGGCAGGAGCACGGGCTTTGATTACAGTCGTCTGCAGAACCCGACCCGGGCGCAACTGGAGCAGGTCGTTGCTTCCCTCGAAGGCGGCATCGACGCGTTGGCTTATGCCAGTGGTATGGCGGCGATTGCGGCAGTGATGGAATTATTCAAACCCGGAGATCATCTGATCACCGAGGCAGACCTCTATGGAGGCAGCATTCGCTTGTTTGAAAACGTAAGCGTCAAGAACGGAATTACGTTCACACATGCGAATTGCAGCAAGGATGACGTGGAGGCCTGTATAAACGAACATACGAAGGCGATCTATATCGAGACGCCGACGAACCCGATGATGAATGTGACGGACATTCAGAAGATGTCCGAGATCGCAAAGCGGCACGGACTGCTTCTCATCGTGGACAATACATTTTTGACGCCTTACTTTCAAAAACCGCTGGCTCTGGGCGCCGATATCGTGATCCACAGCGGCACGAAGTTCTTAGGCGGACACAATGACACATTGGCCGGATTTGCGGTGACGAATTCGCAGGAGATCTCGGATCGTTTGCGTTTTCTCATCAAAACCACCGGATCGGGCCTGGCGCCGTTTGACAGCTGGCTGATCCTCCGGGGCATCAAGACATTGCCCGTACGGTTGGAAAAAGCGCAGAAAAACGCGCAGGCCATCGTGGAATGGCTCCAGAAGAATCCGAATGTAACGCGGGTCTGTTATCCGGGCATCCAGGGTTCGGAAGGTTACGAGATCAGCAAGAAACAGGCGACGGGGTTCGGCTCCATGCTTTCCTTTGAGGTCGCAAGTAAGGAACTCGCGCTCCATGTTTTGAAGCATACGAAACTGATCCCGTTTGCGGAGAGCCTGGGCGGTACGGAGACCTTACTCACGTATCCGGTGACGCAGACACATGCGGATGTTCCGGAAGAAGAGCGCCTGGCCAATGGAATCACGGACCGGGTTCTGCGGCTTTCCGCGGGCCTGGAAGATGAAAAGGATCTGATCGCAGACCTTACACAGGCTTTTGAATCGTTTAAAGTATGAACACAGAAGGAGAGGAGCATTATGGCGTTTACGGATGAGCGAAAAGAGCAAAATCTGAATTTTGACACCATCGTCGAGCGTACGAATACGGACAGCCTGAAGTTCGATTTTGCCGTAAGACGTGGGAAGCCTGCGGATGTATTGCCCTTCTGGGTAGCCGACATGGACTTCAAGACTTCCAGTTTCGTTATAGAAGCTCTGGAAGAACGGGCCCGGCACGGGATCTTCGGATATACCGATCCCCGCGAAGATTATGATGCAGCGGTCGCAGGATGGCTGAAGAAACAGCACGATCTTACGATCCAACCGGAGTGGATACTGAACACCCCCGGCGTGGTATTCGCCCTCGCGGCGGCGGTAAAGGCTTATACCGAGGAAGGCGACTACGTACTTCTTCAGCAGCCCGTCTATTATCCGATGACGGAGGTGATCGTCGACAACGGACGCAAGGTAGTCAGCAACGATCTGGTCCAGAAGGACGGCCGATACGAGATCGACTTTGTGGATTTCGAGAAGAAGATCGAAGAGTATCGGGTGAAACTGTTCCTGTTATGTAGTCCGCACAACCCGGTCGGGAGAGTCTGGACGAAGGAAGAACTGAAGCGTCTGGCGGACATTTGCCTCGCACACGAGGTGATCATCGTCAGCGATGAGATCCACGCGGATTTCGTCTATCCCGGACATAAGCACATTTCGCTGTTGAACGTGGATGAACGCCTGCAGGACAGCAGTATCGTCTGTACATCCTCAAGCAAGACGTTTAACCTGGCGGCGGTGCAGATCGCTGACATCCTGGTCCCGAACCGGGAGTTGCGGCACAAATTGCGTAAGCAGATCGGTGCGGCGGGTTACAGCCAGGTCAATGCATTCGGCCTGGTAGCGACGAAGGCAGCGTACCTGTACGGTGACGAATGGTACCGTGCGGTCACGCAATATATCTATGAGAACCTGCAGTTCCTGAAGGAGTTTGTGAAGCAGCACATTCCGCAGGTAAAGGTGATCGAACCCGAGGGGACCTACCTCGTCTGGATGGATTTCCGGGACCTGGGACTGAGTACTACGGAGCTTCAGGAGCTCATAGTCAATAAAGCGAAATTGTGGCTGGACGACGGCTACATTTTTGGTAAGCAAGGCAAAGGATTCCAGCGGATCAATCTGGCCACGAGCCGGAGTTTCCTGAAGGAAGCCCTCGAACGGATCGAGAGAGCGATCCAAACGATAAAGGAAAAACCCAGAAAAGGAGAATATGATCATGAGTAATAGTTGCAGTTTGGAATTTCCCAGAAAAGCAAGCGCTAAGAGCGCATATACCGATGAATTGGCAGAGCAGTTTGCGGCGGAGGCCGGCGGACTGGCTCCGAGACCGAATGAGCAGAACGACGAGACGAACGAACGCGGCGTGTTCGTACGTCAGCCGAACTCCTTCATCGTTCCGTTCGGCGATAAGGAAGGAGAGCATAAAGCAGAAGCGAACCGTTTCGCCATCTATTGGGCGCACGGCTGTAACTGGTCGAACCGTCCTGTGATCGCCAGAGATCTTCTGGGCCTGCAGGATGTCATCGCGGATCAGACGACCAGTCACTCCGGTGAGACGAATAAGTACGGCCATGGATTCGCGGATCAGAAGGATTTCAAAGATCCGATCACAGGTGTACACTTCCTGTCCGAGTTCTATAAGAACGCAAACCCCGAGTATAAGGGCCGCGCGACCACACCGACCTTCGTTGACGTGAAAGAGAAGAAGGCGGTCAATAATGACTATCACCGTCTGTCGAACTACATCGAGGTACAGTTTCGTAAGTTCCAGCCCGTGGATGCGCCAGATCTCTATCCGAAGAAGTACCGCAAAGAGATCGACGAGTTCAATGACTGGCTCTTCCCGCACATCAACAACGGCCACTATCGTATGGCGTTCGGCGTTTCATGGGAAGCTTATAACGAAGGCTACGAGGATTTCTTCGATTCCCTTGAGAAGCTCGATAAGCGACTGGAAACGAACCGCTTCATCTTCGGTGATTACATTACTGACTCCGATATCCGTGCTTATGTATCCCTAGTTCGCTGGGAGATCGGCTATTTCCGTTCCATCGGACCGATGAAGAAGAGGATCACGGAATACAAGAACATCTGGGGCTACCTGCGTGAACTGTATTCCATCCCTACATTTGCCAAGTACACATTCTTCCGCGAGGGCAGAGGAATCGGCGACAGCAAGAGTTTCTTCAAGGGCTACGAGGAAAGAATCGTTCCGTTGATCCCCTTCGAAGAGATCTGGAAGACCGATCACGAGCGCGCGAAGCTTTCCGCTGATCCGGAGAACCTCTTCCTGAAGCATCCGGCCGGCGAGACGCCAGAGGATTATCAGTCCGAGATCTCCACGACGATCTGGAATTCTCCGTCCTGGGATGACCGCGAACCTACGAATTACCGTCCGGAATTCGACGTTACGGTCAATCCTCTCAAGGGCTTACTGAAGAACGAAAAATAAGCAGAAATACTCCGTATGAAAGAGTTGCAGAAGACCTCTGCAACTCTTTTTAAATTTTTTTGAAAAAATCATAGAAAACCTATTGACATACTAGGCGAATAGTGATATGATTACACCATCGAACCACAAAGGAGGTTTGGAAGATGTTTATTTCAACCGTTTTTATCACATCTCAATATAAGTGTTGTCGAATGACTCGCACCTGAATGACTTGAATAAGACTACAAAATAAGTATAATGATTTAGAGTAAAGAAAGAGAGGACATTATCATGGCTAACATTTATAAGGGAACATTGGGATTGATCGGAAATACACCTTTGGTAGAGGTAGTGAACATCGAGAAAGAACTGGGCTTGCAGGCTACAGTACTCGTTAAATTGGAATATTTCAACCCGGCGGGAAGCGTTAAGGATCGTATCGCGAAGGCGATGATCGAGGACGCGGAAGCGAAGGGACTTTTGAAGGAAGGCTCCGTGATCATCGAGCCGACCAGCGGCAACACAGGTATCGGTCTGGCTGCCATTGCAGCAGCGAAGGGATATCGCATCATCCTGACCATGCCTGAGACCATGAGCGTAGAGCGTAGAAACATCCTGAAGGCGTACGGCGCAGAGATCGTTCTGACCGAAGGGGCGAAGGGCATGAAGGGCGCGATCGCAAAGGCTGAGGAGTT
>JAFYGB010000042.1 GCA_017543445.1 Lachnospiraceae bacterium | reverse complement strand
CGGAGTACTGCGGTTGCGCATCGCCCTGCATATTACCATACACCGGCTGCTCCGGCGCGTAGTTTGCCGTCGTCCGACTCGGGTCGTTTCCGGCAAATGAAGCATTGCCCACGGAAGACAGGATCACGCCGGCAGGCTTATTCGCATCCGCAGCAGGGCTCTCCTCCTGCGGCTTCGACGTGCCGCCGATATCGGCAATGAGCTCGTCCACGTCTCCGAATTCGGAGATCACCGTGCCGATCGCCTCGTTTTTATTCTTACCCTCGGCGATTAGTTCGTTGTATTTATCCTCCATCATCTGACCCAGCTCGCTCTTCGCGCGCAGGATCTCCGGAGTGGACGGATATTTTGAAAACATATTATTCAAATAGTCACGGATCGTTTCCATAGTATCTCCTTATCGTTTCACCGGATCTTCGAGGATGAAATGCGCCATCACATCTTTCGTGAGCAGCCATTCTTCACACTTTTCCTGATAGTACGCCCGTCCCGCTTCGGTGATGCGGTAGTACGTGCGTCGTTTTCCCGTGCCCTCGGCCTCCGGTTCCACCTCGAACGACTCGATATATCCGTTTCGTTCCATCCGGGTAAATGCCGAATACAGCGTTGTTTCTTTGATCACATATTTATCATCCGTCAGGCGCCGGATCTCCTTCGAGATCTCGTAACCATAGGAATCCGAATTCAATAGAACATATAGTATGATCGTGTCATTATATCCACGGATCACGTCACTGCTGATCGCCATATTCCACCTCCCGGACTCTGATTCGACCCGCATGTACGATCTTTCATTTACCACGTCTGTCGTACTACGTCTGTCGTTTTAATTATGCACCATCCCGGCCGCGACGTCAATATGGGAAACCTTACTTTTTCCTTTCTTTTTGTAAAAATCCACTTCTCGCAAAGGAACAGGGGAGCGTCTCGGGACACTCCCCTGTTTCCTATCTATGGAATCGATCTTTCCGTTGTTCACTGTGACTCTTTCGCCAAAGCTTCCTGCGCGAGCGCGACCAGGTAGGTGTCGACGCCCATGCGCTGAAAGTCCGGGTGCACACACGTCTTGCGAATGACCGCCCGCTGTCCGTACAAGCCGGACAGGACCATGCCGATCATGTTTCCATCCTTCTCGGCAGCGAAGCAGGAGTTATGGTTACGCGACAGATACTTCGCGATCCCGTCGTAACTATCTTCCGCAGGATCCAGCGTCTGAAGGTTCTGCTCGGAACTTCCCCAAAGCATCAACATCGATGCATAATCATCGATCGTCATAGGTCTAACCGTGTAATCCATACTTTAGTGCCTCCTTTCTGGAAAATCGGGTCAATTCATTCAGTCTACAACTTTGATACGTACGTCGCCGCTGGAGGTGGTCACCTTGCAGGTGCCGTTGCCCCCGTCATCCGGATAGTGCGTGGATCCGCTGTTGGTATGAACCGTGTAATTCTTAGCGCTAAGCAGTTCTACTCTTACATCACCGCTGGATGCCTTAATGGTCAGGTTATCCGCGTCGAACTTCTTCAAAACGATGTCGCCACTCGTGGTCAGGCATTCGAATTCCTGAGCCGTTGCCTGCTCCACATATACCTCGCCGCTGGTTGCCTCGATCGCGGTATCGGCTAATGTCGCTTTCTTTACCGTGATGTCGCCGCTGGATGTTTTAAGCGTCGTGGTTCCGGTCGCCTGAACCGTTCCGAGCCAGAGGTCACCGCTCGCAGCTTTCGCAGAAAGGCTTGCAGTGTTGATGGACATAAGCGTTGTGTCTCCGCTGGAAGCTTCCATCACTGTGTCGGCGAATTCACCGTCTTCCACGCGCAGATTGCCGCTGGTATGTTCCGCGGTGAACTTCGCGCCACCCTTAACATTTTTCAGTGTGATATCTCCGCTGGAGGTCTTCACTTCCAGGGTCTCGGTTACATTGGCGGATTCCAGCCAGATGTCACCGCTCGTAGCAGTCAGGGAGAGCTTCTCCGACTTTGTGTTCTTATCAACAATGTTACCGCTGGAGGTTTTGATGTTCTGTGCTCCGGTGACCTGTGCTTTGCTGCTCACATCACCGCTGGATGCCTTTATCGTCATATCGCCGAACGTGAAGTTCTCGGGAATAACGACGTCGCCGCTACCGGTCTCGACATTCAGGCTCTCGTATACATTCTTCGGCAGATAGATCGTTACCTTAGCGCTGCTGAAAGAGATGTGCGGGATGAAGATATTCGCCGTCCAGTGCCAGTCTTCTTTATGCACCAAAACCTTCAGTGTATCATTCTCCACGCGGATGTCGTGGGGCGCATCCTTATATACCGGGTAGGTAACGCGGGTGGTTCCGTCCTCGGATACGGCGAATATGACATCTTCGTCCGAGTCTACGGAGATCTTGGAGAAATCGCCCTCGGGCTTGATCTCCTCCATTTCATATTTGACGGTCTCGAACTTCTTGAAGTCGAAACCCATCACGGCAAATGCGGTAAATGAAAGTGCTAAACCGCTGACTATAAATACGATCGCAATGATAAGCGATGTCTTTTTACCTTTACTCATATCAGTCCCTCTTTCCGACGATCACTCTTTTCAGTCCCGTCATCATTTTTTTGATCATGATCGATGCTGCCTTACCTAATACCATAGTCAAGTGGAAGAACAGAATCGCCAAACCGATGAAGGTCAATGCAAAGCCAATGTAACACAGACCCTGCATCACCGAACCGGTCACGATCTGGTATGGTGCATATAGGATGCATGCGACCGAACTGATCGAGAATGCCAGCACACAGGAAAATGTAGCGATCGCGATGGAAAATACCGTAACATAGGCAGAAAAGATGAGGGCGACCGCCGCGATCGCGAGTCCGAACAGCGCCGGAGCGAACAACACAAGGAGTACGATCTCCCAAACGTGAAGGTTTCTCTTCGGCTTGATCTTCGTCGCTACGATCTTCGTCAGGGGTACCTCTCCCAGGATGCTTGCCGCAGCCTCATCAGGCGTTCCAATCGCGGCAACCGCTTCCGCTTCGCTCATTCCGTCTTCGATATGATCATCGATCATCTCCGCGAAATAATCCAGCGAACGTTGCACATCCTCCGCCGGCAGACCGTACAGCCGGCTGCGCACAGCTGTAAGAAATTCAAACTTAGTCATGTCAATCAATCCTCCCTGACAATAAATGTATAAATCGAGACGATCTCGCCCCACTCTTCTTTAAACTCTTCAATGCGGGCCAGCCCCGCCGGTGTGATTCGATAATACTTTCGAAGCCTTCCGTTGTGCTCCGCACTCCACACCGTAAGCAACTGCGCTGTCTCGAGCCTGCGCAGGATCGGATACAGTGTCGACTCGGATAGTTCCACATAAGGCTTCAGGTCCTTGATGATTTGATAGCCGTACGAATCTTCATTCTTGATCGCGGCCAACACACAAACATCAAGCAGTCCTCGTTTTAACTGGATGTCCATAGAAAATACCTCCTTACGCGACATACTATACCACGCATAGTATACCGTGTCAAGAGGTATTTCCTTAAATAATTCTTAAATCTTGGATTTCTTTTTTTGGGGGGAGGTAACATTCTTTCTCATTTCATCCCCTTTGTTAGCCGCTACCTCAGTTTCTGCTCCTTTCAAACTTGCATTTGACTAACTTCCTTGCAACTATTGTCTCTTGTGTTAGCCGCCATTTCCAGCCGACCACCGTAATCATGTTTTCCTAGTCATTTGGTTGCCTTTTCCCTTCTCCCAATCCTCTCTTCCACCCCGCCAGACCACCAGAAGCTTCCTTTCCTTCTCCCCTGGTTGCTTTTCCTCTCCCCACCCCATAAAAACAGGCCGACGTAAGCGGCGTACGCCGCCTTACATCGACCTTGATCACCACGTACCACGACAAAAAGGCCCTGTCCAGGCTGCGAAGCACCGCCGTAGGCGGCTCGGCCTTGACAGGGGCTTTCTGTCGTGGTACCAATTCCTTGGCTTATAATATTGTAACGTTTTGGCCAGCACCCCTTGCCACACCCAGGCTCGCCACAGTGTAGCCTACCGCGGAATACGATCCCGCGCGGGCATTAGAACGAGTCATAGAAAAACACTGCAAGTGAGATGACGGATGAGGGGAGAAAAGCGATTTCCGAGATCGCTTTTCGCGCGAGCTGAGGGCGTTTTCATCAAGAAAACGGCCTCTGTCGAAGCGGGCCCCCTCGAATCCGGCGTCGAACGAGCGGCATGTTTTTCATGACGAGCGACCTGACCGAAAGGGATCGTATTCCGCGTGCAGTCCCCCTGTGGCTCGCCTCAGCCTAAATGTGACAAAGAGAACCGTCCCCACTGTCACGCATTGACGCATCCCAGTATCTCGCACAGTGCTTTCACCAGCGCCTCGTTTTCTTCGTCGGTCTTGATAGACAGTCGAACGAAATCTTCGTGGTCCAGTCCTTCCTTCGTAGACAGGTCCTTTATCAGAATATTATATTTGTTCAGCAGTACATCTGCCAGTCTGTGCGAAGACATAACTCCGGTCACCCGCGCCATGATGTAGTTTGCCTGCGAGGGATAGACCTGCAGGTTTGCCACACGCGAAAGCATCTCCATGTAGCGCACGCGGACCTCCTTGAAGCGCACCATCGCCTCCTCATAATCCGCCTTATACTTCTCGATGATCTGCATGTAGTACTCGGCAAATGAATTGATGTTCCAGATGGCGATGTCCTTCTTCATCCACGCGATGAGGGCGCGGTTGCCGCTGGCGAGCACGCCGAGGCGCAGGCCCGCTACGCCGAAGGACTTCGAGATACTTTTGATCACGACGATGTTCGGATACTCATCCAGGATCTCCGGAACCAGAAGCGTCCGGGACATGTGCTCGTCATAGTAGCTCTGGCCGGGCGTTCCGGTCTTCGCAAAATCGATGAAACTCTCATCCACGATGAGCATCATGTCGCGCTCGCGCATCCACGCCGCCAGACGCAGGATGTCATTGCGCGGGATCAGGTGTCCCGTCGGGTTATCCGGGTTCACGAGGGCAATGCTCTTCACCGGATGTTCCTCGTAGAAATCCATCAGGTCATCGACCGTATATTTGAAGTCTTTTTCTTTCACAAAGAAGGGGATCATGTCTCCCGGCGCACGCCGATGCGCGTACTCTTCGAAGGTCGGATACGCCATGCCCATCTTCCCTTCCAGCTGCTCCATCAGCGACTTGATCAGCTCCGCGCTTCCATTGCCCACGCAGATCTGTTCCGGCAGCACCTCGAAATACTTCGCAGCGAGGGTCGAATTCACCGCCTGCCCGGAAGGGTACTCACGGATCAGCACGTCAAAATGCGACTTCATCTCGTTTAAGAAACGCTCGTTCGGGAAGTACGGATTAACCAGATAGCAGAAATCGTAGAGGCCGTGGTAACGCCAGTAGCCGCCGTAACGTGACAGATATTTCCGCAGGCGGTCCTCGCCCTCAGCGAAGATCGACTCCGCGATGTCGATATCCTGGATGTCATTGATCTCGTACCAACGCTCACCGGAAAGAAGCAGCGTGTCGATGACCGGACGTCCCGGAAAATCCACCACCTTCAACACCGACTGGTACGTCGCCTCATCGGAAAATGCAGCCACGTGCGCCGCCAAAAACGGCAGGTAGGTCGAATTCAAAAACGCACGGGAGAAACGGTACATGCTCACCGTCTTATAGTAGGAAGCGTAAGCATCCGCGCGGAAGGTCTCCGCACTGACGAACTCCTCGATGCGCGCATTCGCGTCCAGCGTCACCAGAACGCCGTCCATCCAAGGCTCCGGTTGCGCAACGAAGGTCACGCACGGCTTATCCTCCGCCAACAGGCGCGAAAGCACGGCGTCCTCGAACAGGATGTCCGACTCCAGCACCAGCGAATCATCCTGCGCCAAGCGGTCCGCCGCCAGATGCAGGGAGTACAGGTTATTCGTCGTTTCGTAGAGGTCGTTGTCGATGAACTCGATCGGCGTCTTCACGCTAAGCCCGCCCACGAACTCTTTCAGTTTCTCCTTTTGATATCCGCACACGATGCAGATGCGCGCCATCCCCTTCGTGTCCAAAAGCGAAAGCGCCCGCTCGATCAACGTCACACCGCCGACCTCGACCATACATTTCGTCTTATCCGCGGTATGCTTCTTCAATCGTCTGCCCATGCCGGCAGCAAGTAAGATCGCTTGCATAAACTATCCTCATTTCTCTTCTTCTCTTCCGGTCCCATCGCCGAAATCCAGAATATACGGGTAATGCGTCTTCCGCTTCTCCACAGGCGGAAGCGTCATGTATGTGTCCCCATAGAAACCGTGGAGCATCTTCTCCATGTCCTTCGGGAAGCGAAGCAGCACATTCTCGAACTTCCAGCGTTTCGTCGGGAACGTGTCTTCTTTATACAGTGTATTCCAATGCGGGTTCGTATCGCAGGGATAGCCGAACCGCTTCGTCTTCTTATAGTTATACTTCGTCAGGTTCTTCTTGCAATGCTTATACAGCCACTGCGGCGAGATCCGGCACAGCACCATCGCGTCGTGCACGAGGCCGCAGGCCGCCCAGATCAGCTTCGCCTTCAGTCCGCTCTGGTATAAAACCGGGCGGCGAATGCTGCGCAGAATGATCAGTTTGCTCCAGAACCACGCCGTCCACACCTGCTTCTGGTACGCGAACTTCCCGTCCGCCAGGTTATCGAACGCGTACAGATCGAGGAAGATACCCAGCGGGCAATCCACTTCCATGAACGCGCGTTCCACAAACCGTGTACCGCGGATGCACAAGCGGGTCGATGTCAGCGGGAACCGCGGGTCATGCTCGATATTGAGCACATAGTATTTATCGCCCATCTCCGCCTCGACGATGCGGATGAATTTCTCGAAGTCCGCACGCGGCAGGCCGATGTCGATGTCGTCATCCCACGGGATGAAGCCGCCGTGGCGGATCGCGCCGATGCCGGTCCCGGCCAGCGCAAAGTAATGCAGGTGGTTCTTCTCGCAGATGGTCATGAAATCCACCAGAATCTCCAGTTCCATCTTATGGATGCGGTCCAGCTCCGCCTGCTCGTAAAATCTGGGTTCGTCCATGTTTACTCCTTATATCCGTTCTTCACCCACGCGATCGCGTGCTTATAGTCGGTCGGGGTGTCCACTTCCTTCGTGCGGATCTCCACCATCTCCAGAGGAAGCAGCGGGGTCAGCATGTCGCAGACGTGGCGGTCGCCGGGGGTAAGCCGTGCCGTGCGCACCTGCGCCAGTCCGGTCCACTCGTAGTCGCCCTCGTCACGTGAGAAACCTACGCCGTAGATCTTTCCGTCCTCGCCCTTACGTGTGATCATGCGCATCGGGTTCTCCGTGCTGATCACGCCGCCGCAAGCGCACTCTTTATCGCTCTCCAGTACACGCCGCAGATCATCCGGGTGTACCAGAAGGTCACCGTCCAGGGAAACCACCAGTTCCCGCGCGAACGGCAGTGCCAGCGAAAAGCTTCCACCGGTACCGGTATTCTTATAGTTATGGTTGAAAACGAACAAAACGTCCTTGCGGAACGAATTCACCACTTCGATGACGCGTTCCATCTGATATCCGACCACGACGCGAATGTCGTCGTAATCTTTCAAAAGCTCGAGCTGGCGAATGATCAGCGGCTTTCCGTCGATATCGATCAGCGCCTTCGTGGTGCCGATGCCGAGCCGCGTGCCCATGCCGGCAGCGCTTATAACAATCGTCTTAGGAATTGACATAATTTCTCCTCCGTGTATACCGCGTGTGTCGCGTTATTCAGGACCGCGGGCGCGATCTCGCGCACGCCGCCGAAGCCGATGCCGACCTCCGCCGCGCCGACCATCTCGGCGTCGTTATTGCCATCGCCGATCGCCACGAACGGGTGCGGCAGCTTCGCGATCGCCTTACCCTTATCGATGACCTCATCGACCGAAACGATCTTATCGTCCACCACCGTCGCGTGCGAACACAGCACGTGGTCGGGCTTCAGGCCCATCCGCTCCATCAGGTCGCAGATCCAGATGTCCAGGTTTCCGGTCACGATGTAGCAACGGTCCGCATGCTCGCGGATGAACGCCGCCATCTGCTCATTGATCGGCACTCGCCCGATGATCTCCCGCACAGTCGATACCGGCACCTGCAAGAGGATATTGACGCGCGAACGGAAACTCTCCTCAAACGGCAGCTCCCCCGCCATGGTCCGCTCCGTGATCTGGCGCATCTTCTCGCCCAGATCATCCTCGGGCAATGCTTTCGCGATCTCGGGCAGGATCTCCACCTTCGTCACGGTCGCATCCAGATCAAAACAAAAAATATACTCACTCACCTTTGATATACTCCATCCACTCTTTTAACTTCTTCTCGTAACCCTGGTCGGACAGTTCGTAGAACACCGTCCCCAGGACGTCGTCCGGCAGATATTGCTGTTTCACATAATGGTTCGGAAAATCGTGCGCGTATTTGTACTCCAGTCCGTGCCCGAGTTTCTTCGCCCCCTTGTAGTGCGCGTCCTGCAGATGCGGCGGGATCGGGGCCTGCGGATGCGTCTGCACGTAATTCATGGCAGCGTAGATCGCCTCGACTGCAGAATTCGACTTCGGCGCCGTCGCCACATACGCGGCCGCCTGTGCCAGGATGATCTGCGACTCCGGCATGCCGATGCGCTCGACGGCCTGTGCGGCGGCGACCGCCACCTGCAGTGCCTGCGGGTCCGCATTGCCCACGTCCTCAGCGGCGCAGATCATAATACGGCGGGCGATGAACTTCACGTCCTCGCCGGAATAAAGCATGCGCGCCAGGTAGTAGACTGCGGCGTCCGGATCGGAGCCTCGCATACTCTTGATGAACGCGCTGATCGTGTCGTAGTGGTTATCGCCGTCCTTATCGTAGCGGACCGCGCGCTTCTGCACGCAGCTCTCCATGACGGCGAGTGTCAGGCGGATCTTTCCGTCTGCATCGGGTTCCGTGGACAGCACCGCCAGTTCGATGGCGTTCAGTGCCCGGCGGGCGTCGCCGCCTGCGATATCGGACAGGAAGTGCACCGCGTCCGGCTCGATCTCGGCGTTGTAACTTCCCATGCCTTTTTCCCGATCCGTCACCGCGCGGTGGATCAAAACTTCGATATCCTCGCGGGAGAGGGGTTTCAATTCAAAGATCATGGAACGGGATAGCAACGCTCCGTTCACCTCGAAGAACGGGTTCTCCGTGGTCGCGCCGATCAGCACGACCGTCCCATCCTCCACAAACGGAAGCAGGTAATCCTGCTGTCCCTTATTGAAACGATGAATTTCGTCTATAAAAAGGATAGTCCTACGGCCGTACATGCCGTAGGTTTCCTTCGCCTGTTTGGTTATGTCCTCCATGTCCTTTTTACCGGCCACGGTGGCGTTTATCTGTGTGAACTGCGCCTTCGTCGTGTTAGCGATGACGCGGGCCAATGTCGTCTTTCCGGTGCCCGGAGGCCCGTAAAAGATGACGGAACTGAGTTTATCGGTCGTGATCGCACGATAGAGCAGCATGCCCTTTCCCAGGATGTGCTGCTGTCCCACCACCTCGTCGAGTGAGGTCGGACGCATCCGCGATGCAAGCGGCGCCTCCTGCTTCATGGAGGTCTCGCGCATATAATCAAATAAATCCATTCGGACCTCCCTTAACGCTTCGCGGTCCATGTAACGTCCCAAGCCCCCATGTCCATGACGGGCATCTCGACCGAGATCTCCGTCTGGGGCTCTGCCGTACTCTCCGCATCGGCCTTCTTCTTATGTGCATCCGGCACCAAAACACAAAGGAACAGGATCAGAATGACGATCACGATCAGGCAGAGGGTCGTCATGACCGCGTCTAAGGAAGCGCGAAACGAGATCTTATGGAGCGGACGATCCTCATAGGAGATCTTATCCGAGAGTTCCTTGATCTGCTTGCCGTGCTTCGCAGCCGGGTCTTCCGCCTTATTCGGCGTACTCAATCGGCGCATGCGCTCTCTTTTTTCCTGCCGAAGCTGCTGTTCGGTCTTCTCTTTGGTCTTCATCTGTTAACTGTTCCCTTAAGTTCTTTATTCCATCGTCGTTCCGGTGATGAGCCACGGGCTCGGTTCGGTCTGGAACACGCCGTCGGATCCCAGTTTGGATACTGTGATCTGACGTACTTCCATGTCGCGGATCCCCTGACGTTCAAAGATACCCTTGATCTGGGACAGGATGCCCAGGTCCAATGTATAGATGACAAACTGCTGTTTCGGCTGCTTGCGAAGCAAACGCTCGAGGTCACGCTCGAGATACTTCGTCGCAACGATAAAGGACAGGCGCGGCATAGGCAGCGGTGCCAGTTTATCTTCGTCAAAGCCACGAACGATCTCAACGTTGTGCAGTTTGAACTTCTCTACGTTCTCCTCCATCGAGTGGAAGGAACCGTCGTCGCATTCGATGGCGATCATCGTGCCTTCCTGGGAAGCCATGGCCGCCTCGATGGCGATCGTCTCGGCGCTGACGAAATACATGATATCATGCATATCGACGGCAAGCAAGCTCATGATCACGGCACGGATCTCATTGCCCACGTAACGGATGGGGCCGCGCGCGAAAACTTCGTTTTTGATACCGAAACGCAGGGACTCGCGGGTCTTCTCATTCATGATGAAAACGACCATCGGTTCGGTGATCTTCGTATCCATCAGCTGGGACGCCGTCGTCTTAATGATCTCGCCGCCGGGCGTCAGGCCCTTCGCATACCACAGATCATACTCGCCGAGGCCTGCCTCCCAGATCTCGTAGAACAGATCCGGCTTCGTTTCATTTGCAAACAGGATCACACGTTTGTGTGTCTCGATCGTCGATACGACATTGCGGATCTTACCGCACAGATTGAGGAGTTTGATCTTCTCCGGGCTGACGTTCATCTTATCCGAGAAAACGCCGACCCACGTAAGCATTTGGTCATAACTGTATTCTGCCATCCAAAGTCCCTCCTTTAAATCTCAACTACTGCGCAGCAGTTCGGGTAATCCACGTCGATGCTGCGACCATTCATCACCATGTACTTCTTATCTTCCATAACGTGGAAACAGGTCACGGAATTCGACACATGGTTCAAACTCAAAAGGTACTGCTCACCCGGGAGCATCACGACACGCTTCGGAAAATCGCCGCTGACCGGGAGCACGAAGCGCTGGTACAGCAGGCCGTTCTCGTCGTTACGATCGAACAATGCGATCGTATTCGCGCCTGCATTTGCCGCGATCACATAGCGACCGCTCGGCGGGATCTCCAGTGCGCACGCTACGGAGAAACTGCTGCCCTTCTTCGGCTGCGTCGAAACCAGCTGCTTAAAGCCGATCACCGGGCGCTGGCCGCCGTCCGCATAGTCATACACCGCGATGTAAGACTTCTTCTCGGACATAATGTAGAGATGACGTCCGTCCGGGGAGAATTCCATCTTACGCGGGTGCGAGTCAAGCTCACAACGTACCACGTCCGCAAAGGACAATGTTCCGTCCCGCGGATCCAGGCGGAAGATCTTAATATGGTCGAGTGCCTGCACTACTGCGCAGACATAGTTCTCATCCGGGGAGAATTTCACGCAGGTGATATGCGGATTGAAGTTACCCTCTACCACGCTGCCGTAGCCCTGCTCAAAATAGGAGTCCGTCACCGGGCCCACGCTTCCGTCGTCTTCGATCTTCACCACGGTCAACTTACTGTCGTGGTAACCTGCCACGATCAGGAAACGGTTCTTCGAATCCACATCGATGCTGCAGCCGCGCATGCCGCGGATGCTTCCTGTATTCAGGGGACGCAGGTTTCCGTCCTTCTCTACCGCGAATGCGGCCACACCTTCGTCCACTACTGCATAAACAAACTTACCATCTCTCGATGCACAGATCGCCGAACAGTTGTGCACCTCTATATCGCCTTTTTTCGTCAGGATGCCCTTCTCGGCGTCCACATCAAACATAGCGATTCCCTTGCTTTTTCCGTAGTTTGTGTAGGATCCGATGTAGGCTACAAATTTTTTATCCATCCAAACTCCTCCGTTTTCGTTCAATTCCACTGCCCCGAAAATACCCTCCGGGTCTTTTGTAATATGATACCACAAAAACAGGGATTTGTCCATACACATAAAAAATGTCGGCGGGGTTTATCCCGCCGACAGAAAGTCACTGAAATATCATTTAAACAGCTTCCCCAGGAGCCCTGTAACGGCACTCAGCGGACTTCCAGAAGACTCTTCTTTCTTCCCGGAGGCAGGCTTCTTACCAGACGATGCAGGCTTCTTCGCGGAACTCGAGGTTTTCTTGCCGGACGATGCGGGCTTCTTACCGGAAGAGGGCTTCTTGCCGGATGATGCAGGCTTCTTACCGGAACCGGACGGCTTCTCGTCCTTCTCTTCTTTTTCTTCCTTCGAGGTATTCGTGGATACGAGGCCCATCAGGCCGGAGGTCAGTTTGCCGAGGTCCACCGCGCCCAGGAGGGAGGTGATCAGGCCCAGATTGATGCCGCCTGCGGACGCATTGCCCGAGGAGGAACTGCTCGAAGAACTGTTCGAACCGCCGCCGAGGGAGCCGAGCAGCATCGGAGCCGCCGCGCTTAAGATGTTCGAAGTTGCGTTCTGGCTGACGCCGCTGGCCTGTGCGACCTGCTGCGTCGTGGTCTGGTTGCCGTTCGCGATCAGCATCGGCAGGGCGGACGTAAGCACGCTGGTCACGTCCTTCTTTGAAGCCTTTGTCTTCTTGCTGACCTGCTTAACGGTGTCATCGGTGATCAGACCGGATAATAATGCAGAAAGATCCATAACTATACATCTCCTTTGTATGATCTAAAATATTAATCGTGCCTTCGCATTCCTTCAGCGAGGTCACAGTTTGACGATGGTAATATAACAGTCCTCGATGGGCTGTCCCTTCGGGCCGGTCGTGTTCTCCAGGTTGTTGCGGTCGATATGGCTGAACCAGTTGTAGGACACGAAGCCGCCGCGCAATTCGCAGTCGATGAAGCCGGTGCGCCGCCATTCATTTTCCCAGTTGATCGAAACGAACACGATGCCGGTCCGCTCCGCCAGTTTGCACAAGCGGTCAATGCCTTCCGCCGAGATCTTCTCTTCTCCCTGCATGACCGGGACGGTCTCACTGCCGACCTCTCGCATCTCCGTCGCTGTCAGCTGGAACGTCCGCAGGCCGTACTCGCGCACCTTATCGCCGTAATCCAGCCGCTCCTCATAGTAGACTGAGATCGACGTGCGGCCGGGGCCGATGAACGGAGAAACGCTCAGTCGACCGCTCTGCCCGCGCACCAGATGTTTCCGCACCTGGACCTCTTGCAGGAGTTTTGCCTCCCCGGGGCGATCCATCGCGTAGTACTGAAGTTTCAGGCCGGTATTGTCCCAGTCGTCGTCCTCATCCTGATCCTTCGTGACCAGCGCGACCACGGCACGATAGCCGGGATTTCGTTCATCATTACCCGGGAAATCCTTAAAGATCCCGTATCCGAGAACGCCCGCGGGGACATCATTCACCCCCTGGTTGAAGTAGCCGGGATCCTCGTAAACATAGGGCGCCTGTCCGATAAAGTCGCCGTACTTCACGTTTCGATTACTCTCGCCGTACTTCGCTATGACTTCTTCTTCGATATATTTCTCGAAGGCTTTGGGAATATTGGGGAAGATCTTCTCGCTCTCTGCGACAAACAGCGGCAGGATCTCATCCATTGCGGCGCGGATGCCGGCCGGGCGAGCTACATAACCGGAAGCGCTGATGGTGCGCCCCTTCCCGTTTCGAAACGAGAAGGAGAACGAGTCGCCGTCCAGAGCACCTTCCACGCGTCGATGAAAACCGTCCCAGGAGTCGCCGTCGTATTTGTCGATGAGCGCCGTCACGCGATCGAAAAACGCGTCATCCACCTCAAATGTCTTCGCATTCTCTGGCTTCACCCCGGTCTGGCGTAACGACGCTGTTAGTTTTCCTTCCGCTTCTGTAATCGTCAGATCACAGCCGGACAGGTAGGCCATTCCACTCGTTTTGTACGAGAATGCCCGGGTCTTGGGATCGATCTGTGGCATCCCCATCATGCCGAACATCCCCATCATGCCCATTCCGACAAATCCGTTGACCGGAACATTCGTGGGGTTGCTGACAGGCTTTGGTGTCGACTCCGCTGTGTACAGTTTCGTTCCGCACTCGGAGCAGAACTTCATCCCCTCCTGTGCCTTATGCCCGCAGTTCGGACAGTATCTATACTGTGTTTTTACGGTTCCGTTATCGTTGGTGAGCGGGGGTTTTACAGTCTCATCCGGTCCGAATGTCTGCGGTTGATCTGCGTTTGTCTTCCTGTAATAGTCGCGGATCTGGTTTCGGTCCTCGTCCGGGATCGACAGCGCATTGATCGTAGTCGAAGCCTGGATACCGATCATCTTCAATTCGTCGCTAAACAGCGGCGCCAGAAACCGATACCATTCGCGGATGACCGAATAATTTCGGTCCCAGTTGTCGTTCAGACAACGTGTGAAGATCGCCTGGCAATTGCCCTTGATGGCCTGTTTCACCTGCTCTTCACTTTCATATAGGGTCGTATCGTAATCTTCCACGTCACACCAGCCATTGATCCGTGCGCGGACCTCAATATCCATGCCGATAGTCGCATCGACCTCATGGAAAATGACCGGCTGCGGCGTTCCGAAGCGGACTTGAAACATGTAGGCTCCTCCCAAAATACAGAAACAAGGATTTATGTAGTTTCATTATCATCCGAATGCATGAAAAAGTCAATAAATTTTGCCTTTTTTCATTGAAATAACACTAAATATGGTATATAATGGGAATGTAAGGAGTGAGGGCGGAATACCCGCCGAACGAGAAAATAAAAAAGTCATAAAGGAGTATGATCGTATGGCCGAAAAAAAAGAGACCGAGAGCACTGCTAAGACGACTAGGGCGAAGAAAACCACTGCCGAGAAGCCTGTAGCAGAAAAGGCTGCTTCCGCGAAGGCAACAGCTGCAAAGACCGCTGAAAAAGCAGAAAAAACCGCTGCGAAGGTTGAAGAGACCGTGAAGAAGACAGCGGAAAAAGTTTCCGAAGAGAAGCCCGCTGCGAAGGCTTCCTCCGCGAAGAAACCCGAGAAACCGTACAGCACCGCCGGAGCCATGGAGCGAAGGATCGGCGCCATCATTTGCTGGGTACTGGCCATCGTTTGCGAGATCTTCGCGATCTGCCTCTACACCGGTAAACTCGAGATCACATTCATGAACACCATCGTTGCTATTGTGATCCTGATCGTTGTCGACCTGATCCTCGTCATCGTCGGTTCCCTGCTTTGGAAGAAAGCGAACCACATTGACCCCGCATCGAAGAAGAATAAACTGAAATTCTTCCTGTGGAACAACATGGGCGTGATCGCCTGCATCGTTGCATTCCTGCCGTTCCTCATCATCATCCTGACCGATAAGGAAAACAAGGATCCTCAGATGAAGAAGATCTGCGGTATCGCAGTCGGTATCGCACTCGTGATCGGCGTACTGTTTGGCATCGAGTGGAGCCCGATCTCTTCCGAAGAGAAGACCGAGCAGGTCAAGTATGCGAACCACGTATACTACACGCAGTTCGGTAAGAAATACCATCTGTATGAAGATTGTCAGCACATCAACAGCAGCGACACAAAGACCGAGAATTCCGTTGAAGAAGCGATCAACCACGGATGTAACGGCGTCTGCAAGACTTGTGCCGACCGTTATGAAAAGGAAAATGGTACCAGTTACCTGAACATTCAAAATGCCGTAGAAAACGGAGTTGAATAACTAAATAAATGAAGATCCATAGGATCATCTCCGTTGTCGGACAGCGAAATAGCGAATTCGGACAAAGGAAATATCCTATGGATTTTTTTCACCCTTTCGGGCCCTGCCGCCCGAACTAAGTATCACCAAAGGAGGGATATGCTATGAAGAAGAAACCCCTTATCATCCGGCTTATTTGCCTGGCCGTAGTCCTGGCCGCAGCTTTTGCAGTCGGCCTCATCGCAGATCTGTTTGACTTCAAGGATCTCAAGAAAGCCTTTATGGATTTCAACGGCGTGAAGCTTTTGTACCTCATCTGCATGATCTCCGGCGTCCTACTCGTCGAGACCCTGCTCGTGCTGATCCTGAGCCTGTTCAAACCGGAGAACCATCGTGCGCGCTCCGTCCTCTCGATCTTCACCAGTATGCTGAAGTACCTGACCGCGATCGTCATCCTCTGCTGGGGTCTTTCGATCCTCGGGGCCAATGTATCGACCATCGTAGCCAGTGTCGGGATCTTAGCTTTGATCGTCGGCTTCTCCGCTGAGAGCCTGATCGCTGACGTAGTGACCGGTACCTTCATGCTCTTTGAAAATCAATACAACGTCGGTGACATCGTAGAGATCGGTGGCTTCCGCGGCACCGTAACAAATATCGGCATCCGCACCACCAGCATCACCGATCCGGGTGGCAATGTTAAGATCGTCAACAACTCAGCGATGCAGAACCTGCTGAACCGCTCCGATAAAACATCCCGCAGCGTCAGCAACATCGGCATTCCGTACGCGACCGATCTGGAGAAACTGGAAGCTGAAATTCCTGCCCTTATGGAACAGATCTTTGCGAACCACCAGGACATCATGAAGGCCGCACCCCGCTACCTCGGCGTGCAGGAGCTGGCCGACAGTTCCGTCGTTCTTCGTTTCGTAGTCGATGTCGATGAAAAAGACATCTACACCGGCGCCCGCGTTTTGAACCACGACCTGCTTCTCGGTTTCCGCAAGCTGTCGGTAGAGGTACCTTTCCCGCAGATGGATGTGCATCTCGACAACAAGAACTGATATGCCGATCCCATCATCCTTTAATACATGAAAGGAGGTGTGGCTACTATGGAATACAGAAGATTACCGGAGGAGTACTCTATGCCTCCGGATGAATATAAGATGACAACGGAGATCGCCGAACCGGCGCCCGAGGTCCCGCCGATGACACCGGAATACACGGACATGCCAACGATGTACTCTCGACCGCAAAACGACGATCCGCGTTCCGAGGCGCACCACCGAAAGAAAAAACGCGAAATCATCCGGAACCTCTTCGCACCGATCGCCGCGGTCATAGCGACCTTAAGCATTGTCTTTGCGTCCTTCAACTACGACCTGCTCGGTCTGGATTTTCTGGGACACAACAAAGATGACTCTCCGTTCGACAATATCGTGGTAATATCCCCCACGGATGAAACGACGATACCTGAGATCCCGACGGATAATATCGAAGATCCGACGGAAGAACCCACGGAAGAGCCCACCGAAGAACCCACCGAAGAGCCGACGGAGGAGGTTACATTGCCCGAGTTACTCTCGTACCCGGAGGGATCGATCCGCGACGCCGAAGAGCAGATCTGGACCCAGTACATCGTCCTCCATCCGGACCCGGAAGAAGAATCATTCACCTCTTCCCTTTCCTTAGAGGACCCGATCGACGAGGTAAAGAAGTGGCTGAAGTCCTGGGGTGGCAGCCGAAAGTACATGGAAGAGCTCGACCGGACTCGCGAATTCCTGGGCTATGCGCTCAGCGACGACGCGATCATCTCCGGCAGCCTCGACAGCCCCGAACGAATGGTGCTCCTGGGCGGCCATATCTACGCCGTCTATAAGGAAGTCATCACCTATCAGTCCTTCCTGAACAGTCACGGTCCCGGCTACTATGAAGTCGGCGATTCGGGCTTCCCGAGCCTGTCGAACCTGGCACCGGATTTTGCCGGCGTCTACGCAGGTGACGTCTATGGCCCCGAAGAGTTTATCCGTTTTATAGTTAACGATGAACGCCAATACCGATACCTGCATATGGGCGCTGCTTGGACCAACCCCATCCTCGGCAGTAATGAACTCGGCGAAGTCGAAGGCGCTTCCTATGACGAGTCGACGAACGTCCTGACCCTGGAGAACTGTACGGCTGACTCCCTGGGTGTCAACCTGATGGGCAATGGTTTCACGATCAAACTCATCGGCGAGAACCACATCGGCCAGATCACGATCTGGGGCTTCCACTACGGCGGTAGCGTCACGTTCACCGGTTCCGGTACCCTCATCATCAACGAAGACCAGTCGTATAGTTATGGCCTGTATCTGGATGGAGAATTCAGCCAGAGTGCCCTTCTGGTGGATAAGGGCGTCGATCTGGAGATCTCCGGCTCGGAGGCCGCGATCATGATCAGTGCAACGACCATGGAGAAAGCGATCTGGTTCCTGGAAAATGAGACCCTGTTGTCCGGCGGTGTACGCCAGGGCGGACAGTTCCTGCAGTACTACAATCAGTATCTGGACAGCAACAATGAAGTCGTCTCTGTACCGATTACATTTGCCGAGATCAAAGAACAAACCGGCGAAGAATTCTACGACTACACCGTCGTGGTTCCGGACGGGACCCCGGCGACCTACGTCGAGTTCGAATCCCGACTGATCGAAGATTAAACTGTAGAATACAAAACCACACAAAGAGAGGCGCCGCGGGGAGACCCGCGGCGCCTCTGCTTTATGTATACTCTCTTACGAAAACTCGAAGAACTCCTTCAGCCCTTCCCTCTTCAGAAGTATCTCCCGTGTGAACCCGTAGTGCGCGGCCGAAACCAGCGTCAACACGCGGTCAATGAACTCCTCATACGGCAGTGCGAACCATTCTTCCGGGCACACGCTACTTCTTTGCCATTAGAGCGGACAATGCCTTCGGCGGCCGTCTGCCCTTTCTGGCCTCCCCGAGCCCAAGCGCTTTCAGCTCCTCGTGTGTCTCCTCCGATAATCCCAGGTTCGGTCCATAGGCGTACGTGCCATCCTCATACGTATGAAAATGGGCGACCGCCGCGTCCTTGTAATATATCACATAGTGATTCCATTGATTCTCCATGGTTTGCTTCCTTGATCCGATTTATGCAAACTTGTTTGCGCAAGTTGAGCAAACAAGTTTTTTTGATTCTTACTCTGAAATTGCAAATTCCAGCCCGATGGTAAAGTTTCCTTCTTCCGTCTTCGCAGTGATCTTGCCGCCGAGCATCTCCGTGAACTGCTTCGCGATGGCCAGACCCAGGCCGGAACTTCCGTTCGTACGGGAAATGTCCGTCGTGTAGAACTCATCAAACACACGCGATACGTCGATCGACTCCGGGCTGGGATTGGTGAATTCCACGCGATATCCCTCTTCCGTCTTTTGCGCCAGGATCGTCAGATCCCCGATACCATGCTTCTTCGCATTTCCGATCAGGTTATCAAAGATACGCATGAGCATCGCATAATTCGAATCCAGCATCCATTTGCGCCCCTCGCACTGCAGGTCGATCTTGCGCCCGGCGGCGGAGAAATCGTCGTAGGCATGCGAGACCGCCTCCTCCAGCGCCTGCACGAGGTTCATCGGCTCCTTCTTCGGCGCCTCTCCGCGGGAAATGATCGACGAGAATTCAAAGAACGAATTGATCAGTTCCTCCAGGCGGACCAGACGGCGCCGAACGATCTCGAGCTCGCGCTCCTTCTCCTCCTCCGACAGGTTCGAGTCCAAAACGAGGTTCATATAGCCCATGGCCGACGTCAACGGCGTCCGCAGGTCGTGCGAGATATTCGTCAGCATCTGGTCGATCGTATGGCTGCGCCGGGCATACTCCACGCGGATCGTCTGCATGCGGGTCAGGAGGGAATTGACCGTTTTGATCAGGTCCGCCCCGAGCCCGTTCTCCGTGTGCACCAACTGGTTCGTCGAGGCCCCGATCAGTTCCGAGAGTTGGCGGTCAATGCTTTTCATCTCCTTGCGTTGCTGCAGGAACAACACGAAAAACACGGCGCCCGCTACAAAGCCGACCGCCGCCAGAAGGATCATGATCACCATAAATATGTCCATAAACCAGCCCTCTTTTCGTATGTTTTTCAAAAATGCGGAAGCATATGCCGAAGAGGACCTTCGGCATATGCCCGCGTCTTATATCCGATCACAGTTCACGTTTTTTGAAAGAACTGTATCCAAGCAGGAAAGTCAGAACCGTAATTGCAACACATGCGATCAGGATGTTCCGATAATACGATCCCATAAAATCGATCCCGCTTCCGATGTTATACATCACCGTGCTGACCTCATACCGGATCACTTTGCTCAGGAAGGAGAAATCCTTCAAGCCCGGAATAGCCATGCAGATACCGAGGATAACCTCGAATAAAAACGGTGCGATGATCATGACCGAGTTGTATGCCGCTCCCTTACGGAACAGGAAAGCAACCGTCACAAATACGCTCAGCAGCATCACGATCAACGGAAGCTGGCCCATGACCCGGGACATGTAAACTCCGAAATCGGCTCTTCCATAGTCCGAACGGAAGATCGCGTACAGACCGTAAAAACCAACATTTACAACCAGGAAGACCAAAACGCCGTAAACTACGCAGATCACATATTTGTATACAAAGAAGCGCGACTTGCTGATCGCAGAACTGATGGTATTCTTAACGATGTGGTCGGAAAACTCGCCGACCACGATCGAGAACACGGGCATCAACAAAAAGAAATAGAAATTGAAATTACCCATCAAAAACATGATGTCTTTTGTATAGGTCGGCATTTCGTCCGTGTCGATCCCGACTCCCAAGCCGATAGCGCCGATAGTATTTGTAGCAAGATCCAGGATAACGACCAGAAGGATCAGACCCCAGAAAATATAGAAACCTTTGGTTTTGGTGAGGCGGTATTTCTCCGCGCGAATCATGTTGATCATCTTTCTTCCTCCTCGATCACTTTCTTGAAATAATCTTCCAGCGAAATACCGGTCTCGAAGATCTGAGATACCTCGATGCCGCTCTGAACGAGCGAACGATTCAGGCCGGCGGTCTGCAAGTGCTCATCGTAAATGCGGATCTCCCCATCGTCGATGACCTTGAAGTTCTTGATCTGATGATCCCTCTCGAGGATAACGCAGGTGCCCTTAACATCGTTTACACGAAGGACGGTCGCGCGGCTGCACTCATTGTCCAGTTCCTCTTTCGAGATCTCTTTGAGCACACGTCCGTGGTCAATGATCAGGAAGCGGTTTGCCAAAGCGTAGAGTTCGGAAAGAATGTGGCTGGAGATCATCAGCGTCATGCCTCTCTCGTGTGCCAGCATGTGGAACGTATCACGAAGTTCCGCGATGCCGATCGGGTCCAGACCATTGATCGGCTCATCGAGAACGACGAGGTCCGGATTATCCATGATGGCAAATGCAATGCCGAGGCGCTGCTTCATACCCAGCGAAAAAGTCTTGAATTTCTTATTCTTAGCATCCTGCAGATTAACGAAATCGAGTACCTCGTCGATCTTCGACAGATCTGCGATGCCTTTCTGATAACAATAGTAGCGAAGGTTCTGATAAGCGGTCATGTTCTCGAAGAACGCCGGGTTCTCGATCAGGCAGCCGACGCGGCGGCGGATCGATGCGGAGTCCTTTGAAGCCTTTCCGAAGATCTCATAATCGCCGCCGGTCTGGTCGGTCAGACCTGTCAGTATCTTCATGGCCGTCGTCTTGCCGGCTCCATTCCGTCCGATCAGACCGTAGATATCCCCTTGGTAAATGGTCATGTTCGCGTTCTCAAGCGCCGTGAACGAACCATATTTCTTAGTAAGATTATGCGTCTTGATAACTACATCGCGCATGGTGTTTCTTTCCTCCTTAAGTCTCGGCATTGCCGTGTGTTTGTTTCTTACATGTACATCATAACAGCCATGTC
Source organism: Lachnospiraceae bacterium (assembly GCA_017543445.1). Lineage (GTDB taxonomy): Bacteria > Bacillota > Clostridia > Lachnospirales > Lachnospiraceae > UBA1201. The sequence goes on along the minus strand of JAFYGB010000042.1, from coordinate 52,110 downwards.
TAAACAAACCCTTAAGAGAATCCTTAAGAAAGTCTTATTTGTGATACCAGGCTCGAAAAGTCCCGGACGGAGCGATCCGTAGTATCACACAGCCTATTTCTTAAGTCGGTATCCGATGCCCCAAACGGTCTCGATATACTCTTCGTTCGGGTTGCAGTCCTTCAACTTTTTGCGCAATTTACTGATATGTACATTCAGCGCGTTATCATCCACGCCATCATCATAATTCCAGATCGAATCATAGATCATACTCTTCGTGCACGTGCGGTTGCGGTTGCGCACGAACAGTTCCAACAGCGCGTACTCGATCGCGGTCAGCTCGGCATCCCTGCCGGCGCACAAAACCGAGTAGTCGTCCGTGTTGATCTCCAGATCCTTAAACGTTAATATGTTTGCCTTTGCGGGCAATGCTGCCTGCCCCGCCGCACGAAGCCGCGCCGTGATACGCGCCAGCAGTTCCTCGTTCTGGAAGGGCTTCGTCACATAGTCATCCGCCCCTAGCGACAACAGGTCCACTTTCGACATCACATCCGTGATCGCACTCAACACGATCACCGGCGCCTTCGATTTCTCCTTTATCTCTTCCAGAATCTCGCTTCCGTTCTTCCCCGGAAGCATCAGATCCAGCAACGTCAGATCCACGGAAGCATCGCACACCAAAAGCGCCTCCGTCCCTGAGTACGCGCTTACCGTCTCGTACCCGTTTTTTGCCAGCAAGATCCGCAGCACATCCTGGATCTGCACATCATCTTCAACGATCAAAATCTTCGGTGACATTCCTTTTCCCTTTTCCTATCTATTATTTGAAATAATAATCGCCTTCTCTATATGCCCCTCCCAAAAATCCGTTGATGAAATATAGAAAATTTGATTGTTTTCGTTTCCATAGTAACTCTCCCCGACTGCCGCCTCCAAAAAGAACCTATTTGATCCGTTGACCTTTTGAAGAATCTTGTCATCGATTGGGTCATAAAGATAATACCAGTATTCGCCATTCATCGCCCATAATGCCAGAATATAATGATCACTCTGTACCAAATGCCCCACGGCAAAAGGTAAATCACGGATCCTCTGGCCAAAATGATCATACAACACACCTGGTTCATCACCTTCTGAACATTTCACGATATAACCATTGGCAAAATCATATTCTCCTGTGATCATATCGAACTGTGGCGGTTTATGTTCACACCCTGGATCAAAGCAATAGTAACTGCTTTTTCCGGTCAATACATCATAATAATGTAGTGAAACGCGCCCTTGATCCGAATACTCCTGAAACAGCGCATATTGTTCAGCGAACGCATTGTGTGAGGCTCCATTATAAATCACTATGTCCGTTCTGTCACCATATGCATCCGATATTGTCGAAGAAACTGCATTTTCGGAACACACGTCAAGCGTTTCTAGTCCTTTAGTTTCACTAATTGGCTCCTTTTCCTTACAGCCAAATAGGACGAGACAAACTGTCATCATGAAGCCGATTCGATATGTTTTATTCATCTTCTATCCTTTCATCTGAAACAAAAAACTTGATAGCTATGTAGTCTCACTCATAATCAGTCACATTTTTCAGATACTCTGTTATCTGAGTATTCAGCTCTTTCAATAGATCCTGATATTCAGGTGTATCCATTGACTTCATTATGGCATTTATATCAAATCCATCATTTATAACCCATCGTTCCATCTGTAGTTCCCTATCATAAATGCATACCAACATATCCGAAAAAAGCGTCATATATGGATATTGCGAAATCAAGTTCTTCTGCTCATCCGTAAGAAGAGGCGCGAGGTTCTGAATAGGTCCAATCTCTTCTGTTAACATCAAATCTCTTCTTGACGAGATACCACTCTGCCCATTCATCTCTGGAAGCATTATCTCCGCAATTTCTGGGTCTGTATAACACGCAGTAAGAATCTCAAGAGCAAGATCCTGTTTCTCACTTTTCTTAGACACCCCATAAGACATATTATAGTTTATATAACACGCCGCCTTGTTCAGCGGAAACTCGGTATATCCATCTATCTTTATTTTTCCATAGTTTACAAAGGCAAATACTTGCTCATCTTCGATTTTTCCCAATTGTGGGAGTGCCAGTCGCCCCCTTCGAAGGTCTTCCATCATGCAATTGATCATATCACAATCGTTGTTCATCTCTGAAGCGGTAATAAATCGTTGTTCTAACGGATCATATGGAATGCGGTAGAGAAATCTCTGATATTCCATGAAGCTCTCCAGGGCTTCTATTTCCTGTAAAACAATCACCTCATCATCTCGATGAAGGCACATGAACAATTCCATAAGTTTAGAATATGACCCATCATAACCATCAAATGCCTTCGCATATCTATCTGCAACGTAAAGATAGGATGATGCTGAAGTATCCACCGGGCTGATCGTCAAAGGAATAGCGTAGATAACACCACCATAGGAGTTGTATGCCCATTCATAGGGGGTGAAAAAATCTTTCAAAGGTCTCCCTTTCTCAGTATCTAAATACTCTGTAAGCGGAACATATTTATCCTGAACATAATCAATAGCTTCGGATTGATTCATGTTCCAGCTACCAGTAAAAAGAATATCTATCGGTGAATGATCAACTTCATATGCCTCCTGCCATGAAGGTTCCATTCCAGCTGCGTATGCACCTGTTTTTACAAAATTTACCTCGCAATCATATCCTTTCTCAAATAAAATACGATTGATTGTTTCACACCCTTTAGAATCTGGAACCCCATAAAAGCCCAGTTCCCATGTGATGTGGTTGGATGCAACCACAGTTTCAGCACTTGTTTGTTTTTTCCATCTTCATCGCTGTCAGGCGAGTATTCCAAAGAATTGTTCTCCAAATGGTCAGCAATTGTAGCCACGGTTACTTCAGGAATAGCCGAATCAGAAACTGAACCTTTTCTACATCCCACAAGCGACATGGCAAGAACCAAATAGGCTATGGCATTCTTTTTCATCTGAATCCTCCCTAAAATGAACGGCGAAATCGAAAACCGACTTCGCCGCCTGTCACGTAATTTTTCCCAATACTACGGGATAGTAACCAAACTAGGAACATAAAACACGCCTTGTTGATAATATGCATAATGTGTCGATTCGGCACGATAGAAACGATAATGGTCATTCGGAACATCTTTGGGGAAACCACATCCACTCGATCCACTGCTTCCACCATAATACTCCCCGGTCATCCCAACATAATTTCCAGAAACCCCAATATAGTAATACGTAGCCGTCACAGATACAGACGAGTTATTTCCAGCGCCAGATATCGTCGTATATGCATTTGCATGCTTTTTGTCCTCTCTGATCATGTTGCTCGCTTCAACGGGACAGCCTCCAATACTACCTGATTGCGAGGATGTGTAATCCGCCGCAAAGCAAACTACGATTTGCAAAACCAGAACTGCGACGCAACAAAAAGTGCCATCATTTTCTTCTTCATAGTTGAACCTCCCTAAAAGCAAGCATCTTAAAACCTCATACATAGTATAGCAGATAATGATCTTTGTTTCAAGACTGAAATAAGAAGCAGCGACATTTTCGTGGCCCTACAAATTTCCTTCCACCATTTTCTCAGGTTTACTGCTTTCCGATCGTGAGCCCTGCGGTGCCGGCCGCAAAGGAAAGATCGACATAGTAGCCGTCCGCATTATATGCGGTGTAGCAGTAGACGACTATACCGTAGGTCGTTTCGTCCTCTTCCTCCGGATCGATCGTGAAACCGCATTCCTTCAGTTTTGACGCATATGCCTTGATCTTCTCGACCGAGACATTCTGGAAAGCCGCGGTGAACTCATCCTCGGAAGTGTTTGCGGCCAGGATCGGGAAGTCTGGCTTCGGGATCAGGCGCGTGAACGCATTGTCCGGCCAGTTTCCACCATACTGCGCGACATCTCCATCCTCGCTCTTCATGGTCCATGTGCCGTCCGAGTTTTGGACGAAATCCACGCCTTCACCCTTTAGGGTCATGTGACCATCCGCATCGAACGAAACATCATAGCCCTGGGCTTTCGCCGCGGCGATGATCTCCTGCCTCGTGTTGGCGTCCATCTGCCCCCAGACCGTACCGGTCGAACCATTTCCGGCCAGGATCGAGGAAAAATCCGGGAGAGCTGCCGCCGTCTGTCCTGGCGCAGCTTCCGTCGCAGGGTCCGCAACGCTCTCCGCGCTCTTCGTCGTCTCCGCGCTACGATCCTCTCTCGTAAGCGGCGGGTCGTCATCTATGAAAGCAGCGGTGGTGTTACCGCCTTTATCTGAGCTGTTACACGCGGCCAATGAAAGCAGGCCCGCAACCAGGCCGACTGCTATCGAATACCTCATCTTCTTCATATATGTATCTCCTCATTCCTCATCATTTGGAAAAATCGATCGTGAACACCGGGTCGACATCGACCGGTGAAAATACCGTGCCTGGATCCTGCGAGAAGTCTGTGACATTGTCCTCTCGTACCTGCTCCGTACCATTACGCTCGACCCGCGAAGAAGATATCACCGTCATCTTCGTAAGATCGAAAGAATTGATCTTCGCTTCCGTAATACCAACGGCTCCGAGGGCCGCCGCAGAGTCGTCCCTCCATTCCATGTTTCGGTTCAACATGAAGGATGTCTCATCTTTTTCGGAGGACAGGGAACCTGCAAACTTCGGGTGCGCCGTCCCGGTCGTTTCACTCACATGAAGAGTCACTTTTCCTTCCATCGAACGCGTCAGGATCGATACCGTCTCGGGCTCGTCCTTTATCTTCCGATAACCACCGACCGAATAAAGAACACTCTTCATCGGCGCGAAACCCGAGGTGTCTTCCAGATGCGTCTCAAGCGGGGAGATGTCCTCCTTATCAAACTCGAGGGAGATCGTTCCGGTGTAATCGCCGGCCATGCCTGCGCCGCTGTTTGTCAGTTCACCCTTCAGGGTCACCCGCATAACATTGTCCGGGATACCCCAGATGGTGCACTTATACTTCTGTGTAGTCTGCGGGAATTTGATCTTCCAGACGTTCTGGCTGTCGTTGCTTTCGGCCAATGCGACCGCCTTGCGGCTGCAGGCTGCGTAGAAATCGTTGACGATCGCGAGGTTCTGCTCCACCGCGGCCAGATAATCCTCGAACTGCTTTTCGCCATCGTTCAAGCCTTTCACACTGATCGCGGTCGAAACGACCGTACCGAGGACCGGCACCGCTTTCGCACCGGCCTTCGTGACCTTACCGACCGCCTTTCCAGCCTTCAGTGTCGCTTTCATCGACTGATCCGCTGCCATCTGGGCCGCGGTGAGAGTATTCGACGTCACCGCCGGCATCACGTCGTCTTTCATCAAATGGGAATAGATATCACCGGCGCTGATCGGTACCCCCGGAATCGAGATCGTGCCGAGTAAAGCTTCCAGGCTCTGCTCGCCCCACATCGCCGTCGCCCGGTTCTGCAACTGGTGCGCCAGCTGATTGATCACGGCGACCCGTTCCACCGTCAGGTCTTTTTCGTCCAATGTCTCCCGAATGATCTTATTCAGTTCTTCCATGCTCAGGCCGAACTCGCCGGACAGCTCGCCCTTAAACGTCAGCTCCCCGAGTTTCAGTTCTACGGGATGCTTCTCCGTCCCGCCGGTTTTCTGTGTGATACGGTCATAATCGATGCCGTAGATGATATTCGAATTATTTGTTTCGATCTCTGCCGAAACCGAGAAAACGAACAGCAGAGAAAGCGTGAATACCAATACGATCGGAAGGATCTTCTTTATCTTCTTCATAGCTCTGCCTCCATTTCTTCGCCGGCTTTCAGGAAGGCCCGACGCAAGTCAAGCAAGCCTTCGTCCTCGGGAAATACAGCCAGTCCCTCGTCAATGTAACTTCCGGTCAGGACCAGATCCTCTGCAAACAGCGCACAGGCTGCCGCGTTCCTCCAGACATTGGCCGAAAACGGGTCGGCTTTCAGCGCCAGCTTCGCATAATCCAGCGCCTTCGCATAATCCTCGTTCTTTACACTTTCGGAGGAAAGGCCGACCAGATACTCTGCGCTGAACCACTGCCGGTTCCAATCGCGTCCCTTAAGATCCGGTGTGTAGGCCGAATAGATCTGCTCCTCCAGGTCACGCAGGCGATCCCGCAGTGCGTACAGATCCGCGACCTCCATCTTCTTCAAATAATAGAAATCCAAGCCCTCGTCGGGAAACAGCGGCATGATCGAAGCGGTCGCATAAGGAGTGATGCTTTCGTCATATTTGCCCTGGATCTCGAGCAGGAGCCCTTCAAAATAGCTTGTATAAGGAGAGGCGTAGTTGATCTCGGCGATCGTGTCCCAGCCACTGTAGCGGCTGCCGGACGTGAAACTCGCCAGCGTGTCGCCCTCGCCCTTCAGCCACAGGATGTACTCTGCGGCATAGCGAAGCGCACTCACCGATGCCCCGGCAAATGAGTAGTAATACTCACTGTGGACCGGCAGGCCCAGCGCCGCCGTCTGATCTCCGTGTTCCTTGATGCTGCTCATGATGGCGATGAAGTCGTCACATGAGGTCCCGTTTTCCGGGCCTGCATTCACACCGCTTCCGGCCGTGCCTCCCTCCGTCGCGCCTGCGCTCACATCCTCCGAAGGATCGCCCTCCTTCTCGCAGGCACACAAAGAAAACGAAAGCAACACGATCAACCATATGGAAAGTACTCGTTTCTTCATGAAAGTCCCCCTGTTCCGGCGGCCTACGCCACCTTAAGGTCTGTCTCCACGGAAATCCGCGTTTCGATAATTACCACTTATTCAATTATATAGTATTCACAACGCTTTTTCAATATCCGGCCCGTCGCCGGACCGGATTTGTAAGCCTTCTATTCTACTTATCTTCGCCTGCAAATTTCTCGTACCGGGTCTGCTCCACGACCTTCTTTCCGAGCAGGGTGATGGCCTGTTTCGGGCAGGTGCTGATGCACCGATAGCACATCGCGCATTTCCCGGAACAAACAGCCTTTCCGTCCTGAATGGAGAGGTTCTTCATCGGGCAATTCTTCGCGCACAGGCCGCAGCCGACGCAGGCGTCACTGATCTTCAGCTTCTTACTGTAGTTCTTCGTCTTGCCGTAGGACCACAGGCGCTGACCGAACAGGCCCGCCAGGTGCGCGAAGAAGGACAGCCCTTCCTGCGGGTAGGCACCGCCGCTGCGGATGATCTCCGCCGTCTTCACGAGTTTCTCGTCCGCCTCGCGGATGATCTTCTTATTCTCTTCCGCGGATTTCTTCAGCATCTTGCTGTCGCAGACCGAGTCGGGCATCTTCACCTGCAAGCCGCCGACGACCTGCGCCCCGTACTTTTTGAGCACCCGCGCCGCGCATCCGGTCACATCTCCGGAAAATGCCCCCTTCGTCACCAGACAGAACACACGCTTGCCCTTCCAGATCTCCGGGTTCTTCTGGATGAAATCCTTCACCATGTACGGTACATTGGAAAACTGTGTGGGGTAGGCGAGGTAGATGAGGTCCTGCTCCGCGATCTTCGCTGCCGCGTCCTCCCGCTCTATCGGCACCAGTTCCGCCTCACGATCCAGCATCCCCACCAGCTTCGTCAGGCAATGCTTCGTATTTCCCGTTCCGCTCATATATATTCCTACCATTTTCTATTCTCCTCTATCATTATACTTGATTCTATATACTCTTATATCTTACTTTATCGTGACTGCGTTTAAGATCCGTTCGATCTCCTCTTCCAGGTGTTCCGGGTCGAGTGCTCCGGGAATGGTCGCGATCTGCGCCAGCCCGTGGACCACGGACCACAAGGCCAATGTTTTCGCGCGGCTTTCTTCTGCATCCTCACCGGCTGCTCCCCCCGTCGGCTGCGTACACACCGCCGAGGAAAAGATCATGAAGGGCTCATAATCCCGGATGTCCGGCGTTCCTCGTGTAAACAGGAAGCGGTAATACGTGGGGTTCTCCGAGAAAAACAGCACGTAACTCTTCCCCAGTTCCAAAAGAAGTCGCGGGCCGTTCCCGCACCGCTCTGCGGTTTTCTTCAAAATCTCACTAAACTGCTCGGTGATATATTCCTGCACCGCTTTCAGGAAATCCTCTTTATTCTTAAAATGCGCATACGGCGCCGCCGAACTGACCCCGGACGACTCCGCCAGTTTCCGCATGGACAGGCTCTCCACACCGTATCGCTCCACATATTGCAAGCCCTTCTCCATCAGTTCCTGTCTGAGATTCCCATGATGGTATGTCCTTTCCGTCATCGTATCGCCTCCTTTAATCTTATCACTGCTTAGATTGTAACACGCAATCTTATCACTGTCAAGATTAAATTTCAACTTTTTTATATTTTCGAATCAAAAGAGTGCATCCGGGATGACCCGAAGATGCACTCTTTCGTTTTTCTATCAGTGCCTAGTAAACCGGAAACGTAGCCGGTTGTGTAGTGCCTTTTTTATCGGTCGAACTACTCGTCCTGTCCATTATGATCTGCGAGTAAAGTTCGTAGTTGGATGTCACGTTATTTCCATTCTCATCGAGGATCATTGCACAGATCTTATATTCTCCGACCGTACACAGAGAATAGACGAACCCACTCTCTTTATCCGGATCCTCGCAATAGACTTCCAACGTATGTCCCGGAGCCAAAGAACCATCCGATATACTCCAATTCATACGTTTCATGTGCCACAACTCGTTATTCTCGCCATAATCGCCATATACATTAATGGAGAGCGGTCTGGCCTGAATGATATAACGAGGGCCCACAACTGCGATATCGTAATCGCTTGTGACATCTCTGCCCGCGGAATCGGTGATGCGGATCGCCCCCTCCGGAAGGTCAAAATACGTGTCGCCAACGACGCGGTATTTCTCCAGGTCTTCCACCACGACAGACTGCAACTCGATCTTATCGCCCTTACGAAGTCTGCCCGAAAGCACATGTCCATGAAGGATCGGCGTGTCGCCCTTCTTTCCGTCATAAACCTTGACGTAACGGTCATACACTATGGTGATCGATAAGAAATCCTCATAATTCCAGTCATCTTCATACTGGTAATCATAACCGCCGGGCACCTCACCGGAGAAGCCGGGCTGGCCGGTCACCTCGACCGGCATCCAACCGTAACCATCAACATATACCTCGACCCAGGCATGTCCACGGTTCGTCGTCACGCTCGTCCATTTTCCGGGCCGTCCCTCCTGCATAAATCCGACGACATACCTTGCGGGTATTCCGTACGTACGATACATAAGAGTCGCCGCCGCTGCGAAATGCTGGCATATTCCTTTTTTGCTTTTCGTCAGGAAATACAGTACCAGATCCTCATCGCTCGGGATCGTTCCGAAATCAAAGGAGTATTCCGCTGCATTCTGGATATACACAGCGATTTTGGAAATGAGATCATATTCTCCTTCTGCTAAGCCTTCTTGTGCTCCGAGCTCCAGAAGTTTCTCCTTCACGTCCGCCGGAACATCCAGATATTTCGAGTAGACAAATTCTCTGTATGTCTTCTCATTCTCATCGTCACGTGCAGTGTAATCCAGATACCCCTGGACGAAATAGGTTTCATAAACAAAACTGTCGCTTTCTGCACCGGGCTCTGCAGGCTTTGTCATATAATAGGGGTAGACCATATGATCGAGGGCCAGATCTTCGATTCTTACGATATCCCGATAACCGCGACTGCTGTTCAGGATCGCATTTCCCATAAGATAATCCGACCATGCACTATATGCTTCCTCACCTTGGGACTTCAGGAAACCGCTGCCGGTATATTCACCATACGTATATTCTCGGAAGTAATACAGGCGGTCACTCTGTCCGTAGAAAGAAAACACTCTCTGCGCATTGTTCATCTGATCGCCAAACTGGAAGCTTCCTCTCGAATCACCGTCTCGAGCCGCTGAAAATTCAGAACCATCTCGAGCTATCTGGAAGCCGCTCTCGTCGGCCGTTTTGATCTTGTCTTGTCTATTTCCCCAGTCATCGGTTCGGATGCCGCCGCCACCGCCGCCATTTCCGCCGCTTCCGCCATTGCCACCGGCAGCCGTCACCTTCAGTTTCCCGAGTTTTTCCGTGAAATCATAGCATCTCGTAACGTCTCCGAAACGATCACTACTAACTGTTTTTGCCCCGAAATCATTATTGACCGTGCCCGGATCTACGATCGATCCGATACAGCGTGTGTCCAAATGGTCGCCCTCGAGGACGCCATCTTCGGTATAATCCGGGTTCGTCAGCGCCGTACCATCGTATACTTTCGTCGCAGAACCACTGGTCAGGGTGACCTTCCGAGGGAGCAACCTCAAATCTCCATCTCGGAATTCGACCTTATACTGATCGTCGACGGAGTTCCCCGCTTCGTCCTTTATTCCTCCGCTTACGATTTTATTAACTGCATGCAAGGGGTTGTTGATATCATTCTGGATCGATTGGCAATGGAACTCTGCCGTGTGTCCGGATTGAAGCTTTCCGGATACGATACTCCATTCATCATAGTCCAAAAATGCTTCCGGATCGCCTTCATACGTCATGGTACGGCTTCCCGCCGCGACGATAAGGACATCACGGGTATCCTGGATCTTTGCGGTCTTAGTCGGGATGATGTAACAATCCATAGCATCCGTTCCATTCCCGTGCACGATCTGAATATCCTCCAGATGATAGGACAGCATCGTCACGGAACCGTTGTCATCGATCTGGACCCTCACGTTCTGTACCCGGTCGTCATATTCCAGTCCGCGGATCTCATAATCTCCTTGTGTTACGGTCGCATAATGCGGATCCCCCATGGTAGAGATATCCTTCAGGTCAACATCCAGTTTCTTCGGTGTGATCTGAAATTTTGTGGTACTTTCCTTTTTGACTCCGAAAACCGAAACGATCTGGGCGCGCACTTCATATTCGCCCGGTAAAACCGGCACATCTGTGCTCCACTGCGCATCCTCTGAATCCGCCGGTCGGTACTCATACGTCATATCTCCGATCGCGGTAAAATGCGCCTTCGGCCTCGGTGTTTCGCCGTATACCACGTTCTTACACGTCATGGCACGATACTGAAAGCCTACACAAAAGAAAAACACCAAAAACAGAGGTAACACGATCACCAATACGATAACGATCCGCTTTACCACTTTCAGGATGCGCGCCATCCGCTCCATTTTCTGTTCATATTCTTCGTACATGTCTGCCTCCTGTATCGGTGCTCATCTTATTCCGTCAGAACCAATGTTCCATACTGGAATGAGATCTGATAGCAACCGGTTCTGCTCTTATTATCCCTCTCATTCACTATGTCATAGTAGAGAACGGAGTTGTCGAACGTCCCGACTTCTTCATCATACTCCGAACTGCTCTTTTGCAAGGTCGTAACGCTCAGCACGTCGCCCGCCAGCAAGGAGCCGCCGACTAAAGACCAGTCGTTTTCGACCGCACTATCATAATACGGCCGGGTCACATCCAGCGTCCGAATGGTCAATCTTCGCGGGTTGATGGTCAAAAGTCCCATGTTGTACTGAATGTCATAGAGCTTCGTGACGTCCATACCATCCGCGTCCACGATGACCGCCTGGATCGTATTTCTGCAAAAACCGACTTCCTGTATACTTCCGATGGCCTTCATCTGAAGCTTGTGTCCCGGGGCTACCGACCCTTCTACGATACGGCATTCGTCGTTCGTCAGCTCCAAACCATCGTATTCTTTCGTCGTCGAACCGGAGGCGAGCAACAGATAGCCCTGGCGGATCGTCAGATCGCCGAACTCCCGTTCGATCTCATAGTTTTCCGAGACATCCTCGCCATTCTCATCCAAAATGCGGATCTGATAGGTGTTGCGATATAAACCAACTTGGATCGGGTCGGTAAACTCATAAGCTTCCCACGTGGAATCGCCATAAACGCTGCCGTCATACAAGCGCACTGTATGTTGTACTAAAGGAGTCCCGTCCCAGATCTTCTCCGCACTCTCACTGATGAAACTCAGTTTTCGGCGTTCGACCTCAAGTTCACCGAACTCGGTTTTGATCTCATACTGATTCGTAACATCTAAACCGGAAGTATCCTCGATCCGGATCGATGCGACATTCTCGCTCTTTCCGATCTCCGTCTGGCTTCCGCGGGTCTCCACGATCAGTTTATGCTCTTTCGCTACCTCTCCGGATACCAGAAACCACTGTGAACTCTTGAGCGGTTTACCATCATACTTTTTTTCCGCAGAGCTGGTCCGGATAAACAGTTCCGTCTTGCGGTAATGAAAACTGCCGGTCGCCGCCAACAGCGTCAGAAGAACCAGCACGGCAGCGATCACTACACCGCAGATCCCGATCATATTCATAGAAAAGTGTTTCTTCATAGTTCCCCCTACGACACGGCCTGGCTCAGGAAATGCAGATAATTCCGGCACAGCGGCATCCCGTCGACGCCGAACAGTTCATCCAGTTTCTGCAAAAGTCCCTTTCTGGCATTCGATATCACGATCGGGTTCTGTCCCTCCAGTTTCCGTAGTACCTTCTTCACCAGAAAATCGTCGAGTGCTTCTTCCTCGGTTCCGCCACACGCAATATAGACGGCAACATATTCCTCCATCTGCTTGCGGATACGGTTACCATACGTAATATGATAATTCTCCATGAGGTACCGGTCGATCTCCAAAAGCTTTCTGCGGTTACGAGCGGTCATGGCGAATGTCTGTTTTACCCATTCCGTTATGTGGCAGAAGGATGCAAAAGAGATCCTCTCGCAGCCATCAAATTTCGCGGAAAAAGGCTTCGCTTTGTTATCGAGGTTCATTACCATCGCACGGTCATAGACCTTATCCGAGATGGCAAATGTCGAATCATCGTTATTTGCCGTGCCGATGAACCAGACATTGTCCGGCAGACGCAGGCGTCCGCTCTCTAAAAGCGCCGGATCCTTCTCCCAGCGGTCCGAGGTGATCTCGAGATATCGGGACTCCGGGCTCAGTTCCATCAGCGACAGGAAGTCCGCGAAGTAATATTCCACGCGGGCAATGTTCATCTCATCCAAAACGATGATATGGATGTCGTCCGAGTAGCACGCCTCATATAACTTCTTCAGAAGCTGGCTCTCAGTGAACTGCTTTGTAAATTCATTAAAGTATCCGATGACGTCCGCGCGCTCCTTCCACATGGGCTGCACGGAGATAACGGTCGATGGATTTCCCAAAAACTCGCCGAACGCCGTCGCCAGCGAAGTCTTTCCGGTACCGGACAGTCCCTGCATGATCATCAAACGGGATACGGCAAATCCGGCCACAAACCGACGGATATCCTCCTCTTCATAGTACAGATGCAACTTGGATGCGGCAAATTTGCGGAAGTCCGCGCATACCTTAAACAGCGGCGGCACCTCGGTATCCGGCTTCGTCACACGGTTTAAAGCCACATTGTCGATCGAGCAGAGTGCACGAAAGCGTCTGCCATCTGCGTATTTATCCTTTCTTCTGCGCTTCTTTCCGTTCCAGAGATAGCCACGTCCCTGCTTCAGGATGTACAATGTCATGCCGATCAGAACGACTGGAAGCAGCAACGCAAAGATCACCGTGAGGTAAACCGTCTCCGAACGCAGCAGTGTTCCGGTACCGAAGATATCTGCCAGATTCTTCGCGCCCGAAAACGCCGATCCGATGATGATCATCACGGAACTGACCACAGCGATCGCTGCGAATATCACGAACCGCCAAAACCAGACGACTCGGTCCTTCTTTTCTTCCATCCGGACTTACCCCCTCTTCCACAGAATACGCTTGCGGATCTTGCGTTTTGCAGTTCCCCAGTTGCGCTCAAAGAACCGATCGAAGGCATCTTTTTCCTTCTCCAGCTCCAGAAACTCTTCCCGTTCCGTCATGTCCACATCCGGTTTCTTCACACCATACTGTTCCAACATGCCGAGAACGCGCGCCTCTAAAAGCCGGCAGCGCTCTCGCTCCGCCAGCAGATCTTCCTGTGCCTTATCCAGTTTCGCCTGCATTTCTTCTACCTGCGAAGCCGTTTCCTTTCGCGTGTCCGAAAGCTGCCTGCGAAGCGCATCCGCTTCCGAACGGCCGCGATCTGCCTCACTCATCAGCGAATCATAGCGACGTTTTTCCGCTTCCGCCTCACTCATAGCTGCATCCATTTCATTTAGAAGCGACCGGATCTTGTTTTCTTTTTCTTCGCTGATCGCGACTGCCTCGCTCAGCAGTTCGAGGAACTCCGCCTGGGAGATATTCCCCGCGTTCTTACCATCGAAGATCGCCTTCAGACGTGCCTCGCGCTTTTTTCTGGCCTCTTCGTCCCGACGCTCCTCTTCCTGAGCGTATCGTTCCTCCAAAGTCTTCATCAGATCGTGACTGTACACATTGTATAAAAAGTGTGTGTACATGGTCATATCGATCGCGGACTTCTGTAACGTCGGCGGGAACGGTGAGATCACCGTCTCATGACGCTCCAGCGTAAAACCTTCCTCTGTGTAACAGCTCAGATAATCATAGAGTGCAACGACTTCTTTGAAATGCTTATCCATACGCAGGACGTTCGTCCGCGTGATGGGCGCCTGCACCATCGGTGCCTGCGCTACGATCCGCATGAGCGGCATGGACAGAAGCACGGCGACCGCCGCGGAAGTCGCTTCCAGCCGCGCCAGGATCTCCGTGTTTTCCGCATTATTCAGGCCGTTCGTCATGTCGCTGTAATGCAGTTCCATCCGAAGCGGCCCGTCCGGCGTAAGGATGGACTTACGAAACTCCATCTCGGAGTTGCATTCCTTCCGGGCCTGCGAGATCTTAAAAAATCGATAGTCCACGAAATCGCGTGTGTAACATAGGATCATGTAAAGCACGCGGTTCTCATAGATGGCGTAATTACTCTCATTTTCGAACACCTTCAGTTTATCGGGGATCAGATCCTCGCCTTCTTCCGGCACATGCGTGATCATCTCACTGTGCCGCGACAGGTGTTCGACCGAAGTGCGGGAAACCTTCCGCACACGCTCGATCGGTGTGATATTTCCCTCGGTTTTGATGAACTGCCGGTCCTCGCGGATCGCCGCCTCCAAATGGGGCAATGCATCCTCGATCCGCTCGAGCCAGTCCCGCTCGATCGTCACATCGTAATAAACCGACGCCAACTTCTCTGTCTCAGTGCCGGCGCGCGCGAACTGCTCGCGAAGCTTCCGCTCCGCGTCATCGGCCGGCATGGTCACGTCATTCAGTTCTTTGGCAAACTGCCTGGCCGCCCGGTAATACCGGTCCATTTGATTCAGACTCATAGCCGCCCTCCTTTACATCGCAGCTCGGCGCAGCCGATCCAGGCTTTCCCGGCACAGTGTCATGTTCTGGAGACCGAACGTCGTCTCAAATACATTCTCCAACGCATCGATCGAATAACGAAGGACTACGGGGCTTAAGCTATCCAGCTTACGCAACACCTTCTTCGCGATCATATCGTCGATAGCCTCGATTTCCGTGCCGCCGCAAGCGATATACACGGGAACGAACTCCTCCATCTGGCGGCGGATACGGTTACCGTAAGTGATGTGGTACTGCGAGGTGAGGAACTCGTCGATCTTACGGACCTTCTCGTTCATCTCCTCAGAGAGGCTGTACTTCTCTTTTGCTTCCTCGACCAACTTCTTAAAGTGCGTAAACGAGATCTTATCTCCTTCGGTCGGTTCAGGCTCGAAGATATCGGCCTTGCGGTCCAGGTTCATCATCATGGCACGGTCGTAGACTTTATCCGAGATGGCAAATGTCGAGTCGTCATTGTTCGCGGTTCCGATGAACCAGACATTTTCCGGAATGCGGAGCATACCGCGGTTCAAAAGCTTCGGATCGTCGTCCCAGGTATCAGAAACAACTTCCAGATAACGGTTCGACGGGCTCAGCTCCATCTGCGACAAAAAGTCCGCGAAATAGTATTCCACGCGGGCAATGTTCATCTCATCGAGCACGATCACGTACATCTCGTCCGTGTAGCGTGCCTCATATAATTTCTTCAGAAGCGTGCCCTCACTGAACCGCTTCGTAAATTCGTTGAAATAGCCGATGATGTCAGAACGTTCCTTCCACATGGGCTGCACGGGAATAACGGTCGAAGGGTTCTGCAGATAGCTGCCGAACGCCGTCGCCATCGAAGTCTTACCGGTACCGGACAGACCCTGCATGACCATCAGGTGGGAAACGCCGATGCCGGCGATGAATTTACGGATATCCTCCTCACTGTAGAACAAGCCCAGCGCGGAACCTGCATAGTTTCGGAAATTGTGGCAAATGACCGGTAAGGTGATATCCTTATCATACTTCGGCGCAACGTATCTCTGCGCAGCCCGATCCAGCTGGACCAGCGTATGGAAACGTGAAGTGATGTCGTCATCATCGATGATCTCCAATGCTCCGGTGAAGGTCTCTTCCTTCATCTCCGGTGCCTCTTCCCCGTCGACTTTCGTTTCTTTCTTCTCAGGTACTTTCGCCTGCTTCTTTTCAGTCGTCAGGTACAGGACCGAGATGATGATCGCGGCAACGCTGCCGAACAACAGCACAAAATACAGTGTCATGGCCACCCTGGAAGACAGAATAGACCAAAGCGTCTCAAAAAGCGTTCCGCAAAGCATATTGTTAGTTGGGTTCATATTCTCCTCCATGGATCGTTTGATTCTTCGGTTCCGGTGTTTCGGTCTCATGCGTCACCGGTAAATAGTCGGCCAGGAAGCCCTGACACAGCGGCATCTCGCGTTCCCGGAACTGTTCGTTAAAGGCCTCACCTAAAGTGATCATGGTCCTTCGACTGTTTTTCCGGTTGACTCTCAGCAACAATGCCTGATAAATAGCGTAATCCAACGCCTCGTCCGGACTGGCTCCAACGGCCAGCAGACACGTGGTGATATTCTCCATATTTCGGATCATCAGGTGCCGTGCAGGACTGATCCAATCCTTTGTATATCGGTCCAGCAAGACATCCACACGGTTCCATTCTTCTTCTGGAAGGTAGTACTCCTCCTCCGTCTCCCGCAGGATCCCGCGAAATACATCTCGGTTCATCCCGCCAAAGGATCCCTGATCGGACTGCTCTAATCGGGTCATGGAGATCTTCGTACGGAAACTTAAAGGAACTGACGCGTCCGCCGGGAGAAAATCGGCGGCAGGTTCCGCGCTGCCCGGAAGGCTGACACAGAAGAATTCGGAAAGCGCTTTCGATGCCCTCGTAAGCATCATCGGATGGGTATCCCGGTCCCCCACTATCCGCACGCCACCATTGCACGCGTAGGCAGCCAGGATTCTTCCAACATCCGTCAGATCGGTCCGTATCCCTTCACGCCCCAGGCAGCCCTGAAGCCGGGTCGCAAGCATCTCCATCGTCTCCCCGGGGATCGTATCCGCCCGGCAAACCTCCACGGAGTGGTTTTCTTCGTAGTCCGACGCTCCCGAGCCGATCTGTGAACGTGACGCAACAGAATGGTTCGTTTTCTCTTGCAGCAAACTGCTCGATGCGATCGCCCGCTGGCGAAGCAGATCATCCCGCGTCGGAGTCTCTGTCACGACCAGTGGAGAGTCATTTTTTCTCCTCTTCCGAAGGATCAGGAGCACCAGCCCCATCAGAAGCGCCCCGAGGATCATTCCGCCGATGACCCAGAGGACCGGGTGGCTCGACGAACTATCTTCTTCCTCTTCGTCATAATAGTACCAGGATGTATATGCATACTTACCATCAACGCCCTGCGTTGTATTGGAGCTCTTCCGACTCACATACATGACATCGGAATGGTCACCAAACGCTGCATATGTATCCTCATAAGAAATGTCAGAAACATAAAAAGAAGCCATTGTCATTTCCCCATCTAAAGATTTCCTGTTCAGGCCGCTCCTCTCCCAAGGAACCCACATCCTATGGACGCAGGATCCGGCACACGTGGATCCAAAAAAAAAGACAGTCATCCCGCCCCTATGGGGCCAGGAAGAACCGTCCTTAAGGGCTTGCGCGACCGAGCCGACGACGCATGCGGGTAACAGGACTTGAACCTGCACGTCTCTCGACACAAGAACCTAAATCTTGCGTGTCTGCCAATTCCACCATACCCGCTTATAGTCAAATGTGCCGACTCAACCTATTTTATCATATACACGCACGCGCGTCAAGTAAACCCACTGCATGCGCAACGTTTTCACGCGCCTCCGGACACCCTCTGGGAAAATGATCGTGTTGGGTAATTATTCCGAATATTTTCCGGAATAATCTGACAGTACAAAAGTGCGTCCGACCCGCATGGATTGTACATTTTCGAAAACATTGTACTTACATGTACTTTGTATACAAATAAGTACATAAACTCCCTTGACTTGCATTTTTCAAATCAATATAATGTACTCAGACACAAGAGATCAGGCCGTATCCGGCCTACTTACAATCCTCGAGTCCATGAGGAAAATATATTTCATCAGGAGGCAAATCATGAGAGAAGAATGGACAGGTTTTGTCGGCGGCACATGGGAAAATCAGGTCAATGTGCGCGACTTCATCCAGCGGAATTACACACCTTACACAGGTGATGAGTCATTCCTTTGCGGCCCCACAGACGCAACCAAGACATTGTGGGCACAGGTTCTTGAATTATCCAAGAAAGAAAGAGAAGCAGGCGGTGTTCTGGATATGGACACCAAGGTCGTTTCCACCCTTACCTCTCACGCAGCAGGTTATCTGAACAAAGATCTCGAGAAGATCGTTGGTTTCCAGACAGACGCTCCTTTCAAGAGAGCTCTGATGCCTTACGGCGGTATCCGCATGGCTATGAAGGCTTGCTCCGATAACGGTTATGAGGTAGACCCTGAGATCGTTGAGTTCTTCACTGTTCACAGAAAGACACACAACGCAGGTGTATTTGATGTTTATACCGATGAGATGCGTGTGGCTCGTACCAACCACATCATCACAGGTCTTCCGGATGCTTACGGCCGTGGCCGTATCATCGGCGACTATCGTCGTGTAGCTCTTTACGGTGTTGATCGTCTGATCGAGGATAAGAAGGAGCAGAAGAACCTTTGCGGTTCCATCATGCTTCCCGATGTTATCCGTGACCGCGAAGAGATCGCTGAGCAGATCCGTGCTCTGGGCGAACTGAAGAAGATGGCTGCTTTCTATGGCTGCGATATCTCCAAGCCCGCTAAGAACGTACAGGAAGCTATCCAGGCAACCTACTTCGGTTACCTCGGTGCTGTTAAGGAGCAGAACGGTGCAGCTATGAGCCTTGGCCGTACAGCTACTTTCCTGGACTGCTATGCAGAGCGTGACCTTGCTAATGGTACTTTCACTGAGTCTGAGATCCAGGAGTTCATTGACCACTTCGTAATGAAGCTCCGTCTCATCAAGTTCGCTCGTACACCTGAGTACAACAGCATCTTCGCCGGTGACCCGGTATGGGTTACTGAGTCCCTCGGTGGTATGGGCGTTGACGGACGTCCGCTGGTTTCCAAGATGTCCTTCCGTTTCCTGAATACACTCGATAACCTCGGAACCGCTCCGGAGCCGAACATGACCGTTCTGTGGTCCCCGAGACTTCCCGAGAACTGGAAGAAGTACTGCGCTAAGATGTCCATCAAGACCTCTTCCATCCAGTACGAGAACGATGACGTTATGCGTCCTCTTCACGGTGATGACTATGCGATCGCTTGCTGCGTATCTTCCATGGTCGTTGGTAAGGAAATGCAGTTCTTCGGTGCACGTGCTAACCTCGCTAAGTGTCTCCTGTACGCTATGAACGGCGGTATCGATGAGATCACAAAGGTTCAGGTAGGTCCTAAGTATCGTCCGATCACTTCCGAGTACCTAGATTACGATGAGGTTATGGCTGTTTACGATGACATGATGAAGTGGCAGGCTTCCCTGTATGTTAATACATTGAACGTTATCCACTACATGCATGATAAGTACTGCTACGAGAGACTTCAGATGGCTCTCCATGATAAGGAAGTTAAGAGATACTTCGCAACCGGTATCGCAGGTCTGTCTGTAGTTGCTGACTCCCTGTCCGCTATTAAGTATGCGAAGGTTAAGGCGATCCGTGATGAGGACGGCCTGATCGTTGATTTCGAGACCGAGGGCGAGTTCCCGAAGTACGGTAACAACGATGACCGCGTTGACTCCATCGCTTGTGAGATCGTTACCAGATTTATGAACTATGTTCGTAGCAACCCGGTTTACAGAAACGGTGTTCCGACCACTTCTATCCTTACCATCACTTCTAACGTATCTTATGGTAAGAACACAGGTAACACACCTGATGGTAGAAAGAAGGGCCAGCCTTTCGCACCTGGTGCTAACCCGATGCACGGCCGTGATAAGAAGGGTGCTGCAGCATCCCTCGCATCCGTAGCTAAGTTGCCGTTCCGTGACTCTCAGGATGGTATCTCCAATACCTTCTCCATCATCCCGAACGCACTTGGTAAGGAAGACGCCGTATTCATGGGCGACCTGGACATTGACCTTGAAACTGTAAAATAATCTAGCCTTAGGAGGTGAAGTTTATGGCTGATCCGACAAAGAAGCAAGAGGAAGACATCGTTGCAATGCTTGACTCGTTCATGGCAGGCGGCGGTGGACGCATGAACATCGATGCGCGTGAGGTCTCTGAGGGCTCCGAGCTGAATGTTCAAAATGAAAAGTTTTTTGGTTGTTCTGTAGTGGGAGGCCGAAAGATGGCCTGCCAGACCCCTACCCTTATGGAGGGGCTCGATATTGACGAAAACGAATAGGAGGTAATTACTATGGCACAGGCTAATGCTCAGCAGGTAGATAACCTGATCAACTTACTCGACGGCTACGTTGAGAAAGGTGGATATCATCTCAATGTTAACGTTCTGAATCGTGAGACTCTGTTGGACGCTCAGGCTCATCCTGAGAACTATCCTCAGCTCACCATCCGTGTATCCGGATACGCTGTTAACTTCATCAAATTGACAAAGAATCAGCAGGATGAGGTTATTTCCAGAACATTCCACGAGAGCCTGTGATGGGGCATGCAATGACCCATCACGTGAGAAGTTTGGTTCTGCCGCAGGAACCATCGGTTACTAAGGCAGAATAAACTTCGAGCATACGAGGGTTTGCTTAGCAAACCTTCCTCGTAACGGAAGCAGCCTCCAAGAACTTGGAGGCTGCTTTTTCATATCCGTCGTTTCACACGGCGGATCCAATCAGAAAGGAACGAATATGATAGGACGTATCCATTCCACAGAGACCTTCGGTACCGTGGACGGCCCCGGTATCCGTTACGTTGTATTTATGCAGGGCTGCCCCATGCGGTGCCTGTACTGCCACAATCCGGACACCTGGACCATCGGCGTAGGGCGTGAGGTCACGGTCGATGACCTGATGACCGAATACGATGGCTGTAAGGAGTTCTACAACGGCGGTGGCATCACCGTGACCGGTGGTGAACCTCTGATGCAGATCGAATTCCTGACGGAGTTCTTCACGACCGCGAAGCTGCGCGGCATCCACACCTGCATCGACACCTCCGGTATCGTCTTCAACCGCAAGAGTCCGGAGTTCATGGAGAAACTCGATAAGCTGCTCGCTCTCACCGATCTGGTCATGCTCGACATCAAGCATATCGATAACGAGAAACATAAGGTGCTCTGCGCCCAGCCGAACACCAACATTCTCGACTTTGCGACCTACTTAAGCGAGATCAACAAGCCCGTCTGGCTGCGACACGTTGTCGTTCCCGGCTACACGGACATCCCCGAGTATCTCGAAAAACTCGGCGAATTCCTCGCGACCCTGAACAATATCCGCGCGCTCGACGTACTGCCCTACCACACCATGGGCGTTGTGAAGTACGAGAAGCTCGGCATCGATTATCCGCTGAAGGGTGTACCCGCACTTTCGAAAGCCGAAGCGATCAAAGCCCGCGATATCATCTTCGCGGCCTGGAAGAAACGTCGTGCGGAACTCAAGGCCGAGGGTAAGGTCTGACCGTTTTTTGTATACTTAGTTAGCATGCGCTAACTTGTTGTATATCTTTCGAATCATTTGCAAAATATATTGACAATTTCTTAACTATCCATTATACTGGATGCGTAAAGAAATAGCAAAGGAGGTTTCTACTTATGGCATTTAAAATTTCTGACGCTTGCATCAGCTGTGGAACCTGCGAGGCTGCCTGCCCTGTAGCAGCTATCTGCGAAGGCAACGGCAAATTCGAAATCAAGTCGGATCTTTGCATTGACTGCGGTACCTGCGCAGGCGCATGCCCTGTATCCGCTATTGAGCCGGAAGAGTAAAGCATTCGAGAAAAACAGATAAATAGCAAGACGAAACCGCCCGGTTTGGTTCATCCAAACCGGGCGGCGTTTGTTTATATATGGTTTTACTGTTCCTGCGGTCTCTTTTCGAGGTTCGCAAACTTCGTGCGGTCTGCGACCCAAGCCAGCTGCACGGTTCCAATGGGGCCGTTACGCTGTTTCGCCACGATAACTTCCGCCAGTCCCGGATCCGACTCCGGGTTGTAGTAGGCGTCGCGGTACAGGAACATGACGATGTCGGCGTCCTGCTCGATCGCACCGGACTCACGCAGGTCGGAAAGCATGGGCCTGTGATCATTTCGAGTTTCACACGCACGTGATAACTGGGACAATGCGATCACGGGCACTTTCAGTTCTCTCGCCAGTGCCTTCAGTGAACGCGAGATCTCGGAGATCTCCTGCTGACGGCTGTCCGAGGAACGGCCGCTTCCGCTCATGAGCTGCAGATAGTCGATGATGACGAGCTGGAGATCATTCTCCAATTTATACTTGCGGCACTTCGAGCGAAGCTCGCCTACGGTGATACCAGGCGTGTCGTCGATGACCAGTTTTGCCTTAGCGATACGGTTCGTCGCCTCGACGATGTCGTACCATTCCGAGTCCGTCAGGTTACCGTTACGAAGTTTCTGCGCATCCACGCCGGACTCCATCGCCAGGAGACGATTACCCAGCTGGGCGGCAGACATTTCCAAACTAAAGATCGCAACGGAATAGTTCTTACGCACCGCGATGTGCTGCGCCACGTTCAGGACGAATGCCGTCTTACCCATAGCAGGACGGGCTGCGATCAGGATCAGGTCGGAATTCTGCAGGCCGGAGGTCTTATAGTCCAGATCCAGGAAGCCGGTCGGTATACCAGTCACGGTCGAATTGCTGCGGGAGGCCGCCTCGACGTTCTCGATGACCTCCATCATGACGTCGTTGATTGGCTTGCCGTCGCCGGTGTCACGCGTCTGCAGGAAGGTAAAGATGTCCTTCTCTGTCTGCTCCATGACCTCATCGATCGGCGTCTGGTCCGCATAACACTTCGAGGACAGTTCTTCGTTGATTTTGATCAGGCGGCGCTTCATGGACTTCTCGTACACGATCTGCGCGTACTGGCCGATATTGACCGAACTGGACACGGTATACAAAATGTCGCGAAGCGCATCCAAAGAAAGCATCTCCTCGGGGAAATCCTTCGCCCGGAGATGGTTCTGCAAAGTAACGATATCCACGCTCTCATCCGGGATCTCCCCGGAATCGTGCATAGCAACAATGGTATCAAACATGATACCATACTGCTTGTTATAAAAGTCCGATGATTTCAATTTATCTGTGGCTGTGGTGATCGCGTCCCGGCTCATCAGCATGGAACCGATGACCGCGCGCTCCGCCTCGTTATTCGCCGGCATGACCCGCTTGATGATATCCTCTTCCATACCGCTCCTTTGCATCCGATGATAAGAGTTCCGACCGTTGGTATAAAAACGCCTTCAGCGGTCGATTAGCGCCCTTCTCAGCCCTCTGTCACCTTCACGGTGAGCTGGCCGGTCACGTTTTTGTGGAGCTTGATCGGAACGATAACGGTTCCCACCATACGGATGGGCTCGTCGAGCTGCATCTTCTTTTTGTCGATATCCAGGCCTAACTGCTTCTTCGCTTCCGCCGCGATCTCCTTCGTGGAAACGGAGCCGAAAACACGTCCGCCCTCACCGCACTTCACGGGGATGGTAACGACCTTTCCTTCGAATGATGCCGCCTGCTGACGTGCATCCTCCTCGCGCTCCTCTTCTTCCTTCGCTGCGCGGAACTTCTGCGCCGCCAGGTCCGTCAAATTCTTATTATTTGCCTCGATTCCGACCTTCTTCGGCAGGAGGAAGTTGCGGGCATAGCCGTCGTTTACCTTAACGATCTCGCCCTTCTTACCTAAGGATTTTACATCCTGTAACAGTATGATCTCCATGATTTAAATCTCTCCGTTCTCCCGCATTTGACATACGGTATTTTTCACCAGATCGTACGCGCTGTCGATGCTGATGCCTGCGAGCTGTGCTCCCGCAACGCTCATATGGCCGCCGCCGCCCAGCTTCTCCATGATGATCTGCACATTTACCTCATCGATGGAACGCGCGCTGATGTAGATCTTTCCGTTGAAATCCGCCAGAACGAAGCTGGCCTGGATCCCGCGGATATTCAGTAATTCATTCGCCGCCTGCGCCGCTACGACGTTCAGATTATCGCAGTTGTTGCCGGCGCAGATGCCGATGGTAAAGTTCTCACAGAAAACTTCCGCGTGGTTAATGGTGTTCGCGCGGATCTTGTACTCCTGCATGTCGTCACGGAACATCTTACGCACACGCGTAACGTCCGCACCGCTGCGGCGCAGGAAGGCAGCAGCCTCAAAGGTACGAATACCGGTCTTATTGAGGAAGTTGCTGGTATCCATGACGATGCCGGAATACAGAGCATCTGCATCAAGCGGCTTGATCTTCAGGTCATCCGCATAGTACTGCAGGATCTCTGCGACCATCTCACAGGCTGAGGAAGCATAGGGCTCGATGTAGGACAGCACCGCATTCTCCACGCGCTCGTCCGTCTGGCGATGGTGGTCCAGGATGACCACGTTTTTCACCGCATTCACCAACTGCGGACATTCCGTGTAACTGGGACGGTTGACATCCACGATAACGAGGACGGTGTCGCCGCCCGCCATGGCCAGCGCCTCTTCCGACTTAATGAAGAGGTTCGGCTCGTAGTCGGGGTTATCCGTAAAACGATCGATCAGAGGCTTCTCAGCAGGGCCTACACGCTCGAGGACAATATATGCCCGCTTGCCGGAGTGTTTCGCCGCGCGATACACACCGACCGCCGCGCCGATACAATCGACATCGCTGAAATGGTGGCCCATGATGAGGACCTTCTCCTTCGTCTCGATGAGCTCACGCAGCGCATGCGCCTTAACGCGCGCCTTAACACGCGTGGTCTTCTCGAGTGTATGCGTCTTACCGCCGAAGTATTCGACGGACTTGCCATTCTTAACTACGGCCTGATCGCCGCCGCGGCCCAGCGCCAGATCGATCGCCGTGCGGGCGTATTCGTAATTCTGGATCGCGGACTCGCCGTTGATGCCGACACCGATACTGATGGTGACCGACATGTCGTTGCCGATATTGACTGATTTCGCTTCTTCCAGAACGGAGAAGCGGTTCTCCTTCATCGCCGGCAGATATTCCATCGTGCCGATGTAGAGATATTTATCCTTCTCCAGTTTGCGGAGAATGCCATGATATTCCGAGAAATACTGGTTGATCTTACGGTCTACGAGAGCCACCAGGAGGGACTTACGAACATCCTCGAGGTTCTCCAGCGCCTCTTCGTAGTTATCCATGTAGATCAATGCCACAACTTGTTTATTATCCTGGTAGAGTTTCCGCGTCTGCAGAATCTCCGTCGTATCGTAGAGATAGATCGCAAACAGTTCGATGTCTGCACGGTCCACGTCGCGCGTCATCTCATCCATCAGGTTCGTCATGGCGATGCGATGCGACGTCAGGTGGAAATTCCGCTCCTCACGTACCACGTCCGCCTCTGCCTCATCCTCGCCATCGTGCGGCAGAAGATGTCCGTCCTCTGTACCAAACAAAGAAAACAACGTCTTCTTCTTAAACTCTTTATCATTTACCAGTCCGGAAAATGCACGGTTCGCCCAGAGGAATCGGCCGCGCTCGTCGCACATTGCGTACGGGACCTTCATATCGGTGAGCAGGTTCTTCTGGATCTGCGCATAGTCCGATCCATACTCGATGAGATCCTTCAGCAACGTCTTACGCCGGTACATGTAGAAGAAAATGCACGCCGCAATATAGAGCAGGATCACTCCGCTCACGATATAACCGCTTACGCGATCCTGCAGATATACAAAGACATTCGCAGCGATCAATATAAGGACCATCCAAATGGGCCATTGAAGGCTGGCGTAAAAGCCACGCTTCAAATTATGCTTTCGCATTTGCATTCAGGTACCCCCTAAATACTCTCATGACTGTCTGTTTCCTGTTTCCGTCATCCACCGCACAGGTTCCCCCTACAGCGGATAACATACCAGTCTTAGTATACCACCTTTTCGCAAAAAATGGAAGTACAAAAGAGGCGACTGCATCTGCAGTCGCCCTTCTCTCAAACATATGTTCACGCGAGTCTCGCGATGAAATTATTCTACCGTATACGGTAACAAAGCTACGTGTCTAGCTCTCTTAACGGCGATGGTCAAAGCTCTCTGATGCTTCGCGCAAGTACCGGTAATTCTTCTGGGAAGGATCTTTCCTCTCTCAGACACATACTTCTTTAATCTTGCTACATCCTTGTAGTCGATGGGCGTTGTATCGCCGCAGAATACGCAAACCTTCTTCTTTCTGCGGATACCGCTTCTTCTGGGCTTCGAAGCGTCAGCCTTATCGGTCTTATTGTATGCCATTATAGTTGCCTCCTTCAAAATTCATCGGTTTTAGTTGAACGGTAATCCCTCGTCATCTACTCCATCCGGAATGTTCATGAAGCCTTCCTGCGATGCTGCGGCACCGGTATCAAACGATGCGGACGCATTTGAAGGGGCCGGACGGGACTCTGCATAACCAACGTTGCCGCCGTTACCGGCTGCTGCGTTCTTACTCTCCGCGAACTCGATGTCCTCGGCAACTACGTCCGTGGTATATACACGCTGGCCATCACGATTTGTGTAGCTTCCGGTCTGGATACGTCCGGAAAGAACGACCTTCGTGCCCTGATGCAGATACTTCTCTGCGAACTCGCCCTGACGGTCAAAAGCTACGCAGCTGATGAAATCAGCGGTCTGCTCCTGTCCGTTGTTCTCTGCAGAACGACTTCTGCGGCGGTCTACGGCCAATGTAAATCTTGCGATCGCGGTCTGTCTCTCGCCCTGGGAATATGTCACATTCGGATCTCTGGTCAAACGACCTACTAAAATAACCTTATTCATAAAATTACCTCCCGCCTGTACCGTAAACAGGCTTGTGGCAGTTCAGCCTTACTGAACTTCTTTCTTTACGCAAAGGAATCTGAGTACGGATTCCATCAAACGAACCCGGTTCTCGACCTGAGCGGGGCAATCAGCCGGCGCTTCGAAGTTGATGATGCTGTAATAAGCTTCTTTCATCTTCTGGATCTCGTATGCAAGCTTCTTCTTACCCCAGTCATCCACACTTTCAACGGTTCCGCCGAAACGTGTGATATACTTCTGGACTTTCTCGAGAGCTGCAGTTCTTTCCTCATCTTCGAGCTTTGCGCTGACAACTACAATCATTTCGTATTTGCTCATGCGTTCTGTACCTCCTTTTGGTCTCTGGCCCCTTTCTGCGCCGTGTACGAGTGCGGATCATACGATCCGTAAAACGCTCGTTTCGCTAAGGAGCAAGGAAATAAATAATATATCACGAATCGAGATTATACCATATCTACGCAAGGATTGCAAGCACTTTTTTATTCTTTCGGCTCCTGCTTCTTTTCTTTCGGGAGGCGCAGGTTTTTCTCCACGAGTTTCCGAGGAACCATGATCTGCCGCCCGCAGCCGGTGCACTTCAAACGGAAATCCATGCCGACACGCAGGATCTCCCAGGCATTGGCCCCGCAGGGGTGTCCCTTCTTTAATGTAATGATCTCTCCGACCTGAAACTCCATGTCTTCCTCCTGTTTATCAAAGCTCCTTTATTCCTGTGCTTCGATGATCTCCAGCGCCTCTTTCATGACCTGCCCGATCGGCCTGCGGATGATCAGATCCGCGATGCTGTCACGCGCTGTCGCGTCACGATTGATAAGCACGACTTTATTTCCCTTAAAGTAATTGATCAGTCCGGCTGCCGGATAGACCGCCAGCGACGTACCGCCGATGACCAGCACTTTCGCGCGGCGAATGTGAGATACCGAACGGTCGATCACGTACGAGTCCAGGCCTTCCTCATATAGTACAACGTCCGGCTTGATCGTTCCACCGCATTTTTCACATTTTGGAACACCTGTGCTGTTGATGATCGCATCCAGGCCATAGAACGCCCGACACTTCATGCAGTAATTGCGGTGCACGCTTCCGTGCAGCTCCAGAACTTCCTTACTGCCCGCTTTCTGATGAAGGCCGTCGATATTCTGGGTAATGACCGCCTTCACGATACCCATCTGCTCCAGACGCGCCAGCGACGTATGCGCCGGGTTTGGCTCGGCATCTTTAAAGATCATCTTATCCCGATAGAAACGATAAAACTCATCTGTGTGCGCATAAAAATAGGTAGCACTCAGGATCGTTTCCGGTGGAACGCTGTACGACTGATTGTATAATCCGTCGACACTGCGGAAATCCGGAATCTTACTCTCTGTGGAAACACCCGCTCCGCCGAAAAATACGACTTCGCCATACTCCTTCATCCACTCGGCAAATTGTTTCACTTGTTCATCCATGGTATTCGTCTCCCTTCATCTGGAATTTCTGTATATCACTGAGTTTCCCGACCGGGACCGTCCCCCGGCCGAAATGCCTGTCTACTATGTATGATAACATAGAACGGTCTCTTATGCAATCCGACAGCCCGAGAAATAACACGCTACTGATCATGAAATGACTTATTGACACCCATTTTCCACAAAAGAATGAAAAAAATGAATTTTTAGTCGAAAAAAAGCAAAAAATCGGTTGACAAAACCCCTCAAATCGTCTACTATTACATTATGGATGATTTTGAGCTGTTATGTGTAATAGGGCAGACAGCCGGATATGCACGATTGAATAAACAATCAAACCAAAACAACACGAATGGAGAATCTGCTATGAAAAAGAGTGGAAAGAAGGGCGCTCCTGAGAAGAGCGCATTGATCGAGAACTTGAAAAAAGGTATGACCGAAATGCTGGTACTGAATGCACTGGATATTCGTCCGATGTACATCTACGAGCTGATCCAGGAAGTCAATGTTGACGTTCCCGAGAAGTGCCGTATCGCTTATCCTTATGCTGCATTCTATCGTCTGATCGAGGCGAAGTGCATCACCGAGGCTGGTAAGAAGAACGCCGATGATCGTCTTCGTACTTACTACAAGATCACCGAGAAGGGCCGCAAGCGTCTTAAGACCATGAAGGAAGATTACGAGCTTTATGTTGCTTCGGTTAATTCCGTTCTGAAGCGCGCTGAGTCTTTGAAGGCTTGATCCTTTACTAAGATCGTAAAAATATGCACAGGAGATATCTCTCCTGTGCATATTTTGTGTCACAATAAGAGGAACACCCGCTGCGGCTGCAGCGGGTGTTCCTCTTATTACTTTTGTTTAATTACTTTTCTTTTCTCTTACCCCGGATCAGCGCTGCGGATACGCCTGCCATGGACAGGAGTGCCATCAGCATCCAAGGTATCATCTGCATCGGATCGCCCGTCTTCACTGCCGTGTCGTTCGGTGTCCACTGTGCATAGAACGTGATGTCGGTCGTGATCGTAAACGAATCGCCGCCCTTATAGCGGGTGGATCCGTCGAGTTTCGTCGACCATCCGGTAAATGTGTAACCGTCACGCTTCGGAACATCCTTTACGATGATCACGGACGAGTCGCGCTCGTAAGCATTTGTATCGCTCGGAGCGGTTCCCTGGCCGCCGTTCAAGTCGTACTTAACGGTAAATGTCGAAGAAGAGATCGTTTCAAATACTGCATAAAGCACGATGTTCTTTCCTTCTACCGTTACAGTGTCGCCGTTCTGCAGCAGGTTCGTCGTATCCTTCGGATCTAAGGTCCAGCCCTTGAATACCTTACCCTCTGCCTGAGGAATATCCTTCAGAATGACTGCCTTCTCGCCGTTGCGATACTTCTTCTCATCCTTCGGCGTCGAAGTCGCGCCGTCCGCATTGTAATCTACGGTGTAGACCGGAGCCCAAACGGCATAGAATGTAAGATCGGATCCGCTGATCTTAGTCGTCTGACCGCCCGCCAGGATCACCGGCGTAGCCGCGTTCGGATCGAGTGTCCAGCCGTCCAGCACGAAGCCGTCCTTTACCGGAACATCGTTGGTAACGATCACGGTACCGCCGTCCACATACTCGGTCGTGTCGACCGGTGTCGGAGTGCCGCCCTGCGGATCATAGGTTACTTTGAAGATCACAACGATCTGCACATTCGGGTCTGCCTTCCAAACTGCGGTCAATGTTACATCGCCGCCGTTTATGGTCGTCGTCTGGCCGCCCTTCAGGATCACCGGCGTAGCCGCGATCGGATCCAAAGTCCAGCCTTCGAAGATGAAACCGTTCTTCACAGGTTCGGTGTCGGAAACCGTAACGGTCTCGCCATCCTTATACTGTGTGGTATCCGTAGGTTCATTAGAACCACCGTTCGGATCATAAACGACCTTATAGGTCGGAAGAGCTTCCCATACTGCGTAAAGTGTGGTGTCCTCGCTGATCGCGAATGTGTCACCTGCCATGAAAGCAGCGACATCCACTGCAGGATCCTTCGCCCAGCCCTTGAAGATGAAGCCGTCACGGGAGATCGAGCCTGCTCCGAGTACGGTCACGGTCTCGCCGGACTCGTACGGGTTGTTGGTATCCTTCTGGCTACCCGTCGCATCCTCCGCGTTCTTATCGTAGATCACTACATAATTCGGAATCCAGATCGCGGTAAATGTAATGTCATTGCCCGGGATCGTCGTGGTGTTTCCACCCTTCAGAACCGGTGCGGAAGGATCCGTAGGATCCAGTGTCCAGCCGCCGAATGTATAACCATCGCGGACCGGAATATCGGAAGTAATGATAACGGTCGCGCCGTCCACATACTCCGTGGTGTCGGCCGGTGTCGGAACACCGCCGGCAGGGTCATAAGTTACATGATAGATCAAGATCGGCTGGTCGTTGATCTTCGACCATACTGCACTGAACGTGATGTCCTTTCCTTCCATGGTCACGGTATCGCCCGCATGATACAGCGGAGCGTCCGGATCGGTCGGATCGAGGCTCCAGCCCTTAAACTCGAAGCCCTCCTTCGTCGGGGTGCCGGTCGGAACAGCGACCTGCTCACCCTTCGCGTACTTCTGGTCATCCTTCGGCTCGTTCGCGCCTCCGTTCGGATCGTATACTACCGAATAGACATCTGTCCAAACTGCAGTCAATGTAATGCCGCCTTCTGTCATAAGGACGCCATCACCTGCGTGATACAGCGGAGCATCCGGATCGTTCGGATCCAATGTCCAACCATCAAAGCGTCCACCCGTCTTCTCAGGTGTTCCCTCCGGGATCGTTACGACATCGCCTGCCTCATACCGCCGTTCAGCATCAGGGCTGTTGGTTCCGCCGTTCGGATCGAAGGTCGCCTCATACGTCGGAGCCCATACTGCATACAGAGTCGTATCTTCCGTGAGCTGGTAATCTCCGCCCGGAATAAAGGTATCGTCTGCCTCCGTCGCGTTCGGGTCTTTACTCCAACCCTTGAAGACATCTGTGCCCTTTGTCATATTGCCCTGTTCCGCAATGGTCACGATCTTGCCATCCAGGTAAGGGCTCTTGCTGTCGACCGGTGCATTCTCACCGCCGTTCGCGTCATAGGTCAAGGTACGCGTAGGTACCCATACTGCGTAAAGTGTTACATCCTGGTTGATCGTAAACGTCTTACCGGGTGCACAATCCGGATTAGCTCCGGTCGAACCGAGATCCGGCTTCCAGCCCATGAACTGATAACCGTCTGCCTTCATCTCTCCCTGGTCCAGGATAGTTACTGTCGAGCCCGTCGTGTAAGGATTATTGCTGTCCACCGGTGCGGCGGATGCTGCGTCAAGGTTCTTTACATACGTTACTGTATACGTCGGAACCTTCTCCCAGACTGCGTATAGAGTCGTATCCTTTAATACCTGGAATTCCGCATCCGGATCATAGTTATAATCCGCTGTGGTCGCATTCTTATCTTCGCTCCAACCCAGGAAGGTGTAGCCGGTCGCTTCCATCGTTCCCTGCGTCTTCGCGGTCGCAAACTCACCTTCTTTATACTCATTCGTATCGGTCGGTGCCGCTCCCTTTGTCAGTTCGATATTTGCGACATACGTTACAGTAAAGGTCGGCAGCCATACTGCGTAAAATACTTCATCCTGTGTGATCGTAAACGTCTTACCAGGCGCAAGATTCTCATCCGGGCTGGTCTCATTCGCATACCGACTCCAGCCGACGAATACATAGCCGTCCGCCTTCATGTCACCCGCTCCGAGTACGGTCACGGTCGAGTTCATCGTGTAAGGGCTGTTACCATCGGTCTGAGATCCGGTCGCCGCAGTCAGGTTCTTATCGTAGGTTACCGTATAGGTCGGGATCTGCTCCCAAACTGCGTAGAGAACTACATTGTCCGAGATCGCGAACGTATCGTTCGGATCATAATCGCTGTCCGCGGTGGTTGCATCCTTATCGGTGCTCCAACCCTTGAAGGTATAGCCGGTTGCTTCCATCGTACCCGCATCGAGCACGGTTACGGTCGAACCATTTTCGTAAGGGCTGTTCGCATCCACAGGAGCGTCGCTCGCCTTATCGAGGTTCTTATCATAGGTCACCGTGTAAACCAGTGTCCATGCTGCGTAAAGTGTTACGTCCGAAGTGATCGTAAAGGTCTGACCGGGTGCATAATTTGCATCCACGGTTCCGGCCTTCGCCTGATCCTGATTCGTGTTCCAGCCCTTGAATACGTAGCCGTCCGCCTTCATCGTACCCTCATCGAGTACAGTTACGGTCGAACCGGTCTTGTACGGGCAGTTCGCATCTGTCTGGGATCCGGTAGCTGCCGCCAGGTTCTTATCATACGTTACCGTATAAGTCGGAACCTTCTCCCATACTGCGTACAGGACTACATTGTCTAAGATCATGAAACTATCGCCCGGATCGTAATTGCTGTCCGCGGTGGTCGCGTTCTGATCTTTGCTCCAACCCAGGAAGTTGAAGTCGGTTGCTTCCATCGTACCCTGGTCGAGTACGGTTACGCTCGAACCTGTGACATACGGGCTCTTTGCGTCGGTCTGGGATCCGGTCGCGATCTCCAGGTTCTTATTATAGGTTACTGTATAGGTTGGAAGTTTCTCCCATACTGCGTACAGGACTACATCGCTTGTGATCACGAACTCATCGCCCGGATCATAATTGCTGTCCGCGGTGGCCGCATCCTTATTTGTGCTCCAACCCTGGAATACGTAGCCGGCTGCTTCCATCGTACCCTCATCGAGTACGGTTACGGTCGAACCGGTCTTGTACGGGCTATTCGCATCCGTCTGGGATCCGGTCGCTACCGCAAGGTTCTTATCATACGTTACCGTATAGGTCGGGATCTTCTCCCATACTGCATAAAGGACTACATCGCCCCCGATCACGAACTCTTCGCCCGGATCATAATCGCTGTCCGCGGTGGTAGCATCCTTATCCTCGCTCCAACCCTTGAAGGTGTAGCCGTCTGCCTTCATCTTACCCTCATCGAGTACGGTTACGGTCGAGCCATCTTCGTACGGGCTGTTCGCGTCGGTCGGAGCCGCGCTCGCCGCATCGAGGTTCTTATCGTAGGTAACCGTGTACAACGGCACCCATACTGCGTAAAGTGTTACGTCCGAAGTGATCGTAAAGGTCTGACCCGGAGCATAACTTGCATCCACAGTTCCGGCCAGTGCCAGTTCCTTCTGGAGGTTCCAGCCCTTGAATACATAGCCGTCCGCCTTCATCGTACCCTCATCGAGCACGGTTACGGTCGAACCGGTTAAATACGGG
The DNA here is from genome assembly GCA_017543445.1 of Lachnospiraceae bacterium. GTDB lineage: Bacteria > Bacillota > Clostridia > Lachnospirales > Lachnospiraceae > UBA1201. The sequence goes on along the minus strand of JAFYGB010000042.1, from coordinate 18,113 downwards.
CTCTTTGCGTCGGTCTGAGATCCGGTCGCTTCCGTAAGGGTCTTGTCATACGTTACCGTGTACTTGGGCAATGCTTCCCAAACTGCGTACAGTGTGGTGTTCTGCGAAATAGTAAATGTATCGTCTGCCTTGTACTGTACCGTTCCGGCTGTTGCTGCCTTCGCATCGGTATTCCAACCCTTGAACGCATAACCTTCAGCCGCCATGGTTCCCTGGTTGAGAACCGTTACTGTGCTGTCCTTCAGGTACGGGCTTTTCGCATCCGTCTGTGCGCCAGTCGCCGTTGCGAGGTTCGCATCGTAAGTTACTGTGTACTTCGGCGCCGTGCCCCATACGCCGTACAATGTGGTGTCCTGCGTAATGGTAAATGTGTCGCCTTCTGCATACTCTACAGCTCCGTTATAAGCTGCCGCCTGGTCGGTGTTCCAGCCGAAGAATTCGAAGCCGGAAACAATCATATTATTTTTGCCGAGCACGGTCACTGTGCTACCGCTCACGTACGGGCTCAGTGAGTCCACAGGAGCAGAGCCGCTGGTGAGCTCAATATTCGGGTGATAGGTCACCTTTACTTTCGGCTCCCATACCGCATAGAGCGTCGTGTTCTGCGAAATGGTAAATGTATCGTTTGCTTTGTACTGTACTGTTCCCGCGTTTGCCGCCGTCTGATTGGTGTTCCAACCCTTGAAGATGTAGTCGGTAGCCGCGATCGTTCCCTGGTCGAGAACGGTTACTTCGCTACCACTCAGGTACGGGCTGTTCGCATCCGTCTGAGATCCGGTCGCTGCTGTGAGGTTCTTATCGTAAGCCACCGTATACTTCGGGATCGCCTTCCATACTGCGTACAGGGTGGTGTCCTGCGTAATGGTAAATGTATCGCCTGCTGCGTACTCCACCGTTCCGGCGGTCGCAGCTGCAGCAACCGTATTCCAACCCTTGAAAGCGTAACCTTCCGCTGCCATGGTTCCCTGATCCAGAACCGTTACTTCGTTTCCGCTCGTGTACGGTCCCTGCTTATCGGTCTGGGAACCAGTAGCTGCTTCCAGGTTCTTATCGTAGGTCACTCTGTATAACGGCTGCCATACTGCATAGAAAATCGTATCCTCGGTGATCGTGAACTTGTCGCCCGGATCGTAGTTTTCATCCGGTGAAGTCGCGTTCTGGTCTTTACTCCAGCCCAGGAACTTATAATCCACAGCAGTAAAGCCGGTATTGCTGAGAACGGTAACTTCCGTTCCGCTATAGTACGGGCTATTCGCATCCGTCAGTGTTCCGGTCGCTGCTTCCAGATTCTTTTCGTAGACCACTTTGTACGTCGGGATCAATTTCCATACTGCATACAAGGTGGTATTTCCGGAAATGGTAAAGGTATCGTTCGCGGTATACTCTACCGTTCCCGCGGTCGCCGAATCCTTATCGGTATTCCAACCTTCGAAGGTGTAGCCTTCCGCTGCCATGTCGCCCTGATCCAGAACCGTTACTTCGCTTCCGCTCGTATACGGTCCCTGCTTATCGGTCTGAGAACCGGTAGCTGCTTCCAGATTCTTATCGTAGGTCACCGTATACACCGGTTCCCATACTGCATAGAATACGGTATTAGCGGTGATCGTGAACTTGTCGCCCGGATCGTAGTTCTCATCCGGTGTGGTCGCGTTCTCGTCCTGACTCCAGCCTAAGAACTTGTAACCAACAGCGGTAAAGCCGGTATTGCTAAGAACCGTAACTTCCGTATCTCTATAGTACGGGCTCTTCGAATCCGTCAACTCTCCAGTCGCTGCATCCAGGTTCTTGTTGTAAGTCACACTGTACTGCGGGATCTCTTCCCATACTGCGTACAAAATAGTGTCATCGTCAATGGTAAATGTAGCACCCGCTATATACTCTACCGTTCCGGCAGTTGCTGCATCCGCATCCGTGTTCCAGCCCTTAAAGGTGTAGCCCTCTGCTTCTATTTCGCCCTGACCCAGGACCGTTACAAGCTCGTTTACATAATACGGGCTGTTTGTATCCGTCTGTTCTCCGGTTGCTACCGTAAGGTTCTTATCATATGTTACGGTATATTTGGGCTGTTCCTGCCAAACCGCGTACAGGTTTGTGTCTTCTGTAATATCAAATGTATCGCCAGCACCATACTGTACTATTCCACTCGATGCATCCGTTTGACTGGTGTTCCAGCCGAGGAAGGTATATCCTCTGACTACCATGGTGCCTTCATCCAGAACGGTTACTTCCTCGCTGACCTCATACGGGCTATTCGCATCCACAGGTACGCTTCCCTTAGTCAGCGTGATATTCTCGTGGTAGGTCACCTTTACCTTGGGTTCCCATACTGCATACAAAACAGTGTTCTGGTTAATGGTAAATGTGGCTCCCGCATTGTACTGTACCGTTCCATTCGTCGCCGCGGTCTGATCGGTGTTCCATCCCTTAAAGGTGTAGCCCTCTGCCTTCATGCTTCCCTGATCGAGAACCGTTACCGTGCTTCCACCGTCATACGGGCTATCATCATCCGTCTGTGAACCAGTCGCTGCTTCTAAGGTTTTATGATAGGTCACGGTGTACTGCGGCACCCATACTCCGTACAGATCCGTATCGGAGGTAATGCCGAATGTAGCACCGGCTGAATACTCCACAACTCCGTTCGACGCCTGAGTAGCATCCGTGTTCCAACCCTTGAAGACGTAATTGCCGTCGGGCACCATGTTACCCTGGCCCAGGATCGTCACCGTAGAATCCTTCTCATACGGGCTATCGGAATCCACGGGCGCACTTCCGCTCTCAAGCTGGATATTCGCATGGTAGGTCACCGTTACGGTCGGTTTCCAGACTGCATACAGGGTTACATCACCCGTGATGGCAAATGTATCACCGGCATTATATTGTACCGTTCCGTTCGTCGCAGCATCCTGATCGGTATTCCAGCCCTTAAAGACGTAACCCGTTGCCGCCATGGATCCCTGATCGAGAACCGTTACGTTGCTCTCCCCTGTATACGGGCTCTGCGGATCCGTCTGCTCTCCGGTCGCTGCCGTAAGGTTCTTATCATAGGTTACCGTGTAAACCTGTTCCCAAACACCATACAGATCCGTGTTCTCTGTAATAATGAATTTAGCACCGGCTGCGTACTGCACGGTTCCGTTCGTCGCCGCGGTCTGATTGGTATTCCATCCCTTAAAGACATAATTACCCGAAGGGACCATGCTACCCTGACCCAGAACGGTTACTGTGTCTCCGTTCTCGTAAGGGCTCTGTGAATCCACGGGCGCACTTCCACTGTCAAGGTTAATATTCTCGTGATAAGTTACAGTAACCTTCGGCTCCCATACTCCGTACAGGTTAGTGTCCGCCGTGATGGTGAATGAATCGCCGGCTGCGTACTGTACCGTTCCATTCGACGCCGCAGTCTGATCGGTGTTCCATCCCTTGAAGATGTAATTGGTAGCAGTCAAGCCGCCCTGACTCAGGACCGTTACTGTGCTTCCGCTGTCATACGGGTTAAGTGTATCCGCAGGGACATCACCGGTCGCCGCATCCAGGTTCTTAACATAGGTCACGTTGTAGACCGGTACCCATACAGCGTAGAATACAATATCACCTGTGATCGTGAAAGTGGTACCCGCCGCCCAATTCGAGTCCGGCTCGGTTGCGTTCTGATTCAGGCTCCAGCCCAGGAACTTATAACCATCCGCCTTGAAACCGGCATCGGGATCATTGGGCATAACGGTTACCTGCGTTCCGGTATAGTACGGACTGCTCGTATCCGTCACTGTGCCGGTAGCCGCATCGAGATTTTTATTGTAGGTCACATTGTACTTCGGGATCTCCTGCCATACAGCGTACAATGTGGTGTTATTGTTAATGGTAAATGTCGCGCCCGGCGCATACTGTACCGTTCCGTTCGTTGCAGCGGTCTGGTCGGTATTCCAGCCCAAGAAGGTGTAACCTTCCGCAGCCATGGTGCCTTTATCAAGGACCGTTACCGTGCTTCCGGCATAGTACGGGCTGTTAGTGTCCGTCTGGCCTCCGGTCGCCGTCGCAAGGTTCGAATCATAGGTCACCGTATACTTTGGGATCTCTGCCCACACCGCATACAGGTCCGTGTTCTGTGTAATTGAAAATGTATTACCTTCCGTATACTGCACGGATCCGTTCGAAGCAGCTTCCTGGTTGGTATTCCATCCATGGAAGGTGTAACCTTCCGCTGCCATGGTGCCCTGACCCAGAACCGTCACCGTTTCTCCGCTCTCATACGGGTTCAGAGAGTCCACAGGGGCAGCGCTGGCAGAAGCCAAATTCTCATGATAGGTTACTGTATAAACCGGCTCCCAGATCGCATAGAGCGTCTTGTCGGTATTCATCTTAATGGTTTCGCCGGCAACATAAGAAGGCGTGGTTGCGGAAGGATCTTCCGACCAGCCGACAAAACTATATCCATCTCTGCGCCAGTTGCCGGGCGTAGTCTGATCATTGTTATTCAGGATCGTAGCAAGTTCGTTGTATTCATAAACGGTACTGTCCGTTACCGCCGTATCATTCGTACCCAGCGTAGCATCCGATGCATTCGGATCGTATGTGATCTTATACATCTTCAGGCCCGGGATCGAAGTGGGACGGAAGTCCGAGCGGTGTACTTCGGCACCATAGGACTCTACATTCTTACCGATCACGGTACCATTTACCGCGTGAGCTCTGACGGTCGCTGCCGGTGCCAAAATGGTTCCAACCACATGATTATCTACGAACGAAAGCGTACCATGATATAAGCCATCGGCCGATGAAGAGTCATAGAAATTCCACAGAATATTGTTTCCGTTGAAGATCGTGGTCTCATTGTTTTCCACTACAGTGCCATCTGTAAAACAGTACTTCACTTCATGATCAAAGTCATAGGAAGAATAGCCGCTAAGATCGACATTGATGATCATGACCTGAGAGCTCGAAGCTAGCTTATATTCCTTAGACTCAAATGTCATTGTACCATCAGACTGAACCCGATCGATCAGCATATCCTTACCGATCGAAGCCAGTTCAGCCCCAGTCAAAGAAAGAACAGTTACTCCGTCTTCCGCTACGACAATATGGTTCTGACCGGATCCGGCCGCCTGACCTTCATGTATGTCGGAAACCGTCTTGGAATGATCCCCCGTGAAACTGGAAAGAGCCTGTGACAAACGCTCCAGATGCGCAAACTCCTTATCAAAGTCCAGGAACTCCTTATTAGGATTCGCGTACAGAATAGCATTCCAGTTACCCTGGACTTCCTTCCCGTTGATCTTCCTCGGAGGCGCAGTTACATAATCCCCACTCTGGCCGATAATCAACAGATATCCGTCGCCATGCAGGCCCAGACTTCCGGAGTTCTCGGTTTGCAGTTCCCCAAAATAGTTGATCAGCCGATAATTCCCATTCGGAACCGTCTGATTCGGCATACCATTCACGGTAAATGTACCGTTGTTTTTGGTAATCAATATCGGAGAAGCGAGATTACCGTTCGTATGCACTCCGACCGCAACACTCTCGCGACCAAACAGCAAGAATCTCTGGGCCGCACCGAGAATATCGTTCTCGTTGTACTCATCCAGTTCATAGTACGACTGCTCAATGTAATCATGCGTATCCCCTGCGTTATGTCCGGTGGTATACGGATCCGCATGCGTCGTACGGTTCGTGAGCTTGATGCCGGTCACGATCATAACGACCGACATAAACACAGCCAAAACTCGTTTCCAGTTACGTTTGTTCATGAAAAAACCTCCTTTGTTTTCGGTGCACAGGTGACTCTTAATCGGCGCCAAAGTAAACCCCTCCACGCTCTATGTGATCTCCCATCTTTACACAGGCACGATGTCCCCAATATAATTACATCGTATTCTATCATTATAGTGCATTTTACCATTGAAAATCAAGGGTATTTGTCGTTTTTTTGTATTTTATCCGATTTTCGAAACTTTTTTCGTAATTCAATCAATATGTTTATGATCCCTTTGCTTTTTGCAATAAAATCGCATGTATCGCCATGCCTTTTCCACAAAATAAGACTGCGAGCCCGGTTATCACCGGGCTCGCGTTGTTATCATTATTCTGAAAATGTTTGATTTGTTTCAATTATTCGTGGATCGGGCCGCCCATCGAGTCATCATCGTCATCGTGGATCGGACCGCCCATCGAGTCATCATCGTCATCGTGGATCGGACCACCCATCGAGTCGTCGTCATCATCGCGGATCGGACCGCCCATGGAATCTCCATAGTAGTCATCGTCGGAGAGAGGCTTCGTAGTCGCATTCAGCTGAGCCAAAGCCGCTGCTGCTGCTTCCGCAGCCAGTCGGTTCAGGTCTACTTCTTCAGATTCACGTCTCGTTGCTGCTGCGCGCTCTGCATCATACGCTGACTGGCGCTCCGCCTCACGAGCCGCTGCTTCTGCCAGCTGCTGCAAAGCATCTGCCGCTGCACGATCTGCAGCCTCTTTTTCGATCTCGTCGGCTGTCGCACGCTGTGATGCTTCCTGTTCTGCGCTCACTTTCGCCGCCGCTGCTGCGCTTTCCGCAACTTCCTGTTCTACGGATGCTGCTGCCGCCTGAGCTTCCTCAGCCGCACGCTGTGCCGCTTCCGCAGCTGCACGCTCTGCTGCCTCCTGCTCTGCACGCTCTGCCGCCGCACGTTCTGCCGCTTCACGCTGAGCTGCTTCTGCTGCCAACTGTGCCTCACGGGCTGCCTTCTCCAAAGCTTCGCGCTGCTGACGCTCCGCCTTTTCTGCCGCAACCTTCACTGCTGTTTCCTTAGCGAGCTGGATCTGCGCACCATACTGTGCGTTAAACATCTCGGAATAGAAACCGCCCTTCTCGAGCAGCTCCTCATGTGTACCCTGCTCCACAACATTTCCGTTCTTCATAACGATGATCCGGTCTGCATTGCGGATCGTCGACAAACGGTGAGCAACCACGAAACTGGTGCGTCCCTTCATCAACTTATCAAATGCCTCTTGGATCTTCGCCTCAGTACGTGTATCGATGGAGGACGTAGCCTCATCCAAAATGAGCATCGGCGGGTGTTTCAACATTACACGAGCAATACAGATCAACTGACGCTGACCTTGTGACAGGTTGGCGCCGCCCTCGGATACCTGCGTACGATATCCCTGCGGCATACGGCGAATGAAGCTATGTGCATGCACAGCCTTCGCTGCATCCATGATCTGCTCTTCCGTCGCGCCGGGCTTACCCATTGCGATATTCTCCAGGATGGTTCCACTGCGGATCCAGGTATCCTGAAGCACCATGCCGAAGTTGCCTCGCAGGCTGGACTTCGTCATACTTGAAATGTCACGGTTATCCACCTCGATGGTTCCGGACTGCGGATCGTAGAAACGCATCAACAGATTGATAAGCGTTGTCTTACCACAACCGGTCGGGCCGACGATCGCTACACGCTGACCAGGCTCTGCTTTCATGGAGAAATTCGTGATCAGAGGCTTCCATGACTCATACGCGAAGTTCACACCGCGCCATTCCACCTCGCCACGCGGCGAAGTAAGTACGAACGTATCGCGGGTCTCCTGCGGCTCGGCGGGAGTCTCCATAAGGTCGAAAACTCTTTCCGCGCTGGCGAGCGCATTCTGGAACTCTGCCATAACGCTGGAGATATCATTGAACGGTTTTGCGTACTGCTTGGAGTACTGAAGGAAAGATGTGATCTTACCGATGGTGATGAAGTTAGTTCCCATCATTCCCATGAATGCGCCGACGATACCTATGATCGCATAGATAACGCCGTTTACGAAACGCGTCGCGGGGTTCGTGATCGATGAATAGAATACCGCCTTGCGGGCGCTCTCTTCCAGTGCTTCATTCATCGTATCGAACTGTTCGATATTGATCGCTTCGTGGCCGAAGGCGATGACGGTCTTCTGGTTTCCGACCATCTCTTCGATGAATGCAGACAGATCCGCACGCTCCTGCGACTGTGTCGAGAACATCTTATGCGTACGGGTAGCGATCTCACGCGCTACAAGGATAGAAAGCGGTGTCAGTAATGCAACTACGATCGCCAACATCCAGTTGATGTAGAGCATGAACAAGATCGTACAAACGATCATCACGATGCCGGAGAAGAACTGCGAGAAGCCCATTAACAGGCCATCGGAGATCTGTTCTACATCCGTCATGACGGTATTGATCAGTTCGCCGTGTTTCTTGGAATCCAGGAAACGGATCGGCACCGACTGAAGGTGATTAAACGCCTTCGTACGTATATTACGGATAATGTGATAAGTAACGTGGTTATTTGCTGCTTCACTCGCAAACTGAGTAACCGCTGCCACAACGATCGCCGCCAAAAGCAGGATGATCTGATTGTGTCCATCGCTTCCGCTGACGCTTCCGAACTCACGGATGTTATCGATCATGGTTCCGACGGTCATAACGGCAAACAACTGTGCCACTACGCATACGAAGGTCATGATCATCGAAAATGTGATGTATGGAACCTGCGCTGCCGAATATTTCATCAGCTTACGGAAGGTCTTATTCTTAACGCTCGGGATCTTAGCAGTAGGGATCGGGGACTCTGCCGGAGTCTCCATATCCGGGATATTCTTAAGTTGTGCAGGTGAAGGCGGAACGACCGTCGTAGCGGTCGGCGATACTGCCGTGCCACGCTGTTTTCTGCGCTTCGCATCGAGTGCAGCCTCGTAGGAGGACATCTGTCCACCAACGAAGATATCTTCCTTACGCAGTTTATTCTGCTTCGGAGCTTCCTCACGGGCGCGTGCTGCGCTGCGTGCCGAAAGCGATGCCTGTGAAGAGGACTCTTCACGGGAAACTGTATTCTCCGCGAGTTTATCCGGCTCACCGGTCGCGGTCTTATTATCAACTTCCTGATACAGGATCTTACCCTGAGCAATGTATGCCTCAACGTCGGCATTCTCCGCCATCTCTTCGGTAGCGGTCAATACTGCCTTCGCATCTTCTACCGCGCGCTCGCGTTCCGCCAGGACGGTCTCCGCCTTACGGAGTTCTTCCTGCAGCTGGTTCGCTTTTTCACGCGCCTGCTGGGCTGCTTTTTTATCATCAACAGGAGCCGTCTTCGACGGACCTGCTCCACGCATCATGCTCGCCGGCAAATGGAAGCTTCGGGAACCTGCGCCACCCTGCAGGATCTCATCGTTCGAGAAATCCATCAAACGCTTACGGCGCTGTGCTGCAGCCTCTGCATCATTTGCAGGCTGAGCGGGTGCACCCGGTCTGGAACCTGCGGTGCTAGCAGAACCTGTGGAATTCTTCGCCTTCTCTTCGGCAGCGTCCGCCTTCGCTTTTGCTACCTGCAAGGCTGCCGCGATGCGGCTTACTTCCTCTTCTGCTTCTGCCTGTGCGGCACGAGCTTCTTCTGCGGCCAATGCAGCGGCTTCCACCATCTCTTTCATCTGATCGTGGACTTCGTCTGCATCCATTCCGGCAGTCGCCGCTCTTACGCGGGCACGCTGCGCGCGAACGCTGTCGCGTTCTTTCTTCACAGGTTCAGGGGTAGGCTGCTCTGCCTTACTAGCCGTTTCATACGATGAATCGTAAGGTTCCTCGTCAGTTTCGTCTTCTTCGTCGTACTCCTCGTACTCCTCGTACTCCTCGTCTTCCTCGTCGGATTCTTCCTCGTACTCTTCGTCTTCAGACTCCTCGTCGTACTCTTCGTCATCCATCTCGGGCTCTTCATCGGGCTCTTCGTCGTACTCTTCGTCCTCGTATTCCTCGGACTCTTCCGTATACTCTTCGCCCTCGAACCCCTCGGGAGTCTCCTCATATTCTTCGGTCTCGTCGTACTCTTCTTCGTACTCCTCCTCGACCGGTTCTTCATGAACTTCTTCCTGCGGTGCAGGCGCACTCTTCTGAGCGTCTACGCCAAAGAAGCCGCTCATGTTCCAAACATTATTTACGTCCTCCTCATCCATCAGGAGATTACGTTTCCTGCGGCGGGACTGTACCGGCGAACTCGGTGCCGGCTCCTGTGGCTGCTGAACTTGCGGCTGCGGCTGTGCCTGCTGCGGTTCAGGCGCCTGCTTCGCCTGCTTCTTCGTTTTCTTAGGCTTCGCCTGGGCGGCCTGCTGTGCCTCCTGATGTGCCTGTTCCTGACGGACTTTCTCCTGAGCCGCCTCGGCTGCTTCATGTGCGCGACTCGCTGCTGCTTCAGCCTCCGCCTGTGCGCGCGCAGCTTCCTCCTGGGCATGCTGTGCTGCCTTACGGGCTGCGATTGCCTGTTCTGCAGCGATACGCTCCATTTCCTCTTCCGACATCTGCGGAACCTCGTCTCCGAAAAGACGATCCAGCGCATCCAAAACCTTCGGCTTCTCATCCGCTACGGGAGCCTGCTCACGCATACTCTCGGTATCCAGACGGGCATCATCTCCGTCGCCCGAACTGTAATCCTGACCCAGTTTACGCATCTTCGGGCCATCGCTGGCGCCGGCCATCTTACGATAGCTCCGCTTTGCGCCGCCCACAACTGCTTCCTTCTCCGTCTTCGGCTTCGCCAGGCGGGAATAAGCCTCTCCGCCCGTCTCGATATCCTCGGGCGTAGTATCGGTATATGCATTACTGTATGCATTGCGGACCGGTTCATCTTGCGCCGGTCTGCGTCCTGCGATCTCCAAAGCGTACGGATTCTCCTCCGTACGAAGCGGTGCCTGTACCTCCGACTCGACCTGTGAAGGCGATGCCTCTTCTGCACTCTGCTTCGTCGGGTACATCTTCGCCAAAAGTTCACGCTGCCAATCTACCGCCTGATCCTTTGACGACTTAACTTTCATATGCGGCTTCCAGCTGCTGTTTTCGGTATTGATCTGCTCGTCCTGAGGAGTCAAATCAGAAAAATTCGTCGTATCATTTTTCTTCTTCATGACTTACACCTCCTCTACCGTTAACTGGGAAGCGCAGATCTCACGATATGCTTCACAACTATCCAGCAACTCACTATGTGTGCCCATGCCAATGATCGCACCGTCATCCATCACGATGATGCGGTCCGCATCCATGATCGATGCAACACGTTGCGTAACGATGAGCATGGTCATATTCTTCCGTTCCTCACGGATCGCCTTACGAAGATTCGACTCCGTCAGGAAATCCAATGCAGACGCACTGTCATCCATGATCAGGATGTCGGGGCGACGAACGAGCGCACGTGCGATCGTGAGTCGCTGACGCTGTCCTCCGGAGAGGTTGCGGCCACCCTGCTCGACCATGAAATCCAGTTTTTCCTGCTTCTCTTCAACGATGTTCAGAGCCTGCGCCGTCTTCAGAGCTTCATTGACCTCGCGGTCCGTCGCACCCGGGCTGCCCCAAAGGATATTATCACGGATCGTTCCCTTAAACAGAGTCGCCTGTTGCGGAACGATACCGATCTTATTTCGTAACTGCTTCAACGGATAACCGCCGATATCACGACCATCGATCAGGATGATGCCTTCCGATGCGTCATAGAAACGCGGGATCATATTTACCAGCGTAGACTTACCGGAACCGGTACCGCCGATAATGCCGACCATCTCACCCTTCTGGATCTTAAAGGAGATCTTCGACAATGCGTCCTCCTCCGCGTCGACATACCTCATGGACACATCCTTGAATTCGATCTTCGGAGCATTTGCCGCCGGGCTGGCCGGGTAGGTGTTGTCGTCCTTGATCGAGCTCGACAATTCGAGAACTTCCACGATACGCTGGCCGCAAGCCACCGAACGGGTCAATGTAATGATGAGGTTCGCCAGTTTCACGAGCTCTGCGAGGATCATGGACATGTACTGAACCAAAGCGATCAGGGATGCCGCATCGATCGTAGCGGTCGCCGAGCGAACTTTATTCTGGCCCCACCAGAGGATGATCAGAACGCCCAGGTTTACGACTGCATAGGTCAACGGGTTCATAAGAGCGGTCCACTTCGCGGTCACACGCTGGAAGCCCATCAAACGGTTGCTTTCATTGTAGAACGAGTTCTTCTCATCTTCTTCGCGATTGAACGCACGAACCACGCGAACACCGGCCAGGTTTTCGCGTGTAGAAAGCAAAACTTTATCAAACTGTTTCTGCGTATTCTTCATGATCGGGAGCGTCTTCAGCATGATACCGAAAACGATGACTGACAAAACCGCGATCACGAGGATAAAGATGGCGCCCATGTCGCCCTGGATGGTAAATGCCATGATCATGGCGCCGAATACCACGAAGGGAGAACGAAGCACTAATCGGAGTGTCAGGTTCAATGCCGTCTGGACTTGGTTTACGTCGTTGATCATACGGGAGATCAACGTCGAAGTTCCGACCTTATCCAGTTCGTTATATGACAGATAGTTGATCTGCTGGAACATGTCTCTACGCAGGGAGGTTGCCATGCCGGTCGCCGCTTTCGCCGCAAAAAACTGTGCGGTCAATGCACACGCGAGACCGATCGCTCCTAACAGCAGCAGTACGACCCCCATTCCGATGATGTACAGCGTCGGTGATGAAGGTGCCTTTGCCACGGCCCTCTGCGCCTCCGTGAGGGAATTCGGATCCCAGGTGGCGTACTCATTCACACGGCGAAGTATATTCATCATGACGATCGGAATGCTCAACTCAAAAATGGCCTCCAGTAACTTAAATACGGGGCCGATGATACATTCTTTTCTATACTCTTTCAAGTATCTGATAAGTCTCTTCATCCTACTTCTCCTAGTTACACCGGATAATAACCCAGTTTCTATTCTTTACTATACCGCAACTCAAACAGATTTGCAAGTTTTTTATGCCTTTACATGCAAAAACGCAAGATGCGAATACAAGAAAAAAACGTCGTTTGCAAAAGCAAACCTGCCGTCGGCGCGAGGCCTCCGGCAGGTGGATTCTTAAGATCTATCAAGCTTTTTTCGGCTGGATCTCTTCGGCAGGTACGCTCTGCTGCGAACTCAGCAGCGAACGGAGCGCATGTGTGATCGGATAATAAGCGACCAGCACCAAAGCGATGGCTACGCCGCCCTTCAGCAGGTTTAGCGGCGCGACGCAGTAGAACACAAACTTCGTCAGACTGTCGATGGACGGCCAGATCGCGGTGCCGAACGAAACGATCACATCGACCGGCATACCAAACATATCGCCGAGCTTCGGAATGAAATAGATCGCATTCATCGCGGTACCAAACGTCGTCATGACTAAGATACCAACGATACCGCCGACCAGCATACTCTTAAACGATCTGCGGCACTGGAAGATAAACGATGCGGGAACGACCAGCGCACAACCGACCACAAAGTTTGCGTATTCACCGACAAATGCGGTGGACGTCGGCTTCAGGATGAGTGCCTTCAGGATGATCTTCACGAACTCGACTACGACACCGGAAACCGGTCCGAATGCCATACCAGCGATGATCGCCGGGATGTCCGAAAAGTCCATCTTATACATGGAAGGCGGCGCGAAGAACACCGGGAACTCAAACCACATCAGCACGGCAGCGATGGCGCTTAACATACCGCAGACCGTTATGGTCAATGTGGTGTTCATGCGTATGCGCTTCTGTCCGTTGAGTTTATACGCGATCTTCTCGAGCAGAATGGACAGAACAACGAGACCCACGGCCGTTCCGATAACGACCATGAAGAACCCGAAGTTCTTCTGGATCGACTCTCCGAATTTGGAGATATTCTTCCCCAGATTATAGCCCTCGGCAGCCTTATCCGCCACTACAGTTGCAACATTTTTTAACATTTTTTCCTCCGATCCGGGGATCGAAACATGGAGTTGGTTTGGATGGACGCCCCACGGCCGCTATTTGCGCGCCTTCATGCTTATCGGAAAATGCGCACAAAAAAAGTTTGCAACATCTTGCAAACTTCGGGCTCGGAATCAATGTCGGCAACGCCTGCCGAACATCATGTCCATCATTGCACTTCTCTCATCCAGACTTCGCGCTCAAGCGCGTTACTGTCGGTTCAGGAATTACACCTGATCTGTCAGCCTAAGCCGACTCGCGGACTGTGACCGCCGGTAAGGATTTTCACCTTGCCCCGAAGTTATTATTGTTGTCTTTCGACACGAGTATCGTAACACACCCGGATGGGCTTGTCAACTCCCTTTGTGAATTATTTAACGGAAAATGCCGTTTCTGCTCTCCTTTTTTTGTGGTATAATGCAGATAGTTGGAGCGGTTACGGCAAAACCATAAGAAAGGAAGGCGATAACTATGAAACGTAGGATCCTGGATTATATGAAGCATATTGACGAACTGCTCGCGGCCGATGCGCCCGAGACCGACTGGGAGGCTGTCCGCGAGGAGCACCTCATCCAGGTCGGCTTCTTTCAGCATGAACGCCTCATTCACCTGATGGTGACGCTGGCCTTTGCGATCTTCACCTTCATGTCGCTCGGCTTCCTGCTGGCAGACTTTCAGATCATGCTGATCGTCCTGTTCGTCCTGCTTCTGGTGCTGCTCATTCCGTACATTTCCCACTACTACCTGCTGGAAAACGGTGTGCAGTACATGTATAAACAGTACGACGCCATGACGGAGCGAATAAACGCAAAGAAGTGACCCGATCCGAAGATAAACCAAAACGGGACATCCGCACCTGCAGATGTCCCGCTTTTTTCCGAATTTAAAACTATTACTTCTTAAAAACCAATTCCATGGTCTGCCCGCCCTCGGACATTGACATAGAGATCTTGCTTCCGCTGACCTTATAAGATTGCTTCTGACCATCCATATAGAAATAGCTTCCATCGTAAGTCAGTTTCGTTTCGTCACCATTGATAACCATCTTTGCATTCTTATCGTCGATGACCTCAAGATAACCGATCTGTTCGCCAGTCATTCCGGTAATAGCAAGAACCGCCATCAGATCCTGACCATTGACCTTATACTCGTCCAGAACATACTTGCCGGTCTTAAGGCTACCGCCGCCGCAACCTACGAGAGACATAGCAAAGCAAAGTGCCAGTACTAATGCCAAAACTCTCTTCATTCTTTTCATTTTGTGTTCCCTCCTACGGAATAATATGGGTATAACCCAGATGGATTATAGCATATCTTCTGCATAAAATCAAGCCCGACCGCACGAACTTTTCAGACGCTCTACTTCTTAAAAGTCATCTCCATATTATGGCCTTCCTCATTATAGCTAAAGGAAATGGTACCGGCGATGAAATCATACTTATAGTCGATCTTTGAACCATCTTCTACAAGGTAGAAATAGTTGCTGTCATATGTAAGCAGATTTACACTTTTATCCCCAGTGCTGACTCCGGTGACTAATTTAGCATTTTTCCCATCGACGATCTCCAAATAACCGATTTCTTCGTCCATTGCATTCACGATCCGAATCATATCCAAATAATTTTGACCGTCTATGGTCATATCCGCCAGGTTATACTTACCTGTCCGAGGTGTGCATCCGACGAGTGCCATCGCGAAACAAATCGCGAATACGAAAAATATAACTCTTTTCATCTTTTTCATTTATATTTCTCCCTAAATATGATCATTTAAACGCAATGGTGATCTCGGTCCCCTGTCCGGCTTCACTCTCCACGGTGATCTCGCCCTGATGCAGGGCAGCCACATGCTTCACGATCGCGAGCCCCAGGCCCGTTCCGCCGCTTTGCTTGGAGCGACTTTTATCCACGCGGTAGAAGCGCTCGAAAATGCGGTCCTGATGTTCCTTCGGAATGCCGATTCCGGTATCCTTTACCGATAAAAGGACCACGCCGCGATTCGCCGAGACATTCACGAAGACCGTTCCGCCCTCGTTGTTATAGCGGATCGCATTGTCACAAAGGTTGAAAATGAGCTCCTCCATCATGGTCCGGTTCGCCTTCAAATGCGCCGGTTTTCCGTCGAGATGCAGCGTCACCTTGTGCTCCGCCGCGCTCGCTTTCAGGTTCTCCACGCAAGTCTGCGCGACATCGAGCAGGTTCACCGGCTCCATGTCCACCTCGATCTGCGCGGTGTCCAGCTCCGACAGGCGGATGATATCGTCGATCAGCATCAGCAGGCGGTTCGAATTCCGGTGGATCTCATCCGCGAAATGCTTCGTATCCTCAGGGCTTCCCATGCCGCTCCCGATGAGCTCCGCATACCCGGAGATCGCCGTCAGCGGAGTCTTCAGCTCGTGCGAAACATTGGCCGTAAATTCACTACGCATGCGGTCGTTCTTCACGATCTCCTCGTGTTGGCTTCGCATGGTCTGCGCCACCGGCTCGAGCTCACTGTATAAGCGGACCGTAGTGTCCTCCGGGTCCTCTGCCAGTTTCTCGACCGGCTCCACGATGCGCCGCACCACATGCCGCGATGACAGGACTGAGATCAAAACGCCCACGATCACGACCAGGGCCACGCCGAGGTATAAGTACGGGGATGTAAGTGGAAGCGGGTTCTCTGTGTCGACCAGGCCGATGACCAAGGTGGTCAGAACGACGGCGCCGACGATCAAGGCTATGACCATCACCGAAAGGTACATCGTAGCATTCTTCCTCATAGGCACCTCCTATCATCCACGCGAGTGCGGATCTGCCTCCATCATGTAACCGACATTGCGCACCGTTTTGATCATGCCGCCTGCTGACTGCAGTTTCTGCCTTAGCGTCTTAATATGCATATCCACTGTCCGGGTCTCGCCTTCGTAATCCTCGCCCCACACACGTTCCATGATGCGGCTGCGCGAAAGCACGATCCCGTTATTCTGCATTAAATATCGCAATAATTCAAATTCTTTATGGGTCAGGTCGCAGGGCTCGCCGGCGACTGTCACCATGTATCTTCCGTCGTCCAGAGTCACATCCCCCAGTTTTATCACTGCATGGTCCGGCACCGCATCGGTCTGCGGCAGTTCCACGCGGCGCAGCAGCGCCTTCACCCGGGAAATGAGTTCCAGTACGCCGAACGGTTTCGTGATGTAATCATCCGCCCCGTGATCGAGGCCGCGCACCTTATCCATTTCGGACGACTTCGCGGTCACCATCATGACGGGCACGCGCGCTGTCTCCGGCGCTCTGCGGATCCTCTGCAGGATGGACAGCCCGTCCTCCTCCGGCAACATGATATCGAGGAGCACCAGCTGCGGGATCTTCTGGTTGATCCCCGCGTAGAATTGCTTCGCCGTTTCGAACTCGCGGATCTCAAAACCGCTGTTTTTCAGCGCGAACGACTCGATCTCCCGGATATTCCGGTCATCTTCCACGATGTAGATAAGCGCTTCAGCCATGGCTGCCTCCTCTCTCCTCTTACGGGCGAGTTCCGAAGACTACCTCGCCCTTATTGGTAATTACAATGTTCTTTACACTTTTTGTCGAATAGTCATTCGCCAGGTTAAAATTCGACCAGTCGGACTTCGTGATGCGGATCTGGACCTGCAGTTCTCCGCCCTTAGCCAGTTTTCCTGCATCAGGCAGCTGGATCTTACACACGGTGTCCGCGTCGGTTCCTTTCGCATCGGCAAATGTACCGCTCACACCCTTCATCTCGCTGTAGCCGCCGGATGAGATCGAACTGTAGTCGTTCCAGAAGGACAGGCCGCCGGCCGCATCCTTCGTGAAATAGTACTCGATCGCCAGATCCTTCACATCCAGATAGCCGTCGGACTTATTCGTGATCTTCAGCATCACGGAGATCGTGTTTCCATTCGCCTGCATCGCGCCGGCGGTATTTTCCACGCTAAGCACAGCGCTCGACGCCGCCTTCTCGGAAGGAGAAACGGTACCGCCCTGGCCACCCTGATTCTGGTTGCCCTGACCGCCCTGGTTCGTGTTGCCGTTCGGGTTCAGCACGACTTGTTTCCCCGCGGAAGAACCGGAGGCCGGTTCAGTACCGAACACGAGCTTGCCGTCGTCGTACAGCGCCAGCGAAGCCGCGCGGGTCACCTGACCCTGGGCCACCGAAGCGATGGATGCAAACGAAGGATCGTTCGCATCGTCCCAGATGCCGCCCGCATTGCGGATGCGGAACTGCACCTCTTTCTTGTAACTTGACTGGCCGCCGGGGTAGATCTTCGCGCCTGTGAAATCGATCGACGCATAGTAGATATGTTTCTCTTCGTCCCACGCGTAGATACCGCCGAGAGCGCCCGCCGCCATATAGTTGTTCGTCAGCTCCAGGCCGGCTGCTGTG
>JAFYGB010000041.1 GCA_017543445.1 Lachnospiraceae bacterium | reverse complement strand
GAGTTTGAAGGCTTTTCTGAAATCAGATCCAAGACCAGGTCAATCCGGGTCTGATAGCTCGTATTCTCGTAATTTGTCAGGAAGAACCAGAAAGCGTCATGATGGAGTTCCTTCTCCATATCATCCCACTGAAGAGATATCTCTTCCTGCTTCTCGCGGACGTTCCTTCCACTGGCGCTGCTCAGGAACATGGCCTTCACCAGTTCCGCACTCGTTAAAGGGATCTTTCCAATGTTCAGGCGCGTGAACAGAGAAATCGCGTCTTCCTCTTCACCGACTTCGTACCAGATGACCTTTACGTCTTCTTTGAAGTACTCGAAAAGATGCAGAGCCCTGATCTGCAAGTCTTCCTCGAACCATGTCCGGATTGTTTCATAGGCATTCGAAATAAACCAGAAATCGATGTTCTCATCACGCCGGCTCAGATCTACAGAACGCAGGAAATCCTCCGACTTCTCTCGTGTCTCATAAACCAACTCAAATGCAGGATCGCTGAAGAACGGATTTACATCCTTCATGTACCGATAGATCAGATACAGCGTAGTCAATCTCTGCTGGCCGTCTATCAGTTCATAGACTTCTTCCGCCTTTTTGCGGACAACGATTGGCTGCAGGCAATAGTTCTTCTTACCATTCGTGTAGACGTCATTCAGAAGCCGAAGCACTTCATCTTCTCCCCAGCGGTAGCCGCGCTGATAGGATGGGACATAGAAGATGCCTCGGATATCACTAACAAGCTTGGTTTCGAGAAGGATCTGGTTATTCACATTAAATATTCCTGCCATCATTCATCCTTTGAAACCGGTATATACACCATCTTCAGGGGAATCATCTTCCGATATTTTTCATCGAGATCCTCATAATATTTCAGGATCAGATCTACTAGCTCGGTTCCGTTTATACCTCGGATGATAGGGGTGCTTTCCAGATACTTCTTCGCATTCTTCGTGTAGTTGGACAATGTCACAAAAAGTCCATAATCACCTTCTCGCATCGCACCTTTCAGCGACTGGATCGTCGTTTCCTTAATGTCGCTGTCCTGGCTTTTCACCTGAACGAGTATCCTGGGCGGAAGCTCATCCTTGTATGCCGTGATATCAATCCCACTATCTCCTCCCTGCGGGGAAACGATAGCCCGGTATCCCATAGCACGCAGCAAATTTGCCACAAACCCTTCCAAATCGTAACCTTTCAGGTTACGGCTAAGCTCTTTCAGGACAAAATCCTTTGTGCTTTCGATTATTTCCTCCGCCGTCGCCCCAACGGTGGGATCATCGCCTTCGGATGCGGCGGCCCTCTTAAACCCTTTATCTAACGCCGCTAGATACTCATCGGCATAGTTCTTTACCATGAAAAAGGTCAAGGCAGAACCTATCTCATAAAGAGCACCTTGAGTAAAAGCCGTTCGTGGGAGGCTTTTCAGCCATTTTACAGTTCTGGTTTGGACATATTCGGGCTGGGTAGGATCATACACATACGCCCCTGTGATCTCGCCAATGTTAATCATGCGATTACTCTTTGACGGGAAGACCACATAATCGCCGATCTGGATTTCATGACAAAAGCGATATAACATACCCGTTACGACAGGGATCGCACCTTTTTTTGCATCCGGGTACACTTCGTTATATTTTGCCTTGAACGCATCGCGGGAGTCCTTGATATGCGACAGATCTCCCATATCGCGCCATCCTATCGCAATACACCCTTGCCGTAAAAACAAACTGTCATCATTGGTGTGAATGCCCCATACGGTTTTTGGATTATCAGACATTTTTAACCTCACACAAACATCTTCTCAGCCAGTCCTTCAATCCACTCTCGTCTGCTCCAGCTTGTGAAGCATAAGAGGATTTATCTTATCTATTACAAGGTTTCACTCTTCATTTGTATTTTGGAAAAAAGCTTTTATCCACTAACTTCGCCAGCCTCCCGGCCTTCGCCGCTTCAGCCGCGTCCGCCTGGACGAAGTTCGCGGTCAATGCCTCCAGCTCCGGGTCGAACCCCAGTATGTAGTTCGTCGCGATCAGGTAGATGATCCGTGTCGGGGCCATGCCGTACACCTGCTTCGTCAAGATGTGGCGTACGCGTCCAGCGTCATCCGGAATCAGCTCCTTCATCCGCGGGCTGCGGTACAGCCTCTTTACGATTTCGGTGATATAAAGCCCCGACTTCATGTACAGATCTGCGAACGTCCTCGTCGGATCATCGAAACAGCCCGGGTTCTCCTTCTCGAGCTCGTCGACCATCATCTTCACCACGCGCTTCGGGGTGAAGATCTGATTCGTCTTCTGCGGCGGGATGTAATCGAAGATGTCCTCCTCGTGCGACTCGTCGAAATAGTCCGCGAGCTCAGCGCGCTTGCGGCGGAACTCCTCGATCGAGTCATTGAACACGACTTCATCGAACAGCTGCCCCGGGAAATGCTCCGTCTCGCCGGTCGCCTCGTTCTGATAATCCCCGCCGTCGCGCAGGAAACGGAAGTCCTCCACGGTGATCCCTGTCACCTCGCGGAACACGTCGGCCTCGGTCCTCCGGTCGAAATTCGCCAATGTCAGCCCCCCGTCATCATATGCCATGATGAAACTCGGGATTGTCCGCGAGAACCCGCGCAGATGCGCTCGCACACTGTCCTCGACCGACCGGGCAGTCTCCTCCGCCTTCGCCTTCTCGATCTTCTCAACGACCTGCTGCGGCCGGTCTGAAACGACCTTTTCCGTCGTCTCTTCCACCGCGCGGCTGAACGCCGTCATCGCGTCGGTCATCGCCGCGCGCAGGTCATTGTCCGCTTCTCGGACCTCACGCTCGGTCTCCGCCTCAGCCACCCTGCGCTCATGCTCCGCATGTGCGATCCGAGCGGTCTGCTTGAAATCTTCCCGGGTCTTATTCAGATCTTTCGCGATCTCGGTCATGATCTCCTTCTCGATACGCTTCCGCGCGCTCTTCCGGATCTGCTCCGCCTCCGCGGCGGGTGCGATCATCTCTTCGGCCACGTGGTCGCTGACCGTATCGATCAGCTGATCCACCATCCGATCGAGCGCAGCCAGATCCTCCGCGCCGCTGTCCGCGATCCGGTCGAGCTGCTCCATCGCCTCCGCCTTCACGCTCTCGAAACGCTTCTTCCCGAAGATGTCCTGCGTCTTCCCGATCACGATCTCGGCGGGCACCTCCGCCTCGCCGTTCTCGTCCACGGTCACTTCCGTGATCTTCTCCAGATCCTTCTTATCGCGCTTCTTCGGATCCTCATGCGCAGGCGTCAGCTTCTCGACGATCTCCTTTACGATCTGCGGCGCACCGAATACGTTCGCGATATTCCGGAACAGGAAGTTCGACATGAAACCGCGGCGCACGACCTCCTGGCTCTTTATCCGGCGCGGGATCGAAAGCACGGCCGCCGCGTCGAGCTCGACCATCTCGCCTTCATCGTCCTCGCCCAGCACCGGGAAAAAGTTCAGCAGCCGGCGGATATTCTCTTTCCGATCATCCGTCGTTCCGCGCCCCGCGGCCGTGTCAGGCCGCAGGTTATTCGCGAACTCATCGAAGATGATCAGCGTGCGCGCCGGATCGAAATCGAACACATAAGAAGTCTCCTTTCTCATGCGCCTTCCGGCCTCGTCCGTGTATATGCACGGGTTCTGCGCCCGGAAAGCCGCCTGCATGTAGGAAGACGGGCTCTTCAGGTTGCACAGCATCAGCACGCCGCTCCACTCCGGGATCGTCACGCCGACCGTGAGCTGTCCAACGGTCAATGTGATCGTCTTCTCATGCTTCGCGATCGCTTCGATGACCCGGTCGAACGACTTTTCGATCTTCTCCTGGTCATCCGTCCGGCCGTCGCCTGCTGCGAGCACCACGTGATACTCCGAGAACACCGGATCCTCGCGCAGCATGCGCTCCAGCGCTTTCGCGGACGCCACGCGGTTCAACAGCCACATCGTGTGCTTCAGCTCATCGCGCAGCTCCGGTGTCGAGAACGGATACTTCTCCTGCGTCGAAAGCGCGGTCAGGAAGCGCCGCACATCGTCCTCATGGACGAAGCGGCCCGCTTCATTGGTCGCGAAAAACTCGTTCAGGTCGAAAGCGTACTCCGAGGCGCCGTCATCGTCCGTCAGGTCCGCGCCGCGCTGCAGCCGGTCCATGATCATGTCCGACATCTGGTACGTGTACATCTCCATCCGGGGCAATGCCTCGTAGGGATTACTGTCCTCCCCGTCCCAGCGCTCCTTCGCATCCTGCTCATCCGCGTAGGACCAGTTGAAGATCTGGTCCCGGCCGAACTGCTCGTTCGCGAGCGCCTTGAACGGCGTTCCGGACAGATAGAGCGTATGCTTCCGGGAAATGTTATCGAACGCGCGCTCGGTGCGCCAGGTGTCCACGCCCTCCTGCGACTCGTCAACGATCAGCAGATCGAAGGGCAGATCCACGATCCACTTCAACTTATCGTAGTGACCGCCGAAATAGATCGAACCTTTCAGGTCCTGCAGCGAGACAAAGGCAACCATGCCATAAGGGTCGGCAGAACGCATCTGGGACGACACGTACTCTTCCCTGCTCAGCACGCCGGGCTTCCCTGAGAGAGAGTCTGTATCTGAAACGAAGCAGAGCTTCTCCTGCCATGAGATAAACCGCCGGAAATCTTCCGCCCACGAATTTGAAATCGCGGGGCGATTCGTCACGATCAGAACATTGAAGCAATGCATCCGCCGCACCAGATCGTACGACGCCAGAGTTTTACCGAAGCGCGGTTTCGCATTCCAGAGGAATTCCGTGCCGCCACCAGTGAAGTAATCCTGTGTCATGCGGACAGCTTCATCCTGCTCAGAGCGCAGCATATACGAATAACATTCGCCCGCTTCGGGTATATCGAAATCCCGTGAGGCGAACCGATCGAACTGCGTGCGCGACGCAGGTCCATCGATATGAAACCATTCCGTCTTCGGGCGACGTTCGACCTCCTGCGATTCCAGATATTGATGAAACTCATGGTCTGAAAAATACTCACCGGAGCCGTCCTTGTACATGGCGTTATCACGCCATGCCAAGGCCGGCTTAATGCCTGCCGTGTGGGTCTGCTGGGCGATCCGCTGCTCTACGGACTGCTTCTCAGTGTAGCCGATCTTCGTCCAACCCTCGTTATAGGAGACCTCTGGTGTGTTATAGGCGTAGATCATCGGAATAACACGTCGGAAAGAGTGAATGTCAGGAGTCTTCATATCAGTTCATCTCCTTCACATGCGTCTCGATGAATTCGATCTCGTTTTCGTCCAGACCATATTTGGCATATAATTGACGGTCAATGTCAGTAATGCTCTCGGACCAGTTTATATCCGAGTTGGAAGAGAAGTCCTGAAGGGGGACATATTTCCATGTATTCTTCTTGTTATCTTGTGTTATTTTAAGAATTCCCAGCATTGTACGAGCAAACTTAGTTTTTATGTATTTATACAATGCCTCTGCCTCATCAAACGTATCTAAACATCCAATACTGATAAATGATTGGGTGTGCCCGATCAGCGGCTCACCGATCAGCGGCTCACCGATCAGCGGCGTAGATAATACTTCACCAATTGCTCCTGAGCCGTTTGATTTTGGCAAAATCACCTTAAATCTTTTAAGATTCTCATGCGTTCGAATATACTTTTGTTTGATCCACCTTGTATACCGCTTATTGCCAATTAGTCCTACAAATCCATAATACTCTTCTTGATCATCGTTTCTTTCTTCAAGGAAAACATCTGGAAGTTTCGAAAAAACATTGGTCACAACATCATAATCATGCCCTTTACTCAATCTTCCAAGATTTTCTCCCTCCGCTCCTTCTTTATATCGAATATCCGGATAATCACTATGCAAGGAGTCTGTAAATTTATAACTTTCAGGTGCGTACACCCAGTCACTCAAGGATCTAAAGTCTTCTCGAAGAACAACTTTGTTTCGTATTTCATTCAGCTCTGTATATGAAGTGAACACCTCAATAGCTCCAAAGGATTTCTTTTGATCTCTATATGTGATTACCACTCCACCTTTGATATCAGTGTTTGAAAAAAACTTTGAGCTGTCTTGTTCATAGCATAACACCTTCAAATGCTCGTCTCGCAGCATCTTTTCATTCCAGTTCTTCGGCGTTTTACCTGCATTGAACAAAAATCTGGCTGGTGTTATAAGTTCCACTTTTTCACCAATCCCATAAGCATCATCCATAAAGTAGTTGTAAATTGGGCTATCCGATGTGCCCTCTTTTTCTTCCTGATAAGGTGGATTTCCAATAATATAATCAAACTTCATCTTCTTCGGTCCTCTCGTTTTTAACTCCATGAAACTGATACTCGAGTCCGTTCCACGCCAGTCATACACTCTGCAGTATGGCTGCTTTTCTTCATCTGGTTTTTCGGCAGGCGCGCCCAGCATGGCAAGCATGTCTGTCTGTGTATATTCGTCTTGCTCCAGCGGGGCGATCCCGAGGAGCCCCATCATATCCGTCTGGATGTACTCATCCTCTGCCACGCTGTATGGCACCGTCCCCGTCAATCCATCCATCTGCCAGAGGTTCCACGCAACAATGTTAGCGATTTTCTTTAATTCCGCCTGCGTCGGTTCGCGATGCCATCGCGCCATCAAATATTCTTCAAATGTCTTGATGACGTTTACGCGGGCGATGACCAGATTATCTCCCTGAAACTCATAGCCGTAAGTCGCCTGTACCGCTCGGATCGCCCAGCGTAGCCAGTCTTCCTCTGCTTCTGTGTTTTCATTGACCATGCGCATCTTTCGGTCCAGAATTCCGATGCGCTCCTCAATCGGTACGATCTCACCTGTCGCAGCGTCATAACGGCTCACGAGGTATGGAGCTTCGCCGCAAGTGATCTCAAGGTGGCGAGAGTCGACATATTTCTGCCATGCGTCATGATTATGCCCTTCAAACCACACTTCATCAGCATGGTCGTTCATCATGGCGCAGATCCACATCGGTGTGAACACTTCCGCGCGGCGACGAGTACGCTCAGTTTGTTGTTCAAACTCTTTCCTTGCTCGAGTACGGATGACACCCCGATGGTCCCCAGTTATTGATGAAATGGTGATTTCGTCATTTCGTGAAAAACCCGAACCCAGATCCACGTATGCGTCCGTAGCCCACATGATGTTTTTTTTCGTGCTCTTATCCGCCAGCAATACATCAAGAATGCCAGCGCGATAGAGGCGTGTAAGATCGTCCTGAATGTGGATCAGCATGGCAAGTCCCCTGTGAGACGTAACTACAGATACATGTGCATCATAGCACAAAAACATTAACCGATGATTTAGTGACTATAAAAAGACAACCATTCATATAGTTGTCAGTTATTAGCTACAAGCGATCCCCGATCTGTTCGACTCCTGCTCCTTTCTTCGCCTTAATCCTTTCAATCTCTTCATTGATGATTTCACCAAATGATTTTTCATCGACTTCAACATCGCTCTCAGCAGCTTTTGCCGCTGAAGATTCATCTGCAAATGCATTAAAAATTTTCTGCTTTTGTGCCAAAAGATCTGTTAGTCGTTCATCTACTGTGTCCTCGCACAAAAGTCTGTAGACGAGCACATTACGGCTCTGTCCCATTCTATATGCTCGTGATATGGCCTGATTCTCGATAGAAGGCTTAAACTGCGGCTCACAGATTATTACTACACTGGCGGATTGGATGTTTAGTCCAGTTCCGCCTGCAATTATTTGTGCAAGTAGAACCGATCCTGCTGGCGCCTCATCAAACTCATCAATAATCCCCTGTCTTTTAGCCGGTGCTGTGCTCCCATTGATCGGACCATAACAACGTTCCCCAAGATATGTGTGAAGCTTGTTAATCGTATCAAGGAAGAACGAAAACACTATTACTTTTCTTCCTTCGTCTTCAGCCTCTTCTATCAGCTCTTTCAGTCGATGGGCCTTGCTCGAATTGCCAAGCCTCTGAACATTCCAGGAAACCCTTCGAATGTTTGCATAAACACGAGAATATAGCGCTTCCTCATAGGCCTCGATTTCTTCCTGTGTGGTAAGTGCACACCATTCCTGGCTTTCCATCAGTTCCGGGAGTTCTTTTATAACATCTTCTCTTTTGCGTCGATAATAGACCGGAGCAACCACATCGCGGAACTCCTTCTGTTTTGCCATGAACGCCACTCTGCTAGCCGCAGCAGCAACCTGTGGCTGCAGCATCCGAATTAACGTAATCATCTCATCGACACGGTTCTCCAAAGCGGTACCGGTCATAAATAATACTCGGTCCGTATTTGTTCGCAAACGCAGAACATTCTGAGCCCTGGCAGTCTCCGGATTTTTGATGTAATGAGCCTCATCTACTACCAGCAAATCATAACGAAACTGAGTTTCTAAGCGTAATCTTCCCAATGTCTCATAAGTTGTTACGGCCACCCCTCCGGTGCTTTTCCATAAACGAAAAGCATCCTGTCGATTTTGCCCATAGACCTGTATGCTGCGAAGCTTACTGTGTTTGGAAATCTCTTTGCACCAGTTCGTGAGTACGCTTGCCGGACAGACAACGATAAAGTGCTTCGCGCCAGTGTTTCGCAGAGAAACCATAGTCGCAATAGCCTGGACCGTCTTGCCCAGACCCATCTCATCTCCGAGAAGCACTTTTTTCTGGTGAAGGATATATTTGACACCCCATTCCTGATAACGTCTGAGGTCAGTCGTTAGTCCGTCCGGGAAGAAACATTCATCTTCAATCTCGCTGACCAGCTCTTTCGGAAGACCATACGAACCCGAGCCGCCAAATCGTTCTGGCACGAGTTGCTCGAGAATGGTGTTATAGCTGATCGGGTTCCGACCAAAGTCCGCCCACGCCTCATTATCTGTTATAGTGGGAACCTGATTTGCCAAATTTATGGCTCTTGCTAAGTCGTCGCCATATTCACCGTTCAGATCATTTTGCAGCGTCTGATATGTCTGGACATACCTGGATTTTTCAGCCTCTGTAAAAAATGGCCAAATAAAAGGATCCACGTTTTGAAGGATTGAAAGCTGCGTTTCGATCTTGTTCTTACGCGCCGCAAAAAGCGTATTAACGCTATCTGTTAATTGTTTATATGTTTTATATTTGAAAACCGATTTAACCAGTTCTGTGGTGCTTCTAGTCTTTCGATCTGAATTCAATCGAACTTTTACGGCACCATACACATTGTCTGTTGTGATTTTCGCACTTTTTTAAATGTCAAATGCTGCATTTATACTGATACCGCGCAAAGAGCTCAACTGATAAGGATTGGCCGCAACTACATCAGCAACTGAGGAATATCCG
>JAFYGB010000040.1 GCA_017543445.1 Lachnospiraceae bacterium | reverse complement strand
TGGCGATCCTCTATGCCCAGGCCAGGTACTGCCAGGCGATGACCGACGCGGATATCGATACCATGCGGGAGCTGGTCGCCGAGGATATGATCTACACTCATATGAGCGGAAAGCAGCAGACCAGAGAGGAGTATTTCACGGATATCGCGGATGGGAGCCTGCGCTATTTCACAATCGGCATCGCCGATCCGGTCATTCAGGCAGACGGCGAAAAAGGAAGCATCACCTATACTTCCGTACTGAATGCCAACGCCTACGGTGCCAGGGGCACCTATCGCATGAAGGGGACCCATTATTATGAACTGCGGGGCGGCAGCTGGATCGCTGTCAACAAGTGACCACAGGAAAGAACGGGGGCATTTAGGGTCTCCATGTGATCGCTTATCGTTCCCTGTTTATCCACGAATGCCACTCCGACAAATCGACGTCATACTCAGCAAGTTTTTTCATGATGCCTGCGAATGATATTTTACCGCAATTTCGCTGTGTTCTGATCTTCCTCGGTCCTGCGGCTACGACGTCAGCGACTGTTTCGCAGCCCGCACGGGTCAGTATATGGTATTCTCGAATGGGTAGAAACATATCCATAATGGTGATTTCCTGCCAGCGTCGCAGCTTTTCTTCTTGGTCCTCAGCATCCTGATCGGCAATGACTTCGCCGCTGTTTTTGATCTTCCCGTTATTGCTTAACCCCATAATAGCACCTCCATTCGAACAATTAGGAATCCGGTTGTTTCCCTTTTCATCAGTATAAGCAGTACCGCCCAGCCGAGGATAGCGGAACCGTTCTAATACCATGAGATGATCGTATACCCCATGTCTGCCTCCACCTCTTGTTGGCTGATTTGCTCAGGCTCGGCGAAACGATCCATATACTTCTCTGTTTCTTCTGGTGTGAGGGAACGGAAATCCTCGTCGGCTTCCCCGCAAATAAACAGGGGACCGGCGAGGATCGATTTTCCCAGACGTCTATTCCCTGCCATCCCTTGGAGCTTTGCTTCTTCGTTGCCCACGATTATAACACCGTCATCCATGTATATCGGCTCGATAAAACCGCCAACCGCTTGCTGGAGGTGCTTTAAGTCGGGCAGAATCTCAGCCTCAAAGGGTTTGCGGTTCGGTTCGACATAGACCACTTTGAGCATATTGTCCGGTTTGTGTGTCTGGCTCTCATCAAATGTGATGGAGGTAAAGCCAATCGCGTTGCAGAAATACGCACCGGCTTTTGCAATCGGGACCGGTTCTTTCGATGGAGTCCCATCCGTACCGAGGCGCTGGTTATCGGAAGCGGAAGAATGCTGATCACTGTAAAACGCATCATGTACCCCGTCAGCGCTTATTTCAGGGTCAATAACGACCACATCGGATACCGACATGGATCGGCCCCGGTACAAAGGGTGCATTACTGTGTTGAAGCGGGTGAACATTTCTTCCAAACTCATCGGTTCGACATCCGCGTTGAAAATCTCATCGTAAATACCTGCGTCGATGGACGCCTGGCTGCTGGCTTGGTAGGCCTCGGATAGCGACATAAAGGCCTTCCGTTTCTTATCTCTTTGGAGGTCGATCTGATATATTTTAACTCTC
>JAFYGB010000002.1 GCA_017543445.1 Lachnospiraceae bacterium | reverse complement strand
TATGAAAGTCGTTTTTGATAAAATGGGCATGGTCCTAAAGAGGAATTTCGTGTCCCTTTTGGTATTTGAATTTATCTTCCGTGTCGGAACCTGGCTGGCGGTTTTGCCGAGTGCGGCGTTCCTGCTTCGGTGGTCCATGCGAGTGCAGAAGATGAAGTTCATTACCAATCAGAATATATTTCGCTTTTTGTCACACCCGCTGACGATCGCGATCCTGGTGTTCACGGTCTTCGTGATCATCGTCTTATGTATGTGGGAGTACGCCGCCCTACTGGTCTGCTACGAGTATTCCGCAAACAACATGAAGATCAATTCCTGGGAAATGCTTCTCGAGGGCCTCATGTTGCTGCGGCGTCTGCACGGCCGCGCCCGTACCTTCGCTCTGGTCACGGCCTGCCTGCCGGCGATCAATCTCTTGATGCTCGCCGCCGGTGTCGTGAAAGTCCAGGCGTCGAATTACGTGGCGGAACGTATCGCCATGTCGCGTGGAGGCGTTCCGATCTTACTGTCTGTGGCAGCCGTCCTCTGCATTCTTTTGTTTGTTTTCGGCCTCTCGATGGCCATTCGTTTTTTGCGACAGGACCTGAAGGAACATGAGAAGATCGCGATCTTCCATGAGTACCATCGTGGTCGTTTCCTGAAAAATATAGCATACATCCTTTTGTGGAATTTGATCGCTGTCGGGCTCTTGCTTTTGTTTTCCGCTTTCCTCGTCTGTATCGTGTCGATCTACATTGCACTGACGCCGGAGCGCGGTTACACCATGCTGCGCATCATTGACCACGGAAACCATGTGTTCTTATGCATCGGTTTTCTGGCCGGCTTCCTCTCCACAACGGTGAACCTGGCCGGACTGTACTGCCTGGCCCACGTGCTGGAAGAGCAGAAGGTCGGGAAGAACGAGATGAAGAAACGATTTGCCGATAAGACGAAGAGCTTGCAACTGTTGCATAAGCGGGTCGCATTGGCCATCGTCGTGACCCTCGGCATACTCGAGCTGCACATGGTCGTGCGTTCCTACCTAACCGGTGATTACAATATCTCCGACGTGATGACGGGTGTTGCTGTTACGGCCCACCGCGGTGCGTCAAAGGATGCGCCGGAGAATACCCTCGAGGCCCTGCAGCTGGCCATCGATCAGTACGCGGATTATGCGGAGGTCGATGTGCAGGAGTCGGCCGATGGCGTGCTGTTCCTGCTGCATGATATGTCGACCTTGCGAACGGGCGATAAGGCCGTCGTGGCATACACGCAGACCTACGAGGAACTGCAAAAGATCGACGTATCGGCGAATAAAAAGGGCTACTCGGATGTGCGTATCCCGACGCTGGAGGATGCGATCCTGCTGTGCCGTGGTCAGATCAAACTGAACATCGAGATCAAGACGAACGCGAAGACGCCCGATGTGGTGGATAAAACCGTCGCCATGATCGAGGATCTGGATTTCGTCAATCAGTGCGTCGTCACCTGCACGGATCTGAACTATCTGGCGCGTGTGAAGGAACTGAACCCGGACATCAAGACCGGCCAGATTCTGAAGGTCACCATCGGGGATGTGCCCCAGTCGGACGCCCTCGATTTCCTGAGCATGAAGTACACAAATGTGACCGCGAACCTGGTGGAGCGCGCCCACGAGTTGGGCATGGAGGTCCATGTCTGGACGGTCAATGACACCAACGCCATGAAGGAGATGACGGCGATCGGCGTCGATAATATCATCACGGACAATGCGCCGAAGGCGAAGCAGATCGCTCACGGCGACATGATCGGTGAAGGACTGCTCTCCATCCTGCAATCCATGGTTAAGCAAGTCGAGAAATAAATTACAAACGAATAGATACGGTGCGGTCCATGAAGAAGTTGGGGCTGAAACCGATCGAATATATGGAGGTTTCTATGAGTGAATTTCAGAATTTTCAGGGCAGCGTAGATTATGTGGCCGGCGAGGAACTGCTCGCCGCGGTCAATGTCGCGATCGCGCTTCAAAAACCCCTGCTGATCAAGGGTGAGCCCGGCACAGGTAAGACCATGCTGGCACAGGCCATCGCAAAGAGCCTGGACAAGCCCCTCATCATTTGGAATATCAAGTCCACGACGAAGGCGCAGGACGGCCTGTATATGTATGATACGGTGCAGCGCCTGTACGACAGCCAGTTCGGAAACGAAGGCGTGGACGACATTGCCCGCTACATCAAGCCGGGTAAGCTCTGCGACGCGTTTGAGAGCGACGAGCAGGTCGTACTTCTGATCGATGAGATCGATAAAGCAGACCTGGAGTTCCCGAACGACTTGCTTTGGGAGCTGGACCAGATGGAGTTCTACATCCATGAGACGGGGCGCACGGTGAAGGCGAAGCATCGCCCGATCGTGATCATTACGTCGAATGCGGAGAAGGAACTGCCCGACGCATTCCTGCGCCGCTGCATCTTCCACTATATCGAGTTCCCGAACCGGGAACTGATGCGCGACATCGTTGCGGCGCATTTCACCGACATCGACGAGCAGCTGCTGGACGAGGCGATGAAGGCGTTCTATTCGATCCGCGGCATGCGCGACATTCGTAAGAAGCCCAGCACATCAGAGCTTCTGGACTGGCTGAACGCCCTGATGCGCGGCGGCATTGCCCCGGAGGATATCCAGAAGAAGCTTCCGTTTGTGGGCGTTATCGTGAAAAAAGACGAAGATCTTGAGACCATAAAGGCGAACAGGAGGTAGAATGTTTACTCCGTTTTTCTACATTTTGAAAGCAAAAGGAGTGCACGTTTCATTGACCGAATGGCTGACGCTGATGGAGGCGCTGGATAAGCAGCTCTGCGGCGCGTCGCTGACGAACTTCTACTACATGGCGCGGATGATCCTCGTGAAGAGCGAGGCGGACTTCGATAAATTCGACCTGGCGTTTAAGGAATACTTCAAGGACGTGAAGTCGGAGAACATCCCGGACTACGTCATGCGCTGGCTGGAGCGGGATGACCCAAACGAAGAAGAGCAGCAGCACATGGCGGAAGAGGCGCAGAAGCGTCGCGAGAAGCGGGATGCGAAAACGGTCAATGAGCAGCTTCGCGAGCGTCTGGCGCAGCAGAACACGCGTCACGACGGCGGCAAGCACTGGATCGGTACCGGCGGCACATCGGCCTTCGGTAATTCCGGACGGGCGAAGGGCGGCATCCGCATGGGCGGTAAGCCCGGACTTTCGTCGGCCTTCATGGTCATCGGCGAGGAGCGCTACCGCGATTTCCGGCGGGATAAGGCACTCGACTACCGCCAGTTCCAGGCGGCGTTCCGCCAGCTTCGGCAGTTTTCGTCCCGCATCGACGAGGCGAAGACCGAGCTCGATCTGGACGGCACCATCGACTCGACGTGCAACAATGGCGGCTATCTGAAACTTGAATGGCAGAAGCCGCGTAAGAACACCGTGAAACTGCTTTTGCTCTTTGACTCGGGCGGGACCATGATCCCGTTTTCCACGCTTTGTAACAACCTGTTCCAGGCGGTAAACAAAGCAAATCATTTCAAAGACGTAAAGACTTACTATTTCCATAACTGCTTATACAGCACGTTGTATAAGACGCCGGAGTGCATGACCGGAGACTGGGTCGAGACCCGCTGGGTATTTAAGAACCTGGACTCGGATTATAAGGTCATCATCGTCGGCGACGCGCAGATGGCGCCGGAGGAACTGTATTCCACCAGTGGCAACTACCGCGGACCGAACGGCGGCTACAGCGGCTACGAGTGGCTGGAAATGTTTAAACGAAACTATAAGAAAGTGGTTTGGCTGAACCCTCGGAAGGTTTCGTATTCATCCTCCATCGGCTGGATGGAGGCGGTGACGGCCATCGAGGGCCTGATCCCGAGTTACAAACTTTCTGTAGATGGATTGAAGGAAGCCATCAAATACCTGACCGGGAAGATCCCGAGTCCGGTTTAATATGCGTTAGCGCCTGGTTTTTGAAAGGTTCCGGGCGGTGGCGGTTGGAAGATTGAGGGAGTTACTATGAGAGAATTAACGACATTGGGACCGGATGAGATCCCGTTGCATCTGTACGGCCGCACGGATTGGAAGGGGGATGGCCCCATCCTGCTGTACTGGTCGGCATCGGGCATCGAGTTTTGCGTGAAAGCGAGCGAACTCTGGGTCCGCATCGAGACGGAGTATGATCTGTACGAGCAGTGGCTGGCGGTCGAAGTGAACGGCTGTCAGGTCGCGCGTATGATGTTGAAGCGCGGAGGGCAGGACATCTGCATTTTCCGCGGAATGAACCCGACGACCGTGAAGACGGTCCGGCTGTTTAAGGAGATGCAGGCGCTCGGCGAGAACCCGAGCCGTTTCGTCATCCACAGCCTTTCGGCAGACGGCAAATTCCTGCCCGTTCCGCCGAAGAAGCATAAGATCGAATTCGTCGGTGACAGCATCACCAGCGGTGAGGGTGTGAACGGCGCACACGAGGAGATGGACTGGATCCCGATGTTCTTCGGAACCTGCACGCATTACGCGAATTATGTAGCGAAGGCCTTTGACGCGGATTATCATCTGATCTCCCAGAGCGGATGGGGCGTTTACTGCGGCTGGGATAACAACCCGACCACTGCATTGCCCGAGATCTATACGAAGCTCTGCGGCGCAGCATCCGGCGAGGACAATGCGCTGGAAGGCACATTAAATGAATATGATTTCGCCAGCTGGCAGCCCGAAGTGGTAGTCATCAACCTGGGAACGAACGATGAAGGAGCGTTCCACAATCCGCCCTATACCGATCCGAAGACCGGGAAGATCTACGCGCAGCTTCTGAATGCAGACGGCAGTTACGAGGCGGCGAGCCTACGTCGCTTCACCCTTGCGATGGACGGCTTTTTGGGACTGGTCCGCCAGAAGAACCCGAATGCACACATCGTGTGGTGTTATGGTGCTTTAGGCGATGGCCTGATGCCGTACATGGAGCGTACCTTGCGTGAATACACGGACCGCACCGGCGACACGAACGTGGCGCTTTTGCGCCTGCCGAACACAACGGGGGATGCCTTCGGATCGCGCATGCACCCGGGATCCGTGGCACACCGGCGCATGGCGAATACATTGATTGCCTATTTACATAAGACTTTGCAGAAATGATTTATCTTCGGCAAAAACGACATAGCTATGTTGATTTTGCCGAAAGGAGGAATACATGAGCAGAACCTATAACAATGTAGCAGATATATCCTGGATCGACCCGAAGAAGCCGATGGTCGCGATCTCGTTTGACGACGGCCCGGTGGATCCGGTCTGTGAGACATCCAGCGCGATCCGCATCCAGAACGCGATCGCGAAGGCCGGCATGCACGCCACCTTCTTCTACTGGGGCAATACATACAATGAGACGACGAGAGCGGAGATCGTCCGCGCACAGGAGCTGGGTTTCGAGATCGCGAACCACACGAAGACACATCCGTTCTTGCCGCAGCTTACGCCGGAGGAGATGAAGGCGGAGGTAGCCTTCATGGAGCCGATCCTGAAGGAGATCTCGGGCCGGGAGCAGTTCTTACTGCGTCCGCCGTATCTGAGCGTGGACCAGGTGGTAAAAGACACGATCGACGTTCCGCTGATCAGCTGCGGCCTGGATTCCGAGGACTGGAATAAGGCGACCGCACAGCAAATGATTGACAAAATCACAAAAGCATGCGAAAATGGCTCTTTGGATGGGCTGGTCGTGCTGATGCACGAGACCTACGACGCAACCGCTGAGGCTGTAGAGTACCTCGCACCGTATCTGAAGGAGCGGGGTTACCAGATTGTGACCGTGTCCGAGATGTTTAAGGCACGCGGCGCACAGTTGGAAGCCGGCGTTGTGTACGGGGCATGCCCGAAGGCCTGAAGACAGGCGATAGAATGAATGAATAGGGCCGATGCGACCATGCGTCGAATCGGACGCACATAAGGAGTCTATACAATATGTCACAGACAGAGTCTATGGAAGAAGAGATCCGGCGGCGCCGGACATTTGCGATCATATCGCACCCGGATGCCGGTAAAACTACATTGACCGAGAAGTTCCTGTTATACGGAGGCGCCATCAACCTGGCGGGTAGCGTAAAGGGAAGAAAGACCGAACGCCACGCCGTCAGCGACTGGATGGAGATCGAAAAGGAACGTGGTATTTCCGTTACCAGTTCGGTCATGCAGTTCGAATACGACGGGTATTGCATCAACATTCTGGATACACCCGGCCACCAGGATTTCTCGGAGGATACGTATCGTACGCTGATGGCGGCGGACTCCGCGGTCATGGTCATCGACGGAGCGAAGGGCGTTGAGCCGCAGACCATCAAACTCTTTAAAGTCTGTGTCATGCGGCATATACCGATCTTCACCTTCATCAACAAGATGGACCGTGAGACGAACGATCCCTTCGACCTGATGGATGAGATCGAGAGCGTGCTGGGCATCCGCACCTGCCCGATCAACTGGCCCATCGGAAGCGGTAAGAGTTTCCAGGGCGTATATGAAAGAGATATCAAGAAGATCACGACATTTACCGCGAACCGCGCAGGTATGCGCGAGGTCGAGACCCATCAGGTGGACGTGGAGTACGCGAAGGACCTGATCGGCGATCTGGCGGCAGAGAAACTTGCAGAGGATCTGGAGCTTCTCGACGGCGCCTGCGACGAGTTCGACCAGGAGCGCGTCAACCGCGGCGACCTGTCGCCCGTGTTCTTCGGATCGGCGCTCACGAATTTCGGCGTTGAGACTTTCCTGAAGCATTTCCTGAAGATGACATCTTCTCCGTTGCCGCGTCAGAACGGCGACGATATCGTGGATCCCTTCGACCCGAGGTTTTCAGCGTTTGTATTCAAGATCCAGGCCAATATGAATAAGGCGCACCGCGACCGTATCGCGTTCATGCGCATCTGCTCCGGCAAATTCACCGCGGGCATGGAAGTCTACCATGTGCAGGGTAAAAAGCCTCTGCGACTGTCGCAGCCGCAGCAACTCATGGCCCAGGACCGTAAGATCATCGATGAGGCTTATGCGGGCGATATCATCGGCGTGTTCGATCCGGGCATCTTCTCCATCGGAGATACATTGACCGCGTCAGCCGCACATAAAGTGCAGTTCCCCGGCATCCCGACATTCGCCCCGGAGCATTTCGCGAAGGTACGCCAGATCGATACGATGAAGCGTAAGCAGTTCGTAAAGGGCGTGATGCAGATCGCCCAGGAAGGCGCCATCCAGATCTTCCAGGAATTCAACACCGGTATGGAAGAGATCATCGTCGGCGTGGTCGGCGTTCTGCAATTTGAAGTTTTGGAATATCGCTTAAAGAGCGAATATAATGTTGAGATCCGCCTGGATCCGCTGCCCTATGAGCACATCCGCTGGATCGAAAACGAGAACTACGATGTGACGAAGATCGTCGGTACATCCGACATGAAACGCATCAAGGATCTGAAGGACCGTCCGCTTTTGCTGTTCGTGAACGCATGGAGCGTGAACATGGTCCTCGACAGGAACCCGGGG
This sequence comes from Lachnospiraceae bacterium, assembly GCA_017543445.1. Lineage (GTDB taxonomy): Bacteria > Bacillota > Clostridia > Lachnospirales > Lachnospiraceae > UBA1201. The sequence goes on along the minus strand of JAFYGB010000002.1, from coordinate 63,711 downwards.
CTTGTGCTGTCCGAGTTCGGAACCGATTAGGAGGTAAGATATGCGCTGTCCATTCTGTGGAGTAGAAACAACGAAGGTCGTTGACTCACGTCCGAGTGAGGACGGAAGAGAGATCCGCCGCCGCCGTTCGTGCGAGGCCTGCGGCCGCCGTTTCACGACCTATGAGAAGATCGAGACATTTCCCCTGATGGTCGTAAAGAAGGATAACACCCGCGAACCCTACGACCGTTCGAAGATGGAAGCCGGCGTTATGCGTGCGTGCCACAAGCGGCCCATCCCCATGCAGGACATCCAGAAACTCCTGGATGACGTGGAAAATGAGATCTTCCGCCGGGCGGAGACGGAGATCGCGAGTGCGCAGATCGGCGAGCTGATCATGGAGCACTTAAAGGATCTCGAGGAGGTCGCTTACGTGCGTTTCGCATCGGTGTATCGTGAATTTACCGACGTGAATACATTTGCCGAGGAGTTGAAGAAGCTTCTGAAGAAGAAAAAGACCGCGGCAAAAGATAAGAAGGATAACGAAGAAGCATGAGTTTGTTTGGGCGTTTTTATCCCACGATGCGCTACAAGTCCGCATATACGATCCCATATGAGGATTTCTTAGCGAAGGGGTATCGCGGGATCATCTACGATATCGACAATACTTTGGTCTGCCATGACGCGCCGGCGGACGAACACGCGAAAGAGCTGTTCGACCGCCTGCACGCGATGGGCTTTTCCACGTGCCTGATCTCGAATAACAGTAAGGAACGCGTGACGCCGTTTGCGAAGGCGGTGCATTCGCACGCTGTGTGGAAGGCGAATAAACCTTCGCGGAAGAGTTATGTGAAGGCGATGCGCCGCATGGGTACGACACGGGAGAATACACTCTTTGTCGGCGATCAGTTGCTGACGGATATTTATGGAGCGAACCGGGCGCAACTCGTTTCGATCCTGACCGAACCAATCAGTCCGAAGGAAGAGATCCAGATCGTGTTTAAGCGGAAGATCGAGAAGATTCTGCTGTATTTCTACGAAAAACGCAAGAGGAAATAAAAAAACTCTTGCTTTTTTTCTGCTCGTAAGTTACAATGATAGTTAGGTTTTGAAAAGAATAACCGATTTATACCACCCTAGGAGGATGATTAAAAGATGATTTCTGCAGGCGATTTCAGAAACGGCATTACGATCGAGATGGACAACAACGTGTATCAGATCATTGATTTCCAGCACGTAAAACCCGGTAAGGGAGCGGCTTTCGTGCGCACAACATTAAAGAATATCAAGAACGGCGGCGTTGTTGAGAAGTCGTTCCGTCCTACCGAGAAGTTCCCGGCAGCCCGGATCGATCGCGCAGATATGCAGTACCTGTATAACGACGGCGATTTCTTCTACTTCATGGACGTTAATACGTTCGAGCAGATCCAGATGACTCCCGACCAGGTCGGCGACGCTCTGAAGTTCGTTAAGGAAAACGAGATGGTTAAGATGCTGTCCCACAACGGTGCAGTATTTGCTATTGAGCCTCCGCTTTTCGTAGAGCTTGAGATCACTGAGACAGAGCCCGGATTTAAGGGCAACACTGCGACCGGCGCTACAAAGCCCGCGATCGTTGAGACCGGTGCTCAGGTCATGGTTCCGTTGTTCGTAGATAACGGCGAGAAGATCAAGATCGACACACGTACAGGCGAGTACCTGTCACGCGCATAAAAGTTATAGGATTTTTGCGAGGAAGGTTTGCGTTGCAGGCCTTCCTTGTATTGGTTTAGGAGAGGAAGGCTCGTGGCAGCGGGCCGGGGATGCAAGGCATGGATCCGACACGGGGGTCGGACCGCCTCAAGAGGATGAAAGACCTTATGAAAATCGGGACGAGATGGAGAAAAGTACACCGCTTAAAGCGGGAGGCCATTCAGCTGGGGATCATTGTAGCGGTTCTCGGTCTTATTTACTTGCTCATTTATTTGTCGGATGACCGAAAGGCGCCGGTGATCGCATTTTCCGAGGATCCGGTGAGCTACGTGCCCGGAGGGGACACGTCCGGCCTTTTGGCAGGCGTTACCGCCACGGATAACCGTGACGGCGATATCACGAAGAAAATCATCGTTCTTCCTGCGACTGAGAAGATCTCAGAGACGGAGGTCCGCGTTTCGTATCAGGTGCGCGACAGCAGAGGTAACCTGACGACCGAGACGTGCGTCCGCAGTCTGACGAAGGAGAGCGCATCGAATAAAACGGATCCGGATAAGAATAGACCGGAAGAGACGCAGGTGCCGGTAGAAACGACACAGGCGCCGACACAGGCACCGGAGTCTACCGAGGAGAGCACAGAGGCATCTACCGAGGAAAAAACCACGGCTGAAGTCACGACCGCAGAGGTGACGACCGAGGCACCCACAACGTTGGAAGAGACGACACCGGAAGAGACAACTTCTGAGGAGACCACTCCAGAGGTAACGACTGCCGAGGAGACGACTCCGGAGGAAACGACACCGGAGGAGACGACACCGGAAGAAACGACACCTGAGCCTACAACGGCAGATAAGCCTACGGCGATCGGCCCGAACGGCGAGACGATCTACGAGATCATTCCCGTATTCATCGGACCGCAGCGCTACATCGGCGAAACGTCGGTCGGAAACGACATTTTGCTTCAGGGCGTTACTGATAATGGTAAACGCATCGATATCTACGGTTGGGAGTGCGACGACGTCGGCAAGACGTTCGTTAAGGGTAAGAATGTATTCAACATCCGCTATCAGGGCCTGACCTGCCAGCTCGTGATCGAGACGAACGAAGAGAAGCCCGCACCGGTCAATAACGGCATCCCGGTCATCACTTTGAAACAGACCGAAGTCACGGTGAAGAAAGGCTCGTATTTCCACTATCGGAACCTGATCGATCAGCTCTATGACGATAAGGACAGCCGTGACGTGCTGGTACAGCGTATCCGTGTCGAAGGATGGGATAAATTCTCCACGAATAAGGTCGGTACTTATGTGCTGAAAGTCTCCGTCAAGGATACAGATAAACACAATTCTGCAGTGACGGTTCTGACGGTTCACGTTGTGAATTAATAGCACGAAAAACATTGACAACGACACTGAAATGTATTAAAATATAAACAAACTTAGGGAATTGTACCCAAATGCGCCCAAACGGAAGATCGGAACACGGGCAGGGAGGGTATTAATTTCCCTAAAAGTGTTGTTAAATAGGATGGTGGGTATATGGATTATACAAGAAAACGTATGCGAATCGGTGATATTCTCATCGAGCAGGGCGTTATCACCCCGGAAGTGTTAAAGGATGCACTTGTCAGAGCGAAAGAAGAAGGCAAGCGTATCGGTGAATACCTCGTTGAAAGCGGTGTCACGAGCGAGAAACGTATTGCCCGTGCCCTGGAATATCAGTTAGGATATAAGTTTGTCGATCTTTCTTCGGTAACGATCCCGGAGGAGATCCTGAACCTGGTTAAGCCAGACGTGCTCCGTAAGTACCATGTTATCCCGTTTGCAGTATCCGAGCGTAACCCGAACATCTTGCGTCTGGCGATGTCCGATCCCATGGATATCGTGGCAGCAGATGATATCGGTATCGTAACGAACATGCAGATCGAGCCTGTTATCTGTACGGCGACGGATGTTATGGCCGCATTGGACCGCTACTATGGTAGTTCCCAGGCCATGGACGTTGCGAAGCAGTACGCAGAGGAGCGAGGCTTCGACAAAGAACTGGAAGAGGCGACCGAAGACTCGGCGACCCTCGATAACTCCCCGATCGTCGTACTCGTACGTACCATGATCGAGCAGGCAGCTCGTCAGAGAGCATCCGATATTCATATCGAGGCGATGGAAGAGAATGTCCGCGTCCGGTACCGTATCGATGGTGCGCTCTATGAGCGAATGAAATATGACATCAAACTGCTTCCGGCTATCGTAGCCCGTATCAAGATCATCGGCGGCATGGATATTTCCGAGAAGCGTAAACCTCAGGATGGTCGTATCACCGCATGGGTAGACCGTGTCGAGTACGATATCCGTGTTAACGTTCTTCCTACGGTATTCGGTGAGAAGATCGTAATGCGTCTCCAGAATAAGAGAGCCCTCAACCGTGAGAAGAAACAGCTCGGTTTCGAGGACACCGAGATGATCAAGTTCGACCGTATCCTGTCTCACCCGCACGGTATCGTGCTGGTAACAGGACCTACCGGTTCCGGTAAGTCCACCACATTGTACACCGCACTCTCAGAGCTCAACCGTGAAGATATCAACATCGTCACCGTTGAGGACCCTGTCGAGGCAAATGTCGATGGTATCAATCAGGTCCATGTAAACCCGAAGGTAGATCTTACATTCGCATCTGCCCTTCGTGCTATCTTGCGTCAGGACCCTGATATCATCATGATCGGTGAGATTCGAGACGGTGAGACCGCCGAGATCGCTGTTAAGGCCGCTATCACCGGCCACTTGGTTGTTAGTACCCTCCATACAAACTCCGCTGCCAGCACCGTAACCCGTCTGGAAGATATGGGCGTAGAAAACTACCTCATCGCGGACTCTGTAGTAGGTATTATCGCACAGCGACTGGTTCGCCGTCTGTGCCCGGATTGTAAGAGAGAAGTTCTTGCATCTGAGGAAGATAAGAGAATCCTTGGCGTAGATGCTGCAACACCGCTTCGTATTTACGAACCCGTCGGCTGTCCTGCATGTGAGAAGGCCGGCTATCGCGGACGTATCGGTATCTATGAGATCATGGAAGTAACACACCACTTGAGTACCGTCATTGCCCGCGGCGCAAATGCCGACGAGATCAAAGAAGAAGCTTTGAAAGAGGGCATGAACACGCTGTCCATGGCTTGCGGTATCAAGGTTAAACAGGGTATCACTTCCATGAGTGAATTGCGTCGTATCGTATACGAGGCATAAGAGATCCGGTAACGTTTGGATCGTAGAGAAATACAGGAAGGGCCATTCCGGAAGATATGGCCTTGAATAAGGATAAGGAGAGTGGAATTATGCCAGAAGGAATTGAAAGCGGCCAGCAGCGGCCTCAGGGTGCACTCGAGGTTGCCGATTTAGTAAAATTAGCTGCGAAGCGTCATGCGTCTGACGTTCATATTACCGCAGGTGTTCCGCCTATTTTGCGTATCAACGGTCAGCTGATCAAGATCGGAACCGTTCCGCTTACGCCTGAGAACACACAGATGATGATCGAACCGATCATTCCCAAGCCCTGCCGCGATGAGTTGGCAGAGACCGGACAGACGGACTTTTCCTATTCCGTTCGTTCCGTGGGAAGATGCCGTGTTAATGTTTATAAGCAGCGTGGCGCTTACGGCGCAGCATTGCGTCTGATCGCGGATGTCATTCCGAGACCTGAGTCTCTTGGTTTGAACTCGTCCGTTATCGACCTCATTAACCGTAAGAGAGGTATGGTACTCGTTACGGGACCTACCGGATCCGGTAAGTCAACAACACTGGCTTCCTTGATCGACTTGATCAGTAAGACCTATCATCACCACGTTATCACTTTGGAGGACCCGATCGAGTACCTTCATAAGCATAATAAGGCGATGGTTAACCAGCGAGAGATCGGTCTGGACTCCATTTCTTTCGAGAGTGCGCTTCGTGCCGCTCTTCGTCAGGACCCCGATGTTATCCTCGTAGGTGAGATGCGTGACCTGGATACCATTTCTACTGCGATCACCGCAGCAGAGACCGGACACCTCGTATTCTCCACCCTGCATACCATCGGTGCGGCGAGCACCATCGACCGTATCATCGACGTATTCCCTCCGTACCAGCAGCAGCAGATCCGTGTTCAGCTGGCGAACGTATTGGAGTGCGTTATCTCCCAGCAGCTCATGCCTCTGGCAGATGGATCCGGCCGTGTAGCCGCATTCGAAGTCATGCATGCAACGCCCGCGATCCGAAACCTCATCCGTGAGGCGAAGATCCACATGATCCCCGCGATCGTTCAGACCAGCCGCCGTCAGGGTATGGTTACCATGGATGACGCGATCTTCGAACTGTGCTCCGGTCACCGTATCACCTCTGAGATCGCCATCAGCTATGCACAGGATACGGCTGCCATGATGAAGCGTGTCATGGGACAGGGAGAAGTTTAATAATCGAATAATGACCCAAAGCCCCTATCCGAACTCGTAACGGGAAGAGAACGGAACGTGGATGCCGCTGCAGGAAGGGATGGCCCGCAGGAGAGAAGAGAGGACGGAAGGTTGTTAGATATAACTATTAGTAATTTCAGGAGGTGAAACTTCTATGCCCACCTATCAATATGTGGCCGTCGATCAAAAAGGCGCCAAACGTAAAGGCAAAATCGAAGCACCTGATTCATCCAGAGCGGAGCGTACACTAAAACTGGAAGGCCTTATTCCTATTCAGGTTAAGGAATCCATGTTCGCTGAGAACGTTTCCCTGGGCGGCTCCTCCGTAAAGCCTCGTACCATGGCGGTGTTCTGCCGTCAGATGGTGAGCCTTTTGAATGCCGGCGTATCCATCGTCGATGCATTCGGTATGTTGGCCGACCAGTGCGACAACAAAATCATGCAGGCCGCACTCCGTGACGTTATGTCAAACGTAGCAAAGGGTGAAAATCTGGCACGAAGCCTGAAGGAACATCCAAACGTATTTACCCCGATGATGGTAAACATGGTCGATGCCGGTGAAGCATCCGGTTCCCTCGAGAACTCATTCGACCGTCTGGCGATCCAGTTCGAGAAGGATGCCCGCTTGAAGGCGACCATTAAGAAAGCACTCGTATACCCGATCGTGGTATTGGTAGTTGCTGTTGCCGTTGTCATCATCATGTTGAACTTCGTTATCCCGCAGTTCACCGAGATGTTTAAGGATCTCGATACGGAACTTCCTACACTGACGAAGGTCGTTGTAGCCATGTCCGACTGGATGAAGGCGAATGTCGTTATTCTCCTTGCGGTTATCGTAATTATCGTTATCGCATGGCGAGTGTTTGCGGCTTCCCCGACCGGTCAGGTCATCATCGGCCGTACGAGCATGAAGATGCCGTTTGTCGGACCGGTTATCACGAAGTCCGCAGCTGCTCGTTTTGCACGTACCATGTCCACACTGCTTTCCGCAGGTATCTCGATCGTAGATGCGCTCGAGATCACATCGAAGAACATGCCTAACGTTCTGTATAAGGATGCACTCCTTTATGCGAAGGACGAAGTAGAAAAGGGTGTTCAGATGTCTGACCCGCTTCGTAAGAGCGGTCTGTTCCCGGTCATGATCTGTCACATGACGAAGATCGGTGAAGATACCGGTAATATCGAGGAAATGCTCGATCGTTGTGCCGGTTACTTCGAAGAAGAAGTTGAAGTTGCCGTTGCAGGTCTTATGACTGCAATGGAGCCTATGATCATTATCCTGCTGGCCGGCGTTGTCGGCGTACTCATCGGCGCATGTCTGATGCCTATGCTCACACTGTACGAGAGCCTCAGCGAAATGATGTAATGATAGTGAGGGCGGAGCCCGAACTATCATGTGAGAAATTTGGTTTTACCCCGGTGCAGCTTGCTGTGCCGGGGTAAAATAAATTTCGAGCCTCTGAGGGTTTGCGGAGCAAACCTTCCTTGTATACCTGGGCAACAACCCAAAACATTTGGGAGAGGGCTAAGCCCGAACTATCATTACAACCCAGATACTTAACGGCGGCGCTCCGCGAGGAGAGGCCGCAGTTAAACATTTGGCTGAGGGCGGATGCCTTTAAATGTTTAGGAAAGGATTAAGCATCCTTGCTTTTCTAGTAAATGCTTAGGTTTCTCAACTCAAGGGTAGGCCTGAAACCGAAATGCACGTAGAAGAACCGGGGGAGAACTTGTGACATATGCGCAAAACAACGGAAACCGTGAAAAACGCATGGTGGATCAGCATTGGAGCAGCAAGTTTTACGCGCTAAACGAAGTAAATCGGGAAAAAGCGCGTAGTAGATCGGCACTGAAGCAGCTTTTCATACGCGCAAAAGGAAGAAAAACAAGAATAAGCGCGTAGTGGATCATCGCTGGAGCTGCTTGTCATACGCGCAAAAAAGGGAAAACCGAGAAAATACGCGTAGAAGCCCCGCGCCAGAGTGTGTTTCGATACGCGCAAATTTAAGAAAATCAAGAAAATACGCGTAGCTGTACCGTACTGAAGCCCGTTTCCATATGCGCAAAACAAAGAAAAACAAGAAAAAGAGAGTAGAAGATCTGCGCCTGTGTCTGTTTCTATACGCGCAGAACAAGGAATTTCAAGAAGTTACGCGTAGGAGAGTCGCGGTTATGGCGCTTTCCATACTCGTGAAACAAGAAAATATAAGAAACTGCGCGTAGGATAATCGTTCTGTAGCCTTAAGCCATACGCGCAAATCGAAGATATTCAGGAAAAAACGCGTAAGAGATACCCGCTGGGGTCCTATGCCATACGCGTAAAACAAGAGAAATCAAGAAAAAGCGCGTAAGAGACACGTGCTGAAGCCTCTTGCCATACGCTCAAAACAACGGGAGTCAAGAAAAAAGCGTGTGGCAGATCTGCGCCGGAGCTACTAGATATATGCGCACAACGGGATAAACCAGGGATACGCTCGCAGGTGATCGGGCCTGGCGTTCGTTTACGTACGTGCAAAACGGAGCGGGTGGAGAAATCCAAGAAGAATGGGGTAGGAAACCTAGTATTTTCAATGCTTTCGATCATCTATACCCTTCAACGAAAAGCCGTATAAATCAACGCTCGCAAAACGAAAAAAAGCTTTGTTTGTACGCTCACACAAACAAACGTACACTTACAAAACATGTATTGCGGGGGATTAGTCCATGTGGTATAACTTAATCATCAAAGAGATGCGAACAAAAGAAACGCATCCGAGAAAAACCTTCCGGTTTGTAGGGGATCGGAAGAAACACAATAATCCATATGTGAAAGGAAGAAAAAATTATGAAGAATAACAAAGGTTTTTCACTCGTTGAACTTATCATCGTAGTAGCTATCATGGCTGTCCTTATGGGTATCCTGGCTCCTCAGTACATCCGTTACGTTGAGAAGACCCGTATCCGTGCTGATGACTCCATCATCTCCGATATGGACAAGGCTGCATCTGCACTCCTTGCTGATGAGAAGTACTACACCGTAGCTTCTACAACTGTTGTTGTTACTATGACACACTCCACTGGTGCTGTTTCTGTTACTGGTCTTGGTTCCATGGCTGGTACTTTCGTAAACGAGATGCACACATCTCTTTACGGTTCCGCAACCGCAGCTAACAAGTTTAAGTCTAAGGCTTACGCTGGTACCGCTACATCCACAGCAACTTACACCTGGACTCAGAGCCTGTACACTTGGACAAAGAGCGTATTCAACGGTATCACAGACTCCAAGTACGAGACCGCTCAGACCACGTGATAATAGCTCAAATCTAATAATCATATAGTTTGAACTAAAAGACCTCTTATCGGCCCTACCGATGAGAGGCCTTTTTCTTTTCCTCTTAGAGCCTGACGCCTATGGGGTTTTGCTTCGAATACGGAGATCCATGGGCTTTTTCTTCACGTTCACATGGATTTTCGCCCACTGACATAAAATGACTTGCGAATGATGTGCCAGCGTGATATAAGATAGGTGTCTGATGAACAGTTGCAACTATTTTGTTTCTGTTCCAAGTTCGGCCCGGAAGACCGGCGTGATAGACGAAAGCAGATGGATCTGCATGCGAAGGACGATCCCCACGTTTTTGCGCATGTCTATACACGAAAGGGATTGTATACATGAATAAGAGAGATGGAGGTTTTTCACTGGTTGAACTGATCGTTGTGGTTTCGATCATGGCGGTGTTGATGGCTATTTTGATGCCCAGTTACGTTCGGTATCTGGAACAATCACGTATTCGCCATGATGACGCTGTGATCACCAACATCCAGAAGGCGGCAAATGCGCTCGTCGTAGATGATAAGTTTTATGAGTCGATCGCCGGGGATGTGACGGTGTATATCAACAATCAGGGAGTTGCATATCAGTTAAACGGAGTCGGCGCTATGTCGGCAGATTTCCTGGATGAGATCAACACAAGCGTTTACGGTACGACGACCCCATCCGGCGGTTTTACGTCGAGAACATTCGCCGGAAGCAGCGGCTTGTACATTCGCTTGCATTATGATCCGAATTTGCTCGCGTATGTTACCGAGTATTATAATTTCCCGGATCTGAGTATTTATCACCAGTAAAACACTAGAAAGACATGGATCGCCCGATAGTAGGATAGGAGCCTTGCATGTGTAAATAAGTAAGGGTATGATGACAGCCCCCGCGGTTTCGCGGGGGCTGTTGGAGTATTAAAACAAAGAAACGCTCACGATTACAAACAAACGCATACATTAACAGAACAAGCCTTGTATCTATGTCTGATACTGTGCTATAGATAGGGTAGGTTTCTATAGTTATCAGTCATAAGGAGGTATGCTATGAGACGAAATAATAAAGGTTTTTCGATGGTTGAGTTGATCATCGTTGTTGCGATGCTGGCGGTATTGATGGCACTTTTAGCGCCTCAGTACATCCGCTATGTTGAAAAAGCTAAGATCCGCGAGGACGATGCGATCGTAAAGCACCTGATCGATGTGATCATGATCACGGTAGAAGACAGTGAAGCTTACGATTCCTTGGCGAATGGTGCAACGCCTGTATTCTCTATGGACGCGAATGGAGCCATTTCGGTTACGGGTTGGGATGCTGCCACAGCTGCGAAGTTCCAAAGAGAGGCGTACGCGACTTTGTATGGATCTACCGGACCGGTATCTAAGTTTAAATCCAAAGAATACAAGACGTTTCTTGCTGGTAATAACATTCAGCTGACTTATACGTATAATGCTACTACGATGGTATATAAGATCCTTACCATCTCTGTGCCGGCGAACTCGTCATTTGCAAACGAAAACGCACCGACCTAAATGAAAAAACGGTGCTTTTGGAACGCATAGAGGCATGTCAAATGGTGGATCTGCATAGATTTACGGTACTTTTGAAATGTAACCTCCGAGAATCATCTGAAAGTATTAAATTTTTCGAAAATATTGCAGATTCTGTTTGATATTTAATACCCCCTGTGCTATAATAAAGTATAAAAAGGATTAGGGGGTAGTGGGCATGTCGGAAGGACAGTTGCTTATTGCAGGTTATGTGATCGCCGGGTTGTTGGGTTTACTGATCGGAAGCTTTTTAAACGTCTGCATCTATCGTATTCCCAGAGGCGAGGGGATCGCATTGGAACCTTCCCATTGTCCTCATTGCAAGACGAAACTTCACTGGTTTGAGCTGATCCCGTTGTTTTCCTGGATCGGACTCAAAGGAAAGTGCCGGACTTGTAAGCACCCGATCTCGAAGCAGTATCCCATCGTGGAAGCTGCGAATATGCTCCTGTATCTGCTGGTGGTATGGGTTTGCGGCTTTGAGCCGATCACCATTCTCTACTGTCTGCTGGCATCGGCGCTGTTGGTCATTTCCGTGATCGACTTCCGGACTTTCGAGATCCCGTTCGGCATTAACCTTTTTATTGGAGCACTGGGACTTGGTGCGCTGGCCTTAGACCTAGAAAACTGGCCGTTGTACGTGATCGGCTTCTTTGCCGTATCGGTTCCGCTCTTGTTATTTTCGCTCATCACCCGCGGTCGCGGCATCGGCGGCGGTGATATAAAACTGATGGCTGCTGCAGGGCTCCTCATCGGTTGGAAAAACATCTTACTTGCATTCGTTCTCGGATGCATCATCGGTACCATCATTCATTTGACTCGCATGGTTGTTTCTAAGGCCGGAAGAGTCTTGGCGTTGGGACCGTACCTGTCGGCAGGTATCCTGCTGGCAGCACTCTGGGGAAACAAATTCCTCGAGTGGTATAAGGCATTCTTTTTCCCGAAAGAGTAATGGATGCCCGAGGAGGCAACTCCTCAAAAAGGATGATGCATACCGCCTTGGAATGCAAGATGCGGGTGCAAAAAATGGAGGTTACGTATGGCAGGAAAAGTCATAAGTATTGAGATCGGAAACGTTCTCACAAAGGTGTGCGAGATGGATTATCGCTCAGCGAACGCCAAAGTCTACAACAGCTTTACGTTCGAAACGCCGAAGGGGACCATCGAAGATGGCTACGTGAAAGAGGCGGATGAATTCATCGATGTGCTGCATGCAAAACTGGCTTCGAACCAGATCAAAACGAAGAAGGTAGTATTCACGGTATCTTCCAGTAAGATCGCCACGAGAGAGGTCTTCTTGCCTCTGGTATCCAGAGACAAGATCATGTCTATGGTACGGGCAAATGCATCGGATTACTTCCCGATGGACATCTCCAACTACTACCTGACCTATACCGTGCTTGAGAAGGCGGTATCCAGCGAAGAAAAGAAACTGAAGTTGCTGCTCATTGCAGCCCCCCTCGACATGATCGAAGCGTACTTCGACCTGGCCAGAACCATGGGCCTCACGATCGTTACCATCGATTATGCAGGAAACTCGATCTTCCAGGTCCTGAAGGAAATGAAGACCCAGGGAACCAGCATCTCCATCCATGTAGGTGAAACAAACACCTATGTGACCATTCTGGAGAACGGCGTCCTGAACCTTCAGAGAGTCGTATCTTACGGCGCGAACAGCGCAGTCGAGACGTTGCTTTCGATTGATAAGTATCGTTACGACGAGACCATGGACGAACAGAAGGCTTACGAGCTCTTTATGAGCCAGCAGCTGATCAACACGGTCATTCCGGAGGATGACAACTCCCGCGAGCAGGAGATCCTGACTGAGGATGAGAAGATCCGTAATGAAGTTACCGAGTCCCTTCGTTTCCTTCTCGGAAACATCGTACGTGTTATCGACTACTACATGTCGAAGACACCGGGCGCTCGTATCGACATGATCTTCCTCTCCGGTATCGGCGCTGAGTTCCGTGGTATGCGCGAACTCTTCTCGTTCGAAATCGGTAGCGCAGTTAAGGCTGTAACGGCTCTTCCCGGAGCAAGCTATAATCCTACCGGCGGCGCAGACTCCTGTGCAGTTATGCTTCCGGCAGTCGGCGCAACTAAGGGTTCCATGAACCTGATGCCTGAAGTCTTCAAGACGAAGAAAGTTAAGAATGACTCCATGCTCGTTCCGATCGTTGTCTGCCTGGCAGGTATCGTCGGTGCAGTAGCAATGTGGTTCTACGGAAGCTTCACATATGACCAGAAGGTCAATGAAGTCGAAGAACTGAAGGCTGAGAAAGAGACACTTAAGACGATCGAAGTCGTTATCGATGCGAAGAACGACTCGCAGACGACATTCGATAAGTTCATGACCATGTATAAAACAACTCGTAACCCGAACGAGAAGTTGGTAGCTTTCCTCGATGAGGTTGAGAGAAAGATGCCTACAAGTTTCGAAGCATTTAAGATGCACGTTACGGAAGAAGGCGTATCCTTCGAGATCACATGTGCTACGAAAGCGGATGCAGCTGAGATCATTCAGCAGTTCCGTACATTCAACACGATCGACATCATCGGTTTGTCTACGGTTGAAGAGCACGAGAAGGCTACAACAGCTCCCGAGAGCATGGGTTACATCATCGATGAGAATGGTGAGACTATCCCGATCTACACGATCGCAGAGACCACCGAACCGGTGATCGAGACCGACGAGAACGGCGAGACGATCGAGCCTACGACGGTTGAGCATGATCTCACGTTGACCATCACCTGCATTTACAAAGACGCAGCTGTTATCTTTGGAGATACAACTGCTGCAGCGGCGCCTTCGGCGGCGGCAGCACAGTAAGGGGGTGTAGGTCATGAGAATAACTAAAAGAGATATTAAAGTCATTTTGCTTTTGATCGGTATTCTGAGTGCATTCATCACCTACCAGTTCTATCTCAAGACAAAACTGGATGATATTTCAAAGAAGGAAGATGAGATCGCTACTTTGAAAACGGAGATCGAAGATCTGAAGATGAAAAAGAGATCCGAAAATCTGTTCCGCACACAGATGGCTGAGCAGGATAAGGAAGTTAAGGCAAAGATCGATGAATTCCCGGCAAATCAGTGGTATGAGGATGGCATCCTTTTCCTAAACTACATGGAGAAGCGTGATGAACTGTTGGACGACGAAGAGAAGAAGATGAAGATCTACTTCGATCGCTATACGTTCACCGAAGCAACCATGGTAGAAAGTGTAATCGGAAAGTTGAATATGACTCCTCGTCATATCTCGCTGTTGGATGCGAATACGAAAGCAGAGTTCATTTGCGACTATGAAACACTGAAAGAAATGGTTCGTGTGATTTATGCAAATGATGACACAAAGCGTATGATCCGTAACATGAACATCGAAGTAAAGTGGACTGGAGACTTCCCGTTGAAGGGTGATATTGAGTTCAGTTCCTTTGCAATCGATGATGATAACAATAAGGATCGCGTATACGTACCGGTTAAGGTTCCGGGCTATGAGAAGGTTTATGAGAAGACCTTTACAGACGGTCAGCCGAACGGAGAAGAGTATGTACCCGAGACGATCGTTTCCACAGATCCGGATACCGGCGAAACAAAGTATGAGAACGACGACATTATCGGTTTGGATTGCGTATTCGGCGATCTGACACCGACCACAACAGCAGAAGAAACCAGTTCGGAAGCTTATTAATTCCGAATAAAGATCTTTCCCGGCGGCGGGAGCACTCCTCCCGCCGCCCATGGAAGGATAATGTAGAGAAAACGCAGTAAAAAACTATAAAAGGAAATATGAAATTGGATAATACGTCACGATAAGGCGTGGCGATGACATAAATCAGGAATATGTGTAAAAAAGGAGAGGATACTATGGTGGAGAAAAAGAGAAAAAATGGCGGTTTCACCTTGGTTGAACTGATCGTAGCGGTTGCTTTATTTGCGATCGTTATCGGGCCTTTATTCCGGGCTTTTTCCAGTTCGATCCAGGCGAATTCGCGTGCCAGAGGGGTGTTAAAGGCTACTCAGATGGCGCAGTCGGTTCTGGATAATATTGAACGTTACAACGTTCAAGAATTGAGAGACGATATGCCCTATGCCGATGTAGCGGGTAACATTCTTCCCCTGGGTTGTGGAACAGTTACTTTTGCACGTACCACACATGATACGGATGAGGTCAAGTTATTGTTTACGGGCGTTCATTATCAGGATATGAACCTGAATGTAGTAGCGGATATTACGAAGGGCGGTACCGTGAATACGAACACAGGCAACAAGTATTTCATGTATGCTGTCAATGTTTGGGTATATATGAATAAAGGAGCCGGGGCTTCCTTGTCGGGAGATTGTCTGGTCCACTTAACTGGATCGGTTCAGAATAAGGATTGATGTGGGAGGTATTGAGTATGAAACGATTAAGAAAAGATAACCGCGGTGCCGCGCTTGTCACGGCGGTCATTACGATCATGTTTATAGCGATATTGGGAACCACGTTGCTTTCCGTATCCTATTCAAATCTGATCATGAAGAAAAATAATGCGAGAGCACAGGATAACACCTATACGGCAGAGATGGCCATGGGTGAACTCCAGTCGGTTCTTCGTTCGAAGGATGATCTGAATGGCGTTATGACTCTTTTGAACGATACTACGAAAGTTAACAAAACGACAAAAACATTCTCGGCTTCTGCTTTTTATCCGATGGCAGCATCGGAGGCAAACTCTACGGATGACCAAGTGGTTGTAACCTATGATTCGATCGATGACTCGATCCCGAACACGATCATCTTCAGAGGTGTTACAGCATCCAGCGTAGTAGATGGTTTTGAGTCAAACGTTAAGACGGATATCACCATTACAGCTACTTCCGGTGGTCGTTATAATCTCGATATCAACGACTTCAGTATTCTGTGTGACCAGGATTTCTCCATGGATGATGAAACACAGATGCGTGCAACGAACTCACACGTTTATGGTTATCTGTACTGTGGTAAGAAGTCTAACACCGATTCTACCGCGATGAAGTTGATCAGCAACAGTACTTTGAATATCATTTCCGAGGCAGCCATCATTAATGGTGACCTGGTAATTCAGGATAATGCAGTGCTTCATATTTTGGGTGGTACATGTATCATCACTGGTAATGTTAAGCTTTCCGGTAATGCAACGCTGATCGTTTCTTCCGAATGTAAGATTTCCGGTACGATTTCCAGAACCGGTTCCAATACGCGTGTATTAGGATCTGGAAATATTACAACTGGTACAGGCATCAGCGTCGACACCGCACTGGAGGGTGGCACCGTTACCCAGGGCCTCTACCGTGATTTCTCGATTTGGGGTAAGAACGGATCTGGCCAGTATCAGAATTTGAACGTAGGTAAGAACCTCTATCGTGAAGATTGCAAGGTTTCTAAGACAACGACAATCGGTGGACAGACCTATACCGCATTTATGTTCTATCATAAACTGGATTCCGGTCAGACCTTCAATGGTTTCACCAATACACTTTTCATTTCAAATGCCAGAATCAAAGTTCAGTCCGGTAATTACTTCAACTCTACCGTAATCACACCTGGACGAGTTCTGATGGCAGTTCAGAAACAGTATGTAACGACCCATATGGATCCGGAAGTATATCAGCAGCTTCGTCAGCTGAGTATTCCTTCGATCAAGCTGCAGGATGCTACAGAGATCACGAACCCGAAGAAGTACGTTCCGGGTACATCGTATGCAAGTTCTCCGGATCTGAAGTATGATGATATTCTCTATCCCAGAGAAACAACTTCGAACTTCCTGAGTAATTTGTTTAACGTAGCTAACCCTGGCGGTGGCTCGAAGAAAACTACTGTAAAAGTTTCTAATTGGCGTATTAACGAGTACGATTGATAAAACAAGCGATAAGTAAGGAGGGACATTTTATGTCAGTGGATGTAAAAAACAAACGCAATGCCGGCTTCTCCTTAGTTGAGTTGATGGTCGTTGTTGCTATTATGGCCGTATTGCTCGGGTTCATTACAATCACGTACTCGATCGTCGGTCGCGGATCAGCTAAATCCTATGCAACAACCCTGAAGCAGGCGATTGCTACTGCTCGTAGTGATACGATGGGCAGAGTAAAAGATACCTATGATTTGATCGTTTCTTGTGAAGCGAACGGAGATGTGTATGTGCGCGTCGGTGCTGCGGGAAATAAACAGTGTATCGGAACTAATAAAATTCCGGTTCAGGCTTATATGCCTGGAATTGCCTACACGTTTACTCCGGGGATGGAGTTGAATATAACATTCTCGAAATCCTCCGGCGGCGTGAAGTCGTCACATTTCACCGGTGGAGCAGGTAACCCTTTCCCGGGTGCTAGCGAGATCATTTTCCAGTGTGGCCAGTCGGCTGGAACCCATTATGATGTTCATATTGTTGTTGCAACCGGCAAAGTTTATATGAAGTAAGGGAGGAGGCAGTTATGAAACAGTTAAAGAAAATCCTTAAGAACAACAAAGGTATGACTCTGGTCGAACTTATTATTTCATCTGCGATCCTGCTTTTGGTTATTTCTGCATTTTTGAGCATGATGGCATCCGCGGCAAAGATGTTTTCTAAGGGGAGCCGTGAGCTGGATGTTCAGGAAGAAGCGCAGATCGTAACCAACCAGGTTGGGGCTTTACTTACGGACTGTGAAGTTTATGCCGGCCAGGTCGGAAGTTCGATCTACATCGTTGATAAAGATGTGGTTCACGTGGTTTCCGAAGAGTCGGATGGCGTTTTCCTTTCAACTTTTGATAACGCACTCTCCGAGGATGATAATACCGCTGAGAATGTGAAGACACTTCTCGCAACTAACCCGAATGCAGTGAAGGGTGGCAGCACAGGTCGTGCTCTTTTGTCGAACCGCGTTGAGGGATTGTCATTAAATACGGATGATCTGGAAGATGGTGATGTTGTTTATCTTTCGATGAATTACAAGAACATGGATCGTGAGATCGGCGTAAACCAGAGTGTTTACATGAGAAATAAGCCGGGCACCAGCAGTGACGGTGGTAACTCCAATCCGGTCGAGAATGACTACGATGCAGAGCTGAATGTTCTTCGTTACAAGACATATAATCTGTGTACTTTGTTTGGCGTCAGCAAGATCAAGACAAATGGTTCGAACATTGTTACATCCGGTGCAGATGCAGGTTGTTATGATTTTAATGCTCTTGGAACCGTTAAGATCAAAGATTCGGTTTCTACCTCGGCTTCTTCCGCAGGTGGTTGTGTCGTAACTTGTATTAAGGGTGGTAATGACTATAAGATCCGCCTTTCCTTTGATCCGGTAGTTGTTGGACTCGGAAATGGCGAGTCACAGCTTTCAACGGTTCGTCTTCAGGATGTTGAGCAGGTTTGTGACTACATTTCGATCAAAGGCTTTGATACACACTGCAGTGATGTGAAGTATCGTATCAGTTTGCAAATCGGTACTCCTGGTTCACCTGATCTGGTTTCAAGACAAACAGATAAAATTTCGATTTCTGGTGGACAAGGTTCACAGGTGAATATTCTTGAACAGGACTTCAATGTTAGTGGTAAGACCTTTAAGGGTGTATTCAGACTTTGCTTGGATGATCGTTCTACGCACCTGATCTTCCGTCAGACAGGTCAGAGTACCGAACAGGGTAAAGGACTTGTAGCTCTTTACACGATCGATGTATATTATAAGAATACACTTCTTGGTACAGCAAAAGTTAGTGTAAGATATCCGAATTAATATCTATAGAATTTCGAAAAACCCGTTGTTCTCGACATGAGAACAACGGGTTTTTTACTTGAAGATCTAACTTAGTTGTGGTATACTTGCTGTATTGTACGTTCATTCTATGTATGAACATTTCGGCTCGCTTCGAGCCAGTAAGAAGGTATATTTTTGATGAATCCCTATAGTTTATTGCTTACGACTTCCTGTGTATCGACCTTTGTAGTTTTAATGGTTCTCGATATCATTTTAGAGAAGAGAAGACGTAAGAAAGGCAACATTTCTAAAAAACTTCCTGTTCGATTTTTCATCGCTCACGGTATCACGTATTTGGCTTTCATGATCGGATCCGGCCTATTGACGGCGACCTTCTGGATGAAGCATAATTTCGCGGAAACCGATCTGGCATCTTTGTTTTTCCATATGCATGTTCAGATCACCAGTAATGATATCGCGAATTTCAAGGGATTGTATCAGTGGCTAGCTGTGAATATTGCGGTTGCCTCCTTGCTTTTGTGGATTCTAGGAAAAGCTTGTTCTGCTTTGTTTATTCGCGGTTTGCGTCCAAATCGAACCCTCTATATCGTTATCCGGAATATCGTTATCGTTGCGTATCCGATCGTTGCATTTGTTGTGATCTGTTCGCATTTTAATGTGATCCCATATTTGAAGCAACGCTTTGATACAACACGTATCTATGAGAATTATTATGTGAATCCGAAGACGGCGAACGTAACATTTCCCGAGAAGAAACGCAACTTGATCTACATTTATTTGGAGTCTGTAGAGAACTCCTATGCGACTCCGGAATATGGCGGCGTGTCAGAGTATAACCTGATTCCGGAATTGACCGAGTTATCACTCAAATATGAAAATTTCGGAGACAGAGACAGGAAGATTTTGCATGGACCTACGCCGGTATATCAGAACGCATGGACTATGGCTTCTCTGGTCGGTCAGACCTGCGGTATTCCGATCAATTTCGGCTTTGACTCAGCCATGATGGGAGAGGGCGTGGAAGAATACCTTCCCGGCGCATATAATCTCGGTGACATGTTAAAACGCGAAGGTTATGACCTGTGTTATCTGGTCGGTTCCGACGCGCGGTTTGTAGCGATGGATGTTTTCATGCGTAAGCATGGTGATTATCAGATCCGCGACTATTACTACTATAGGGATAATAAACTGATTCCCAGAGGTTACTTTGTTTGGTGGGGCTTCGAAGATTATAAACTTTTTGAATTTGCGAAGGATTACTTAAATGAAGCGAGCACTTCCGATCAGCCGTTTGCATTGACTTTGATGACGATGGATACACATTTCACGGATGGCTATATGTGTGAACATTGTGAGGATACGTATCCGAAGCAGTATGATAATGTTATCGCTTGTTCGTCAAAACTGGTGAGTGCATTTGTTGAATGGGTGCAGCAGCAGCCGTTTTATGAGAATACCACGATCGTTGTGATCGGAGACCATCCGACCATGGACAGCCGCTACTACAATGACCTGAAGTATGCAACGGATGATTATGTGCGCCGCAACTTCATAGCAGTGATCAATGCTGCCGTCGAGAACCCTTGTGACACTGCTCGTTTGTACCAGGTGATCGACATGTATCCTACTACGATCGCTGCACTGGGTGCTACGATCGAGGGAGACCGTCTGGGACTGGGTACGAACCTGTTTTCTACTACGCCGACTCTCTATGAGGAGTTGGGAAAGGATTATTTTGATAAGGAAATCATGAAGAACTCCTCATTTTACAACAAGAAGCTGGCAGGCTTCGATCGATAATTCACGAATATCCGGGTGAGAATTCTCATCCGGATATTTTACATGGTTTTTACACATACTATCTATGTTCTTTACAATTTGAGGATATAATGATTTCGTGCGAATTATTAGGAAGAATACTAGCTTTTTTGGAGGATCCTATGAATTATCAAAACGTTCTGAGCTTGCTGGGAGGTTTGGCACTGTTCCTGTTCGGTATGAACCTGATGGGAGAGTCGCTGAAGAAACAGGCCAGCGGCCGTTTGAAGAATGTTTGGTCGTCACTTACGACCAGTACGGTGAAGGGCTTTTTCCTGGGACTGGTCGTTACCATCGTAGTCCAGTCTTCATCGGCTACAACGGTCATGGTCGTCGGCTTCGTTAACTCCGGCTTCATGACACTGCAGCAGTCGGTCGGCGTTATCATGGGTGCGAACCTGGGTGCTTCGATCACGAGCTGGATCCTTGCGACTTCCCAGTTCGAGGGTACCAGTATCTTTATTCTTCAGTTTTTTAGACCGTCGTTCTTTATGCCGATCCTGGCATTTATCGGCGTGCTTTACTACGTATTTTTGGGGAAGGGCAAAAAGAAAGACCTGGGTCTGATCCTGCTCGGTGTTTCCGTGCTTCTGTACGGCATGGAGGCGATGTCCGACGCGGTAGCGCCCTTGGCTGAGATGGAATCCTTCAAAAACCTGATGGTGAAGTTTTCCAATCCGTTCCTGGGACTGTTTGTCGGTACCGCGATCACGGCGGCCATCCAGAGTTCCGGCGCTTCGGTCGGTATTTTGCAGGCACTGTCCACGACCGGCGCGATCTCGTATGGAACCGCGATCCCTATCGTCATGGGCCAGAACATCGGTACTTGTATCACGGCCATGATCTCCTCGGTCGGTGCTACGAAAAACGCGAAGAGAGCAGCGTGGATCCACTTGTATTTCAACGTGATCGCTGCCGTCGTCCTTTTGGGTATCTACATTCTGATCTCGAATCTGATCTCAATCCCCTTCCTGAGCAGGGCGGCAGGACCGGTCGGTATTGCTGTCGTTCATACTGCATTTAAACTTACGGCGCTGACCCTGTGGGCACCGTTCTCGAAGCAACTGGTCACCCTGGCGGTAAAGACCGTTCCCGATGCAAAATCGGAAGAGAAGATCGAGGTCCTGGACGAACGTCTCCTGGATACTCCGTCCATCGCGCTGGATCGCTGCCGTGAGGCGACGAACAACATGGCAGTGCTGGCCTGCGACACGCTGGCGACTTCGCTGGATCTTTTGTCAAATTACACCGAAAAGGTGGGCAATACGATCCGCGAAGGCGAGGAGGAGGTCGACCACTACGAGGATATGCTCGGTACCTATTTGGTTAAACTGTCCGGACGTGATATGACCGAGGCGGACAGCCATGAGGTTACGAAATTGCTGCACATGATCGGGGATTTCGAACGAATCAGCGACCATGCGGTCAACATCCTGGAGACCGCGCAGGAGATCGCCGACAAAGGTCTGGCTTTCTCTGCGGAAGCGACGGTGGAACTTGACACCATGACGCGTGCCGTCCTCGAGATCCTGAACATGACACTCACCGCGTTTACAACCGATGACCTCGCGTTAGCGCTCCATGTAGAGCCTTTAGAGCAGACGGTGGACTATCTTAAGTCTGCGATCAAAAAACGCCATGTACAGCGCTTACAGCGCAATGAATGCACCATTGAGATGGGCTTTATACTGGCGGATATCCTGACGAACCTGGAACGTGTTTCTGACCACTGTTCGAACGTCGCACTGTGTATGCTCGAGATCGCGCAGGACAGCCTGGAGATGCACGAATATCAGCAGAAGATCCGCGACAACGACATCAGCAACTACAACCGCACCTACGACGAATACATGGAGAAATACAAACTTCCTGAGAGAGGCGAGAATGCGAAGCAGGCATTGGCAGAGGGAACGAAAACCGCACCGGCCGAAGCTTGAGTTGATGTAGGAATAATATGACCACTACGGCCTGTGACAAACGAGAGATCGTTTTGTCACGGGCCTTTCCTTGCAAATACGGTTCCTTTTTGCTATAATGTTACGGGCGGGTCCTGAACCTGCTTTATTGTGATGTATGGCGTCGATCAAGAGACGTCGCAGTTGGGAGTTTTTATGATTTTGAACAATATTCTGGAGGCGATCGGCCATACGCCGCTGGTGCGCCTTAATCGTATGGTGGGACCGGACAGCGCACAGGTCCTGGTGAAGTTTGAAGGCCTGAATGTGGGTGGCTCGATCAAGACGCGGACGGCGTATTGCATGATCCGTGATGCAGAGAAGCGTGGGCTCATTACGAAGGACACGATCATTGTGGAGCCGACGAGCGGCAATCAGGGAATCGGTCTGGCATTGGTCGGTGCAGTAAAAGGACTGCGTACGGTCATCATCATGCCGGATTCGGTCAGCGAAGAACGCCGTAAACTCGTGGAGCATTATGGGGCAGAAGTTATCCTGATCCACGATGATGGAAACATCGGTGAATGCATCGACGAATGCGTAAAGACGGCTCTTCGTATGAAGGCGGAGAACCCGAATGTTTTCGTGCCGCAGCAGTTCGAAAATCCGGCGAATCCCCGCGCACACCGGCATCATACCGGCGTGGAGATCCTGGAGCAGGCGGAGTGCGAGATTCATGGCTTCTGTTCCGGTATCGGTACCGGCGGTACACTCACTGGAATCGGTGAGGTGCTTAAAGCACAGAACCCGGATATCGAGATCTGGGCAGTGGAGCCGGAGAATGCGGCCATCCTGGCCGGCGGAACCATCGGCACGCATCTTCAGATGGGTATCGGCGATGGTCTGATCCCGCCGATCCTGAACCAGAACATCTACAGTCATATCTATGTTGTCACGGACGAGGAGGCTATCTCCACGGCGCAGAATCTGGCACGTATGGAAGGCATTCTGTGCGGTATCTCCAGTGGCACGAATGTAGCGGCAGCTCTGCAGTTAGCGAAGAAACTGGGCCCCGGAAAGACGGTAGTAACCGTGCTCCCGGATACGGCGGAGCGCTACTTCTCGACACCGCTGTTTGACGAGGACTACGTAAAATAATAGTTACGGATGATTAGGAAAAGTCATGGAAGAAAATGAAGTAATTGATAGCAAACCGAAGAGCAAAAAGGATCTGAAGTTTAAGGATATCTTCAATACCCGGGGCAAGAGAGGCGCCGGCTATTTCTTGTTGACTTTTTTGGAATTATATGTGTTTTCCATCCTTTTTACCGGAAGTATGGAATATTACATGACGGATGCATCGGAGAATTTCTTCTCCTACGTGATCACGAAGTATTTTCTGTTTTACTTTTATGATATTCCGAGGTATGTGTTTTCATTTCCCAAAACAACGTCAGCGGAGTTTTATCATGCTTTCTCGATCGTGATCTTTTTGATCATTGTGTTGTTTGTCTTCTTTGTATTTCAAAGAGGGTACATCGCGATCCTGACTGGTGGAACACTGGGTATGCTTCTGTGCTATGCCAGTAAGATCAAATTCCGCAACCGCATGGAATTCCTGAACATTCAGGATCTGTCGCTTACGGAAGCAGCCGGCATGGCTACGAAGTATCTGACGCCGGAATTTGGCATTCGTTTCCTGGCATTGTTGTTCATCATGCTTTTGTTCGGGGTGGCAGCCTTCTTTACGGATCGCCTGATCCTGAAAGATCGAAAAGCTATGATCCGGAAGGAAAAACTTATCTTCTGGGGAATACGTGTTAGCTTGGGCCTCCTGATGATACTGGCCTTCTTCCACTATCAAAGCAGGATCAACCATTATCTGATGCAGGGCGATGTAACAAAACGTATGTTGTTCCTTTCGGACCATCCTACAGATTATGTTGTGTATCATTTCTTTGAAAACAAAACCACCAGTTATTCGAAAGAAGAGGTGGAAAAAACCTACAACGAGATCCGGAATACATTGACCGAACAGTTTGATAAGGAGGCTTATAAAACGGCGTCGGCCGATGAATACCCGAATGTGATCGTGATCATGTCCGAATCCTGGTGGTACCTGGATCACACCGATCCGGATAAGATGGTACTGTCGCAGGATCCGTTCGGTCCGTTGAAGGAGTTGGGCGATAAAGTCTCGTGGGGCAGTGCCAGCGTGAATATTTTCGGCGGTGGCACGATCAGTTCGGAAACCGAGTTTTTGACTGGTTGGAATTCGAAATACTTCCGCAATTCCATATCGGTGGTATCAGATCAGACGGGTAGAAAGAACCATTCTTTGGTTGAGTATTTCAATGCGCTCGGATATGATACGCACGGGATCCACCCGTTCTTCGGCGAGTTCTACAATCGTCGGGATCTATATGAGAACCTGGGATTCGACCACATCACTTTCGAACCGGATATGAAATACAGAGAACCGTTCGACCGGTATATCAGCGATGGTGCGCTGGCGGACCAGATCATCTACGAATTTGAAAACCGAAGTGCGGATAAGGCGTTCATCTTCTCGGTATCCGTCGCTTCACATTCCACATACATGGGGTCACCGACTCCATTCAACGACGATTATCCCTACATCGTTTCGATGGAACGGGGTAAGAACTGGGCGCCGTTTGAAGAGTGGGACGAGACCGCGTTTAACGGTTTCAAACGACTTGTTAATGGCTTCTATGAATCCAGCGCGGCCTACGCGAAGTTGGTTTCGTATTTCGAAAGCCAAAACGAACCGGTGATCCTCGTCATGTTTGGAGATCATTGCCCGGGCGTTGAAATAAAGGACTTGGCGGATGTGGGCATTCTGAAGGGCGGCAATGATAAAAACTGGGTTCCTACGGCGGTACGTGAGAACTATTCAGAGGAGACGATCGCGGATATCGAGCTGTTGTATTCCGTTCCCGTGGTTTCCTGGAGTAATTGTCTGGATGACGCGGACATGGATATGTCGATGAATAATCTTTGCGTTTTGGGATCCCGCATCCTGCAAAAGGCGAAACTTCCCATGACGGAGATGACACTTCTGGAGAATTATTACGAGTCCCAACTGGCGACGGATAATAACTTCTTTATGATAGATCCGGATCAGAACCTGATCTTCCGAACGACGGATGAGATCGACGAAAGCATTCGGATCAAGACGCTTATTCAGTACGATCTGATGTACGGGGATGACATCTGTAAGGATGTCTGGTTACCGATGACGGATTAATGTAAAGGCAGAGTAAGATGGAAAACGAAACGATCCAAAAAGAAAAAAAACAGCGGACGTTAAAAGAAGTCTTCAACACCCGAGGGAAGAGGGCGGCCGCTTATTATCCGTTGATGCTTTTGGAACTCTATGTGTTTTCCATTCTGTTTTCCGGGACCATGGAGTACTACGTGTCCGATGTGGATGAGAACTTTTTTTCCTACCTGGGCATCTATTTCCTGGACTATTTCTACGATGTTTTCCATTTTTTGTTTGCGGCGCCGAACGCACTGTACCCGAATTTCTACAATGCGTATGCGATCCTTATCATATTCTTTCTGTCGTTGGCGCTTTTCTTTGTGATCCAGAGAGGATGGATCACGCTTCTGAGTTCCGGCATACTCGGCATAGTGCTTTGCTACGCGAGTAAGTTGAAATTCAAAAACCGTATGGAGCTTCTGAATATTCAGGACCTGCGCCTTACGGAAGCGGCCGGTATGGCGAAAAACTATCTGACCCTGAACGTCGGCGTGCGGTTTCTGGGGCTGTTGTTTGTTCTGGCTCTGTTTGTGACGATCGCGTTTTTCACGGATCGTATCGTAAGTGCAGATCGAAAGGCACTAGTGCGCAAAGAGAAGATATGCTTTTGGGGCATTCGGATCGTTCTCGGAGTGCTTATGGTCGCTGCGCTGTTTGGCTATCAGGCACGCATTGACCGCGCGATGCTTAAGGGCGATGTAACGCAGAGACTGGTGTTTCTATCTGACCATCCCTCGGATTATGTTGTTTATCGATTTTTGGAGAAGAAATCCACATCGTATTCGGAAGAAGAGGTGGCGGAAACCTATCGCGAGACGATCGGAAGATTGATCGAAGAGTATAAGGAAAATGAGAGCGGAGCGAAACGGGATAAGGATCAATACCCGAACGTGATCGTGATCATGAATGAGTCCTGGTGGCACATGGATCAGGCGGATCCGGCTAAGATGACCATGTCAAAGGATCCGCTCGGCCCGGTGAAGGAACTGGGCGATAAAGTGAAATGGGGCAGCGCCGGAGTCAATATTTTCGGCGGTGGCACGATCAGTTCGGAACTGGAGTTCCTGACTGGATGGAATGCGAAATATTTCAGCAATTCCTCCACGATAACGACGGACATATCGGATCGCAAGATCCACTCGATCGTAGAATACTTCAATCGTTTGGGTTATGATACGCATGCGATCCACCCTTATTATGGGGAATTCTACAGCCGGGATAAACTCTACGAAAGTCTGGGCTTCGATCATATGACGTTCGATCCGGACATGAAGTTCAGAAACACGTTTGATCGATATATCAACGATGATTCGCTGGCGGACCAGATCATTTATGAATTTGAAAACAAAAGCGCCGACCAGGCATTTATTTTCTCGGTTTCCGTTGCAGCGCACGGGACGTATCTGGAATACTCAGAGCCGCTGAATGCGAATTATCCTTATACCGTCTCGATCGACAAAAAGAGCGGATGGACGGATGATGAATATAAAGCCATGCTTCGGCAGGTGAACGGCGTTTATGAGGGCAGTGAAGCGTACGCGAAACTCGTTCGGTATTTTGAAAGTCAGGACGAGCCGGTGATCCTGATCATGTTCGGAGATCATTGCCCGGGCCTTTCATTTACGAGTTTGCTCGACGCCGGATATCTTAAGGGCCAGGTAAACGTCAACTGGACGCCGACCGTGGTGCGTTCGGGATATTCGGAGAAGATGATACAAGATATCCAATCGCTGTATTCGGTGCCGGTCGTTGCGTGGAGCAACTGTCTGGATGACGCGGACATGGATATGTCGCTAAGTAACCTGAGCGTACTGGGATCCAGGATCATTCAGAAGAGCGCCCTTCCTATGACGAAGATGGCTTTGCTGGAGAACTATTATGAGTCCTGTTTGTCCTCGGATTGTTTGAACTATATGATGAATGAGGATCGCGAGATCGTGGATATCACGACGGAGAAGATCGACGAAAGTATACATATCAAATCCTTGATCCAGTACGATCAGATCTACGGAGAGGACATATGTAATGACATATGGGTCCCCATAAGAGACTGATTTGTGGTATAATGAGCATACAGGCTTTAGGCTTATAGGAGATTGTTTATGAAGATCATCGTAGTGGGTTGCGGTAATGTCGGCGGAGCGCTGACGGAGCAGCTGGTAAAAGAAGGGCATAATGTGACCGTGATCGACGACACGAAGGAGTCGCTGGAAGCATTGGCCAATAAGTGTGATATTATGGGCGTTGTCGGTGACGGCGCGAGATATTCGACGCAGATGGAGGCGGGCGTTGCGTCCGCGGATCTGTTGATCGCGGTGACCGACTCGGATGAGGTGAACCTCCTGTGCTGTCTGATCGCGAAGAAGGCCGGCGACTGCTCGACCATCGCGCGTGTGCGCAACCCGGTCTACAACCGTGAGATCGACTTCATTAAGGAGGAACTCGGTCTGTCCATGACCATCAACCCGGAGCTCGCGACGGCGCATGCGATCGCGAGGCTCTTGAAGTTCCCGTCGGCGATCTCGGTCGAGACGTTCGCGAAGGGTAAGGTCGAACTGTCGAGTTTCAAGCTGGAAGCGAAGAATGTGCTGGTCGGCCTGACATTGCGCGAGGTTTCCGCGAAGTTGGGCTGCAACGTGCTGATCTGTATCGTTGAGCGCAACGACGAAGTCTTCATCCCCGGTGGTAATTTTACCCTGCAGGAGATGGACGTCATCCATGTGGCGGCGACGCCGAAGAATATCGTGAAGTTCTTCCGTGCCATGGGTATGGCGACGAACGCGGTAAAGGATGCGCTCATCGTCGGCGGCGGTTCCACGACGTATTATCTGGCGCAGGAGCTTTTGGGCAATGGTATCGCGACGAAGATCATCGAGCGTGATCCGGAGCGTGCAGACGAACTGTGTGAACTTCTGCCGGATGCTTCGATCATCTGCGGTGACGGCGCGGATCGGAGCGTACTCATGGAGGAGGGCATTGCCCGCGCGAGCGCGTTTGTCTCCATGACGAATTTGGACGAAGAGAACATCATGTTGTCGATGTTTGCGCGTAAGGTCTCGCAGGCGAAGGTCGTGACGCGCATCCACCGAATTTATTATGATGAATTGATAAAGACACTGGACGCGGGAAGTATCGTTTTCCCGAAGTTCACGACGGCGGAGGAGATCGTGCGTTACGTGCGTGCGATGTCGAACTCGCTCGGAAGTAATGTGGAGACGCTGTACCAGCTGGTCGATAACCGGGCGGAAGCTCTCGAGTTCTGGATCCGCGAGGCGTCGCCGGTGGTCGGCGTGCCACTGTCGGAGCTGGCTTTGAAGGATAATCTGTTGCTGGCGTGCATCAACCGTAAGGGATCCATCCTGATCCCCGGCGGCCAGGATAAGATCATGGTCGGCGATACGGTCATCGTGATCACGACACACACCGGCCTGCATGACGTGAAGGATATTTTGGAGGGTTAGTATGAATTATCCCATGATATTCTATATCCTGAGCCGCGTGCTGCAGTTCCAGGGCATCTTCATGGCGTTGCCGTGCATCACGGCGCTGTTCTACCGCGAGCATGTGGGGATCGCGTACTTGATCGTGATGGCGGGAAGCCTGCTTTTGGGGACGCTGGGACGGTACATCAAGCGTGGCCAGAAGGGATTCTACGCGCGAGAAGGTCTGGTGACCGTTGCCTTTGCCTGGATCCTGATGAGTCTGGTCGGCGCGTTGCCATTCGTCATCAGCGGCGAGATCCCGTCGTTCGTGGATGCGTTTTTCGAGAGCATCTCCGGCTTTACGACGACCGGTGCGAGCATCCTGACGGATGTCGAGGCGATGAGTAAGACGGGGCTGATGTGGCGTTCGTTCACGCATTGGATCGGCGGCATGGGCGTTCTGGTCTTCCTGCTGGCGTTCCTGCCCATGACGGGCGGCTCGGATATGTATCTGATGAAGGCGGAGAGCCCCGGCCCCTCGGTCGGCAAACTGGTTCCGCGTATCCGTGAGACGGCGCAGATCCTCTACGGCATCTACATTTTCATCACGGTTGCTGAGGTCGGAACGCTGCTCATTCTGGGGATGAAGCCGTTCGACTCGTTGGCGCTTTCCTTCGCTACGGCCGGCACCGGTGGTTTCGGTATCTTGAATTCGAGCGTCGGTGCATATACGTGGGGGCAGCAGAGTGCGATCACGATCTTCATGATCCTGTTCGGCGTGAATTTCAACGTGTATTTCCTGTTCCTGATGAAGAAGCCGAAGCAGGCACTTAAGTGCGAAGAGCTTCGTTACTACGTAATCATCATCGTCGCTGCGATCGCAATGATCACGGCCAATATCTATACGTGTGGAGTGTATTCCGATGTCCGCGAGGCGGTGCATCATTCCGCATTCCAGGTCGGTTCGATCATGACGACGACTGGTTTTTCGACGGCGGACTTCAATATGTGGCCGACCTTTTCGAAGACACTTCTAGTGCTGTTGATGTTCATCGGCGCCTGCGCCGGCAGTACCGGCGGCGGTATGAAGGTGTCGCGTTGGATCCTTTTGTTCAAGTCTTGTAAAAACGAGTTGGGAAGGACGATCCATCCCCGTAGCGTACACCGTGTACACTTCGAGGGACGCCCGGTGGAGAAGAACGTGATCCATTCGGTGGAACGCTTCTTGGTCGCTTATATTCTGGTTTTTGTTACTTCTTGTATCATCGTTTCTCTGGATACGATGGATTTCACAGAAACCTTCACCTCCGTCGCGGCGACGTTGAACAACATCGGTCCCGGCTTGGGACGCGTCGGTGCCGCCGGCAACTACGCATCGCTTAGCGTTTTGTCGAAGTCAGTCCTGATGTTTGACATGCTGGCCGGCCGTCTGGAGATTCTGCCCATGTTTGTATTACTCGTACGGGGAACGTGGAAAGACTGATGAATATGTAAATATGTTAGTTGGCAGCCGAAGTCTCGAAATGAGATTTCGGCTGCTGTTTTATATTTCTGTTTTGTAACGGTTGTTTCGGCTGTGCTAAGGGCGGGCATATGCATTTTGTGCACAAAAAAACTCCCTTTCGGGAGCCGTCATCTATCTCTATCTATCTTTTGCAACCTATGTTTTGTGCTGTGATTCGTGTGAACCGCGGGCGGCGACGCTCGCAAGAAAGGAATTAGAATGTCCTGACGTGGACGTGTGTAGCGCGATGGATTGCATCTCCGCCTGCAGCAGAAGGATTGCGGTTCACAGCCGGTCGAGGGGTTAGTCCTGACCTTAAACCGTTGAAATCAGCTTTCTATCAAAGGATTGAGCCATCTATCCAGTGAGACAACGTGGGAAATGAAACACTTTAGTCCGTACAGGTATTCCATCACACCACGTAAGTTTTGAATTCAACTCACGGTATAAATATACTCTTTTTTCATACAATTCACAATAGACATATGTGTTATATATACTGATGTTTTGTGCTTCGTTTCGTGTAAAACATTGCAAAAAGAAAACAGCGCGTATTCTACGCGCTGTATTGTTTTCTATATTCGGTGGGTGTCAAGCCGGTGTAGTTTTTGAACTGCCGCATAAAGTGAACGTCGTTGTTGTAGCCGCATTGCTCTGCGATGGCAGATACCGGGACACGTGTAGAAGAGAGGAGCAGCTTCGCGTGTGACATCCGGCTCTGCAGGATATCGTCACGGACGCTCTGTCCGAAAAGCATCTTATACGAATGTTGAAAATACGAACGACTGACATTTGCCGCACGCGCCATTTCATCGATGGACATGTGGAAGGCGTGCGTGCTGAAGATCTTCTCGCGTATCGTGCGCAGCGACTGGAAATGGTCTGAGTTCAGGTCGGATGCGGTCAAGGATGCACCGCGCAGGGCACGGCCCAGTTTCAGGATCAGCAGGCGGAAGTAGAGGTTCAGGCCTTCGTTGCGGTCCTCGCCCGGTGTGCAGAATTCAAAGCACATATTGCGCAGGATCTCGGAGCACTCGGTCAATTCACCGACGTACACGGGGCGGTCGAAGACCATGTTATGTGCCGTGAAGAATTCTTCATCCCCCTCCTCGAAATGAAAGTGGATAAAGTCGTCAATGTAGGACTCTTTATTCGCGCAGTATTCGTGAGGCGTCCCGGCCCTGTATATTACAAAGCTGTTTTTGCGCACAGGAACCAACTCGCCATCGATCGAAAAGAGCGCCGGCGATTTGATGAGGAGCAGGATATGATTTTCCAGCCCCTGCGGCCTGGAGATATGAAAATCCTCCGAATGCTTATGATGGCATCCGATATAGTCAACGATCATGGCGACCTCCTTCTGCTTTTGGATCGAAATGAATCATTGGTTTGATGATGTTTTACAGATCGTAAAGGTGTGCGATACGATCCGACTGTCGTTGGTACCATTTTAGCGTTTTGGAAGGAGGATGTCAAGATAGGGGAGAGGGGGGGAGAACTGCTTTTGGTTGCCTTTTTCTTTGGAGCGTGTCGCTAAGCTGAGAAACTGGAGGCTATTTGTTGAAAAAACAACCAGGAGAGCCGAAATGGGCTTATTGGTGGCCGTTGCGCCAGAGAAAACCCGAAGAATATGGCGGAAAAGCAACCAGAGGAGAAGAAAATGGTTTTTTGGTTGCTGTGGCACTAATGGAATACTGAGCTTTCGATCGGAAAAGCAACCAGCAGTGCTGAAGAAGGTTTGTTTGGTGGTAGTGGCACTAAAAAACTCGCAGCATTTTGATGAAAAAACAACCAGTATGGGCGAAAAGGGCATGTTAGGTTGCCGCATATCTAAGACTGCTCAGTATCCCAAATTGATTTTTAGTTCATTGACCATTCGACGAAGGGGCTTGGTTTCTAAAGGATAGCGTCCAGTTTCAAAGGTCCAGAGGAACGAGTCCGGGTGAAATAAACCACTTGCTTCATATCTCCGTATTTTTTTAAAGGCGCTGTTACGATAATCCATGTCATCCATCATTCCGAAATGCTCCCAATATACTTCTTTTCTTTCCTTTATATTCAACAAGGTAAAGTCAGGATGGTAGAGGCCCGAACTTAATAGCAGAGGCTTTTCATAGAGGAAGGGAATCGACATCTCATCTAAGATATCCGCGATCAGGATCTCGGATTTCGAGCGTACACGAAGACCGTTTCGCATATAATATTGATACGTTTTTCCATGCCGGAGGGCATGAAGACGACCGCCCTTGGGAAGAAGCTTTCTCAGCTTCTCTAATTCGGCTGAAATACTGTGTAGTTTCTGTTCGAGGACTTCGATTTCTTTTGTGATTTCTTTGATTTGCATAATTGAGTCTCCTTTGTTTTGTTGGTATTTATGGTTGTTTTTGAGAGAGGATGGACGAGAGGATGTGGACGTGCTACCACCGGAAGAGAAGGATTTGATGTATATGGTTGCTTTATGAGAGGAAAGGCGTGAGTAACCGCGTATGGACGGCCACCAGAAGGGAAAGATTAGAACCTTTTGGTTGCTTTACGGGCGCGGCGGGGGAAGAGATACACTCCATGTCCACTCTTTTTCACACCCGCTGTAAATTTCCGCGCATAACAAAACCACACGGCTTATGGGGGGAAACCCGGCCGTGTGGAAATAACAAGAAGGAAATAGGAAAATGAAAACAAAAAGTGTCACTTTCGTGACTCTATGGCAAAAACCACAGTTAGTTGGAGGGGGCTGTGGTTTTAAAAGCGAAGTTACGGGGCGGTGGCAGGCCGCCCGCAGCTAGGAAAAGGAAAAAACTTATAAGATGCTTTGTGCATGCATGATCGGAACTTTCGTTCCGTACGGAAGCTTCGGGAACTGGTACGGGAGAAACTGCCTTGCAGTTCTTTCCCTCGCTTCATGGTTCCATGATAAGGTATAAATATGTCCTAAATATGATGGGTTTCTAAAATAAGTATAAAGTCTTTCTAAAAAAAGGATGAAAAAATATTTTGGAAAAAGTGGGCGGAAATCTGCATTTTCTCCTTGTCAGACTTGCTGTTTTATGTTAAATTTATAAGTGGCACTGTTTGGTCGTAATCGGGTCAACAGTGTGGAAGGTCTCCTTATGACCTTTCCGGCTTGAAGTATTATTTTGCGTCTGCGACGACCCCTCGGATCGGATCGAAACGGTCAGATTCGGGAGCGTTGTGCGTGGGATATCGCGTTTTACTTCGGCTTTGCAACGGAACTACACTTCATACATTATAGGTCGTTTTGCTACCTATAATCAGGAGGATCGAATTATGATGTTATCTTCAGATATCGGCATCGATTTGGGAACGGCCAGTATCTTAGTATATGTTAAGGGTAAGGGCGTCGTGCTCAAGGAGCCGTCGGTCGTTGCCATTGACCGCGAAACGAATGAGATCAAGGCGATCGGAGAGGACGCGCGTCTGATGATCGGACGTACGCCCGGTAATATCGTGGCGATCCGTCCGCTTCGGCAGGGCGTTATCAGCGATTACATCGCGACCCAGAAGATGTTGAAGTATTTTATCCGTAAAGCTACGGGTCGGCGTACGCTGCGTAAGCCGCGTATCTGCATTTGTGTGCCCAGTGAGATCACGGAAGTTGAGCGTAAGGCAGTCGAGGATGCGACCTACGAAGCCGGCGCGCGCGACGTCCGCATCATTGAGGAGCCGCTGGCAGCAGCGATCGGCGCAGGCGTAGACATTTCCAAGGCATGCGGAAATATGATCGTCGATATCGGCGGTGGAACATCGGATATCGCGGTTATCTCCCTCGGCGGAACGGTGGTTAGTAATTCCATCAAGGTCGCGGGCGATGATTTCGATGATGCGATCGTTCGTTACATGCGTAAGAAGCACAATCTCCTGATCGGTGAGCGCACCGCTGAGGAGATCAAGATCAATATCGGAACCTGCTATCCGCGTCAGGATGTCCTGACGATGGACGTGCGGGGACGAAACCTGGTCACGGGTCTGCCTAAGACCGTGACGTTCACCTCGGATGAGACGTTGGAGGCCCTTCGCGAGCCTGCAACACAAATTGTGGATGCCGTCCATGCGGTGCTGGAGCGTACGCCTCCGGAGTTGGCGGCGGATATTTCCGATCGGGGCATCGTCCTGACCGGCGGCGGTTCGTTGCTGCGCGGTCTGGAAGAACTGATCGAAGAGAAGACGGGGATCAATACGATCACTGCTGAGGATCCGATGACTGCAGTTGCTATCGGAACCGGCAAATATATTGAGTTCCTGGACGAGATGGGCGAATAATGGTTGCTTGACGTGCTTCTGTTTCTCGGGGAGTTATTTCCCGTGCAGAAGCACGTTTTATGTTTACAAAAAGTGAAATGCAGGGGCCGATCGAAGCGGAAAATGCATTTCATAAAGAGTGTGAGGTTTATCGAAAATGACGATCGAGGGTGCCATCGGGCACGTGGTTTATGAAAATGAAAAAAACGGCTATAAGGTCATGACCCTCGAAACGCAGGATGGGGAGTACACCATCGTCGGGCTCATGCCTTTAGCGGAGATCGGCGATTATGTGCAGGTCGAGGGTGAGTATTTGGAGCATCCGATGTACGGCCCTCAGATCAAGGTGACTTCCTATGAGCGAAAGGTGCCTCAGGACGTGATCTCGATCCGAAATTACTTAGGATCGGGCGCGATCAAAGGCATCGGTGAGAAGCTTGCATCGCGTATCGTTGATAAGTTCGGGACGGACACGTTCCGGATCATGGAGGAGGAGCCCGAGCGGCTGGCTGAAGTAAAAGGCATCAGCCAGGGGAAGGCTTACGAGATCGCTGCACAGGTGCAGGGAAAGAGGCAGCTGCGCGATGCGATCATTTTCCTCCAGAACTTAGGGATCGGAACGTCCATGGCGGTCCGCATCTATGAGATCTACAAAGAGAATATTTACAATGTCCTTCGGGTGAATCCGTACGACCTGGTGGAGAAGGTGTCTGGTATCGGCTTTAAGACGGCAGATGCGATCGCGCTCCGGCAGGGACTGGCATTCGACTCGGAGTTTCGGATCTGCGCGGCTATGACGCATTTGCTGCAGGAAGCCGGCGGCGAGGGGCACACCTATCTACCGAGGGGAGAGCTGGTGACACGCGCGCAGGAACTTCTGCAGGTCGATGTTTCACTGGTCGAGAAGAACCTGACCGACATGATCCTGACACGGACGGTCATCGCTAAGAAGCCGATGATCCAGCCAGATAAGGGCACGGACTATGGAACTGCGGGAGTTTCAGCTATGCGCGACTCCTCGGAAGAGTTTAACGTAGAGAGCATATCGGATCCTTTTTCGGACGACCGATCCGCGGTTTCGGACATGGTCAATGAGGACCCGGAGATCTACCTGTCTGCGTACTACTACACCGAACTGGCGGTGGCGAGGAAACTGACCGACCTGGCGTCGGCCGCGATCCGTACGCAGGAGAAACGGGAGAAGATCGAAGCCGAACTGGACCGCGTGATCGAAGAGGAGACGCAGCTTAAGGAGCTGGATGAGAACCAGCGGCTGGCGGTATTGACCGCGATCACCCACGGACTGACCATCGTGACCGGAGGTCCGGGTACCGGAAAAACAACGATCATCAATGCGATGATCCGGTACTTCCAGAAGAAGGGGCACATCATCGCCCTGGCCGCGCCGACCGGTCGCGCGGCGAAACGAATGTCGGAAACGACAGGACATGAAGCAAAGACGATCCACCGCCTGCTGGAGGTTTCCGGCGCGCCGGACGGCGCAGGCATGAAGTTCGGACGGGATGAGCTCACCCCGCTCGATGAGGATGTGGTGATCGTCGACGAGATGAGTATGGTTGATATATTCCTGATGAACGGCCTGTTGAAGGCGCTGGTTCGGGGCATGCACGTCGTGCTGGTTGGCGACGTAGATCAGCTGCCCAGTGTCGGACCGGGGTGCGTACTTCGCGACATCATCGAATCGGAACGTTTTCCGGTCGTGAAGCTGACGAAGATCTTCCGCCAGGCCGCCATGAGCGATATTATCATC
Source organism: Lachnospiraceae bacterium (assembly GCA_017543445.1). GTDB lineage: Bacteria > Bacillota > Clostridia > Lachnospirales > Lachnospiraceae > UBA1201. The sequence goes on along the minus strand of JAFYGB010000002.1, from coordinate 27,078 downwards.
AATGCACATAAGATCAATCGCGGACAGGACGTGCAGCCGGATCCAAAGAGCCGGGATTTCCTGTTCGTTAAGAGGGACGTCGCCGCCCAGATCATCGGTGCGACGATCACGCTACTTAGGGAGAAACTGCCGCAGTATGTACATGCTCCGGTGCGGGACATTCAGGTCCTGACTCCCATGCGAAAGGGCGTCCTCGGGGTTGAGAACCTAAATCGCGAGTTGCAAAACGCATTGAACCCTCCCCGCGAAAACCTGCGGGAAAAAGAGGCGGGGAACATCATTTTCCGCGAAGGCGACAAAGTGATGCAGATCCGCAACAACTACCAGAAGGAGTGGGAGGTCCGCGGCAAATTCAACATTCCCATCGCCAAGGGAATGGGCGTTTTCAACGGGGATCTGGGGATCATTAAGACCATTAACCTGTTTACCGAGCGCGTCGAAGTCGAGTTCGATGAGGGACGGATCGCAGAGTATACCTACGCGGAACTGGAGGAGCTGGATCAGGCCTACGCCGTCACGATCCACAAGTCGCAGGGAAGCGAGTATCCGGCAGTGATCCTGCCGCTTTTGTCCGGCCCGATGATGCTGATGAACCGAAACCTGCTCTACACGGCCGTTACGCGTGCTAAAAGCTGCGTGACTGTCGTCGGCAGCGTGGAAACGTTCCGAGGCATGATCCAGAACGAGCGGCAAATGAAGCGCTACAGCGGGCTGAAAGAGCGGCTCGCGGAAGTCTTGTAACCGTAGATCGGTGAAAAAAAGCAAACCAAACGGAGGATCTCGTACACGATTCGTATGGTAGAACAAAGAAACATAGACCGAAAACGATGGCCGAAGCGGATCGGAGAGGCTGTGATGCAGCTGATCTGGCCCCGACGGTGTCCAGTCTGTTTCGACATAGTGTCGAATGCAGGGAACCTGCATAACGGCCTGTGTTGCAATGCCTGCTATCCGAAGATCCGCTTCGTCGGCGGGGCGACGTGCTATAAGTGCGGCGCCATGTTGATCCGGAAGGAAGACGAATTCTGCCCGGAATGCCGGACGAAGAACCGAAATTTTGTACAGGGGATCGCGCTGATGGACTATACCTGTGAAGCCGCGGCGCACTTGTTGTGGAAATTAAAGTATGAGAATGGCCGCGAGTTTGCGGCATTTTTGACTGAAGAAATGATCGCCCGTTACGGAGCACAAATCCAAAACTGGCAGGCAGAGGTGATCCTGCCCGTACCCGTGCATAAAAGTAAGAAGCGAGAGAGAGGTTACAACCAGGCGGAGGTCTTGGCAAAAAAACTCGGACGAAAACTCGGTATCCCGGTGGATACGAAGGTGCTGGTCCGGGTGAAGAAAACGGTGGCGCAGAAGAAACTCGGGCTGCAGGAGCGGCTGGATAATCTGCAGGGAGCATTTTCCGCGACGGACCGTGCGGCGGCTTACCGCCGTGTGATATTACTGGATGATATTTTTACGACCGGAAGCACGGCCTATGTATGCGTTTCGCAGTTACTCACAAAGGGCGTACAGGAAGTGTATCTGGTGAATTATAGTATTGGGAGAGGCGTCGGATCACGTGAGGATCCGTACGCGGGAGGAAAAAATGATAGAGGAAAAGATAACCCCGAAGGTGGCCGACGCCTTAAAGGTGAGTGGGATCGAGGCCGATGAGATCTTAGCATCGAGCCCCTTAGACTTATCCTTTGAGGCGGAGTATCTGGACGGGTATTTGGTATTAACAAAAACCAAACTGGCGCTGGCCCTCTACGACAAGCGCGTGGAAGAAGTGCGCGTTTTTAAGGGCTATGCACCGAAAAAGAAGAAAAAGAAGGTCGAGCCAACGCCGGTGGAATCCGACGTTAAGGTGGCCATCTGGGATCGCGAGAAGATCAGCGACCTTAAGATGGAGCACCAGGTGGCGACGAACCTGTTGGTAGCGACGATCGGCGGTGAGTCCGTGCAGATCTGCGCATTTACCAACCTGTACATGGGAACCATGAACCACTTGCTCAAAGTCTATGAAAACCCGGAGCAGGCGATCCGTAAAAATGAGGAGCAGGAGGAAGACCCCGATCTGTTCTGTCCGATCTGCCATACGAAATATCCGGATCCGAAACGGAAGATCTGTCCGAACTGCATGAGCAAAAAGTCGATCTTCGTCCGTGCGCTGAAGTATTTCACGAAGTATAAGCTGGCTTTGATCGTCATGTTCGCTGGCTTCGGCCTGTCGGCAGCTATCGGCCTGATCTGGCCGTATTTCACAGGTTCGATCCTGTATGGTCAGGTGCTCGAGAAGAAGGAAGTTCCGGTCTTTGATTTCCTGGGACTTTCCGGTAAGCACACGATGCTTTTGATCGTTCTGGTCATCACATTGCTCGGTTCTCGATTACTCAATATGTTGAACAGTATGGTGCACGGTATGGTGTCGTCGTTCATCGTTGTGCGGTCGGTCCTGACCATGAAGAAGGATGTATTTGCCTCCATGGAGAAACTCTCCATGCGCTTTTACACATCGAAGCAGACCGGTACGCTGATGACACGCTGCCTGCGTGATGCCGAGCGTATCAGCGGCTTCTTCCTGGACGGCGCTCCGGGATTGATCGTGAATTCGATCTCGATCATCATCACGTTCGTGGTCATTTACCGCATGAACTGGCAGATGTCGATCGTTGCGTCGATCCTGTTGCCGCTTTTGGTCGTACTGTCGGTGAAACTGAAGCCGGGTCTGTGGATCCTGAACGGACGCCGCCACCGTGCGGAGAGTTCCGTCAACAGCCGGGTCAATGATAACCTGACCGGCGCGCGTGTCGTTCGTGCCTTCGGACAGGAAGAGCCCGAGACGTCACGTTTCGAGTCGCCGAACGAGTACCTGCGTGACGCAGAAGTACGTATCGTCAAATACAACAACCGTTTTACACTTTTATACGAATTGATTCAGCAGGTATCCAGTATCTGGGTATGGGTCCTGGGTTCGTTCATGGTCCTGAATGTGAAGAGCATGAGCTATGGCGACCTGATCACCTTCGTCGGCTATGTCGGCCAGATGAACGGTCCGCTGCAGTCCTTCTCATGGATGTTCCGCAGCTGGTCGGATTCGATCAATGCGGCGCAGCGTATGTTCGAGATCATCGATGCGGTTCCGGAAGTTCGCGAGGACGCGAACCCGATCCCGCTTACGAACCCGCGTGGTGAGATAGTGATCCGTGACATGAGCTTCGGATACGACGCGAACCGCCCGATCTTAAAGAAGATCAACCTGCACGTTCAGCCCGGTGAGATGCTGGGTATCGTGGGCCGTTCCGGCGCCGGAAAGACGACGCTGGTTTCCCTGTTATCCCGTCTGTACGACGTGGATGACGGATGTATCGAGATCGACGGCATCGACGTTAAGAAGCTTTCCTTTAAGGACTTGCGGCGCAACATTGCCATGGTTTCCCAGGAAACCTATATCTTCATGGGTTCCGTTCTGGACAATATCGCCTATGCCCGTGAGGGCGTGTCCCGTTTAGAGGTCATTGAGGCGGCGAAACTGGCCGGAGCGCATGATTTCATTTCGAAGATGCCGGATGGTTACGACACCATCATCGGTTCTGCAGGCCGTCAGCTTTCCGGCGGTGAGCGTCAGCGTATTTCTATTGCCCGCGCCATCGTTGCGAACCCGCAGATCCTGATCCTGGATGAGGCGACCGCCAGCGTGGATACCGAGACGGAGAAGATCATCCAGAACTCGCTGAACCGTTTGATCCAGGGTAGAACGACACTTTCCATCGCGCACCGTTTGTCGACGCTGCGTGACGCGAAGCACCTGATCGTGATCGAGAACGGACGCATCGAGGAAGAGGGAAGCCGCGAAGAACTGGACGCATTGGGCGGCATTTACCACAAATTAAGTACGTTACAGACCCAGTCTCTGGCACTTAAGGAACTGGAGCAGGAGTAACGCTTGGAGGATAAAATGAGTAAAGAGATAAATGACAGAAAGAATGTCGGCGTGTCGCAGGAGGCCGTGGATCAGATGATCACAACGCGGATACTCTCCGACGACAACGTACAGTTTACAAAGACGGAGGGCGGTTTTCTGAGCATGAAGAGCGATGGAAAAGAGTATGCGCGCGTGAAGGTGCTGCGCCTCTTCCCGTTCACAGACCCGGAGCGCTACATCTCCGTCCGTGACCATAATGATAAGGACCGCGAGATCGGCGTGATCGAGGAACTGTCTGCGATGTCGAAAGAGACACAGGATCTCATCCACGAACAGCTGGCCTTGTATTACTTCACACCGCAGATCACGAAGATCTTCAGCATCAAGGACGAGTACGGCTATGCGTATTTCCACGTAATGACCGACGCCGGTGAATGCAAATTTGCTATCAACATGGGCGCTAGTGCCGTGGTACGTCTGTCCGAGACACGCCTCCTGATCACTGACCTCGATGAAAATCGCTTCGAGATCCGCGACGTGACCAAACTGACCCAAAAGGAGCAGAGAAGGTTAGATCTGTTCATGTGACATGATACAAGGCTCGAAAAGTCCCCGATGCGCATGCTAGCATGCGAAAGCGGGACCTTGAGAGCCGAACAAACATGAGTACGGAGCCATTTTTCGAAGAAAAATGAGCGGAATACGAATGTTTGTAGGATTTCGAGAGCGTGAAACGCGGAGAAATCCGTAGTATCATGGAAATATGATACAAGGCTCGAAAAGCCTCCGCTATTAGGTAGCGGAGAAATCCACAGTATCATTATAAAGGAGCATTTATATGGAGCTAAAATACGATATCCCCGCTCTAAGTGCATTGCCCTTAGAGAAAGGGGAGGAGTTATATTATTGCGTGCCGTATGACGTCTCGCAGGAGGACCGCAGCTGGATCACCGACGGGTATCTGGCGGTGAGTTCAAAGCGGGTGTTCGTCCTGCGCGGATCGAAGGTCCAGGCGACTTATACGATCAGCGAGATGAAGCATACGCGGGCCGAGGTGACCATCGGCGGCGGTATGCTCGTGACGACGATCAACGGCGTGCAGCATTTCATCGTGCGCTATTCGGCGAAGCACCGGACACGGTTTGCTTACATGGCGCGTGGTATCAACATTTTGAGTAAGGGGCGCACCGAGAAGGTGGAAAGCCACGAACGCGAGACCTTATGTCCGAAGTGCGGACGTGCGCTCACGGAGTCTGGCCAGTGCCCGAAGTGTGACAATAAAGGCGGCTTCTTCCACGATTTCAAGGAGATGGTAACGCCGTACAAATGGCAGATCGTGCGGATCACCATCGTGATGATCCTGGCCTCCGTCGTGACGCTTTTGAACCCGCATTTGCAGGGCAAACTGATCGATGACGTTTTCAAGAGTGAAGACGGGACCATGGGAAAGGCGCTTTTCTTCCTGACCGCGATGTTCATCCTCGGCGCGGGCATCGTCGTGATCAATGTGCTGAAGACGTACCTCTGTACGTTGCTGGGCGCGCAGATCGCGAAGGATGTGCGTAAGAAAATGTTTGACAAACTTCAGGCATTGTCCGTGCAGTTCATCAACGACCGCCGTCCCGGCGAGTTGATGGATCGTGTCGTTTACGACACGGGCAATATCAGGGATTTCATGCAGCATACGTTCTGTAACCTGTTTACGGTGGCCTTCATTTTCGGGCTGGATGTCATTTTCATGCTGGCCATGAACTGGAAGCTGGCCCTGCTCGCATTTTCCAGCGCGCCCTTCGGCGTCTGGTTCACGCTGAAATTCCGTAAGAACATTCACCGCAGATACCATCTGCAGTGGATGAAGATGGACGATGTCAGCAGCAATCTGCAGGACGTCATCTCCGGTATGCGTGTCGTGAAGACCTATGGAAAAGAAGCTAAAGAGAAGGAGAAATTCGACGATCTGGCGGATGAGTTCGCCAAAGTATCGTTCAGTAACGAGCGCTTCTGGTCGCTCTTCAACCCGCTCATCCAGTTCATCATGGGCTTCGGTATTTTCTTCGTACTTCTGTACGGCGGCATGCAGGTGCTCGATGAACACATGTCGGCCGGCGACCTCTTTAAGTTCGTAACGTACACGAACATGCTGTATCAGTACATCCAGTGGATGACGTCGATGCCGCGTGAACTTACGGGCCTGGTCGAAAGTATGGAGCGTATCAACGACGTTATGATGCAGGAAGCGCGTATCCGTGACGATGAGAACGCAGTCGCACACGATATCGACGGTGAGGTGGAATTCCGCCACGCATCCTTCGGTTACAAGTCCTACGAGCCCGTGCTCGAGGACATCAACCTGAAGGTAAAGAAGGGCGAAATGATCGGTATCGTCGGTCCTTCGGGCGCCGGCAAATCCACCCTCATCAACCTCTTGATGCGCCTGTATGAGATCGATGACGGTGAACTGTTCATCGACGGCATTCCGCTGAAGGAGATCCAGAACGATTATTACCACGCACAGCTGGGCGTCGTTCTGCAGGAGACCTTCCTGTTCACCGGAACTATTTTGAGCAACATTCGTTTTGCGAAGCCGGACGCGACCTACGAAGAGGTCGTTCGTGCAGCGAAACTGGCCAATGCGCACGACTTCATCTCGAAGATGCCGGATGGCTACAACACCTATGTCGGTGAGAAGGGCATGACCCTCTCCGGCGGCGAGCGCCAGCGTATCGCGATCGCCCGCGCCATCCTGAAGCAGCCGCGCCTGCTCATCCTGGATGAGGCGACGGCGAGCTTGGATACCGAGAGCGAGTTCCTGATCCAGCAGGCGCTGGAGCGTCTGACGGAAGGCCGGACGACATTTGCCATCGCGCACCGTCTGTCCACGCTGAAGAACGCGGATCGCCTTCTGGTCATCGACGACCACACGATCGCCGAGATCGGAACCCATGAAGAACTCGTGGCGAAGAAGGGCATCTACTACCGCCTGGTAAAGGCGCAGCTGGAGATGCAGGCGCAGGCCGGCGCATAAAGCGTGACTTGTGTGACAGTGGGGACGGTTCTTTTTGTCACCGTGACAAAAAGAACCGTCCCCACTGTCACCGTGACAAAAAGAACCGTCCCCACTGTCACCGTGACAAAAAGAACCGTCCCCACTGTCACCGTGACAGAAAGAACCGTCCCCACTGTCACATTTTTGTGCACAAAACATCAGTGAAGATTTCGCGAAAACTGCGATTTCCACTTGTATATTTGACTCCCTTATATTAAAATAGTAGTATCATTTTTTACTACCATTTTGAGAAAGGGAGTCAATTTCATATGAAGGAAATGCCGAATGTTGTGAGAACGGCGAGCGGTGCTTGCTGGGAGCATACCTTTGAACGCTTCAGCGCTGTGTGCTATGTGCCGGAGAACGATAAGGATGACAAATTGTTGAATTACGGTTTCATCGCGCCGTATCTTTTAGTGTTTACCGAGACGAAGTTCGGTTTCGACGAGGCGGAGCGTTTCGCGAAGGAGCAGGGCTTCTTCAAGTTGGCGCAGGATTTCGCGACGAGCGTCGTTTATATCTACCCGACGTCCGTGAACGGCTGGAAGGATGCCGACCCGAAGATCTTCGACGAGATCCTCGAGAATTCGCGGATCAACCAGTATTACAAAGATGGTGTGGCGGAGTGCTGGAACCGCTTCACGCACCAGTTGGATGACTATCACATCCGCGGCGCATTGTTCCGCACGAACCTGTACGGTTACGGCGCGTCTGCTGATTTTATCGCAAAGAACTATCTGATGCACTTTAAGGGGCACGGCCTGTGGTTCGACGGAGCGGACAGCGCTGCTGTTACCTGTATCCTGGAGCGCCTTTCCGTGATCCCGGATGTGCAGGCGGACGATATTCCCGTCATTTCCGTCGGAAACTCGGACGCGGTCAATGAGGCTCTTAAGGAGAAGGTAAAATACCTGCGCATCGAAGAGAAGCAGGATGTACGCGCGGACTTCTACGCATTTTCCAGGAAGTTCCGGAGAATGCTGGGTGAGCTCGAACTGGATCCGGATCTCGAGTCCGAGGGCATGGTGATCGAGCCCGGCAGCGAGACGCTTCCGACGTCGAAGGATAACAACGGCGACGATAAAGGAACCGAGGAACACAGAGTCGGTTACTTAGCATTCTACAATAAGGGCATCTTCGACAAAGGACCGGCGCCCCTGTTGCTGGTATTCCACGGCGGCGGCGACAGCGCGTTCTACATCTCGTATGTATCCGGCTGGGCAAACATTGCCCACAGACACGATTTCCTGCTGGTGGCGATCGAGCATCACTTGAACAGTACTGCGACCGAGATGACCGAGCTGATCGAGCGCCTCAAAGGAAAATACAACATCGACACCACGCGGATCTACTGCAGCGGTTTCTCGATGGGCGGCTGCAAGAGCTGGGATTTCGTTGCGGAGCATCCGTCCTATCTGGCGGCGGCAGCGCCCATGGACGCTACGTTCGAGATGGGTATCAACGTATTCGGCCAGCCTTCGCCGTACGAGCTGAACACCACCGTTCCGGTGCCGTGCTTCTATGCGGGCGGAGAGGAGACGCCGCTTCCGGAACTGCCGTTCCAGGCGCAGAAGTGCCTCGACCGCATCCAGTACATCCTGAAGCTGAACGGCGCGGTGAAGACCGACGATGTTACCCTGGAAGATAAAGAGAACTGGGAAAATAAGATCTGGGGCGTAAACGGCGACGAAGCCGTGAAGACCTTCGATCCCGCACGCAAGGCAACACTTACCATCGAACTGTTTAAGAGAGCGGACGGAAAGTGTTATAACGCGCTCGCCGGCGTCAGCGGCCAGGGCCACGAATGCCGCGAGCATACTTGCGAAAACGCATGGAGATTTATGAGCAGCTTCCGCAGACTGCCGGACGGCAGCATCGCGGGTGGCGAGTATGAGACCATCAAAGGCTGCTTTACGGAATAAATGAATAATAAGGAGACAGATTATGAACAGTAGAGAATGGATCGAAGCCGGCCAGGGCCGTCTCGGTATCGAATTGGGATCGACCCGCATCAAGGCGGTGCTTTTGGGTGAGGATAAGGCGCCCATCGCATCGGGCAGCCACGAGTGGGAGAACCGCCTGGAAAATGGCGTTTGGACCTATACATTGGACGATGTATGGCAGGGCATGCAGAGTGCCTATGCCGACCTGAATAAGGACGTACAGAAGCAGTACGGCACGACGATCAAAAACCTCGCAGGCATCGGCATCAGCGCCATGATGCACGGCTATTTGGTATTTGATGAAAACGGTAAGCTTCTGGCACCGTTCCGCACCTGGAGAAACACGATGACGCAGGAAGCGTCCACGCAGCTGACCGAGGCATTTGCCTACCCGATCCCGCAGCGCTGGAGCATTGCCCACCTGTGGCAGGCTATCTTAAATGGGGAGTCCCACACGAAGGACATCCGCTTCATGACCGACCTGGACGGCTATGTTCACTACATGCTGACCGGACAGAAGGTCCTGGGCGTCGGCGCGGCTTCCGGTGTATTCCCCATCGATTCGAAGACCTGCGATTACCGCACGGATCTGTTGGCTACATTTGACAAACTGGCGCAGGCGAAGGGCTTTACGCAGCCTATCGCGTCCCTGCTTCCGAAGGTTCTGTGCGCGGGCGATAACGCTGGAACCCTGACGAAAGAAGGCGCGGCTCTGCTCGATCCGACCGGAACTCTCCAGGCGGGCGCTGTTTTCTGCCCTCCGGAAGGCGATGCAGGCACCGGCATGGTCGCTACGAATTCCGTTCGTCCGACCACGGCCAATGTTTCCGCGGGAACCTCCGTTTTCGCTATGGTCGTACTGGAAAAAGACCTGAAGAAGGTGCACTCCGAGATCGACCTCGTAACGACGCCGTCCGGTGATACTGTTGCGATGGTGCACTGCAACAATTGTACTTCTGACTTAAACGCCTGGGTCGGCCTCTTCGGTGAGTTCGCGAAGCTGACGGGCCAGAGCCTGTCCGCGGATGAACTCTACGGAAGCCTGTACCGCAAGGCGATGGAAGGCGACGCCGACTGCGGCGGCCTTCTGGCATACAACTATTTCTCCGGCGAGCATGTAACGGACATGGGGCAGGGACGCCCGTTGTTCGTCCGCACACCGGATGCAAAGTTTACATTGGCCAATTTCATGCGCACCCACCTGTACGCATCCCTGGCTACCCTGAAGATGGGCCTCGACATTTTGAAAGAGGAGCAGGTCCGTATTACCAGCGTGCTCGGACACGGCGGCCTGTTTAAGACCGAGGGCGTGGGCCAGCAGATCCTGGCGGACGCGATCGACGCGCCGGTTTCCGTAATGCAGGGACCGGCCGGAGAGGGTGGCGCTTACGGCATCGCGCTTCTCGCAGATTACACCGTTTGTAAGAAGGACGGCCAGAGCCTTTCCGACTACCTGGAGCAGGAAATCTTCGCAGATGTTACGAAGAAGACCTGCGAGGCAGATGCTGCCGGAACGGCTGGCTTTGCTGCATATACCGAGCGTTACCGCAAGGGATTAGCGATTGAAAAGAAAGCGACGGAAGCACTGTAAGCCGTTCGCAAGATATAAAGCCGCAGCCGGTCACCGCTTTTGTCGGCGATCCCTGCGGCTTTTGTTTCCGAACGATGTGGTTTATGAACGGAGAGGAGGCAGTCCATGGACGGGAGAGAAGCGAGCCCGCAGGAGGCAAACTACCTGAAAAAGAAATACCTTCGGCAGACCCTCGTAATGGGGCTTTTCTGCCTGATTTCGGCCGGGATGGCGGTCTGGATGTGCGTACGCGTCGTTCAGGCGGTCCGGACAGAAGCAGGCTGGGGATACATTTGTTATTACGCGGTCATGTTGCTGGTGTATCTGACTTTTCTGGGTTACATGGGCATCTTTCACGTCCGCGGCGAGTTCCGCCGCTATCGGTGCGTGAAACGGGGACGGATTCGCATCATCGAAAATGCCGCCGAGCGAAACGCGGCGGACCGCACGCCCGATGGGGAAGTCATGATCCGCACACGTCTGCTGGTGGATTTTCCGTACGATAAGGACCTGGGACTGGAGTGGATCGAGCCACGCTCATAACAGGTTGTGGCTTATTTTGGAAAATTCGTGCATTTTCTTCCATTTTGTAGTATAATATATTCCAGAAGCATTACAGAACGTCAATAGAGAAAAGGATCACAGAGACACTAAGGGGGAAGCCTATGGAGACCCAGGAAACGAGAAAGAGAAAGAGAAAAGTAGCTGTATTTGTCAACGGATGGAATGCCGAGAACGTTCAGAGGTATCTAACGGGACTGTCCGAAAAAACACCGGAAGAAACCATCGACTATTATGTATTTGTAAGTTACGGAATCTATTCCTCCACCGATGTGGAGTTAAAAAGCCTGTGCGCGATCTATGATTTGCCGGATCTGAAGACATTCGATGCGGCCATTATGTTCGTGCCCGGACTGAATTTTACGGAGGTGATCAACCACCTCCTGGAACGCCTGGAGAACTCCGGAATCCCAGTCATCATCATCGGTATGCAACATCCGGGCTTCTATTATATCGGCATCAATAACTATACCGGCATGCGCCAGCTCTGTGACCATATCATCGAGGTACACGGTGCCCGCGACATCATGTTCATCGCGGGTTCCCGGGAAAACGAAGACTCCAACAAGCGCCTCATTGCCCTGAAGGACTCCATGTATGCGCATGGACTGACGTTCGCCGATTCGAATGTTTACTATTCGAACTGGGAAGTGGGACAGATCTTGTATGAATTTGCGAACCGCATCCGCAGAGGGGATAAACTCCCGGATGCTTTCGTCTGCGCGAATGACCAGCTGGCGGAGACCATCAGTTATGTCCTTTCGGACAATGGAGTGCCGATGGACAGAGTCATCGTGACCGGATTTGACTACACTGAGGAGAGCCAGAGTTTCTACCCTTCCATTGCGACCGTGGACCAGTGCTACAACGAGGTCGGTGAGAAGACCGTAGAGGTGCTGACTGCGATCTTTGAGGGCAGGGAAGCACCTAAGGAACTGTTGGTGAACTGCCGCTTCCGTCCCGGTGAGAGCTGCGGTTGCATGAACTGCCGCAACGATGACGAACGGCGCCGGATGCTGGGACGCAACAACCCCCGAAAGTCCATGATCTTCGACGTGACCGACGGCCGTTTCCACGCGATGGAAAATGACATTATCCAGGCGGCGGATTACGAAGACATGAAGGCGAAACTGCGTCGTCTGTACCATTTTTCGAATGGGCAGGAGGGCGATACCTTCTATATTATGCTGGATCCGCACATCGTGGATTTCTCCCTGACGGAGCTGGTGGAGCACCCGAAGTACCGTTTTTCGGATGTGATGGACACCATCGTTGCGAAACGGGACAGCAAGCCGATCGAGGCGGGCGTCATCCCTACCTCGCAGCTTTTCCCGGATGATCCGTCCACCGGAAAGAACCGGGTATATTTCTTTATCCCGATCTTCTATGAGAGCTTCGTCTGCGGCTACATAGCCATAGCCGATCGGATCAACTGGATCCCGGAAAAATACTTCCAGCAGTGCCAGAACCGTTTCAACCGCGCACTGGTATCGTATCGGCGTAATATGCAGCTCACCGCGCTGAATGCAAAGCTTTCCATGCTGATGGAAAAAGACTCCCTGACGTTTGTTAAGAACCGCACGGCCTACGACCGTTATGTGAAGCAGCTGGAGTCCACGATGCTTTCCGGTGATTTCGATCCGTTTGCGGTAGTCTGCTTCGATATCAACTACCTGAAGCAGGTAAATGACGCCTTGGGCCATGAAGCGGGAGATGAATACATCCGCAAATGTTGTAAACTCATCTGTAATACCTTTAAGCACAGCCCGGTGTTCCGCATCGGCGGCGATGAATTCATTGCCATTGCAGTCCACGATGACTATACGCAACGCTATGAACTTTTGAACGGCATGCGTGATCGTATGGCAGAGTTGAATGCGAACCCCGATATTTCACCCATTGACCGGCTGTCCGTCGCTTCGGGCATGGCAGACTGCTTCGAGCACATGGGCGATGACTACAGTGCCATCTTTCGGCGCGCCGACGTCCGCATGTATGAAAACAAGCGGCAGATGAAGGGCGAAGACTGAAACAGAAATAGATTAGAACTCAAGTAAGTTTTCGCGGGTGGACGAAAACGGTCACCCGCGAAAAACACTTCCGTATGAGGGAATGCTATGGACTTTTGGAACATAGCGACTATCGTTTTTATCGGGTGTATATTCCTGCTGGTCCTGTACTCGGTGATCCGGTGGGTCGGGGCCATGGTAGCAGACCGGAAGAACGAAGAGAAGAGAAAGAAATATGCGAGGATGTGTGCGATCGGAATACTCATTCTGGTCGTGGCCATGATCCTCGGGTTTATCGTGAATTTCAGCCGGAATAACATGTAGTACTTCCGGCTGTGAAAAAAATATAAAAAAGACTTGACTTTACCTAAACGCCGTGATATAGTATTAGGGCATATGGAAGAGATCAGGTCTTTTTTTTATGCACAAATTTACGGGCGATCGGTACATTGGCCGTAGATGAACAAAAGAAAAAGAGCTGATATGCTGCTAACGGTTCGGGTGTCGATGGAAAGTGCTTTTCCTATGGTAAGAGCCCTGTCCTTTGACACTTGGACCACCTAAATTATTTATTGGAGGTGGAGATCATGCGTGTTAAGATCACACTGGAGTGTACAGATTGCAAACAGCGTAACTACAACCTGATGAAGGATAAGAAGACTCATCCGGAACGTATGGAAACCAAGAAGTACTGCAAGTTCTGCAAGAAGCACACGATGCACAAGGAAACCAAGTAGTCATCATTGACCACGATCCCGTCTGTCTTAAGACAGAAGAATGGAGTAATTATGAAGAAAGGCTTCTTCAAAGGAGTAAAAACAGAGTTTTCCAAGATCGTTTGGCCCAGCAAAGATGATGTTGCGAAGGAAACAGTTGCGGTTGTTGCTGTATCGGCAGCTGTCGGCGCGATCATCTATGTGGCTGATATCGCTTTCAAAACTTTGATCTATGTGATTTCTTAATAGTGAGGGACGGTAAGTATGGCAAATTATGACGGAAAACCGCATTGGTATGTGGTTCATACGTACTCCGGATATGAGAATAAAGTCAAAGTCGACATCGAGAAGACGATCGAGAACCGCAACCTGCAGGATCAGATCCTGGATGTTCAGGTCCCGATGATGACGGAGTTCGAATTAAAGAACGGAGAGAAGCGTCAGGTCCAGAGGAAGATCTTCCCGGGCTATGTATTGCTTCATATGTGCATGAACGACGATACCTGGTACGTGGTTCGCAATACACGAGGCGTTACCGGATTTGTTGGTCCGGGATCGAAGCCCGTTCCCCTTTCGGAAGAGGAAGTTGCAAAACTCGGAATGTATCCGCCGGATACGACCGTGCCGTTTGAAGTCGGCGACATGGTACGCGTTATCGCCGGTCCTTGGGCTGATACCGTAAGCGATATCAAGAGCATCAATACCGGAAAACAGCGTATTACGATCAATGTTGAAATGTTCGGCCGCGAGACCGCAGTCGAGCTTAGCTTTACAGATGTAAAGAAACTTTAATGGGGCATTCGTTTTGACCGCCCCGTGGGAGGGACATTCCCGCAATCACCACATTTTATTCAGGAGGTGCCACTATGGCAAAAAAAGTTACAGGTTACATTAAGTTACAGATCCCCGCAGCGAAGGCTACCCCGGCTCCGCCCGTAGGCCCTGCTCTGGGTCAGCATGGTGTCAACATCGTGCAGTTCACAAAGGAATTTAACGCCAGAACCGCCGATCAGGCAGGCATGATCATTCCTGTAGTTATTACCGTTTATGCGGACAGAAGCTTCAGCTTCATCACAAAGACTCCGCCTGCAGCCGTTCTTCTTAAGAAGGCTTGTAAGATCGAGTCCGGTTCCGCTAAGTCCAACAAGATCAAGGTTGCTAAGATCTCCAAGGCAGAGCTTCAGAAGATCGCTGAGCTCAAGATGCCGGATCTTAACGCAGCAAGTGTTGAAGCAGCGATGAGCATGATCGCCGGTACCGCGCGCAGCATGGGCATCACAGTAGAGGAATAACATACAGAATAATGACACGTGGGAGGGATATTCCCGCAAATACCACTAGGAGGTTTTCATCATGAAAAGAGGAAAGAAATACATTGAGGCTGCAAAACTGGTAGATCGTTCTACACAGTATGATGTAGCTGACGCGATCGCATTGGTTAAGAAGGCATCTACCGCTAAGTTCGACGAGACGGTAGAGATCCATGTTCGTACAGGTTGTGACGGACGTCACGCAGATCAGCAGATCCGTGGCGCTGTTGTACTCCCTCACGGAACCGGTAAGACGGTTCGTATCCTTGTATTCGCTAAGGGTGACAAGGCTGACGAGGCTGCTGCAGCAGGCGCAGATTACGTAGGAGCTGAGGAACTGATTCCGAAGATCCAGAACGAAGGATGGCTGGATTTCGACGTTGTAGTTGCTACACCGAACATGATGGGCGTTGTAGGTCGTTTGGGCAGTGTACTCGGACCGAAGGGTCTCATGCCGAACCCGAAGGCCGGTACCGTAACCATGGATATCACCAAAGCGGTCAATGAAATCAAAGCAGGTAAGATCGAGTACCGTCTGGACAAGTCCAACATCGTACATGTTCCGGTAGGTAAGGTATCTTTCACTGAGGAGCAGTTAGCAGACAACTTCCAGGCAGTTATGGATGCGATCATCAAGGCTAAGCCTTCGGCTGTTAAGGGTCAGTACCTTAAGAGCGTAACGATCGCTTCTACGATGGGACCGGGCGTTAAGCTCAACCCGATCAAACTTATGAACTAATCGGTATCGACCGAAGTTTATATCCGGCCGCAAGGGAAGCCTTGCGGCCGTTTTGTTATTTTCCGGTCCGAAAAATGTGCAAAGCGTGCAATAAAACGTGCAAAATCGGCAGGAAAAGTGCTTGATTCTTTTGATTCACTATGCTATACTGTTTGTACAAAGACACAATTCTTTGCAAATTATCTAACGAATTATTCCGGAAGGAGTGAGAGCCATGATTGACTTGTATAAGAAATTTTATCCCCTGAAAGGCGATGAGTCCGCGCGACGTATCATCTCCGAGAATGCGGTAGACATTATTAAGCTCATTCAAAACCGGACCGAGCAGTACCATGAGCGTATCAATGAATTAAACCTTTTGGAAGTTCAGGCTCTGAATTACCAGCAGAGAGGTAAAGTAAAAAAGTACGAAAAACTCATGGCGGAACTTGAGAGAAAGAAAGAGAGCCGTAAAGAGCTCGATATCGTATACCGCGAACTGAACGAATACGGTGATAAGATGTTCAACCGTAAGTTTAAGTTCTCTATGGCGGACGGCAACCGTTTGATCGAACTTTTGGATCTGACGAACCCGAAATCGAAAAACTATCGTGGATAAGTAGTAAGAAAGGGGCTGTTGAAGAGCCCCTTTTTTATCGTCTGTTTCGATACAGAAAGAGGTACCATGCAGGAAAATGATCGTTTTACCGAGGAGATCCTTCGTGCGCTTAAAAGCGAGGAGGCGATCGCCTGTGATAAACCGGGGCTGAGTATTTCTACATCGGACTCCAGTGTATATGTTTTCTGCGATGCGCGCTTTTCCCAGGCGCGTTGTTTTCGTGCTGTACCGATCGCGAAACGCGAGACGAAGGGAGGCCTGTACCTTCACTCGAACCCGGAGGATCCTACATTTTCCGAGACCTTGTCAAAGGCTCTGAACGAAGCCGTGAGCCCGGAGACGATAAAACAGGAGAAGGAACATATGCGCCGCATGGCGGATGACTTAAAGACTTCCGAAGGGCGCCGCAGGTTTTTCGGGGATTTTCTTACGGAGATCGCCGACCTCGACGTTCGTAAAATGGTGGGAAATACGGGCGCGCTGTTCTACAGTCGCCAACGCGAGAATTTGAAGAAACATATTACCGAAAACGCACCGATCTTCGTCGGGCTTCCGATCGGTTTTCGTAGTCTGGAGATCCGTTCGGAGTCGGGAGACATCGAGATCTACATAAGTCCGGGTGAGGGCAGGACGAAAACGCTTTCGTACATGGATGTGCATACGATCCACGGAAATATCGACGTGATCGGGCTTTCGGATCCCGATGAAAGATGTCCGCGCATCCAGGATATGACGCTGGTCACGACGAAGGCGGATATCCGTGTCTCGAAACTGTTTTCACATTACATCGCGGCACGTACACTTTCGGGGGATTGCGGGTTGACCGACATAACCTGCGATGACTTCGCGGTTTCCGCACTTCGAAGCGGCGACGCAAAACTGGAACGCGTAAAAGGAAAGAAACTGAGCATTATAAAAAAGAGCGGCGATGTATGCTTAAATGAAGCGACGTTCAAAGCATTGGCCGCGGAGATCGACCGAAGCGATTTGACGGCACGTAAGGTGGCGGCCGACCGCATTAAGGTCAGCGCGACTGACGGTGATATCGATCTTGCGATCGAGGGCGACACGAAGGCTGTGATCACAAGCGGACGCGGCGATATCAAGATCGACCTGGAGAACGGATATAAGGGGTTTACCGCGAAGTTTGAAGGCCGTATGCGGGGCGGCGAACCTCTTACGACGGAGGTGGCCTACGGGCGCTATCGAAAACGATTTACGGGGGATCAGAAGATCGCCTGCAATGATAAGAAATCGACGCTGGAGATCACCGGCGGCGATAAAGTGACTATCACGGGAACGATCCCGGCTGCGAGGAGAACGTAAGCATGAAGGAACTGAACGCACAGATCAAAGATCGAACATTTGCGAGGGTCTATCTGCTGTACGGCGAGGAGAGTTATCTGCGGAATTATTACGCGAAAGCACTCATGAAGGCCGTTACGCAGGAAGACACGATGAACTGTGCTGTTTTTTCGGAAAATGATATCGAACTTTCCGCGTTCCGGGATTTTACGGAGACGCTGCCTTTTTTTGCCGACTACCGTTTTGCACTGGTGCAGGACTCCGGTCTGTTTACAAAATCAGCCGAAGACTGGGCCGAGTGCATCGCAAACCTGCCGGAGACGACGGTGGTCGTGTTCAACGAAGAAAAGGCGGATAAGCGTACCAAACTTTTTAAAACGGTCGAGAAAGTCGGCCGAGTGGTGGAGATGAAGAAGCCGAGCGAGGAGGAACTTTTAAACTGGGTCCTGGCGCGCTGTAAAGCAAACGGTTTGAAGATCACACGATCGGCAGCGGAAGAATTCGTGATGCGGACCTCCGACAACATGGAGAATATGATCAGTGAGTTCGAGAAACTGGCATCCTACGTCGATGCGACGAAGGAGATTCGGATCGAGGATGTGCAGACCGTCACCACGCTGTGGATTCAGAACCGCATTTTCCAGATGATGGATGCGATGGCAGAGGGGCGTGAGAAGAACGCACTTTCGATGTATTATGACCTCCTGGCCTTGAAGGAACCGCCCATGCGGATCCTCTTCATGGTGGGTAAACTGATCCGCCAGCTGCTTCAGACGAAGGAACTGCAGCGGCTCGGCATGAGCGCCGACGCGATCGCGAAGCAACTGGCGGTTCGGCCGTTCGTTGCGAAGAAACTGCTGGGACAGGCCCACAGATTTACCGAGGAGCAGCTGACGACCTATTCCAAAACGTGCATCGAGATGGAGCATGCAGTGAAAAGAGGCGACCTCGCCGACAAACTCGGCGCTGAACTGGCCTTTGTGAAGATCGCGCGGAGAGGATAAAGCGGAAAATGCTCCATTTTCCGTAAAAAAATGAAAAAAGTGCTTGACTTTCCATTCGGGTTCGCGTATATTTATTGAGTATGCGTCGTATTACGTGTCTCAATAGATAGGACGCATAAAACGCCCGGTATGAGAGAAAGATTTCACTCTCCTTTTGATCGTACTGAATCGTATGAATTATATGGAGGTGCCATAATGGCAAACATTAAATCCGCAAAGAAGCGTATTGACGTTATCAAGACCAGAACCGAACGCAACAAGGCGATCAAGTCTAAGGTTAAGACCTACATCAAGAAGGTTGACGCAGCAGTTGCAGCAGGTGATAAGGCCGTAGCTTCTGCAGCGCTGAAGGATGCGATCTCTGAGATC
This sequence comes from Lachnospiraceae bacterium, assembly GCA_017543445.1. Classification (GTDB taxonomy): domain Bacteria; phylum Bacillota; class Clostridia; order Lachnospirales; family Lachnospiraceae; genus UBA1201. Next base: position 7,995 of record JAFYGB010000002.1, on the reverse strand, counting down.
TCCAAGGCGCAGAGCAAGGGCGTATACCACAGAAATACCGCTTCCCGCAAGATTTCCCGTTTGACGGTTGCAGTTAACGGTATCAACTAATTGCAAGATTTTTCAACACTTGCGGCCCGTTGGGCTGAAGATCAAATAGAGCTGACACAGACTAACCCACTGTGTCGGCTTTTTTGATTCTTTAACGACCCTTCGGGCAGCAGGAAAACGTGTCAGAGGCGGGAAATGCACGGGTCGAAAACGCGAAGGGAGAAAATCGTGGAAAAAGGTCGGAAACCATGGAAAAATAAAAAGCAAAAAGATGCGAATCTAGTAAAAAAAATGAAAAAAGAGGGCGACAAAATCAAAAATGTGTGCTACAATGTTAGAAAAGGGGGAAACTACCTCAAAATAAGTGATGTGATGGAGTGAAGGTTGCATGAATGAGAAACAACAAGACTTACTAAATCTAATCAACGAACTGGAAGGAAAACTCCAAAATGAGTTGGAGAACCGCGTTTCTGCGTTGGAATCACAGAAGGGGATGCTGGATGAGAAGAACACAGCTCTGGATTCGGAACGCCAGAACATTTTGGATCGTGTGACTGCTCTTGAGACTGAGAAGACGGAGATGAGTTCGAAGTTCGCTCAGATGGTAGAGCAGAAATCCCAGGTCGAGGCACAGTTTAAGGAGATGGACGCGCAGAAGAGCGAGTTGGAGTCTCGTTTTGTTGCGCTGGATGAGAAGCGTATCGAACTCGAGAAGCGTTTTGGCGCGATCGACGAGCAGAAGACATTGCTCCAGAGTCGTATCTCCGCGGTGGACGGACAGAACGCCGAGATGGATAAGAAGATCAACGAGGTGAATGCACAGACCCAGAGCTTTACAAACAGCATGGAAGATCTGAGCCGCCGTATCTCGGAGATGCAGAGTGGTATGGAGGCCATGCTTACGCAGAAGGCGGACGTGGAACGTACCCTCGTACAGATGGATAATCAGCGCAGCGAACTGCAGCAGCGCATGAACGATCTGGAGACGGATCGTCAGAATGTGCAGGGCTCTTTGAACCAGCTGAATGAGAAGTATACCAGCTATGAAGAGACCATCAACAGCATGCAGGAGCAGAAGGCTGTATTCGAGCAGACATTGGCCACGATGACATCCCAGAAGATGGAACTCAAGAATGCGATGAATACGATGATGATTCGCAAGAATGATATGACTGTCGAGATGTCGAAACTGGATGACCAGAAGAAGCAGCTCCGCCAGAGCTATTCCGAACTCGAGCACGAGAAGGATGAGCTGGCGGCCGAACTGGTTTCACTGCAGGAGCGCAGAGGCGAGTTAGAGAAGGGCTTCGCCGTTGTTGACGAGCAGAAGGCAGAACTGGATCGCCGCTTTGAAGCATGTGATGCACAGAAGCGTCAGTTGCAGGAAGGCATCGATGAGCTCGAGAGAACGAAGGGCGATGTTCGCGAAGCGGTTGCCTCGATCGACGGTTCCATCGAGGAGGCACGTCATACGTTTGACGGTCTTCGTGAAGAACTCGAAGGCCTTCGTAATCACGCCGCACTTGCGGATGATGTGGATGATACCGGATATTTCTGCTCCGTATGTTGCTGTCCGATCGAGCCTGGCATGACCGAGTGTCCGATTTGTGGTACACCGATCGATCCGGATACATTTGCCGACGCGGAAGAGCGTGCAGCTAAGAAGAAGGCAGAGCAGGAAGCAGCGGAACAGGCTGCAAGAGCTGAGGCAGAAGCAAAGGCTGCAGCAGAAGCGGCAGCGAAGGCTGAGGCAGAAGCAAAGGCAGCAGCTGAGGCAGAGGCAGCAGCGAAGGCTGAGGCAGAAGCAGCAGCGGCGGCAGCGGCAGCAGAGGCAGCAGCGAAGGCTGAGGCGGAAGCGGCAGCGAAGGCAGAAGCAGAAGCAGCAGCAGCGGCAGCAGAGGCAGCAGCGGCAGCGGAAGCAGCAGCGAAGGCTGAGGCAGAAGCAAAGGCAGCAGCTGAGGCAGAAGCAGCAGCGAAGGCAGAAGCCGAGAAGAAGGCAGCTGAAGAGGCAGCGGCAGCAGAAGCAGCAGCTAAGGCAGCAGCAGAAGAGAAGGCGAAGAAGGGCGACGGTAAGGTCGTTGAAAACGCCGATGGCTCTGTTGTATATGAGATCCAGTCCGCAGTGGAAGTGGATGTTGTATCGCCTGCAGATGAGACCGCTACTGAAAACTATAAATATCGTCTGGTCGACGGAGAGATCTATATCGACCAGTACATCGGAACCGGCGCGAAGGATGTACACCTTCCCGATACCATCGAAGGCTTTAAGGTCGTTGCGATCTCCGCAAGAGCTTTCTGCCGTAACGAAGAGATTGAGAGCGTTTACTTCTCCGATGCGATCCGTTTCGTAGGATCGGAAGCATTCCACGGTTGTGAGAACCTGAAGAAAGTCATCTTCTCCCCGGCATTGAAGACGATCCGCAGCTACGCATTCAGCTATTGTACGAGCCTTGCGATTGCAGATCTTCCTGAGGAAACGAAGGATGTCGGAAATGGTGCATTCTATCGTTGTGCGATCAAGACGATCAATTTCCCGGCAGGTACGACCTACATCAGCCAGAACGTATGTGCACACTGTAAGGATCTCGTAACGGCAGTCCTTCCGGATGGTATCTCCGTTATCGAGCAGAACGCGTTCAACGAATGTACATCGCTTACCGATATCAACATTCCGAACAGCGTTATCGCGATCGAGGATAAGGCGTTGTATAACTGCCGCAGCCTCGGACGTATCACCATTTCCCCGATGGCTACCCGCCTCGGAAACCGTATCTTCTTCCCGAAGATGGGTCAGAACATGATCCCGAAGCTTGTGATCTTCTGTGCGAACAACTCGCCGATCCAGAGCTACTGCAAGGCAAACAACATCCGTACCAAGTCCGCAGGCGGCTTCCCGTCTCACTTCGGTAACACCAAGAACCGTGCGTACTGCATGGAGTTCTCCTTCTGGCTTGCAGACATGGATAACCAGGATCGTGACGATCTGGTAAATGAAATGGTCGACAAGTTCCACATTGCCCGCTATGAGGCAGAGGACGACGTAGTTGAGGATATCGGCTACAACAAGGAACTTCACGCTTACATGAACATCGATATGACGGAGGCAGATGGTAAGGATCTCTGCGCAGCACTTCCTACCGCGACCTACATCAAGATCCTGCACACCTATGAGGGTGAGATCGATGAGAACGCAAACGTTATGGTCGATTATTGATGACAAACGTTAGACAAAACGAATTCAAATAAGACAGCAGGCACCGGTTCTGATATGTACCCAGTTTCCTGGACACATTGATTAACGACCGAGGTTCATCAAGTGGATGCTACCCTGTACTTTGCAGGGGGCATCCACTTTGTTTTTGCCTGGATGCGTTCGTTGTTGTAGTAATCGATATAATCGGCTATGGCTGCAGAGAACTCCTCATAGGATCGGTAATCCTCCTCACATCCGTAAAACATCTCGTTCTTCAGTCGCCCGAAGAACGTCTCCATAATGCAGTTGTCATAACAGTTGCCTTTTCGGGACATAGACTGTATGATACCTTTCTTTTTTATCGTATTTCTGAAATAGGCGTGTTGGTATTGCCAGCCCTGATCAGAATGAAATATCAGGCCATTAAGAGAGGAAAACCTTCTAAGCGCCTTTTTCAACATCCTGCGGATCTGATCCATATTCGGACTCTGTGAAAGGTCATATGAGACGATCTCGTTCGTATGCATGTCAAGGATCGGAGAAAGATAGCATTTTCCCCAGGGGAAGCTGAACTGGGTGACATCTGTCGTCCACTTTTCAAGGGGCTTTGTTGTGCTGAAGTCTCTGTTGATGAGGTTTTCCGCCACCTTTCCTACTACTCCCTGATAAGAATGGTACTTTTCTTTAGGACGTTTTCCTTTAAGGCCCATGCAGTGCATCAGACGTTGTACCTTTTTATGGTTTACTTTATAGCCTCTGTTGATCAGCTCGCGATGAACTCTGCGGACACCGTATCGCCCTTTGTTTTGTTCAAAGATATCCCTGATAATACCGGCCATCTCTTCATTTCTCTTGGCCACGGCGTCTTCTTTCGAGATCTCATAATAGTAAGTGGATCTGGATAGATCCATCGCTTTGAGAAGATGTTTCAGCTGATATCCGGTTTCTCTGAGTTCTTTGACGATCGCTGCTTTTTCGCCTTGAGTCGCGCAGCTTCCTTTTCTTCTCTCAAGGCGATCTCTTTTTTTATTACTTCGATCTCAGCTTTGATATACGCGTTCTCAGCTCTCAGTCGAACGAGTTCTTCATACTCAGTTTCTTCAAGCTTTCTCGGATTATTATAATTGAGTTTCTTCATGTCGGGCTCCTTTGGTGGTCGACCTTTCTTTCTGCCTACCAGACCATTATACCCCTCCTTCTTATAATTGGAAACCCATTGGTATAACAACCCGCTATTGATACCTGCTCTGAATGCTACTGTTGAGATGGATTCTCCCGCAAGCACTTCGCAGACCAGCTCCAGTCGTTCTTCGGGACTCCATTCCTTATTATGTCCTTTATGTCTCAAAACATCCGGACCATTTGCGTCTTCCATACGACACCATCGTCTGATCATGTTGTGGAAGTATCTGGGATTCTTTATCCCACTTGGGGTCTTTGGCCATTGTCCCTCCTTATACATCTCAACACATTTTCTCTTGAACTCGTAACTGTAGCGCATAAAATATGTACCCTCCTTACTGGTTGTCCAGTAAAGGGGGTACATATCATTCTCCGGTGCCTGTTTTTTTGTTCGCTGTTTTACGTTTTCCTTACGATATCTTACAAAGATCAGCGGTATATTGACCGGATGATAAACGGATGATAAAATATCGATAATTGATTTGAGATGTGTGGCGATGGTCAAATGAGGGAACTCTCAAATCAGAAAACAGGAGGGTATTGTTATGGAAAGATTGTTGCGTTTGGGTATTCCGTTTATCATCTACTTTGTAGCTAGTTTGATTTTTTCGCTTTTTGTTCTGGGATCGGCGTTTTCTGCGATCACCGGCGGCATCGCTTTGGACAATGCCGTCAAAACGGTCATCGATCTGCCGTTGATGCTATTTGGATCCTGTTCTTTTATATTCCTGTTTATGTGGATGAAGGATCGTGAGCAGAACGGCTTTGAGGGCAATGAGATGCCTGCTTCGGCGTGGCTTTTGCTTCCGGTCATCGGACTTTTGTTTGCATTTGGTGAGATCTACGTAGTGCGCGGAATGCTGAACCGTGAACTTAGCGAGGTTTTCTTCGGAGTTTCCGAATATGCCATGGACGCAGTAAAAGCGGTTCCGACCTTCTTTATTGCGATCTTCGTTCTCGAACCGATCTGCTTTGAATTGCTGTTTCGCGGCCTGTTCCATCAGCGCATGCGTGAGGAATCGGGGGCATTACCGACGATCGTTATCGTGGGTATCGTTGCGGCGATTTTTTACCGCGCAGTCGATTCCGTTATCATGGCGTTGATCCTGTCCTTTATTTATGAGTACTATCGTAATTTGGCTGCACCTCTGATCGTCAGTGTCTGCTATTCTTTAGGCTGCTATTTCTTCTACTCGATCAGCCTGATCCTTCCGGGCATCAACGGCGAGATGAGTATTCTGGTTCCGGTTTTCATTCTTCTTTGCGCGATCGGAGTCATTTTCCTGTTGTTTGTGATCTATCGCAAACACGGCAGCCCTTACGGCTCGAAATGGTAAATGCTTATCCGGGTGAATGCTTGTAATTCACCCGGATTTGTGTTAAACTGATACTGTCGTTTTTTGTGCGACCGTAGCAGTTCCGAGATGAAGGAAAGAGGTTATGAACCAGAAACTTTATGATTTCCTGAAAAGTTTGATTCCGTTTGCCCTGTATGTGGGCGTCGTGCTGGTCGTTTATTTCCTGTTTGCGATCTATGCATCTGCGGTAACACATAATGTTGAAGAAGCAGAGAAACTGATCAACAACAACCTGCTGCAGATGACTGCGCTGGTCGACGCGCTTTTGATCCCGCTCTTTTACCTGATGTGGAAGAGTGATCGGATGCTATATCCATTGAAAAAAACAAACATGCCGCTTTTTACGTGGTCGATCCTGGCTCTGATCGGGGCTTCGGCCTGTCTGGCATTGAATTATATGCTCGGCATGTTTATGCCGCAGGCCATTTTGGAAACCTACGATGAGGCGAGTGAGGTCCTCTGGAATGAAAGCTTGCAGTGGCTGTCCTTCCTGGCCGTCGTGATCCTGGCACCGCTGTGCGAGGAGATGATGTTTAGAGGTCTGATCTATACGCGGATGCGAGTTTTGATGAAGGCCCCGTATACGATCCTGATCTCGGGCTTGTTGTTTGGCTTCTTCCACGGGAATGCACTTCAATTTATCTATGCTTTTTTCCTGGGGATCCTTCTGGCCTATATGATGGAGATCTATCACACCGTTTGGGCGCCGATCATCGTTCATGGTTCGGCGAACCTGATTTCGTGGTTTTTAACTTACATTGCTATGATCCCTTCCGACGATGGCGGTATTTTGGACTATTCCGTCCTGGCCGGAACCATGCTGATCACATTTACCGGCTTGTTCGGTATTGTATATTCAAAAAAGATAATAACTAAAAAATCGAAGAGTGAGGAACATCATGAGTAAACTGATCACCATAGCCGTACCTTGTTATAATTCGGCTGCTTACATGGAGAAATGTATTCAGAGCCTTTTGGTAGGCGGAGAGGATGTAGAGATCCTGATCGTGGACGATGGTTCACAGAAGGATGACACGCCCGCGATCGCGGATCGTCTGGCGAAAGAGCATCCGACCATTATCCGTGCGATCCATCAGGAGAATAAAGGCCACGGCGGCGCGGTAAATACCGGCATTGCAAACGCGACCGGAAAATACTTCAAGGTTTGCGACAGTGACGACTGGTTCGATGCTGCAGCATTTGTAAAGATCATCAAAGAACTGAAGGCGGTAGAGAAGAAGGGCGGCGTCGACATGCTCGTCGCGAACTATATCTACGATAAAGTCGGTGTGAAGAACAAGGCGGTCATGAAGTACGACAACGCGCTTCCGCAGCATAAGATCTTTACCTGGAAAGACGCGAAGAGACTCAAGGTGGGGCAGTACATCCTCATGCACTCGGTCGTATATCGTACAGGCCTCCTGCGTGAGTCCGGCCTGCAGCTTCCGGAGCATACCTTCTACGTGGATAACATCTTCGTATATTATCCGCTGCCGTATGTTAAGAAGATCTGCTATGTGAATGTGGATCTCTATCATTACTTTATCGGCCGTGAGGACCAGTCGGTAAATGAATCCGTCATGATCTCGCGTATCGACCAGCAGCTGCGTGTAAACCGCATCATGATCAATTCCTACGAACTGTCCAAATTCCGGGATAAAAAGCTCGCGAACTACATGTACCAGTACCTGGGCATCATCATGACGGTTTCCTCTATTCTTTTGGTACGCATGGGAACGAAAGAAAGCCTGGCAGAGAAGAAGAGACTCTGGCAGGATCTGAAGGAACACGACAAAAAGATGTACAACAAATTGCGCTACCGTACCTTCCTCGGTATCGGCATGAATCTGCCCGGAAGCGTCGGCCGCAAGATCATGCTCTGGGGCTACGACTTCGCACAAAAGCATTTTGGATTTAATTAATATGTTATGATACTAGGCTCTCAAAGTCCCGCATGGGCATGCTGGCATGCCCAAGGCGGACCTTGAGAGCTTTTTTTTATTCAAATTTCCTCTCAAAATCTTTTAAAAAAAGTGCTTGACAAACCGTGAAAAGCAAGGTATACTAGCAAGGCAGTCAAGCGTGTTACACGTTTGCGGGATCTTAGCTCAGCTGGGAGAGCATCTGCCTTACAAGCAGAGGGTCATAGGTTCGAGCCCTATAGGTCCCACTCCTCAGACAACATCATATGGCGGAATAGCTCAGTTGGCTAGAGCACACGGTTCATACCCG
>JAFYGB010000039.1 GCA_017543445.1 Lachnospiraceae bacterium | reverse complement strand
TCGACCATGCGGACGAAGCGTTCTTACGTGACTGCCACTGGTACTTCAGCGTTCCTTTGCCGGTCGCCGCCACGGTAAACTCGGCGATATCGCCGACCGGAACCGTCGCATTTGCCGGCTGCTTCGTGATCTTCGGAACGACCTGTAAGGTAGCCGGAGCCGAAGTCGCGGTTTTTCCGCTCGAATTCGTTACGACGCAGCGGAACCGCCAGCCGTGCAAGCCGGTACTCGTAGTTACCTTCAGTGTATCCGTCTTCGCACCGGGCATACCAGAGTTCGTCCACTCGGTGGTTCCCGGTCTGCAAGACTGCCACTGGTACGATTTAACATTGTCCGTGAACTTCGTTTTTACGGAGAACTCTGCGATATCGCCAACCGGTGTCGTCGAAGACTTCGGCTGGGACAACACGATGATCTGACCGGTCGTCGAACGGGTCGAACGACCGAATTTATCTTTTGCGATGACATAGTACATCACTCCGTCTTCCGCTGTACCCGGAACCGACGAATGCATGCAGCTGTTCGTGGAAATATTGGCTGCCGATGAGAACTCGAGTTCGTAGCTGTACACTCCTGTCGAAGGACGATAATACCACCATTCAAAGGTGAGACCCTTACCGGCTGCGGTAACCGTTGAAAAGATCTGCGTTTGGTTTGCAAATACGATATAGTCTTCCGGCTGTTTTGAGAAAGTCGGCTTGGGCGCCGCGGTGATCGAACCGGACACATACGCCGATTCATAGGTCTTATCACTGGTATTGGAAGTCAAAACAGCGCTGACCCTATAGTTGTATTCCTGGCCCGGATTTGCCTGAAGAACGGTTCTCGTCTGTGTAGTTATAAACTCTTCTGTCCATTCGGTCATCGAAGTCAGCTTATACTGAACACGGTAACCATAGGCGCCCGAAACAGCGTTCCAGGAGAGCTGCGGCATACCGGTACTGCTGTCAGACTCGGTGATTCCGGCCGGTCTCGCTAAGGTGCACCGCGCCTCTTTTTCGGCTGAAAATACCGAACAATACGGTGCATATGATTTGCTGCCGGCCGACACCGAATAGTAATACCGCTTTCCAGGTTTCGCTGTATCGTCCGTGAACGTCCGTGTCGATGAAGAGGTAGGGTCGATCACCCATGTTTTGTCATACGCATCTGCGCCATAATCCCGCCGTTGGATCGTATATAATTCCGCACCTTCTATGCTATTCCACGTTATCATCGGATATCCGGTCGCAATATTACGGGAAGCGGTCGAGATCACAGGCCGAGCCAGTCGATAATCCAGTCGGACATAGTTCGAGGTTTCCGATCCATGATTGGTATTCACGACGACACGATAATAGTAGGATGTTTTTATCTCGGTATTCGGATCCGTGAACTCCGTACCCGAAATGTTTGCGATCGCATTTCCCCAGCTGGCCTGCGCCGTCGGGTTCGACGTAACAGGGCAACGGTAAACTGCATAACCTTTCGCTCCCGGATATGCGCTCCAGGAAATATAGGCCTGGCCGGATGCTGTTTCCTGTGCTTTGATCTTAAACGGTCCGACTACGGAACTATTCGAGAGGTCTACCTTGATCGCAGGACGGATGCCGCACTGCGTCGAAGTGATCGCGCTGAAATATGTCGAATCCGAATGAGACTTGATCGTCTGATCCTGTACGTAGTAAACGTTCGAATTACTGGAAAATGTGGACAGATACCACGGTGTTCCCGCACTTCCGCCACGCTTACTCATGCCCTGTGCTTCCGCATAATCGGAATTATCCGAGGAATTAAACAGGTTTTTGTGGTTTTCTGCGTCACTTTTACTCAGAAGGAAAACATAGTCGATCGCAGCCGTAGCACTGCCGCCATCCGTGATCGCGTAGGTATTCGCCTTCAGCGCCTTCTGCTCCGTCGAAGAAAACGCCGTATCCAGGAAATCGAAATCATTGTATGCAGAGTCGTAATTTCCATACCCATTCAGCCAGTTACGAACGGTCGAATAGTAATAGTTCGAAGCATAAGCGCGGTCATTGATCGAGCTCATAGCTTTTCCATTTGCCACCTGATAGTATGCATTGAACGGCTGTGCATCCAGAACTTTTTCGGATACCAAAAGACCCAGACTTTTATTCAGGACGACCCAGCGGATCGGCTCATACTCGAAATAATATACCGTCTCCTTGGTATATCCGTTGCTCTGCTGCTTATACTCACTGTCCGGAACCTTCGTCACATCGATCGGACGATATTTATGGATCTTTACGGCACGATATTTCTTTCCGCCGTAACTGAAATCCGAATACTCCATCATCGAAGTATCCTTCTTCGTCGGGATCGTCTGTGCCTGTGTAGAGTTCGTATTCTTAGAATAGTACGGATACGTATTCCACGTTTTGCTGACGGAATTCAGTTTCGAGATCAGAGTGCTGTCCGTTACTTTCGTCTGCGGATAGCTGCCGAATAATACGATCTCTCCGTTCCCAAAGGTCGAAGTATCTGCCGCGTAGGTCGGCCGCGCAGCGGCGATCGGCACGAAGCATAAAACCATGATCATAAATACGATCCACAGTTTCTTCATTTGCTTTTTGGATGATGTAGTCTGAACCATTTACACCAAACCTTCCTTTCTTGTTTTCTGCTAAATCCCCGTGACCGGCCGAAATAAGAACACACGATCACACTATACATTTCCATACTAACATGTTTCGCATCCGGTGGCTATCACCTAAATGTACCATATTTCAAAAAAACGAGAGCGGGTTTACCGCTCTCGTCAACGACTTACATTTTCTTGATCTTCTCCACGAAGGGAAGCATCCCGTCATCGTAGATATCGCTATAGTCGTACGCGTGAAAATCCTCGATCGATCGGTTTGCATCGCCCTTTCCATCGACTCTGCCCAGTTTTCTCCGGGCGACCCACTCTTCCTCAGACTTCGTGTAGTAGTGATTGATGCGAATCCTCTTTATGACCTCGGCCGTATTTCCCCAGTCGTCGACTCGGTTTCCTCTCTCATCCAGCGAGTAATAGCCTCTGTAGTACGTCGGATAATGCGAATGTGCATACTGGTAGATCCGCCTCGGATCGGCGATCGTTTTAATACAGCGGTTTCCTCTTTTATCCTCTTTCGCCCGATACAGGAAGTTCTCCAGCACGCCGCCTTCCGGTTTCTTTACATGTCCGCTCGAGCCGAACATACGCCAGTTGATGGCAAACCCGCCGGCATTCGGATACTCAGAAAACATTTCTTCCACCTCCTGTCGGACCGACTTATCCGGCTCGCAGGAGAACAGGAACTCATCCGCATCGATGAACGCCATGTAACGCGTCTGATGCTTATAATTTTTTATCGCGTCGTTATACGCAGGAAGTTGTCTCTTCTGTCCCGGGAACTCCTTCAGGACGATGAGCCCTTTTTGGATATACGGTGCCAGTAATGTCCGGGTCTCATCCGTACTTCCGTTATCGTAGAGATAGAAACGTTCGACTCCGACTAGAATATGATATTTCACCCATTCCTCGATGTACGCTGCTTCATTTTTTATGATCGCGACCACGGCCAATGTTACGGCGTCGGCATCGACCTTTTCACTATGCGGAAGGGCAGACGAAAGAAACCTGCCCGTTTTGCGGGTGGTATCCGTCATTTTTTTATAGACCTTCTTCCAGATCTCTGCCATATCTTTTTATTCTCCAAATGATACTCTGACGTTCGCTCCATGAACTCTCGTCAGATCTTTCCCTTTAAGATTCTCTTCACCGTACCGACGAAGAACTGCCGTTTCGCCTTTCCATCCATGTGCGAGGCATATTTCTTCAGGTAGGTTTTACTGTACTTCGGAGGCTTTCTTCTGCACAGTTTCATGGCACGGACCATGCTCCGCATCGTACCTTTGCGCTTATACTGCGCCGGCTGATAGAGCTGAAACTCCATGTCCATTTTCGAAGTAAAGTCCTCTGTGATGGTCAGTCGTTTGCTTTCGACCGCACCGTCGAGCGCGGCCACGCCCGCCCTCGTCCGGGCGATGATGATATTCCGCCCTTCATGCTCCGAAAAATCGGGTTTCCCGTCCTGCCCCAGGTACCAGAAGTCAGCGCAAACGATATCCGCAGCATCGCCGGTCCCGTCCAGACAGAATCTGCATAAATTCCGGATGTCACGCCCGAGATGCTTACCCCAGGCATTCTTATATTCCATCGTAAGAACGTTTCCGTCCTGCTCTGTGACCGTCGTATAACCCGGCCAACCATTTCCTCTATAAGTGATCCCCGCAAACCGCTCCCGGTTCGTTCCGATCGCCTTAAGCAGATCCTCCTGCGCCTGAACGCTCGGCTCCCCCGCACAGAAAAAGGAAAGCAGATACGGGATCTTCTCGCGAAGCGCAGGCTCCACGACCATCGCTCGGCGAAGCGCCATGACATCGCATGGTTTTCCGACGAAAGCATAGGTCTCCCCGTCTTTCATGAGCTTCTTCAGCTCGTAAAGCGGAACGGAAATACTATAACGGGAACCGCAGCGGTCCCGTACTTCCTGTGCCGAGTAACTGACACAAGAGATCGTTTTTGTCGCATCTTTCGGATCGTACGTCGTGTGAAGGATACCGTTGACCTTCCCGCTCTCCAGCAAATAGATACACAACTCGGTCAATGCGCCGCCGGAGGCCGCCTTATACCGTACATCGGCATCCGAAGAATACCCCACCAGCGCTTTTAAAACTGCGCCCCACACATCATGAGCCGCTTCGTCTGCATAGTAGAAAACCGGGCAGATCTTCTTCAGTTCCTCTTCCTTACCTTCCGCTACAACGGTCGGGAAGCCTTTTGCATCTGCCTTCAGTTCACAGCCGTACAACGAATGGCACAGGCCGCAGCCGGCACAGTATTGCTCGATATATTTTGCGTCTTTCTTTTCAGAAGACATTTCATTCTCCTTTGTAGTCCTTTATGATCGCATCCGCCCACTGATCCGGCTGATCGATGAGACCATAATACTTTATCAATTCGTCGGGTTCTTTTTCCCACCACTTACTCTCTTCGAGCTTCGCCCGGATCTCTTCCGGGAAGCGATATCCGGTAACTTTCGCCGGCACTCCCATCACGATCGCATACGGTGGTACGTCTTTTGTAACGACGGCCCCGGCGGCGATCACCGCTCCGTTTCCGATGCTGCGGCAAGATGCGGTAATGATCGTTCCGTAGCCGACCCATACGTCATGACCCACGGTCAATTCCTGTCTGGGGATATCCTTCACATCGTATCCCCATTCTTTTCTGTAAAAATATGGCGTCATCGTCGCATACTGCATCGGATGGTTTCCGCCGAAATATCGCACATTCGGTCCAAACGAGCAATACCTGCCTATGGTCACCGTGCCTCCGACATTGAAGCCGGCGTCAAAGCAACTTCCATAGGAGTGCATCCCGATCTCGACTTTGCGCTCCCGCGCCATCTTCCTGGCGTACGTGGACGTCTTCGCGCCTCCCTCGCGCTTAATGCGCCTGTTATCCAAACGTTTTCTGATAGAACCAAACATAGGACCTTCCCTCCCTATTCGGGCGACTCGTGTTACTAATGCCTCTTTACGACCTGCTTTACCTTTCCCATGACATAGCGGAATTCCTTCTTTCGGAAACCGGTGAGCACAAAGATAAGGTTCGGAACCGTGAGACAGATCAGGAACCGAACTGCCAGACACACAAATCCATGCTGCATCGGAAGACTTACACAGATCAGGTAAGTCACGCCGCACATCACGACGGATATGATAAGATTGATGAATTCCTGAATGATGTATTTTTTCGGACTTCTCTTAAACAGATCCCGAAACAGGACCTTCGTTTCCCACGGAAAATTGATAAATGCCATACATATGATCGTGGAAATGAATACGCCGTTTATACCTATGATGAGGACCAAAATGATATTCACCACGAGATTAAACACTGCTGAGACATACGGTTTCCAGAAATCGGCCTGCCACATGCCCGCCGCGTCTTTAAAGTACAGACCGGTCGTCCGAAACTGCCAGGTGTAATAATAGATCACGATATATACCACGGATGAAGCAGGCAGCAGCATGTCCTCACCCATCCACAGTTCCATAAACGGCTGGAACAAACACAAAAAGCAGACGGAACACCATCCGACCAGCCACGACAGGATAAAATTAATGTTCTCAAAGAGTGTGTAGTTTTTATCAACGTTCTCGGTGACCAGACTGTTTCCGATACCGGCCAGCATGCCATTAAAGAAGATGGCACTCAGACTGATGATAAAAAAGATAATATACGAGTAATTGCTGTAGATACCTAGGATCTCAAGTCCTAAAAACGCGGAAATGACCAGACTGTCCGCCGACGAAACGACGGTAGTCCCGATCTTATGTCCGACCAGGGCCTTTACCCTTCCGAATATCTCGCTTTGCTTCTCCGAAGAAACGACGCCCACCGGCTTATACATCGGATACATTCGGTTCGTAGCCCAGTTGACGACGAGGTTATTCAAGACCGTAAATAACGGTTTAACGACAATGTAGATATAATAGTTTTTGAAGACCACCAAAAGGATGACCTGTACCAGGTTCAACAGCAAATGGACCACGGTCCCGATATTGCTGCTCACATCCGTCCGTTGATGTGCCATAAGAAGTGAGTTCTTATATGCAAACAGGAGGTAGGACAGCACCGTATCGACTAAGAAGATCAGGTACAATACCGTTATATTGATGCCCTCTGCTCCGCCTTTGATCAAAAACGGCAGGAACGGGACCAGAACGATACCGACTCCGAAAACGATGAGGCCAATGATCCGGTAAACCTTTTTGTAAAGTGCGAGTAACGAACAGATCAATTCCTCGTTTCCTTCCGCGATCGGCTTATACATGGAGTATACCATCGCCGATCCGATGCCCAGTTCCGCCAGGTTCAGGACGTGAAGGATCGATGTGAACAGGTTATTCAGTCCTAAGTATTCCTTACCGAGAACGTTGATGATCACGACGCGGATAAAGAAAGGCAGGAGCAGAGAAACCCCTTTGTTTACCATGCCCCATACCAGATTCCGTACTGAATTTTTAGTTCGTTCCAATCGTTTCATATTTTTCAACCCGTAGTTCTTCTTTGGGTGCCTGTATTCCAAAACCACTATACTGCTTATATGCCAGCAGAAGCATAATGATCACTGCAAATGTCTGGACATCCTGGTTCTGCATGACGCCGAAGAAAACGATGATATAGGCGAGCAGGATCGATAAGCACGTTTTTCCGAAGCCCAGACCATTCTCCGGAGCCTCTTTCGTACAAAACGCCTTGATCGTGACCGAAAGCAGTAATATGATCTCTCCGATCAATCCGAAGATGCCATATCTGAACAGGGTTCTCAGCCACTCGACTTCGATCGATGACTTGACTTGGTTGTAACCATCCTTGTTGACAAAAACATGTTCGAATTTCGCCGTGTAGCCTTTGCCATACCAGATGTCATCTTCGACTTCTTCATAGACCCATCCATACAGATCCACACGGTTACCGACGCCGCCCGGGTTATCGGTGAAGCCGTTTTCCTGAAGTAAGGTTATATAGCTTTCGTCAAAGTAGGCCCCTACGATATATACCGATAGTTTAGCATACCGGCGCAGGCTCGCGCTGAAGATACATCCGATGCCTAAGCAGATCAACAAGATCACGATGTATTTCACCATCTTGAAGATGAACTGTTTGCGTCCGCTGTAATACAGATACAGTAAAAGTTCAACAAAGATACCGACAAAAGCAATACGGGACAATGTCAGGGCAGCATTTGCCGCTACGATCAGGCCCACATAGATGTACTTCTTCTTACTACCCTTTTCGACATGCTCCAATCGATACAGGAGCAGTGCCAGGATGAACATACAGTATGTACAATACGAGATCGCATGCGATGTAAAGGAGATGATTCGAAGAATGCCCAAACGTAAGGGATTATACTTGATCGTAGCTCCACCGGTATTCAGCAAAGTAAATACATTATAATGTGTGATCTCCTCTACAAAACCGAACAAGCCAACGACCGCTGCGGTAAAAATGAGTATGTCCAGTATCCGGTAAAACTTTTCTTTTGTATTGATCGCCGAACTCGCCAGTAGGATCAACCCGACCCAGAGCACGCACTGCATGACCAGGTTTTTCATTTCGAAGTGAACCAACTGTGAGGCGCCGGTAAGTACAACAAAAATGAAGATCGGAATGCACGATTTGATCATTCGGTATGCCACCATGCCACTACCCAGCAAGATAAATGCCACAAGGGTAAATAGTGCTATCAGGTTTTTCACCTGCAGTCCGAATATGTAGAAATAGCTCGGGCATACAGGATACAGCACACAAAATAATTCCAATATTTCGAAGCTTCTGATCTTCATCTTCATGGTTTAGTTACTCGCTTTAGTTAAATAGGTTGCGATCTCCGAAAGGAATTCCTCCTTCATCTCAGAGATCCGAATCAAGGCTTTCTGCTGCGTTTCCTTCAGTTTATCCTTACGATCGATCAGGCGAAACGTCCGGCGAAGGCTTTCTTCCGTGTCCGTTTTCGTTCCATCCACGAAATACGGATATCCGAAATTCGTGAAAAGTCCTTTGAACTTTCTACTGTAGGCAAAAGGAATGGTGACCACGCCGGAGGAAAATGCTCCGATCGTGGCATGCATCCGGGAACCTACGAAAAGATCCAGTCTGGATATATAGTTTTTCGCCTCGTAAGGAGTGGCGAAATTCGGTGCCAGGACCGTGGTCGGGAACTCCTCATGCAAGGCTTCACACGCCGGATAATCCGGATCCGGGATAACGCGTCCTTCATTTCCGGACTGGGTTACATGCGGTATCAGGTGAACTTCGTATCCCAGTTTCTGGCAGTGACGGATGAGCTCCTTGCAATATGTGTGATAGTCCGTCTTCATTCCGAACTGATCGCTTTCCTGGTACAGCCCGCCCTTCCAAAGCAGACCCGAAACATTCAGGCCGATGCTCTTATCAAAATGCGGAAGCGACTTATCGTACGGCAGGAAAAATGCCATATCCGTAACGGGCTTAACGCTTCTGCGGGACAGTTTCTCGGCATATCGGGCAGAGATCTCATCTCTGGCGTATGCCACTGTGGCCTTACGGATCGCTCTTCCGGCCAGTTTTTCCAACATTTTATGTTTGAAAGGTCCATACGTCTGAGGCATCAGTACAAACGGAACCTTCGTCTTTTCACACAGGATTTTGGTAATGGTGTTTTTGTAGGTGCTCTTCGTGAAGTAGATGTCCGAGAAGCCGTCTCCGTAAGTAACATCAAAAACAATGTCGCACTTCTTCACTTCTTTTAAAAACGCCAGTTTCGGATCTTTTAATTTGACGCGGCACTTTTCAAACTTGATATCCGGAAACAGTTCCGGGATGGATCCCAACGAAGATTCGTTATGAAAACTCACTACTTCCAGATCACCATCATATACCTGCCGGACTAATTCCAAAAACGAACAGGTCAGGGCCTGACACCCCATATTCTCATGAGCAAACGTGAAACCGAACAAACCGATCCGCATAATCTTTCTTCTCTTTCCTCTCCCATTATTCTAGGTCGAACACTTCGGGTAATTACTATTCCTCAGGGGAACCCTTCTTCATGACGCTTCGTACGCCCTCCAGATACCCGTATCCGTATGTCTGATCCGGCTCCAGATGCGCGCCCTCGCCCCATTCGTTCCAAGCATTGATAAAAACGAACTGCGGACAGTCATGCTTGCGTATCCGTGCGACCTGCTTTGAAAAGTACTTTTTGAACTTTTCGGGGTTCGCGCCCACAAAAACCGATGCATTTCTTCCCATTCGGGGCGTATTGTCCCAGGCGGTAAATGCTCCGAGCGCGTGTTTTTTCTCCACGTCTCTGGTCAGGATATCCTTCCAGATGTCTTCATAGCGATATCTTCTGGGAAGTTTGCGTACTCTGCGCATCGCTTCCTTGAATTTCGACTTCACCTTATACACGGTGCGGGAAATGAAGCTGCTCTGTCTCGTTTTCATGATCCGGTTTACCGTGTAGAATGGTTCAAACTCGATCCCCCAGTCGAACGTTTCCTCGATCTGGGGAACGTAAGCGGAATGATGCTGATAGACCCAGCAGATACCATCAAACCCGATCTCCTTCGCGTACGCATCCCACTCCGCCATCATCTCCTTCATCTTCTCAAAGAGATGCGGCTTATAAACGATGAATAACGGGCGGTTATCGACCTTAATATACCGGGAATCCAAAAAAAAGGGTCGAAGATACTCAAAGTGCTTCTTACGCCCCTCTTTATTCTCGCTATTATTCTGCGCGATCAGAATGTTCGACTCTGCCCCGTTCCACGTTCTGGACCAGGTTTCATTCGCCCAGCAAACACAAAACGGCAGATCGATATCCGGACGGTCCAACATGTTCTCCATCGGTTTTTCCAGCAAAAGCTTTCCGTCAAACCAATAGTGATAGTAGCAAAAACCGTAAACGCCGTATTTCTTAGCGATATCCGCCTGCCACTTCTGTACTTCGGGGTCCGTCAGATCATAGTAATTCTCATTCAGCGGAACCTCCGGCTGATCATGACCGGAAAACAGTGGGGCCGACTTCTTTACATTCGTCCACTCTGTGAATCCTTCTCCCCACCATTCATCGTTTTCTTTTATTCTATGAAATTGCGGGAGATAGAACGCTATAGTTCTGACTGGTGATCTCATTTTTCTCCATCCAATCCTCTTTCGGCGATGATCGCAAAACACAAAGTGACACCCCGGTCTTACGCCGCCTCGATTATAGCATGGGGCTTAGGGTTTGTCAAGGAAACCGCCCCTGTACAGCCTCTGCGCCTTAGATTTCAAATTGACTTTTTTTCGGCAATATTTTCTCGAAACAATCCACGAGTCTCTTCTTAACCTGCTCGAAATCTTCGATATCGGAACTGTCATTCAGGCAGATGAGACTGTGCTTCTGCGACAGGATATCCCAGCAGGCAGCGTCCAGGCTGTAACTGAGGTCGTAGAATTTGCCGAACTTCGGGCTCCTCGGGGAAAATGCACCCGAGGCGATCTGCCAGTCACGCATCAGCCACTGGTTGACATTGTCCTTCTTCTTAAAGCGGGACATGGTCGTTCCCATCAGGGCTGCTTCTTCTTTACTCCACACTTCCTCATACGTCGATTTCTTCATCGAATTCGGGCCGTGCGGTTCGTACAGACCTACGATATTTGCATTCTTCTTCAGGATAAGCGTTCTGAGCAGATATTTACCGTATTTCGGAGTGTACCATTTCTTCCAGTTCTTCTTTATGCACTGCGTCCCATGGAAGTGGTCGTTGACGATCTCCAGGTCATTGATCTGGATCGCTCCGGTACCGAAGCGCTGCGGAACCACAGGCGACAGGATCGCGCAGTCTCTGGGGAGCCCTCTCTTAAAGAAATCCGACTTCTTCGACGGACGCATCAGGAAATTATCATCGTTGAAATACACAAAATTCTCGGCGAGGCCCGGGATCCTGTGCAGGTTCACCTCCAGTGCCCTGGAGTTATACGTGGGCAGGCTCCCCTCCGGCATGAAGTCCTTATGGTTCACTATGTGCAGCTTCTTGCAGGACGTATCCAGCCATTCCGGCAAATGTCCCCAGGTAACGAAGTGGATCTTGCGGACCCAGGGGGCAAATTTCTCGATGGAACGGAACCAATACTTCAGCGTCCCCATATCGCGGAAACACTTCGCGGAATCCGCGACCAGTTCATCCGATACCGCAGAGTTCATCTGGTATCCCAGCTTCTCTCTTATCCAGGCCGGATCCGATCCGTCCACCCACATTATTACTATATCAACATCATTCTTTCGCATTTGGACATCCAACTCCCTTTACGCTCTCCAGGATACGCTCGGCAAACCGGTCCGGAGTGAAATTCTTACTATAGATCGCGTAGGCCTTCTCGATAAGCGCCTCTACGTCTTCTCTTTTCATCGATGCCGCCTCGATCATCTTCTCTGCGATCGAAGCCGGGTCGTTATCGCAGACCAGGATCTCATCCGTGAAGAACTCGTCCACGCCGCCGGACTTTCCCGTAATGACCGGGGTCCTGTAGGCCACGCCGTCAACGACTTTATTCGCCAGTACGACCTTCGCCTTCTTCGACGGGCCGAAGATGCCCATCGTCACATCGCAGTTTTCACAGATGTACTGCTCCCAGCGGTCGAGATCTCCCCATACATTGATAAAATCGATGTACTTCTCGATCTCCAACTGCTGTGCCATCTCCTTAAACGGCGCCGCTTTTTCTTCCTTATCGCCCCAGACGGTAAGCCGCATGTTGAGCCCCTGATCCGTCGCGATCTTCACGGCCTTAAGCACTCTGTCCAGGCCCTGAAGCGGTATATACGTGCCGGTCCAGCAGAACCGGATATAATCGGTTTTTCCGTTGTAATACGGCAGAAGTGCAGGCTTCTTTTCCGGAATGCACAGAGGAACTGCCTTCCCGTTCACCTGTGAAACAGTCTTTCCGAACAAGCCGGTATAGTACGTTCCTTCTGCCATGTTCAGGAACAGTACCTGCGACGATTTCTCAAATGCCTTTCGGTCGATCTTATACAGTTTCCGTGCCTCTTTTGACTTTTTGTCGAACAGCTTTCTGTCTAGAACGTCCGTATCAAAGAAGGAGATATAAAAATCCGTTACGATCTTCTTTCTCGCAAGATACGCGACCTTTGCAAACACACTATTATGGTTGCAGGCGCTGATCACGACTCGGTCACTTCGAAGCAGTCGGAACACGGATAACGCCTTTTTGAACTTACCCTTCACATAGGAGCCGCTGAGGGCGATGTCCGGATCCTGCCCCAATATATCGACCAGATACTTATTTCGATAGGCTCCCCGCAGGTCGCCGATCACATAAACTTTTAACATATGCCAGTCTTCCCTCTGACTTTCCTTATGACACTATCATAGATCCCGATCAACTGGGAATAGTTATCCTCTGGAAGATACTTCTCCTCATAATCCGACCGGGCATTCTTACCCAGTTCCTGACATTCCTTCGGATCTGCCCACAACTTTACGATCGTTTCCGTAAACCGGGACACATCGTTCAGCGGGACTTTGTATCCATTGACCCCGTCCTGCACGGCTTCGGCAGAGAAGCCCAAGTCGGTCGCGATCAATGCTTTTCCCAAGCTCTCGGCTTCGATCTCCACCATCGAGCAGCCTTCGTACCAGATGGAGGGAAATACAACAAACTCTCCGCCCTTTACGATGCTCAGACAGGTATCATGCTGCGTGTAACCGAGGAAATAAACGTTTTCTTTTGGTTCGGCCCATGCGCGGAACTCGTCTTCCAGCGGACCGCCGCCCATGACCACTAAAGGGATATCCTTCATCAGCGGCTGATCCCAGATCTTCATCAGGATGCGGACGCCCTTTTCCTCACCGATCCGGCCGTAAAATACCGCGTACCGTTTCGGAAGACTGTCGTTTTTCATCGCCTTCGACGCGGCTTCCGCGTCCGGGACGAAATTATATTTCTTCACGATCTTCTTGCCGTCAAACCCGATCTTCTTCAAGAGGCGGATCTGGTTATCATTCAGGCAAATGTATTTATCGATCTGCTTATAAAAGCTTTTGCGGATCCGATGGTATTTAAAGATGCCTGCCACGATAAAGCTCTGCGCGCGGCTTCCCTTGAAGCAGGCATACTTACACATGCGAAGGTACCTTCCGTCTCCGCACTTGTTGCACAAATGGGTTCCGCGAAGGGATGTCGCGCATGGGCAGATAAACCGCGTGTCATGAAGCGTCGCGACTACCGGCACGCCGCTTCGTTTTGCGGCGTACAGGATCGAAGGCGACAACAGCGGGAAAAAAGTATGAATGTGAACGATGTCCGGTTTCTCCTGCTTAATGAGTTTACGTATGCCTTTATAATGCTTAAACGACCATAACATTCCAAACGTCGAAAGCGCTTTTCCGACGGCTCCGGCATTATCGAACTCGTCGTTCGAGGCTGTGTATCGGACCACCGAATGTCCGTGGGCCTCCAGCAAGGCGGTCTCGCTCTTAAAGACCTGATCGTCTCCGCTGGCAGAACCTTTTCGATGGAAATTATGTATAGCCAGTATCTTCACGGTTTTACCCTCTCCTCATTTCAGAAACTCTTCTTCGTATCGGTCGCAGATGTATTGCCAACTGTAATGATCGCGGATACGTTTTTTCGCCATCCGGCCGTATTGGGCACGCTTCTCGGGGTCGAGCCGGTCGGCCTTATCGATCAGGGCCGCCAGGTTTCCGTCCTTCTTCGTCCAGTAGACCGCCGCATTCTCCGCAACTTCTCTGTTAAATCCCACATTCAGAAGCAGATTCAGATCCGTGCTGCCGAGCGCCTCCAGCAGGGACGGGTTCGTGCCGCCCACCTCATGTCCATGAAAATACGCGTAAGCATTCTCACGGATCTTCATCAGCAGTTCCGGATCGTACACGGTCCCGACGAATTTGATCCTCTTATCCTGTTTAAAATGGAGGCGTTCCTCCAGTTCGTCCAGGAACTTATCGTTCACGTTGGTAATGATCGCAAAATCCCGCTCGCTGTTGCTGCGCATGAACTCGCGGATCATCGTTTCATAGTTGTTTTCGGGCACGAACCGCCCTACCACCAGATAATAGGATAAGGGTTTAAGTCCGTGTTCGCGGTACCAATCCTGAAGTTTCTCACTGTCATCCGGCAGCAGACTCTTCCGGGTTTCGGCTCCGTAGGCGATAAACGTCGTCACGGGGTCTCTTCCGTCGATTCCCTTTTTGTCGTAGCATTCATGAATATATTCTTCGATCGTCTTGCTGTCGCAGATCACCAGATCCGACCATTTGACCATCATTTTCTCCGAAGCCTTCCAGTATTTCCGGACAGGTTTCGGCCATTTCGCGCGCATGAACTCATGGCCGTCCGGGTTCAGGAAAACCCTTCCGCCCAATTCATGGATCTCACGATAGTAACGCTTCATCAACGGGCCGATGCGGCAAGCCATAATGTACACGATCGGGTTCTCGATCTGCTCCCGCTTGATGATCTCGCAACAGATGCGCAAAGACTCGGCGTCATAATAGAGCGCCTGGGCCGCGCCGAGCTTCTCAGGAATCTTCACCTGAAAACAATGTGCGTTATGATATTCGAACTCATGATCATTGATGATCGTAACTCCGTCCGTTTGATTCGGATCCATACTTCCGTCGCCATTTGCCTTGCAAGCGACATGGTATTTGATATTCGGGTTATTCTGATGGTATTCCGTCAGTTTGTTGATAAATGTCTCATAGCCCCCGTAGGCTCCGAGAGACTTCGCTCCCACTAAAAAAACGTGTTGCACCCTGATAAACCTCTGTTTCCTCTTTCTCATAGATCCGTCGAAGGCCGGATTCCCGTAAAATCCTTCCATTTCACCGCTATTGAATATACCATAGAGGCCCCCCGTTTGTCAAGGTTAGCGACGACCACAGCGAAGCGGCGGACATCGAAATCGATGCCCGCCGCCCACTAGGTTTTATCGTATTCTATTTTGAAAAATCAACTTAGTTTACGCCAATATATACGGTGTTGGAGATCACCTGACGGCCGAACGTATCCTTAATGATACAACGGAACTGCCAGCCATCCAGACCTGCGATCGCATTGACCGAAAGGTTTGCCGTCTTCGCACCGCTCTGGCCGGAATTCGACCAACTTGCGGAAGAGTTCTTTCTGGACTGCCACTGGTAGGTAAGTGTTCCTGTGCCGCTTGCTGCAACGGTGAACTTCGCAACGGTGCCCGCAGATACTGTCTTATTCGCAGGCTGTGTGGTGATCGCCGGAGCTGCACCCAGGCTTACTGTGATCGTTGCAGCGTTGGATACTACCTGATTACCGTGAGTATCCTTGATGATGCAACGGAACTGCCAGCCGCTCAGGCCGTTAACAGCATTGACCGAAAGAGTCGCTGAACGTGCGCCGCTCTGACCGGAATTCGTCCATGCAGAGGAAGAATCCTTTCTGGACTGCCACTGATAACTAAGTGTACCGTTTCCCTCTACTGCTACAGTGAACTTCGCAACCGAACCAACCGTTGCAGATGCATTCGAAGGCTGTGTCTTGATCTTCATGGAAACGACCGAAAGAGTCGCTGCATTTGAGTTAAGGGTATTACCATATCCATCCTTCACTACGCAACGGAACTGCCAGCCATTCAGGCCTGCGAGAGCATTGACCGAAAGGGTCGCTGTACGCGCGCCGCTCTGGCCGGAATTCGACCAGCTGGAGGATGAATTTCTGCGAGACTGCCACTGATAGGAAACAGGCGCCTTCGCATTTACTGCTACGGTGAACTTCGCCACAGTTCCGGCAACCGCTTCCGTGTTCTTCGGCTGTGTGGTGATGACCGGATTAACGGTCAATGTAACTGTCTTGGAAACAGATGTCTGACCATTCGCGTTTCTAACGATGCAACGGAACTGCCAGCCATTCAGACCGGCGATCGCATTTACGGAAAGGTTTGCTGTCTTCGCGCCGCTCTGACCGGAATCTACCCACTCCGCGTCAGCGTTCTTGCGGGACTGCCACTTATAAGAGATCGTACCTTCGCCAGTCGCTCTTACGCTGAAAGCTGCGGTCGAGCCGGCATTTACAGTCTTATCCTGAGGCTGCGAGGTGATCGTAGGCGCCGTCGTTTTGAGCGAGGGCTTAGATATCTCAAAGGGGACCGATGCATAGTCGGTCTCATGTTCACCGTTAATATCTTCAGCGAAGAAATAGATGAAATAGGTTCTGTTCCACTGGTCATAGTTTAAGTCTGCCGGTAATTGGAAGGAAGCGGTGCCTCTTTGAGGCAGTTTCGCAGAACTTCCCGTGTCCATCTTTCCGTAGTACAGGATCTTAGCGCCGTTCTGGTTGGATGAAGTGTATCTCTTATCCAGGATCAGATAGGATAACTGTGTTGCGTTACCGAAATGCTCGCCGTTTACGCAATAATTGAAACTGATCGTTCCGTCGGACAGCATTGTATTGCTCTCGGCATACGCCGTCATAATCTTATCGATCACTGTAAGTTTATACTCGGATCCGACAGCTCCGGCAGTTCCTTTAACGACCGAAGTAAATAGAACCAAGTTGGTGTTCACGTTAAATGCAGGGCTGACGCCATAGGTTGCCCGAACGCTTCCGGCATCGAGTTCACCGTGCGGGAAGAGGTAACCGATCAATCCTGTATTTACGCTATCAGTATTCTTGGAGGCCGAACGAAGCACCCACTCTTCGTCTTTACCTTCATACTTCTTAACGCGCGCCGGATGTCTGATAAAACTATTCGGATAACCATAAGCCGTATTGGATACTTCCTCTGCATCCAACAGAAAAACACTCTCATGCGGCAATCCGACATAGTTCACGAATTCCTGTTTCGTCCAGGAGTCGACCTGGTACGGATTGACTCCCTGAACCAACGGATGGCTCTCTCTTCTGCTGAGAGTCAGCGCGTTTTTCTCTGCGCTTGTGAAGTTGTTCAGATCATCGAGAAAATAAGCACCGTTCAGTTTTCCTCTGAGTTCACTGTAATCCCATCCGTTCGCCGTGGTGGAAGCATTGGCCGGCTCTCCGTCTGCATCATATTTATCCATAAACAGAATGGTATCGCAATCCAGAAACATCGCTTTCGAACCATAATCAAAACTATACGGTTGCAATACACGATATTTGACCGGCTTGCCGTCATACTTGCCGTACCAGACATAGCTGCCCTTCCAACCGGTGTCGCCTTCCTGCGGTGCTACCGGAAAACCGATCGCATCCGTATTCAGGCTCGCGACCTTCTTCGTAGCGGCTGCCTCGACCTGTGTGCCGTTTCCCCCAAACGGAAGCAACGTCACCGACATAACTGCGGACAGCGCAGCTGCCAACAGTCTTTTAGCTACATTGTTTCTTTTCATTAAATCTCCCTCACTTTGAGTTATTTACACCCATTTCTCAACGTTTCCCCAAACGTTTGTCGTAAGCACGACTGCCGTATTATAGCATAAAGGAATCAAAAAGTGCAACAGAAAATATGTGAACGTCCGAAAAAACATGCGATATTACAACAGCAAGATAAGATAATCCAGCAAAAATAGCATGATTTGCAACGAAATCCGCATAAAATCGATTGTTACTATCTCAAAATCAAACTATTCTATAGATAAGGGGGAGCGTGCGCCCGCGTACGTGGGGCATGATCCATAAATAAAAATACATATAAATGTTCACAGGAGGCATTACATTTATGAAGAAGGTCAAATTAGCACGGCCGAACGAGAGAACACCTCTGGTTCGCAACATTTACACCGCGGATCCTTCCGCCCACGTGTTTAATGGTAAGATCTATATCTACCCTTCCCACGATTTCGCACATGATTGCCCGGATGACGACAACGGCGATCAGTACATCATGAAAGACTACCACGTTCTGTCCATGGACAGTCTGGACTCTGAGTGCGTGGACAATGGTCTCGCACTGTCCGAGGATGACATCCCTTGGGTTAAGAACCAGATGTGGGCGCCGGACTGCGTATGCAAGAACGGCAAATACTACCTGGTATTCCCGGCAAAAGACTACAACGGTCAGTTCCATATCGGCGTTGCCGTTTCTGACTCACCGGTCGGCCCCTTCACGCCGCAGGAGAAGTGCATCGAAGGCAGCTACAGCATCGACCCCGCTGTACTGGTAGACGATGACGATCGTACCTACTGCTACTATGGCGGCCTGTGGGGCGGCCAACTCGAGATGTGGCAGTCCGGTTCCTTCGATCCCGACGCACACCGTCCGGAGGGTGATGAGCCCGCGCTCGGACCGATGTTCGCAGAGTTCAACGAAAACCTGACCGCATTTATCACCGAGCCGAAGCACCTGCAGATCCTCGATGAGAACGGTGAGCCGCTGAAGGCAGGCGATGAGGACCGTCGCTACTTCGAAGGCCCTTGGATGCACAAATTCAACGGAAAGTACTATCTGTCCTACTCCACCGGTACCACCCACTATCTCTGCTATGCAGAGGGTGAGAAGCCGGACGGCCCGTTCACCTATAAGGGACGTATCATGGAGCCGGTTCTCGGTTGGACGACCCACCACTCCATCGTTGAGATCGATGGCGAATGGTATCTGTTCTACCATGACTGTGAGCTCTCCGGTGGCGTTACCCACGAGCGTTGCGTAAAGTACACGAAGCTCAACATCGCCGAAGACGGAACGATCGAAACGATCCTCCCGTACGAATTCGAACGTTGATCAACCGAATAAACAAATAAAGGACGCCGCCCGGCTCACCGGGCGGCGTTTATTCTTACGTTGTTAAACTTCGCAAAGTCTTTCAGTTCCTTCTCAAGCGCTGTTTCCAGTTTCTTCGTCATCCGGACACCCGGTTCCCACCAGAGGCCCTTCACGCGGAGGATGCCATCCTTGCGATCCGGTATGGCCTCGATACGGCCGACGAAGTTCTCGCCGAAGAGGATGGGCAATGTATAGTAGCCGTATTTGCGCTTCACCGCCGGGATGTAGATCTCCCAGGAATAGCGAAAACCCCACAGGGCCGCCACGAGATCCTTATCCCAAAAGAGCGGGTCCAAGGGCGCCATAAACGCCATCCGCGGCTTCTGGTCCACACGTCCCGAAAGAACATCCTGCAGGAGCGCTTCGTCCTCCGCGCGGTAGTAAAAAGTCTGCTTAATGCCCTCCACCTGTGCCGGGCAGATCTTCCCATCCGCCGTCAGGCGGTCCAGGATCCGCTTGCGCTGCTCTGCCTTCAGATATAAGCCGAGAAATGCCGTGCTGTTTTTATCCCACAGCAGTCCCACCGCGCCGATCCTGCGGAGCACACGCCAGGCGAGGAACTCCTCTGCATCCTGACAGGGATCTGCAGCGTCCAGGATCTCCCGCGGCAAATGTTTCTCCGCCAGATCGTAGTATTTACGGCTTCCTTTTTTGTGGTGAATGACCAGCTCGCCATCCGTATACAACTGCTCCAGCACCGACCGCGCGGCCGGTGATTTTTTATCCCAGTGCCCGCTCCAGTGCATCGAGGAATGCCAGAAGATCTCTCCTTCGATGGGCAATGTATCGCTGCAGACCGGGCCGTTCTCGCGAATGTACGCAAGGGCCTGTTCCTTCAGCGGTTCCAGCCCCTCGAACGTCTCGCCGAGTTCCCGGCTCCGCTCCCGATAGGTTGCAAAATATGGCCAATCCTCAGCCGGCCAGATGGATAGTTCTTTATCTGCATAATCCACGAGTTTCCGATCCTCATACAGAAGCTCGTGAAGCATCGTTTTCGTAAAACCTTTCACCCGCGACTGCAAGGTAAGCTCCGCATTTTTCCCGCACACGTCGACCGGGTCGAACTGGATACAGCCGGCCTGCCGCACGTATGCATAAGCACCATCCTTCCCGACGAAGCGGTGCGCACCCATGAGGCCCTGCTTCGCTAAGATAAACTGCCGGGCCTGTTGGTTAGTCAATATCTGCATGTTTCTATATCTCCGATTTCTCCCCCAAAAGCGCACACGGGATCTCTTCCCCGGAGTGCACGTACCAGAGCTGCTCCCCCAGGATCTCCTTCATGATCGCGAAGGCCTCCTCACCGGTGCAGTGGCAAGTCACGAACCGCGTCGGATACGCCAAAAGCTTCCGTGCTGTTTCCTCGATCTCTTCCATTTGTGCTTCGCTGTAGGGTGTCTTTTTCATCAGGTGGAAGCCGCTGATCACCATATCCGGCGCACCCCCATATCTTTCGGAAAATGCATCCAGAATATTCAGGATCCCGTTGTGCGCGCAGCCGGAAATGAGGATTCGGCGTCCTTCGCAACGGATCACCAGGTACTGCTCGTGATCGAATGCATCCCTCGCAAACCCGTCCGCTGTCCGGATCAGCAACCGCTGATTCGTGAACGGGATCTCGGTCTTCTTCTGCTTCACGGTGAACAGTTCCAGTTCTTCGTCGATCTGCACGTCACCTTCCACAAAACGGACCTGCGGAAGATCCGGGATCTTCTTATCGATCCCGATATAGCGAAAACGCTCTCCGACGGCATTCTCGCCATCATCTGCATAATAATCCAGTGTCGCCGTCTTCTGCATCAGGATCTGTGCATTCGCGTTCAGCGTCGTAAAGGGCAGGATGCCCCCGCTATGGTCGTAGTGCCCATGGCTTAGGATCATCGTGTCGACTTGCGACAAATCGATACCCAGCTTCGACGCATTGTCCAAGGTCTGACCGGACGGGCCTAAGTCCACCAGCAGTTTATGCTTCTTCGTCTCGATATAGAAGGACAATCCGTGCGCGAACGCACAGCCGGCTGCTCCTTCTGTATTCTCGATCAAATTAACGATCTTCAACCCCGTTCTCCTCACTTTGCAAATTCGTTATGCGTATCCTCACGGCTTTCGGTCTCCACCCAGGCCGGCACGAAACCGCTGCCCAGCGCCGTCTTCCAGGAACCATAATTTGAGAGGCTGGTCCCGTAGTACGGGATCGCGCCGCGTCGGAAAACTTCATCGCGCAACAACGTGACCAGCGTGGTCGCGATGCCGCGGCCGCGATACTCTGGAAGCACATCGATCCCGATCTGCCACAGGTTCGGCGCATCCGCGGAGCACCCGGCCATGCCCATGATCTTCTCGCCGTCGAGCGCGACCACCGCCAGCACATCTGGCCGGTCCGGGCGGAACCGATCGCAGATCGCGTTGGAGAACTCCTCGCGTCCATAGTATTCCATGAGATCCGCCGTCTCCAACCACCGGATCGTAAGGTCCGTATGGATATTCATAAGTTCCGGCGTTGGCACAAACATATGATGGGTCAATGCCATCTTATACCCGTACTTCCGCAACTCGGTCTCCAGTTCGTAGAAATTGTGTTGTTCAAACGTCCAGAAGCCCCGCTTCCCTTCCAGCCATGCTTTCAGCCAAGGGTGGATCCGCTCATCCGCCGAAATGACGACATTCGCCCCGAAGGTCGCCATCTGCAGGAAGAAGGGTTTCTCGGAAAACTTTCTTCGTTTTTCATGAAGGACGGGAGTCGTGATCACATTTTCCTCCCCCGAAAAATCCTCCGGCCGGCAGTTGAATTCATAGGACAACTGCAGTTTTATCGCCTGATCGATCTGTTGTTTATTCATCGTTCACCTTCTAACTGTGCTGCCGCGATCTCGCGCGTCGGCCAGAATGCACATAAATGTAATCGCGTGATCCGCGCCTCGATCGTCCGGAAGGACTTCATGAGTATGGGCAATGCTGCCTGCACCCGCTCCGGCTCATCGATCAATATCGTAACGTGCGGCGTCCACGGAAACTCCTGCGGACTGTCCGACTGACACGCTTCGTGCAATGCACTCAGCCCGTCGCCGCGCTCCGGTCCGGCAAATAACACCCGGCCGCCGGGAAACATGCCGACGTGGCTTAAGACCACCGGGATCGGTGCAAAATCGACCGCCGCCTTCGTAAGCATCTTTACGGCTTCTGCCTCTTTATCGAGGGGAAATGTCGTCAGGCTGATGTGGAACGGCAATCCCGGTGTCTGTACGCCGGTGAAGCCTGCCTCTTTCAATATTTCGTACCACTGCGACATCTGTTCCTGCGTGTCCGCATCCAGATCCGCCATCAATGTAATGAACTGCTCTGCCATCGTTTTCCTCCCGTTGTTTTCCCTGTTTTTCCTCAAAATAGTAATCGGCCCTAGCGCCGAAACGATTTCAATCATTATACTGTAATTTTGCTGTATTTTCAAGCGATCCTGCCGCATACGAAAAGAAGGAGCTGCCGTTTCCGGCAGCCCCTTCTTTTATTCGTCGACTTCATCCGGGCGGATGCCCTGCTAAGCCGATCACTTATTAAATACAAACCGTACAGTCATTACTGTTGTTTCAAAGGTATCTGTAAACTTAGGGGTGTAGGTGAATACGATATCCACACTGTTACCGGTGTAGTCAGCGACCTTCGAATTGGCGAGCTTAGTGTCCTTGAACTTGATCGTTCCTTCCAGCGGATACTGCATCAGTGCGCCACGAAGGAGTTCCTGCTCTTCGGTCTGGTTCTCCTCCCACCAGTGCCCCCAGCCTTGTGTTGCCGCGGTATAAGGATAAACCTGCACCCAGTTCTCAACGACCTGACTGAACGTTGACATATTTCCGTTGAAGAACGATGCCAGATCGTAGTACTGTGTGACACCATCTTCATAATGCGCCAAAACTTTGTGAACATCAACAACGAGCGTGGTCTCACCGATCAACTCCGCCTCTTCCGCGCCGACGCCATTGCCGACCGAGAGAGATACTTTGATCGTCTCGTCCTTTGTCGTATGGCAGTTCTCGCACTCATAGTGATCGTTACCGGCTTTCCAGTCCGTACATCTCATGAATTCCGAGCCTGCGGACTCCGGTACGAGCACGGGCTCTGCAGCTGTGCTGCTCTTCAGTGTCCAGTTATGTCCGAGAGCCGGCGTCGTGACCTTCTTCGTCTGCGTCACAAACGCAGGGTTCGTAAACGTCGCGGTGAATACTGCTTCGCCATCCGTCGTACAATCTGCCACCGATGTGACAGAAACAGAGGTCTTTGCCGTTTCTTCCTCAACTACGGAAGGATCCGTACGACTCGTACGTTTCGCCGTCACGGTCAAATTCTCCGCCGACCAGGTATAGGTGGGTTCGTTCCAGTTCGGGTTCAGTTTCTCGATGTTCGTGAGTGTCTTGGACTGTGCCGCAAACGCCGCATTCGTAAAGGTTGCGGTGTAGGTGGTCTGACCCATTTCATTCAGGGTCGGGTTCTTTGTTACGGCAGAGGTCGTCTTCACGGTCTCTGTCTCCACATGCGACGCATCGTTCTTACAGATACGTTTCGCCGTTACAGAACTATTGTCGGACGCCCACGTGTAGGTCGGCTCGCCATAATCGTGTCCGGTCGGAGCCAGATCCTTGTAGAAGTACTGCTTACAATCTAAGCACTGCGTTCTCTCTTTACCACGTGTCTCACATCCGGGCTTTGTCACGACTTCGCTACCGGAGATATGCAGGTGATTATCCGGGTTTTTCTCTGTTTCGACTTCCTTCGTAGCACCACAGGATGCACAGGTATACGTACGTACACCAGGTGTCGTACAGGTACCCTCACGGGTCAATTCCCACTTCTGCCAGTCATGTTCACCGATGGCCTTTATCACTTCTTTCTTCGTCGCGCCGCATTCACTGCAGACGTAGATATCTGCTCCGTCGTCCACGCATGTCGGCTCTTCGCGGTGGTCGAATACGAATGTATGCTGACCGCTCGCCTTTTGGATCATATCGTCGGTCTTTCCGCATTCCTTACAAGTGAAACGAATGACGCCATCCGTTACACAATCCTTCTTCGTGATGACCTTTCCGTCATCCCAGGTATGGTTACTGGTATTGACTCCCAGATCGACTTCCCATGAATGATCACAAGTCTTACACTGCCATACGACCTTTCCGTGCGTCGTACAGGTCGCCTTCACTTCCTTTTCGGGAACTAGTTCACCTACGTGCGGAAGTGCCGGGATCAATGAACCATACTTCACTTGCTGTCCGCAAATGTCACAAATGTAATCACTGGTATAACCGTTCTCACAGCAGGTCGGTTCTTTCGCCCCAACCATATGTGTGGTTCCATGCTTGTAATTCGGCTTCGTCACCTCGCCCTTTTCGAGCAGGACGCCACAATCCTTACAATAGGTATCTCCGGAGTATCCTTCGATACAGGACGGTTCGATGACGTCACGAAGTTCCGTGTTACCGGTATGGTTCTCAGGGTCGAGATCCAGTTTCTTCTCGTAACTCTCATCAACGATACCACAGTAGTTACAACGTCTGCGCATCACACCGTGAGTCGAGCAGGTGGATTCCGAAGCTATGAACTCTACCCAGTTGTGTGCATCCGGATCGATCGGGATCTCGGTACCATTTCCGATCAGGCCACAAATGGTACATACCTCACCCTGACGGCCCGGCGATGAACAGGTCGGCTCGGTCCTGCCGGCCTCCTGCGCCCACTCGTGTTTATGCCACGAAGCGGAAACTCTTACATTGTTGCGAGGCATGATGAAATCGTCCTGCATAGCCGTTCCATCTTCAAACAGCCATACCTGATCCAAGCCATCCAGCGACTCCAGTTCCGGACGGGTCGGCTTCGTACCGATCTCACAGGATACCTCATGTTCTTTGCTATTGTAATGCCAGATGATCGTCGAGAAACCAAGGGATTCTCTTCCGTACAGCGTCAGATCATCCTTATTTTCCATCAGCGCCTTCATGCCCAGTTCGGTCTTAAGATCTTCCTTCGAAGTACGCCAAACCATCATGTATCCTTCTCTTGCCAGGCCTTCCGGTACATTCTGGTAAATGCTCTCGCCGACGCGTACCTTGCTCTCGGCGCGCTTTCCGTCATCCGTGATCCAGATGACATTACGCTCCTCGCCTTCATACGTTGCGTAGAGATAGATCTCGCCCGGAACACGGGTGTCGCCGGTAACTTCGCTTCCATCATCCATTACCCAACCGGCAAATGTACAACCGTCTTTCTCCAGTGTTTTCTTGGTAGGCACGATCCGCTCTGCAATGTGCTGCGTCGTCGTATCGATCTCATTCTCGCCATCCATCCAGTGAAGCGTACACTCCTTACCGGTCAGAACGCCGATCACGAGCACATCCGAGTCGATCTTCGTGTCCGCCTTTACCGGCGTCAGCCCGCTGAGATCGCCGTTACGAAGTTTCGATACGGTGTCATAAGCCAGGCGGCACAAGTTCTCGTTATGCGAATGTTTGTAATAGATCGGATCCGTGCTGTTGACATAATACCAATCGAGGGTGTAATCGTCCGTGCGATAGTTCTTTATCGCGTCGGGAATGTAATCCACCATGTTCTGGTTCTTCAACATGTAGGTGAATCTCGATGTGCTGAAATTGCCCCACCGGGTCGCCACATTAAAGTACTTATCGACCTCTCCGTCACAACGGATCACCTGATCCGTGGCGGGGTCGAGAGCGATCCAAAGCGAAGGTACATCGATCTTCAGGAAATGCACCTGAATGACCGTCTCGTTGCCGCGCAACGTGAAGTATGTCTTACCGCTCTGCTGTGCGATCGCCGTTTCATTGGACTTGTAGTAGTCCCAATACAGCGAACTGTAATACAAGAGTTTTGTGTGGACCAGATCCCAAGCTTTGAACGCTTCGTCGGCCGCCTTCTTATTCGCTTCGGTCGGGTTTTCCAACGCTATTCCCGACTTCGCATGATAGGTCAGATATTTCGCATCATTTTCTTTTGCAGCCTCATCGTACAGTCTGCTCAGTTCCGCTTCGTCCGGGAAACCGAGGTGAATGAGTCTGTATCCGGGGAAGGTCTGCTCACAGAACTCAGGTGTGATGTCCACGTAGCAGCGAACGCCGTCATAACCGCTGACATTACCGGTTCCAACCATCTCCCAATCACGGATATCTTCGCCGTTATTGTAATTCTTCTGAACGTAGTATTCTACTCTCGCGGTACGCTTCGTACCCTTCCAGTGAACGTATACGGTACGCTGCATCTTATCGGTGTTGAAACCAAACGCATGGTTCTTATAGGTGAATACAACTTTACCGTAGAGTTCATTCTTCGTGCTGTCCAGCGGGCATACATAGATCTCGTTGGTACCAGGCAGGTACTGGAACGAAGATGCACCGGATACGACCTCGCCGTTCTTTCCGGTCAAGTCGAAACACTCGACCGTGAAGTTCTCCTCATGGTTCTGGGTCCAGCTGCGCTCCGTAGCGAGCACCAGACCATTGGTGTTCTGACCATCTGCGCCTGTGAGAATCGTCGCGGTATAATTCTGCGCACCCTCTGTGCAGACCATCTTGGAGTCCATATTTTTCTCGGAAACCTTGCCGCTGTTGAGCGCCATCAGCTTCATCTTGAAGATCGAGTCGTCGATCTTTACCGTATTCTGGCCGTCCGGGATCTCCACCGACAGTTTTGAATCGTTCTGGGAGATCACGTAATCCAGCGGGAAATGCTCACATCCCAGTTTTAAAAGCGGTGTCTTCGAATTGTACAAACTCCAGCTCTTCGAAGCAGCGCCGAAGGCTACCTGGACTTTCACACTGATATCGGTGTAGAAGCCCATCTCAAAATACAAGGAGCCACATGCGGAACTCTTCGCAGGCTCACTGCCAGTCTTCACATACGATACGTACAGGAAACCGTAGAGTTCGGCATAAGCACCGGCAGAAGCTACAACGCCGACCGAATCCAGATCGGTACTAAAGATACCGACACGCAGATCCAGGCTTACACCGGCGCGCACGCCGATCATACCGAAGGCATAGAAATCGGCACGGAACTCATTTGCCAGTTCCTTCACATCCGAACCCAGAGGGTTGGAGCCGACCTGGCTGCCATCCAGTTCGGGACCGCCGCCCCAGATCTTTGCGAGGAACGCATAGGAATAATGCTTCGCATTTTCATAGCTGATACCCGCTCCGATCATCGCATTGATCTTCAGGGAAACGTTGAAATTGATCTTCATTCCGGCGTGGATGATACCGGCCGGATCGATCGGGATATCAAAACTTCCCAGATCGACATCCACGAGCTTGATATACTTCGCATCGTTGGAGAGCATGCTCGCGTACTTTGTCGGCAGATCGCCACCGACGCCGGGGGAAGTAAATTCCTGGCTCGAAGGCTTCTTACTGCCATCGCCATTGTTATCGCCATCGCCGGTCATCGGAATGGTCCAGCCATGGCCGTTTTCTTTATTTTTCTCTTTATCCGCAGCCTTCTTCAGGATGTCGCCGCCTTTGATCAGGGCCTGAGCCGCCTTCGTACGGGCATCCAGTGAACTCATGTCGCCATTATCCAGGAAATTGCCGACCATCTCGTTCCAGTCCTCACCCGCCTTCGGGTTCGGAGCATTTTTCGTCTTAGCGGTAACGACAACGCCGAAACCGGTATAGGTACCGGCATCCAGACCTGCTTCGATATACAGGCTCGAAGTGCGTCCTCTGTATACGTTTCTCTTTACCTTTACGGAAGGTGTCAGCAGCACTTCCTGCTCCAGAACGATCGCCGGCTGGATCTCCAAAGTACCTGCATCTCCGATCTTGACGGAAATGGTCAATGTGACTGCCGCTTCCGCACGCAGGCCCTTCTTATCCTTGAAGTGGGACAGCTTATAGTCGAACGTACAATTGAATGCAATGTCGCTGACCGTCACCACGCTCGCATCGTCTGCCAACAGACGAATATCCTCGAGGGTCATATCCTCACCGTTAGTGCGGATGATCATGTTCTTCAGTTCATCGCCATGCTCCAGGGAAGCAAAATCGAGCTCTTCACCGGTCAGCAACGACATGAACAGTTCGGTCGTCTCATCGACGATACCGCTCTCTTCGATCTGTTGCTTCATCTGCGCTTCGATCTGCTTGCTGTCGATCTGGTTCATGACCATATCCACTTCGGGCAATGTCGTCTCGAGCATTACCTCGGAGCCTGTGAGTTTCTCTTCGGAAACGGTCTCATAGGTAAAGATCATGTGATGGTTCGGATCATTGCCCGGAAGCTCATCTTCCGCGATCGCGGTGATCTTACCATAGCGGGTCGCCTTGTAATCAGCGGAGCCGAAGGTTCCTATATAGAACTCAATGATATCGCCGACTTTGATGACCGTTGTCGCATCAAGGCCATAAGCACGATATACTTCTTTGTCAAACTTCAGTTCGGAAGCTGCAACAGTGACTGTGCCGTTATCGGAACCGTTATCCCGTACCGGGATGACATTGTCCGTAGCCAGGATGTTTTCCAATGCTGCATATTCGTATGCAAATGTTCCGTCTTCCTTTACTGCGGTGATCTTGACATATGCCACATCGCCGTCGCCGAGGCCGGTCTTCGCGTCGAAGCTGCCCTTATGGACCGCTACAACATTGCCCACGCCGAGCTTCTCAGAACCCTTATAGGTCATCACGCCCGAGCCGGTGTTCTCTTTCGCCTGCACATCGCCGTTCTCGTCGGTCTCGATGTTCAGGATACCACGGAATTCAACGCCCTCGACCTGTGTCGCAGGCACATGGATCACGCGGCTGTCAATGCTTAAGTTGTTGACTTCCTTCTGCGGGATCGTGAAGTTATACTCGATCACTTCTGCTGCAGTGGGCTCGCCGTCATAGAAGAAACGCAACTTCGATGTGTCGTTGATGCCCACCGAGTACAGGGAACCGGTCTCCCAGGCGCCAGACGCCGGCGACAGGATCCAGTGGTCGCCGCGGATCTCTTTCTCACCGTAAAGCAGATCCTCGAGAAGCAACACCTGCTCAACCGTCAGGTTAAATTCTTCACGCCATACACGCTCCAAACTGTCGTTTTCCGACAGGCCATAGCGCTCCAGAAGCTCCGCCTCCGTCGTGGTCGCGAAATCGATATTCATGGAACGAAGCAACTCCAACGATGCATCGTCAAGCTCTAAGAAATGCTGATCATCCTTATCGATGTAAGTCTCCAGACCGAAATGGTTCAGGATGACATTGACCGCATCTTCCGGAAGATCGATGTAAGATCTGCTTTTATCCTTCGAGAGTTCCTGAAGGAGTGCCTTAAGGGTCATCGGATCGTCGCTGTTTGCAGCCTCAGCGCCCTCTTGTTTTGCGCTGTTCTCACTCTTCTCAACGCAGGACCAGACCGCTTTTGCGGTCTCCTCATTCAGGCCCAGCTCCTGCAACCACGCAAGTTCTTCCTCCTCGCGCAGGGAACGCAGGTTATACTCGACCGACTGTCCCGCCAGGCTCGAATTCACCAACGTGATCTTCTTCAGGACTTCTTCCTTTGAAAGGCCGTAGGAGATCAACTCGATCGAATGGTCTACGGGAACATTTTGCTTGGAAACATAGGTGTTGCCCTTCACGCCCGTCATATCCTCAGTCGCGGCAAATGTCGGATACAGGGTGATGTCCTTCGTGATCACATCCTCCGCATTTGCACGCTTCGTTCCTGCGGAGTCATAGGTCCAGCTCAGGAACATCGCGCTGTCGCGGGTCGCCGTGCCCAGGTCCCCGATCTTCGTGCCCTCTGCAACCTTCACCTGCTCCGGCAGGGTCGTGTTCCGCCGATCCGGCTCCGTCGCCGATTCGGGCAATGCAAAACTAACGACGTATGTACCGTCATCGACTTTAGGATCATCTGGCTTCGTCGCCTCTGTCGCATTTGCCACATCGGATGCTTTTGTCGGATCCGACGGATCGGTGACCTGTTTCTGTTTACCGAAAATCGCGAACAGAACGATACCGATCACTGCTACTGCAACAACAGCTGCCGATGCGATGATAATTCGTGTACGCTTTGAATTCATTCTTTGTTAACCTCCATTTCACTTTCTATCAGTGTGTATACCTTTGCAATAGGAACCGCAAAATTCAAATTCTGTCCGCCGTCATACGTTCCGCTGACCACGCCGATGACCTGTCCCCGGCTGTTAAACACCGGGCCTCCGCTGCTTCCGCTCGCGACCGGTGCCGTGAACAGCAGTCGGTCGACATCTCCCGATACCCAGTAGCCACTTAACATGCCGGTCGTGATCAGGTTTACCGCGCCGAACTGGCTTCCGATCGCTGCGACTCTCTCGCCTCTCGTCACGATCGTGTCCGCTGCATTAAGCGGCGTCAACTCCACATCCTCCGGGATAAGGCAGACCGCGATATCATGGTCCGCATCCACCGCGATCACTTCACGCACCTCAAACGTTTCGCCCCAGTCTGTGGTCGCCACCATGTGATCCATATTCACGACCACATGACGGGCGGTGACTAAAAAGCGTCGGTCATAAATGACAAATCCGCTGCCGGAACAGATCCTCTCGCCTCTCGCATCATAGGTCTCGAGCTTCAAGACGGACGCTGCCGCTGTCTCAAGCTCCCATGGTTTGTCGATCCACGCCTTCTCTGCCTGTTGCGGCATATCCGGTGGCAGCCCTGCCGGGTCACCGCCTACGATCGGTGTACCACCCGGCAGCTGACCATCCTCCGACCCGCTTTCTCCTCCGGGGTTCTGGGCCAATTCCTGTGTCATACTTTCCGCTTCCGGGGCCTGCGTCGTCGCGGCGACCGCGAGATCGTCTCCGGGTGCTCCCTTATTTCCGATTCGAAACCCCACGCCGGTCAGCAGGGCCACGATCAGAGCTATGGCCAACCCGACGGACAGTCCGCCGAGTGCGCATAGCCTGCCGTGATTTCTCCGATCCCGGATGATATTTCCTCTTCGGACGATCTGAGTGATCGTCTCCTCATCCGTATATTTCATGTCTATACCTCCTGTATGAACATCGATGTCTATTCACCGCCCCAAAACGGCAGAAAAAACAACTCATCTGTCCTTTAGTTGCAGGTCGGGAGGATTTTACCCAGTAGATTTAAACATTTTTATGATTTTTTTTAGAATCAAAAGAGGCATACCGATCAGCGGTATGCCTCCTACACTTTCATATATGATCAATACTCCCTATATATGTCCGGGATCTCATGTCGCGCCATGGCCTCTTCACAGCGGAAGATCGCCTGATCCAGGGAAATGAACTCTCTGGCCTTCAAGCCCTTCATCATATAGATGAGTGCCGGCTCCGAGCGGAAACGCGGCGGAATGTCGATCTCGGCGTTTTGGGCCAGATAGGCCTCCGACTCGGCGTAATCCCTACGTGCCTGCGCGAGCCGTTCCTCCGTACGTGCGATCTGCCACTTGATCTCGGCACTTCTCCTGGTCACAATGAAAACGCCGATGGCCGGGATATAGATCGGCGCAAATCCGACGAGGATCATGAGCAAAGTATGGAGCGGCGTCGGCAGCGTTTTGTTCAGTGCAACTACGAAGAAAGCACCGATAAACAGCACGCCCAGGCCCTTGAAAAAGCCCCTTATGACCATATCCTTCGTCCCGTAGATCCGGTTTTCACTCAGATCTGCTTTGTATTCACCGATAACACGAGGCAGGTTCTTTATGTCATGGTCCGCATTTCCGTTACGGATCAGTTCGGGTTTGATCTTTTCGATCCTCTGAAGGATCGTATCCGCCATCTCGGCACGGGCATCCAGTCGACCGTGCTCCATGTCATAACCTTTATTTCGGTTCGTTTCGAGCTGTACCGCTGCAGGACGGACACTGGATCGATTTGATATTCATCTTCTTCCTCCTATATACCCTATGGTCCCCTCCAATAGTATATCAGGCATTCTGCACTATGTCCATGGTCAGTTATTGCCCACCGATCGGCCGGATCTCTTACATCGGCCTATTGTGCC
Source organism: Lachnospiraceae bacterium (assembly GCA_017543445.1). GTDB lineage: Bacteria > Bacillota > Clostridia > Lachnospirales > Lachnospiraceae > UBA1201. Next base: position 17,947 of record JAFYGB010000039.1, on the reverse strand, counting down.
ACTCATATTCCGGATGCCGGTCGTAATACGCCTTTTTGACTTCGTACATGCGGGCATCGGCCGTCTGCATGGCCTTGATGATGCCGCCGGACTCGTCGCTGTGACAAGCGCCGACAGCGAAGTGTGCACGGTTCGGACGCTCACAGTTTGCCAGAAGCGTCTCATTCAGTTTCGCGAAATCTTCAGCCGAAGTATTCGTCGCAATGGCCATGAACTCGTCGCCGCCGACACGGTAGATCTCGGCGTCCTCTCCACAGAAATCCTTCAGGGTCGTAGCGACGTCCTTCAGAAGGTTATCGCCGGAAAGGTGGCCCTTTGTATCATTGACCGTTTTCAGGCCGTTTACGTCGATAAAGAAGACGCCGAACGGTTTCAGAATGGTGTTCGTTCCATTCAGGTCGTCGCTGATGCGGTTGTTCATCGCATTACGGTTGTATACACCGGTCAGAAGGTCCGTCGAACTCATGATCTTCATCTTGCGGATGTTCATTTCGTTCGCGATCTCCGCGGACAAGATGAAGGAGGTGAGGTTGAGGGTCTCGCGGATCATAAGCGTCTTCGTCTCATCGAAATTCGCGGCCCACATGTAGCCGATGGTCTCATCGTTAGAACGAAGAGGGAACATAACGAGTCGCTCGACGTCCGCGATCTTTAAGGATGCCACCCACTCCGGGGAGATCTTAGCGGCATTTTCCATATCCTTCTCGTTCGTGATGATGTAACAATTGCTCTTGTTGATCAGGCGCGGCCAGGTCTCGACGATGCTGAAGAAATCATCGTCCAGATAGGATGCCATAGGAAGGATATCGGGATCGTCGATCTTCGCCTCACTTAAGACGGAGCAGCGACGGTTCGCGAAATCCGTCAGAAGGATGCGGCAGCCTTTCGCGCCGCACTGCACGCGGATGTCCTCCACAACGGAATCGATCGCTTTCTGGAAATCATTCGTTTCACGAAGTTTGAGACAGGTCTTGATCACATGCAGCGCCGTCTCGGACGAAACGTCCGTGAGTTTTTCGATCTCCGCCTTTGGGTTCATCTCATAGGAGAACAGAATGATGCCCTTATTCGGATCATCTGACGTCAGCGGCGTCAGGAAAACCTCCATCCAGGCATTGTATAACTCGATATCGAAATATGTGTGGATCGGCCGGTTTTTGCGGACACAGTCGTCACACAGACTCTCAAAATTCTGAGCCTTCGGGATGTAACGCGTGTAAGGCACATTCGTCACAAAGTCCTCCAAATTCTGAACGACCGTGTGCTTATAGGCTTCATTTGCATCCACGACCATATACCGTTTGTTATCGTCCTCTTCGGTCAGGTCTACGGACAATACACAGGCGACTCGATTGAATTTTTCCACGAAATCTCTATAATCCACGCCGGGCCTCCTCTCGGAATCCACTATACATCTCTCTTCGCTTTCTACACCGGCCGACGGTTCCGTCGCGGAACGGTCACCCGCGGATCGATCCGTTACATAATTCGGTGACTTCAGTCTCTCCGTCATATCCTCCTTCGGTAGCGGCCGGTCGTAATAGTAACCCTGGATGACATCCACGCCGAGGTCGTTCAGGATCTCGATCTGGGTTCTCTGCTCGACGCCCTCGGCCACCGTATCCAGCCGGATCTCTCTGGCCAGCTTAACGATATAGGTCAGGATCGCGATGTCTTTATCGTTTACATTGTCCACGAAACCTTTATCGATCTTCAGTGTATCGAAGGATACCTCGCGAAGCAGGGTCAATGACGAGCTGACGCTGCCGAAATCGTCGATGGATACTTTGTAGCCCAGTTCGTGCAGAGCGTCGACAAAGTAGCTCAGCACGCCGATGGAGAATTCGTCGCTGCTCTCCGTCACCTCGATCTCGATGAGGTTCTTCGGGATGCCGGCCTCCTGTACGACCTGGTCAATGTGCTGCGCCAGGTTCGGGTCGGTCAGGTTTCGTCTCGAGCAGTTTACCGAGATCACCGGAACATCGATGCCCTCCTCCAGCCAGCTCGCGATATCCGCGCAGACTGTCTTCAGAATGAAATAATCCAGCAGGCAGACCGTGTCGTTCGCTTCCATGATCGGGATGAATACGCCCGGAGATATTATCTTGTCGTTGTGGAACCATCGGGTCAATGCTTCGGCACCGCAGAGTTTACCGGTCTTCGAGTTGACCTTCGGCTGGTAGAACGGACGGAACTCTCCGTTCGCGATACCGGCCCGGATGTCGCTCTCCAGCTTCTTTTTCTCGGCGATCGCGTCGATGGTCTCCTGTGTCAGCCATACGACATCTTCCGTGTCTTTTTCTTTTGCTTCGCCGAGCGCGTGGGACGCGAGGATCAGGATGTCCTCACCCTTCAGGTCGGTGCGGTCGATCATGTATACGCCGATGTGGGCGGACAATGTGACTCGTTCCTCCTGCCCCGTTATGATATTTGTAAACGGTACCTCAACGCCCTTCAAGACCTTCAGGCAGCTGTCCAAATTCTTCTTTTTGATGATCGCTACGAATTTATTACCATACTGTCGGCCCAGGATCTCGTCCTTTTCGACCAGGCCCAGCATGATGTTACCGAAACCGGCCAGAACGCGGTTACCGTTCTCGATTCCGTAGATGCGGTTGATCTCGGAGAATTTCCGAAGGTCGAAGACCACGGCCGCGTATTCCTTCAGTTCCGGATTTCCCTTCATGGAATTCAGCCATTCGACGTAGCCGTGCTCGTTCGCCAATCCCGTGCGGGCCTCGGTACGCGATGCTATGTAGATCTCTTTTTCTTTGTGGATCATGTTCTCGAAGAACACCATCAGGACGGATACGCCGACGCAGATGTTCATCAGCGAGTTTCCGTAGAACAGGCTCTGGAGCACCTCGCCTGCCATGGGCAGAGCGACATAAGAAAGCAGGATCATGCGCTGGCTCAGCGTCGTCCTCTCCTTATGCTGCAGAACGACCGAAGCGACCAGACACGCGCCGAACGTGGGGATGACCGCGGCCAGCCAGAACAACGGTCCGCGCTGGTAAACATTGTCCGAGTCAAAATAATAATAGATGCCTGTGAACTGCGAAACGGTGATGAGGATGATGCCGACCACTACGACTACGCACACAGCAATAGTGCGCTTCCGGCAGGGCATGTCGGCCTTCAGGTCGAAACGATCGAACAGACGGACGCCCACCAGCATCGCGTAGAATAAAAGCAACAATATGATCATGTAGTAAACGCCCGCGTTCACTAAGTGCATGATAAATACGTCTGTCGGAGTTTTACTGCCCCGATAGACATAAAAAAGATACTCGCAGATCAACATGACTCCGCAAGACAGATTTAACGAAAGAACTACCGACTTTCGAATACGAAGGGGATCCTTGCTAACTGAGTAGACTAAGGCCGAAAGAAGGCAGAAGATCGCTTCAAATAACAAAAATGATATATGCGCAGTAAGTACATCGATCATAACATACGCTCCCTTCTTTTCTACTTTTATCATAGCACAAACACCTTGCGTTTTCTATATTTCCCGCAGATTTTAGAGAAAAAAGCGAAAAAAGTCTTTCCCATAGGGAAAGAAAGTGTAAAAATCCCGAAAAAAGTCGGGAAAAACTTGACATCCGACCGCGTACGAGGTAAAATAAATTGATACATAGTGCATAAGTGTGCCCATGTATCAAACGACCAGTTTTACAGAAAGGTGGTGAGTGTTATGAACAAAAAGATCAAGCGGATCTTAGCTTTGATCTTGGCTTTTGTGTTGCTCGTAAGTGACACCGGAGCCGGCTATCTCATAACGCTCTTCGCTGACCCCGCGGCTGAAACAACGGCCGCGCCCGTCGAACTTCGAGAATATACTTCCGCCGATCCGCTTCGGACCGATGCTCCCGTTTTCCTGACGGGACTTCTGCCCGTGAATGCGGTGGCGACCGCATTGCCCGTTACGGTAGATTTGGAAGGCATGACCGTCCTGGCGGCGTACGATATCACGATCTACGCCGACGCGGAAGCACAGGCTTCAGGCACCGAATGGCAGCCTGAAGAAAACACCGTACAGATCCATTTCAGCGACGTTCTGGCGGATGAAGACACCACGCTCGCTGTATATCATATCCCGGACGAAGCAGAGGCTCCGGAACTCGTAACGACCATCACCCCCGATGCGGATGGTGACGTCTCTTTTGATGCGCCCGGCTTCTCCGTCTACGTGATCGTTGAGCACGAAGGCGGCGACGTCGTGACTCCGCGTGTCATCTTCCACTTCATTAGCGATGGTGCAACGGAGACATCTGCAGATTCCGGCATCTTCGAGGGTACTCCTTATTCATTCAAAAACAAGGTAAATGATCTCCAGACCACGCAGATCCTGAAAGACGGCGAGTCTCTGGAACTTATCGCCGATCCCGGTAACAAACCGGATCCGGATAATACCGAACTGTTCCAGTTCTTCTATGGCTGGTATGTCGTAACTCCGCACGAAGTCAGCGGCGTTACCGATGAAAACGGCATCAGCGCTTCGAATGGTCACTTGTACTTCACCTGGCCGGACGTTCCGGTATCGGTTTCCTTCGAGCATCCTATCACCATCAACCAGAATGGTACCACGGTCAACTGGAGTTTGAATAGTGTTTCCGGCTCCGGCACTCCGGATGCAGACGGAAACGTACACGTTTTCCTGGCTCCCGTTTTTGATAAGTACGACTTCGTAAGTTTCATGTTGCGTCCTTATGGTTCGGATACGAACAGCGTAATGACGCGTAAACTGATCGCGATGGGCGGCGATAATGCCATCGATATCAAGATCAGTGATATCCGCTCCACCAGCACCGATCCCGTGCACCTCGTATTCACAGGTTGGGAATACAACGCAGGGACTGAGACGAACCCGGATTGGAGGACCTATCTCACGGTCGACAGCACCGGCGCAGAAGTAAACGCGGACAATGGCGGCGTTTACCTGACATTGACCCCCCAGACAGATACGGAGAGCATCGATCTCTACCCGATCTTTACCGAGGCTCGTTGGGCGGACTTCGTAGCCGGCCCTAGCGGCAGTGGCGCTACCTACGTAGCTTCCGAGTATCGTGAAGCATGGGGACGTGCGATGCCGGCCGGAACCCAGATCGATCCGGATACGAACGCATTTGATACACTGACTCTTTCCACGCGCGCAGGTTACGATTTCAACGGCTGGTACGCATTTGCCAAAATGGATGCAAACGGTCTGATCACGAACCTGACGACTCCGGCTGCTTTCGATGTAACCTATCTGGATTACAGCACCACTGGTGAATTCACGCAGAAGACCGTTACCGTATACACCACCGCTATTAAAGTCTCCAACGGAGACGGCAGCATCATCAGCGATGGCGCTGACTGTGGTGCATGGAAACTCGTCGATAACGGCGATGGCACCGGTACCCTTACACAAACCACATCCGATGATCCGCAGGTTCTTTTCGATACGACCGGCGGCCATTTGAGATTCTTCGATGCGCTCGACCGAATCACTCTTTACGCGAACTGGGCACCGAGCGGCACCCTGATCACGATCGTTTACTGGACAGAAAACGAACAGGGTAAAAACGCTGTCATCAGTCCGGTCGAAAAAGAAAACTACACTTCCAGTTCAGTAAAGGTCATCACGACTTCTGAACTGAATGCACAGCTCGGAACGAATTATGCTTCCGGTTCCTCGATCTCTCCGAGTGATCTGGCCGCCTATATGGTAAGTGTTTATGGCTACGGATCGATCAGCTTAATGGATGGTAAGATCCTGAGCGACGATGGAGATAACGATACCGATGGTGTTAAGGCCGTTCCGGCGGGCGACGGAAAGTTCTTCGAACTGAACACCGCTCTTTCCGATGCTTCAAAAGTCATCAAAGGTGATGGAAGCACCGTCATCAACGTATATTTCAGCCGCATGACGTTTAAGCTCGTCTTCCATATCGGACGCGACAACTATGTAAAGAACGGTGGTAATCAGAAGACCGCGGAACTTTGGGACGGCAACTGGATCGAGTTCATGTTCCTTGACTCGCACGTCACTGATACGCTCGGATACAATATGGCTCCGAATCACGGAAGAAAACCCTCTGCCTCTCACCCCGGTCTCTATTCCATGACCTATAATGGTGTGACCTATGACTCTACCTATGAAACAACAAATGCCAATGTAATGGGCGACTATATTCCGGATCCGGCACAGGATGCGAACGACGCAAATCTGTACATTATCGAAGCAAAATATGGTTCTTATATCGGCGACCGGTGGCCTTCTCATATGAACCCAAACTTCTCCTTTGTGGATAAGGAAGGCGCCAACCTGACTCTGTATATCTGGGCCGCTTATTACGGAAGCCTCTACTGCAAAATTGCAAACGAACGTCAGGATGGCGGCGATGTAAACAACCGAAACCCGGATATCAACGGCGTATATGACTACATGTCTAAAGAATTGTGTAGCAATCGCGAAGGCACCGAGATCATCAACGCTAACCATGTACACCACCTGGTTGCCTACTATGGTACAGCAAATAAATCCGATCGCTTCAAAAAATACCACATACTCTATCAGGCGGTTCCGGGTGCCACACCCGATGGTGTAACATTGTACCCCGGCACAGATTACTCGCAGTACCCTGCGACCACGTGGGCTAAAAATCCGGAGAATTCCGTCGGTGTCAGCGCGATCCTAGGTGAGAGCTTCTACGAGCCTGGCTCTTCGAAGGTCGTTATCTCCAACGTTAAACCGCAATACCAGATCGGCGATACGAAAGATGGTTACGACATGATCTACAGCTGCTATGATTCGTCATTGCATACAGATCCGGACGATCCCACGCAGAAAGTCTATGACGTATATTTCTTCTATCGTCCGAAGCAGTACACATTGACCTTTAAGTACGAGAATGAAGCCGATTGGAAAATAGATTCTTACTATCTCGGTCAGTCCCTCGCAGACGCAAAGAAGCCCGAATATGAAGACCCGCAGAAGGAAGGCTATTACTTCGTTGGTTGGTTTGATAACGAAGCAGGTATCGGCGAACCGTTTGATTTTGCCAACACGAACATGCCGGATGAAAACATCATCCTCTATCCCGTCATGCGAGAACTCACCTACGTGGTGAAGATCGACCCCGCCGGCGGCGTGATCGACCATATCAACTACGACGATGCAAGCGCCGCTTTCCATTACACGGATCCGGCCTACACTGGCTTTGGAGTACAGACCGGTAGCGATAACAAACATTCCGGTCACCAAACCGCGCAGTCGACGTACTTTAACGCGACCTATGGCACTCCGATCGGCGAATACTCGATCCGCCGTGACTATGTCAAGCTTACGGATAAAGAGCAGAATCCGAGTGATCCGAATTACTATGATCCTACTGCTCCGAACCAAGAATGGTATTACTACATCAATACACAGTTTGGTAAGACCTTAAGTGGTGCTCCGATCGATGGTGACTGGGGATTAAACGCAGACCTGCGTAACGCCGTATACGTGACCGAAACCCAGTTGCAAAACTACTACCAGTATTACTGTCACGTTGTGGATGGTGGTCTGACTCCCGATTCGGATAACCCGAACGGTTATTACTCAGGCGTAATTAAACTTACCTATGATCAGTTCTGTGATACCTATGTGAGTGGTCCTTATCGCCCAGTAGGCAGCGGCGACAAATATTCCTTCATGGGTTGGTATCAGGTATTTGACGACGGCACGGTCGCTTCCATGCCGTACAACTTCAACGACCCTGTATACAACGACATCGAACTTCGCGCACAGTGGCGTTATGATGGCGGATACTACATCAAGTATAATCCTTACTATCTGGATGAGGATGATACCGGACACGTTACGGCGGTTGTCGGACAGATCAGCGATGATGCATGGACGGATCCGAAGAACCCGAGCATTCAGCTCTACTCCGACCGTGCTGTCACGAACATCCTTCGTGCTCCGACGAACGTCACCGCAGGTTACGTATTCCGTGGTTGGCGCGTAGTACGGGACAATGGCCCCAGCACCTATGGTGAGTCCTATCGTGATTGGGTACCCTACGGACCTCTGATCTACTACCAGCCGGGCGACGAATTTATCGTTGACTCCGAGTTGGTTTCCGAAATCGATCTGGCCGGCGGAACCGGTAAGATCATCCACTTACAAGCTTATTACGAGAAGGAGGAAGACTCCTCCCGTCGTCCCGAGATCACGAACCTGATCCTGGATGCAAATGAGCCTTATGGCGGATATGTAAACACTTCGGATGCGACGCAGCTTCCTGCTCTCGACGCTCCGGGCAGTTCGACGATCAATACCGCAGATCACCTGGATGCACTTAACCATCCGACGCAGATCCTGTTTGGTGATTTCCAGTCGAATACGGCGATCCACTTGTATCGCTATGCAACAACGAAGACTTTTGACGGCATTACCGGTACGAACTTCTTCAGCAACGACGGCAACTACATGCTGATCGGTTTCGACCCGAATTCCGATCCTCGGAATCCTTCGACCGGCAGCGCCTTCGTTCCGGCCTATAGTCCGGACTCCGTGATCTCCATCCCGAGAGACGATAATATGACGCTCTACGCGATGTGGGAGCCGAAGATCTACGTTACCTTCGTCAACACGACCGCCGAACCGATCACGATCTCCTTAAGCGGAACCGGAACCGATACCATACGTATCGTCAACTCCGTGACCGGTGAATACGATCGTGAAGAGAGTTCCGGTACATTTACCGTTCCGGCCAATGATCAGGTGAAGATCGTTCTTCCCGCAGCTACCGCAGGAACCGATACATTTACCGCAACGGCCATGAACGATCACGTTCAAAAGACGAAGATGAGCGTCAGCGGCCAGTATGGCAGCACATCGCCGTATGGAACCGGCAGCACGGATGTACCGAATGGTTATGAAACGACCTACTCCGGAAGCCTGCAACTCGACGCGGACGGTCTCATCGTTACCTACACAGAAGTACCCGATGCACAAGTCGACTTCGATGTAAACGGCGGTAACTGGACGGAAACTTCCACGGATTATGTCCACTCCGATCTGGATACCGATCTCTACTACATCGATGCCGCAAACATCGTAAACAACCAGTATAAGCCCGCCGATCCGACGAGTTCCGATTACTTCTTTATCGGATGGACGACGAACCCTTATGTGGCAGCACATAAGGACTTCACCAGTACAGAAGCCGTTACCTGGGGACCGGATACCTACCTGATTCCCGGAGAAGGCGAAACACTTCTGGATGTTGTTACCCGCGAGTATATTTGGGATTTCAGCAAAGAGCCTCCTTACGAGCAAACGCTGTATGCTGTCTGGGCTCCTTATGTAACGATCACATTCGACTTACTGAGAGATGGCACAGGTTACCATGTTTGGAACGGCCCTGATACGACCGATGTGGACGGAATGCACGTTTTCTATCGCGAAAGCCCGAACAGCCGATTTGTCACATACAAACTGGCTCCCGGCGAAACCGTTCCGAAACCCATGGATCCATCAAAAGATCCGAGTTGGTCTAACAACAATGCAAATTTTGTAGCTTGGTTAACTGTAAATAGCCGAATTAAGGATACCCAGTTGCCCACACATAGTACCATTCTCAACAACACCTTTGATTTCACACAAGGTGTGTCTGCGGATAAGACGCTATATACATCGTGGACTGCACTTCAGCCCCAGATATTTACATTCACCGTGGAAAACCACGTCACGGACGGAAAGGATGGCGATACGTTCACGTATACCATCTCTGTCATAAATGAGAAGGTATATGGTAAACTCGGAACCAGCACCACGAACTCCGTCGGTACTCCCGACCAGAGATGGGGCTCTGTAACTACAACCCTGAAGAACAACGAGCAGTACACGGTTATTGTAAAAGTAATCCGATCGACTGTGTATAATCCCAACGTATATGCGATCGTGATCGATGTGATCGACAGCAGTGGCCAAACGATAAAGACCGGCCACGTGGTCTATTGCAATAAGAACACGAATAAGAACTACACATCCGCATATAGGCTCACTCTTTCCATCAATCAGGAAGAGAAAGATGGGTATACGACCGAAGTCGAAACACAGCATGTGCAGGGTATCGTTTTCCCTGATCAGGACCCCAGTGACCCTGATACGTTGCCTGAAGCAAATACGTCCAAATTCTTATCGAAGTTCGGCGCTTCGTTCGAACCGGCGATCAACGGTTACGATGCCAACCAGCTCGATAACAGTCTCACTGTTGTATTCAACAACACAGGCACTCGTGTCGTAGCGCCTACCGGTCATTCGACCGATATGCTGCCTTACATCTTCATGTTGGGCTTCGGCACGCTCCTGTGCCTCGGTTTTTACTTCGGTAAACACCACAAGAAGATCTGATAAGGATCTAAAATAATAACAAAACTATAAAGGCCTGTGACAAAACGATCTCTCGTTTTCTCACAGGCCTTTTTCTGCCCCCTTCGATATATCTAACTCGATAGGTTCAAAAGCAACCAGATGTTCTTATTCCCGCACTCTTGGTGGCCGGTCGTCTGGGCGTTCGCCCCCGCTAGCTAATGAAAAGCAACCAAATAAGCCTATTCCCGCCTTCTTGGTGGCCAGTGGCCTAGTGGATCGCCCCCCCCGCCAGCCACTGAAAATCACATCACCCTTCGATCATCTTTACGAGTGCGCGGATCGCGGGGTTTACGTTCTTATCTTTATGGACGAATAGCTGGGAGTAGATCGGAAATGCGCAGCCCGCCCAATCGAGTTTGACGAGCGTTCCCGCTCTTACCTCCTCTTCTGCCGCCATCTCGGGCATAAAAGCGACGCCCAGTTCATTTGCCGCAAATTGCTTCAGGATCTCCTTACTGCTCGTCTCCAGCGCGATCCTGGGACGTACGCCGGCGCGCTCCAGATCCTCGAGTAGCATCTTGCGGAAGCTGCAGTTGTGCGCGGTCAGAAGCAAGGGCACATCCTCCAGATCCTGCTCCGTGACGCGTTTGCGATCGGCCAGCGGATGTGTCGGCGCAGCATAGAAACTCAAGCGTTCTTCGGTCTTCCCGAGCAGGCGCAGGTCCTCCCGTTCGATGAGCGGGTTCAGAGTGTAGCACAGATCCAGGGTTCCGTTCTTCAACTGTTCGGGAAATGTATCATGCATGATGAACTGGATACGAATGTCCACCTTCGGGTTCGCCCGCGTATACGCGAGCAAAAGCGGCGGGAAGCGATTGTAGCAAAGCGACTCGGAGATGCCGAGCTTCAAGACGCCGGAGGGTTCGTCCGACATCGGAACATCGGCGAGGATCTCCCGCTCCAACTGCTGCATCTTCCGCGCGTGTACGAGCAAGCGTTCTCCCGCCGCGGTCAGGCTCACAGACTTCCCCAGGCGGTCGAACAGCATAACGCCTAGTTCTTCCTCCAGTTGCTTGATCTGCATGGTCACCGTAGACTGCGCGTAGCCCAGTTCATTGGCCGCAGCAGAAAAGTTCCCCGTCTCCGCGATCTTCAAAAATGTCGTCAATTGCGTGATCGTCATAGCATAAACTCCATTCGGTTTTCTTGAATGTTTTCTTCGGATATTTCAATTTTTCAAATATCCTTCTACATGCTATTATAAAGTCAACGGAGGATCCTTGCAAGTGGTTTTCGATCCATCCGTTCATTTTCCTTAAGGAGGTACACAATATGCATAACGAACTCGTAAAGATCATCAGGGATACTGTCTTACCGAATTTCTTAAACATCCACACTGCGATCCGTGCTTATGACCGCGACGCCCTCTGCTGCGGTGCGCCGTGTTGGCGTTGGGCCTACCACGCCCTGCATTCCGCGGACAAATGGTTCATCAATCCTTTTGAGTATGAGGAGCCTGCCTTTCACGAAGAAGGCATGGATAACCCGGACAATGCGACGTCGGTCGTACTCTCCGACGAGCAACTGCTGGCCTACCTCGATCAAATCGAAAAGAAGACCCTCGACTACCTGGATACATTGACCGACGACATGCTGTACGAGAAGCCGGAGAACTGCATCTACACACGCATGGAGCTGGTTTTGCGCCAGTACCGCCACCTCTCCTTCCACACCGGCATGCTCAACGGCCAGACCGCCCTCGCGACCGGCCAGTTCCCCATGTGGGTCTCACAAACTGACCAGTACATCGATGACGGCGTCTTCTTCGGGAGGTACCGCAAGGGCCAGATCAAGGCCGAGAAAGCCTGATCACTCCAGCCCGTTCTTCTTGTTGAACTTTTTGTACTCCTTCGCCCATTTTGATATTTCTTTCTTCTTGGCATAGTTGCGCCGGTTTTCAGCGCCGAGGTCTTTGTACAAAAGGTAGCGTTCCTCAGACAGTTCGCCGCTGGCGAACGCTGCCTTGATGGCGCAACCGGGCTCGGAAACGTGGCGGCAGTTGCTGAACTTGCACTGGCTCTCCAGTTCCACGATATCGGCAAATGTATCGTCGATCCCGTCCTGTGCCTGTGCCATGCCGATCTCGCGCATGCCGGGTGTATCGATGATGGCGACGTTGTCTTCCAGAATGATCATTTGCCGATGCGTGGTCGTATGACGCCCCTTTGCGTCCGACTCGCGGATCGCGGAGGTCTTCATTGTCTCCTGCCCGGTGATGGCATTGATCAGCGTGGACTTACCGGCGCCCGATGAACCGAACAGGCAGATCGTCGTACCCGGTGTGAAGTATTCCTGCAACTCGTCCAGACCGATGCCGTAGATCGCTGAGATCGCGTGCACGCGGATCTTCTCCGAGATCGTCTCCACCTCCCGCACATATCTTCCAACATTGTTGCACAGGTCGGATTTCGTGAGGATAGCCACCGGGATCGCACCGCCTGCAAGCGCCGTGCTCGCATACCGGGCGATGCGGTTGAAACTGTAGTCGTCGTTCAACGACGTCACGATAAAGCAGTAGTCGACATTGGCCGCCATATACTGCATCACGCCCGTCTTGCCCTGATCCGGGCGCTTCAGAAAGCTCTTACGCTCACGAACCGACACTATGATCGACTCGCCCATCGGATTATACGTAAAGTCCACGTAGTCGCCGACCACGGGAAAGCCTTCCGCATCCTCCTGATAGAAGCTGCCCTTAAGTTTCGCGGGGATCTCCCGCTCCCCAAGGCGGATCGTAAAACGGTTCTTCTGCACCTCGCAGATCCGCCCGATTTCAGTTGTTTCTTTGTTTTCTTTTGTGATAATTTCAGTTTTCAATTCTTTGATCTCCATTTCTAAACTAATGTTTTGGTTCTTACGTATGGAGACCTCGATGGGATATGCGCCCGAACGGGCATAAAGAAAGCCGCGGCAAAACAAGCCACGGCTTTAGATCTATTCTGTCTGGTTATTTCAAACTAAAAGACGCAAACCGAGGTCACCATACCATATTCAATTCCACTCTGCAATTTTGCTGCAAACATTATAGTTACCTCGCTTTCCTGAATATTTGTACATCTCGTACGAAAGGATTATAACCTGCTGAGTAAAATATGTCAACTATGAATCTCACAACCGTACGTTTTCTTCCAGCATTTTCTTTACCAATCGGTCGAAGTCAGATTCGATCGCTTGTGTCTTGTTAAATATCTCGTACTAATACTACACTCTGAGAAGATATCTGTGATCTGCTGCCATACTCTACGTTCGCTGGCACGAATGGAACGAACACGATCCAAGAGTTCGCGGAAGTAATCCTTCCCGAACGCAACCTTCCCCTGCTTCAGACGGTCATCATCCAGCACAAAGCCTTTGATCATGTATTCCTTCAGAACTTTCGTTCGCCTGTTAACTCTTCATACTTAAGCTGGTACGCGATCAAACGGGGGACATACTCCGGCGGCGTGCGCTTTCCCGCTTCCCAATCCTCCAAAGTACGGACCGGTATGCCGATGTGCTCCGAGAATTCTTTTCGATTTTCTCCTACGCTTTTTCTTAACTCTGTAATGATCTTTGAACTATCCATACAACCCTCCTGTTTTATTATTCTAGATCATTATATCATGGATGAGGCAAAAACGCAATGCGTGGTTTTGGGGGAATGAAAAAACTTCTGCCCCGCTATCGAAGCAGAAGTCTTCTTTCATTCATACTTAAGTTTTACGGTCTGGCCATCCGGTGAATTAAAGGTGGTTTCCTTACCCAGTTTAACCTGGAGTTTTTGTTCCATTCTCGGTCCTGTTCCGTCTTCATTAGCATACACTGCCAACAAATCGATGGCGGTTTCACTCACACCGGTGATCGTTATCGTTCCGGGGGTACGATAGATCGTTTCATGTGTTCCTTTATCGTCGTTCAGGATCTGTTTGCCCGGCATGATCAGTCCATCCAGGACCATGGTTCCCGTTTCCGGGTTTTCATAGACCAGAACCTTCGGTTCCTGTCCATCTGTGCTGTCGGCAGGCGGCGTGACGGTCACAGTGAGACGTGGCTCGCCTCTTTCCGTGGATGGTTCGATGGCCGCAGTCGTCAAATCCCCTGTTGTCTGTGGCGCCGCAGTTGTCATTTTGTCATCATCCGAACGGCCGGTCAATGCTATAACGACCCAAATGATCCCGATGATCACGACCACTGCAACAGCGATTCCAACCACAAGAACCGCTTTGGAAGAGCCAGATGATGCTGTAGGTTCGTCTTTTTTCATTTTATTTACCCCCTTTTTTAAAATACAACTCACACTTCGTAATCGAAGCAGCTTCTCTGTGCGGTGTACGGGCGCACCTTCCCATTCGCAACTGCGACATGGTCGGGATGAACGGCGTAGCCCGCGAGAGATGCCGCATCGGAAAATGTCGAATCAAGGATCAGATCGGTGTTGGAACTCGCCAAGCCATCGATGATGACCTTGATATCCACGAGGCCTGGGATGCGGCCTGCCAGGCCCTCTAAGCCCTCCTTGATGCCCTGCTTGATCGCCTGCTTCTCTTCTGCGTTATACTCATCCTTCAATGTCCAGATGATCACATGTTTTACCATAATTCCTATCTCCTTCTACAATCGTTATAACGACCGATGTTACGGTCAATCGGCCAATGCTTTCAGATCCGCGCGCAATGCGGCGATCTGGTCCAAAAGCGGCTGATAATCCGCGTCAGCCTGTCCGCGGAGGAGTTCAGTGATCTCGCACACCTTCTCATAGAGCGGCGTTAGCGAGAGATTTCCGAGCACCCCTTTTAAGGCATGGGCCGCTTCGAATGCCCCCTTCTGATCGCAATTTTCGATCCGCTCGCCGAGGCGGTCGAACTCCGGCTGGTTTGTCACAGAAGCGGTCAGCCGAAGGTATAACGCTTCATTGCCCATACAACGAGCGAGGCCTTCCTTGGTATTCGCCCCGTAGGCATTCAATTTATCGATCGTCAGCATGTCTCTTCTCCTTTTCGCGCTATCTCCTGCACGATAAACT
Source organism: Lachnospiraceae bacterium (assembly GCA_017543445.1). Lineage (GTDB taxonomy): Bacteria > Bacillota > Clostridia > Lachnospirales > Lachnospiraceae > UBA1201. The sequence continues at coordinate 2,531 of JAFYGB010000039.1, read as the reverse complement.
TCTCGAACTCTTCCGCAGGAACCGGCTTCGAGAAATAATAGCCCTGGATGATCTCGCATCCCATCTGCTTCAGCGTATCGAGCTGGGATTTGGTTTCCACACCTTCAGCGACGACGGGCACGTCGAGGAACTTCGCGATATCGATGATCAGTTCCACCAGTTTCATGCTCTTCGGATCCTTCTCCATGTTGCGGATGAACTTCATATCCAGTTTCAATACATCGATCGGGATCGTCGTGATCATGTTGAGCGACGAATAGCCGGAGCCGAAGTCGTCCATCTCGATCTTAAAGCCCGAGGCACGCAGGTTCTCCGTCACCTCCGTAAGCGTGTTCGCATTATCGGCGTAGGCCGACTCCGTGATCTCCAGCATCAGTTCATCTTCATTCAGACGGTTCTCGTCGAGGATCCCGCGAAGTTTCTCCAAAAGCTTCGGATCGAAGATATCCACGCGCGAAACATTGACCGACACCGCAACACTGAAGCCGAACTTCTCCTTCCACTCGCGGATCTGCGCGGCCGCCTTCTTCCAGACGTAATTATCGACCTTCTGGATCAGGCCGTTGCTTTCAAACAGCGGGATAAAATCGCCCGGGCTGATCATGCCGAGTTCCGGATGCATCCAGCGGATCAATGCTTCAGCGCTTCTGAGTTTCGGCGTGTCGCCGCTGATGTCGTACTTCGGCTGGAAGAAGACTTTGAAGTCTTCATGCGCGATCGCCGCGTCGATATCTTTGATGAGGCGCTCGTGGTAGATCGATTTTTGATGCAGATCCTTGTTGTAATAGGCGACCGGGGTCGAATAATCGCCACGAATACGGTCGCAGGCGATCTTCGCGCGGTCGAAACGGGCCTCGGCGTCCGCCTCCGGATCCGCATTCTGATAGATGCCGGCACGAAGCCGGATCTTCGAAGAATCGCTCTCCCCGCCCAACTGTTCCTGCAATTCGGCTACGAACGGCGCATAATCGTCAATATGCTCACAATACACATAGAACGTATCCGCCTCAGTCCTGCAGGAGATCACCGCGTGGTCCCCCAGCACATCCTTAAGCGTCTGTGCGACACGAAGCAGAGTTTCGTCGCCGGCGCTCCTGCCGTACATTTCATTGACCAGATGGAAATGGTCGATATTAAACACCAGCGCGTCGGTCGGCTCCATCCTATGGTTTTCGATCTGACGAATGTACTCGAAGAAATAGTCGCGGGTATAAAGCCCCGTGATCGCGTCTTTTTCAGTCGAATCGATCAAGGATGCATCCTCGGACATGCGGATGATCCTCTCGCAGCGTGCCAGAATGACCTCCGGCATGTCGTAGGGCTTCGCGATAAAGTCCGCGGCGCCGAGCCGGATACTCTTCACTTCTGCTTCCTTTTCGGATGTCATGACGATGACCGGGATCCGTTTCCGCTCCGGATCCGCCTGAAGTTTCTGGATCAGTTCGAAGCCGTCCATGACCGGCATCAGAAGGTCCAGCAGAATGAGCGATATATCGTCCGCTTCCTTCTGCAGGATATCCCAGGCCTCCTGTCCATTACTCGCGTAGACGACCTCGTACTCACTCGCCAGGATATTCCCGAGTATCTGGCGATTGATATACTCGTCTTCCACTACCATTACACGTCTTTTGTATAACAATCTCTTCATCCCTGTCCCTCCTATACACATTATTTTGCTTGTTTCTCGAATTCAAGCGCGTATACGTCGGTCATCCCGTATTTAACCGTTTCGGGCTTGCCGCCCAGGCTGAGGCCATACGCTCTCGGCGTCCCAACCATAAGATACACCACATGACTGTGATCTTTGATCTTATCGGCGCCCGTATCCGGCTTCAAGCCTTCCGCGCTCTCGATCAGCGTCATCGTTGTATTTTTTGAGCATATAATCCTTCACAAATGCGATGATCTCTTTCTCACTCAGTGGCTGTGCTTCGAACGTCGCTGTGTAGTTTTTATCCCTCGTTCCGCACGAACTGAGTATACCCACGAACAACAGAACGCCTAAAACCAGGAGTCTTCTCCTCTTCTTCATTCTCCGCTCCTCCGGACTCTTCGCATAATTATAGTTCTGTATCACTTCATCTTCGACTAACTACCATCATTATAGCATAATCGACTCCCGTTTGCATACTGTTTTCTCGTAAGCGTATTTCAAGTTTTATATACTCCTATTCAACGTAAAAAAGCACCTTACTATTATGTAAGGTGCTCTTTCGATAAAACAACGGTTCACTGCTGTTCGAGAAGGCAAACAGTTTCCACATGCCCCGAGACACCATTATGGATGTCACCCGTATGCGGGAACATATCCAGAATTCCGTCTGTATGCGGAAACATTTCTACGAGTGTGTCTGTTGTCGCAAACATATCAACACTTTTAGTATGGACAATACGGGCAATTGTAATCGTTAATATCATCAATCTCAATAGATGTAATTGATTGCTTGCTTTTGCTATATACAGCCTGCAATTTTAATTGTATACCCACTGTCGTTTCGAGATTACAGATTCCATTATTTCTGTCTACGATT
>JAFYGB010000038.1 GCA_017543445.1 Lachnospiraceae bacterium | reverse complement strand
GGGATGCCGATCGCGCCGACTTTATGGGTGTTTCCGATGCCGAGATGCACGCAGCCAGGACCGGTCGATTCCGAAAGACCGTAGTTCGTATCGTACTGATGATGCGGGAAGTATTCCATCCAGTGCCTGATCAGGCTCGGGGGCACGGGCTGTGCGCCGATGTGCATGAGACGCCACTGAGAGAGCTCGTAATCCGCGAGGTTCACCTCGCCGGAGTCGATCGCATCCAGGATGTCCTGGTCCCACGGAACCAGCAGCCAAACGATGGTGCAGTGCTCCTTCGAGACCGCGTCGAGGATGACTTCCGGGCGGGTACCTTTCAGGAGAACGGACTTCGCGCCCTCGAGGAAGGAACCGAACCAATGCATCTTCGCGCCGGTGTGATAGAGCGGCGGGATGCAGAGGAAGACGTCGTCGTGCGTCTGGTGATGGTGGTTCTGCTCCACCTTACAGGAGTGGGTCAGAGACTGATGCTTATGCAGGATCGCCTTCGGGAAACCGGTGGTTCCTGAGGAGAAATAGATGGCAGCGTAGTCGTCGTCGGTCAGGCGGATCGCCGGGCTGGTGCTCGCGCAGTTCGCGGTCTGCTCGATGTAATCCTCCGCGAAGGTCGGGCAGTTCGGTCCCACATAGAACAGAAGACGGTTCGTGCTGATGTCGTCCGCGATCTCTTCCACGCGGCCAATGAACTCGGGTCCGAAGACCAGGACGTCCACTTCGGCGAGCTCAACACAATATTTGATCTCGTCGGACGCGTAACGGAAGTTGAGCGGAACGGCGATGGCGCCGGTCTTCAAAATACCGAAATAGATAGGAAGCCACTCGAGGCAGTTCATCAAGAGGATCGCGACTTTGTCGTTCTTCTTGATGCCGCGGGAGAGCAGCAGGTTTGCGAAACGGTTCGCCTTTTCATTGAACACGTTCCAGGTGATCTCGCGGCGATAGTAGGAAGTCGGGTTCGGCTCCGTGAGCTCGTACTCCTTCCAGGTTACGCGGCGGGTCTCCTTGATCTCGGGATTGATCTCCACGAGGCAGATCTCTTCCCCGTAGAGTTTACAGTTTCTCTCTAAGATTTCTGTGATAGGCATGATAAAACTCCTTGTAGCCGGACTGAATCCGATCCGGGCAGGTTTACTAAATGTTCCAATCAAAAGGGCCGGATCTGCTCCGACCCTTTTTAAATATATCACTTTAAACTGATGAAGTAAAGCCTTTTTTACTCGATTTCGTTTGGTTCTGCGTATTCTTCTTCGGATTTATCTTCCGGCGTCGCGATGGCGTGCTGTTTTGCGTAGCAGGCTTCGCAGACGGGGAAGGGGTGATCCCAGCGCAGCGGCTTACCGCAGAGGCGGCAGACACGGCGGTAAAGGCGGAGATTATCCACGAGGATATCGCAGATGTGGTTCGCCACCTCGGCCTTCGTCTCGATGAGCAGGTCGTACTCGAACGGCAGCTCGAAACGGTTGCAGAACTGGTAGTACAGGTCCAGGATCTTATAGTAGGTCTCGTATTCGTCCAGGTTCTTCGGGTTGCGGGACGGGAACCACAGCGCGTCCTCGCCCTTCGTGAAGAAGATGGTGCAGAAGTTCAGCCACTCACGCTGAATCTCCGGCGTCTCTGCGAACGGAATGGTGATGGCGTCGTAATAGTCGTAGTTATTCAGGTTTGGCACGCGGTCGTGCAGGATGCGGTACAACTGGACTTCACGCGATACGTCGCGCCGGCGGTATACGTCGCTGGTGGGCAATGACTGCCAGGTGTTGAGGATATCGTCGAGGCGATGGTCCAGATTGATGATATTGTCCGGAACGCCCAGCTGGATGACCGGCAGCGGCGGGAGCGGCTGCTCCAGCATGGCCTTTACCTGTTCGCAGTTCTCGACACTGCGCACGTAACCGATGTCATACATGCCGCGACGGCCTGCACGCCCTGCGATCTGCTTGACCTCCTGGGGCTCCAGGTGGCGGTAGGTCACGCCGTCGAATTTCTCCGTCTCCATGAAGACTACGCGGCGAATGGGCAGGTTCATGCCCATGCCGATGGCGTCGGTCGCCACGACCACATCGGTCTGGCCTTCCAGAAACAGGCGTACCTGCTCCTTACGCGACTGGTACGGGAGCGCGCCGTAGATGACGCTGACCTTGCGGTCCATCGCCTTTAAGTGCGAAGCGAGAGCGAGCACCTTCTTCTTCGAAAAAACGATCAGCGCGTCGCCCGGCGTTAAGTCGCGCTCTAAATCGTAGGGCTCGTCCTCGAACACCAGTTCGGTGTCACGTGTATGTTCATGGATCTCATAGGTATCGTTACATTCTTCGATCATCTTGCAGATGATGGGGAGGGCTTCCGGCGCCATGCACAGGTGGATCTCGGTGCACATCAGCCCCAGGATCGCGCGCGTCCAGGCGTAGCCGCGGTCGATATCCGCGATCATCTGGCATTCGTCCACAACGGCGATGTCGTAGACTTCCTCCACGTGCAGTTTCTCCACGGTACACGACATGATGGTCGCGCCCGGGACGATATCTTCCTCCTCGCCGGTGGACATGGAGCACATGACGTCCTCCATCAGGAAGCGTTCCTGTACTTCCAGCGCGAGCAGTCTAAGCGGCGAGAGATAGACGCCGTGGCGTGCCTCCTTCAGACGCTGCAGGGACTGGTACGTCTTACCGGTGTTCGTTGCGCCCACGTGGATAATGAAGTGGCGCAGCAGGGCGCGCGCTTCGGGGTAGGCGTCGATCGGGTTTAAAGGCAGCAGCGCGAGAATGTCGTTTCGCGTCTGCTTCACAACGTAGCGCTCGCGGTAGATCTGCGAGAACGGCTGTGTCGCCAGAAGCTCCGGGTTTTCCTTCTCCAGGGAGAGAATGTCGCTGATCGGCGTGTCGCCGACGCGGACCTCCTTAAAATCTTCGTATTCCTTGGCCGCGTATGCTTCGATCAGCGTGCGGATGTCCATTTGCGTCGGGCACGGGCGTTTGCGGGCAATGTAGCGAAACAGCAGCCGGCGCATGCGGTTCTGGTCCGTCCCGTCATAGCCGCTCTTCAGATACTGCTCCAGGAAATCGTTCAGCGCAGGCGCCGTGATGGAAAACGGTTTGTGGCGCTTGCGGATGCGGATCTTGCCGTAGCTGATCTTCTTATAGATGTTGTGATAGGCATTGGCCAGAAGACGGATCTCGTCTTGTTCGTTAATGGGTGTGCTCATGTATATATACAGGCTCCCGTTGGATTTGTTCTGCCGCGAAGTGCCTACGCGGTCTGTCTTGAGGAGCCTTCCTCGTCAAATATGGGTCAGTTGTCTGCCTCACCCAGCAGGGACAGCAGCGTTGGTTTTGCGTTCAGGTAGTCGCACAATGTGTGGATCTCCTGCAGCTTCTTCGCATCGGGTGATGCGGGTGTGTCGCTCTTCTTCATGGCGCGGATCAGGATGTTCTTCGGTGTGTGTTCGGTGTCGATGAATTCCAGGATCTGCGCTTCGTAGCCGAAAGCGGAGAGGACGGACGCGCGGATGGAGTCCGTGAACAGGGCGGCGGTGCGCTCCTTGATCAGTCCGTAGGAAAACGGGATGGCCAGGGC
>JAFYGB010000037.1 GCA_017543445.1 Lachnospiraceae bacterium | reverse complement strand
TTACTTTTGATCTCTTTTCTGATCTTCGTCATCTTCCAGATCATTCCGGGAGATGGCGCTGTTTCGCGTCTCGGAACGAATGCGACGCCGGAACAGGTGGCGGCGCTCCGAAAACAACTGCATCTGGATGATCCGTTCTTCAAGCGTTACTTCAACTGGTTGTTCGGCTTGCTTCGCGGGGATTTCGGAGATTCCTACAAATACGACCGTTCGGTGGCGGAACTGATCGGCGGAAAACTGAAAGTTACGTTCTTCCTGGCGATGGAGAGTTTCCTGCTGATCGTTTTGATCTCGCTTCCGGTCGGCATTTTCCTCGGAAGAACTGCGAAAAAACCGATCGGTGCAGCGCTTCATGTGACGACCCAGGTCTTCATGGCCGTGCCGTCGTTCTTCACAGGTATCCTGATCATTTTGATCTTCGGCCTGGGTCTGAAGCTTTTTGTGCCTTATTATTTCGTCCGGCCGGAGAACAGTTTCATCGGCTTTTTGGGATGTATGGTCCCGGGAGCGTTCGCCATAGCGATCCCGAAGATCTCGATGGTATCTCGCTTTTTGCGTACCAACGTTCTCGAAGAATCGCGTAAGGATTACGTCCGTACGGCGTATTCGAAGGGAGCGGGAGAGAAACGTGTATTTTATCACCACATTCTCAAAAACGCGATCCTGCCCGTTATAACGATCCTGGGCATGACCATCGCGGAGATCATGGCCGGCAGTATCGTCGTGGAACAGGTATTCGGTCTGCCGGGACTGGGGCAGCTTCTGATCTCGTCGATCAATACCCGCGACTTCCCGGTCGTTTCTGTGATCATTTTGTATATGGCGTTTGTTGTTATCGTTATGAATACGATCGTTGATATTCTGTATCAGTGCATCGACCCGAGAATCACCATGGAGGATTGATGTATGCGCAGATTTAGACGGTTTTGGAATAAAAGAAATCATTACTTCCACGTGGGCGCGATCTTACTTGCGATCCTGTTTCTGGGGATCCTTGTGAGCTATTTTTGGCTGCCCTACGATCCGAATGCGATGGATTTTTCCATGGCTAGTCGGGGGCTTTCGCTGAAGCATATCATGGGCACGGATGAGTTCGGCCGCGATGTGTTCTCGCGGGTAATGAGCGGCATGCAGGATACGTTTATCATTGCCTTCGGCGTTGTCGCTGTCGGCGGCCTCATCGGTGCGGTCGTTGGCTCATTGTCCGGCTATCTGGGCGGATGGTTCGATGAAGTGATCATGCGCCTCAACGACACGTTGATCTCGATCCCGAGCATCCTTTTGGCCCTCGTTATGATCAGTCTGGTCGGCCCCGGAAAGTATAACGTCATCGTTGCCCTCGGTATCGCCTTCATCCCGAGTTTCGCGCGTCTCGTGCGTGGTGAGGTCATTAAGGTGAAGGATGCGGAGTACATCCGTAGTGCCAGACTGATGGGCGCAGGAAAACTGCGCATCATCTTCATCCATATTTTCCCGAATATCTTTCCGACGTGGATGGCGGGCGTGGCCGTCGGCTTCAATAACGCCGTTCTCGCCGAGTCGGGACTGAGTTTCCTGGGCATCGGCGTATCGCCGCCGGACGCCTCGCTGGGCCGCATGCTCGCGGAAGCACAGGGCGTGATGTTTTCGTCGCCCTGGTGCGTTATCGCTCCCGGTTTCTTCCTGATCCTGCTGATCTTAGGCTTCAGCTTCGTCAGTGAGAACTATTCGGAGAAGGGGGTGTGACATGCTGTTATCCGTAAATGACCTGTGCGTGGAATTCCGCGATAAAGTCGCGGTCAACCACGTGAATTTCCAGGTAGAGGAAAATGAGATCGTCGGTATCATCGGCGAGTCCGGCTCCGGAAAGTCCGTTTCCGCGTTGTCCATCATGGGGTTGTTAAACGATGACGCTAGTGTCTCGGGAAGCACCATGTTCGACGGAAAGGACCTGTCTGATTTTAAAGTTAATGAACGGCAAATGTATAAAGGCAAGGAGATCTCCATGGTGTTCCAGGAGCCGATGACGTCCCTGAACCCGCTGATGAAGATCGGCCGCCAGGTGGAGGAAGTTTTGCTTCTGCATCCGGAAGCCTTTGGTACATTGACCGAGGAAGAAAGAAAAGCAAAGGTCATCGAGAACCTGACGATCGTCGGTCTGGACCACCCGGAAGAGATCGTGTCGATGTACCCGCACGAGCTGTCCGGCGGTATGCGCCAGCGTGTGATGATCGCCATCGCCCTGATCGGACGGCCGCGACTGATGATCGCGGACGAACCGACGACGGCGCTGGACGTTCAGCTGCAGGACCAGATCCTGAAGCTTTTGAAAAAACTAAATCAAGAGATGCATATGGCGGTGCTGTTCATCTCGCACAATATGAGCATCGTCCGGAATTTCTGCGACCGTATCTACGTTATGCAGAATGGTAAGATCGTAGAGACCGGTACACCGGAGGAGATCTTCAAGAATCCGAAGGAAGACTATACGAAAGTGCTGATCGCGTCGATCCCGGACGGAAGAGAACGCGAGGATAAGGACGACGCTCTGGAGGAACCGGTGCTGGAGATCCGGGATTTCTCGGCATTCTATCCGAAGAAGAAAAAACACTTCTTCGAGAAAGGCGGCAGGGTCTGCATCGTGGATCATGTGAACTTGACGATCCATGAAGGTGAATGTGTCGGCCTGGTCGGCCGCAGCGGCTGTGGAAAATCTACGCTGTCGAAGGGTATCCTGGGACTTTTGAAGGATACCGAAGGCGCGGTGATCCATCATACGAAGCACCCGCAGATGATCTTCCAGGACCCGTACAGTTCGCTGAATCCGAAGAAGAAGATCGGCTGGATCTTAAAGCAGCCGCTGGCTCTGCGTACGGATCTGACACAGGATCAGAAGAATAAGCTTGTGATTGAGACGGTTCAGCAGGTTGGCCTGATGCCGGAAGTGCTGGATCGCTATCCGCGGGAACTGTCTGGCGGTATGCGACAGCGCATCTCAATTGCGATCGCATTAGTCCAGGGTTCGAAGTTTATCATCGCCGATGAACCTGTGTCTGCGCTGGACGTTACGGTGCAGAAACAGATCCTGGAATTATTCCTGAAAGTACAGCGGGAGACAGGCATCGCGTTCCTGTTCATTTCCCACGATCGCGACGTCGTAAAGCAGATGTGTCACCGCATCGTTTACATGGCGGACGGGAAGCTTTCCGACGAGGAGAGAGGGAAAGAGATACTAGACAAAGAAGCCCCGGTATGATAAAATATAAGGTGGAGTAAAACAACTCCGAAAGTGTGAGAAAACCAACGCCTCGCACGTTATAAAGAAAGAGGAAATCGAATGAAGCGCATCTTTTTGAAACTGAGCGGGGAAGCCCTCGCGGGAGATAAAAAAACCGGATTTGACGAGGATATTTGCCGAAATGTCGCAATGCAGGTACGCACAGCGATCGACGAAGGTGGGGATATCCGTCTCGGTGTAGTTATCGGGGGAGGAAACTTCTGGCGCGGACGTACCGGAAACGAGATCGAGCGTACGAAATCCGACCAGATCGGTATGTTAGCTACGATCATGAATGCGATCTATGTATCCGAGATCTTCCGCGGCGTAGGTCTGAAGACCCGCATCTTCACACCATTTGCCTGCGGCACGATGACGACTCTGTTTTCAAAGGACGCGGCGGAGGCAGCATTTGCAGCCGGAGAGGTTTGCTTCTTCGCAGGCGGTACAGGCCATCCGTACTTTTCGACCGATACAGGCATCGCCCTTCGTGCGATCGAGATGGAGGCGGACTGCATCTTGTTGGCGAAGAACATCGACGGCGTATATGACTCAGATCCGATGATCAACCCGAACGCGAAGAAATTCGAAACGCTGACATTGTCCGAAGTCGTTGAGAAGAGACTCGGCGTGATCGATCTGACGGCATCTATCATGTGCCTGGAGAATAAGATCCCGCTCGCGGTATTCTCACTGAAAGAGGAAAACAGCATTGCAAACGCGATGCTTGGAAACATAAACGGTACCATCGTTACAGCATAAAAGGAATGGAGGAATTGCAGTATGGATATGGATGAAGAGTTGTTCTCATATGAAGAGAAAATGGAGAAATCCTGTGACGCTTTGGATGAAGAGTATCAGGGCATTCGCGCAGGACGTGCGAACCCGGCGATCTTAAATCGTCTGCGTGTGGATTATTACGGTGTTTCCAGCACCATTCAGCAAGTCGCGAATATTTCCGTGCCGGAGCCGCGCGTGATCCAGATTCAGCCTTGGGAGAAGAGCCTGATCAAGGACATCGAGAAGCAGATCATGATCTCCGATATCGGTATCACGCCGAGTAATGACGGCCGTGTGATCCGCCTGGTGTTCCCGGAACTGACGGAGGAGCGCCGTAAGGATCTGGCGAAGGATGTTAAGAAGAAAGCGGAGAATGCAAAAGTAGCCATCCGCAACATCCGCCGCGACGCGAACGAAGCATTTAAGAAGATGCAGAAGAATTCCGAGATCACCGAAGATGAGCTTAAGGATTCCGAAGAAGAAGTTCAGAAATTGACCGATAAATACATCGAGAAGATCGATAAGATGGCGGAAGCTAAGACGAAGGAGATCATGACCGTTTGATCCTCCGCGGCTTTGCGAAGCCCCTGCAAAACAGCCTTGCCACGCATTTTTGCCGCAAGGCTGCTTTCGATTTTTGAAATGATGAGTAAAAGGCAGTAATATGTTCAAGAGAAAGAAAAAAACCGACCTTTCGGTCGAGAATTTAACGATCCCGCAGCACGTCGCCATCATTCTGGACGGTAACGGCCGCTGGGCGAAAAAACGCGGCCTGCCGCGAAACTTAGGGCATGCACAGGGGTTTGCAACGGTCGAGAAGACTGTATTCCATGCGGCGGACCTGGGCATCAAATACCTGACAGTCTATGGGTTTTCCACGGAGAACTGGAAGCGTCCGGCGGAGGAAGTCAGCGGCCTTATGACGTTGTTTCGTGCCTATATGAAGCGGTTGTTGAAGACAGCCCTGGAGAATGATGCCCGGGTCCTGATGATCGGCGAACGTTCACGGTTCCCACAGGACATCATCGATGGGATCAATGAACTGGAAGAGAAGACGAAGGATAACTCCCGCATCACATTTACCATCGCGATCAATTACGGCGGCCGTGACGAGATCACGCGTGCCGTAAACAAGATGATCCAGGAAGCGAAGGACGGAACACTTACGGAACCTGTGACAGAGCAGGTGCTCGCACAGCATCTCGATACGAAGCTAATACCGGATCCGGATCTTCTGATCCGTACGAGCGGCGAGCAGCGTCTCTCGAACTACCTGATCTGGCAGTCCGCCTATGCGGAACTGTACTTTACCGACGTTCTGTGGCCGGATTTCTCGAAAGAGGATCTGATCGAAGCGATCCGTTATTACAACACGCGCGACCGCAGGTTCGGCGGCTTATCAAAGAAATGAAATTAGGGGTATGCTAAGGTGTTTATCCAAAGATTACTGAGCGGTATCGTTCTTGTTATATTGATGCTGGTGACGATCATCACCGGTAACGAAGTGCTTTTGATCACGGTCGGACTTTTGTCCCTGATCGGAGTTTTTGAGTTCCTTCGTGTGTTCAAACTGGAGAAGAAGCTTCCGGGACTGTTTGCCTATGCGGCGACCATCGGCCTGTACGTCCTTCTGTATCTGGAACGCATGGACTTTTTGGTTTTCATGATCGTGGTCTTTTTCCTGCTTCTGATGTCGGTCTATGTGCTTACCTATCCGACGTTCAACAGCGAGGCGACATTTGCCGCTTTTACCGCGTTCATTTATGTAGCGCTTTTGCTTTCGTACATCTATCAGCTGCGGATGGCACCGGACGGGAAGTTCCTGGTCTGGCTGATCGTCATCGCATCCTGGGGCAGCGACACTTGTGCATACTGCACGGGCATGCTGTGTAAGAAGTTCCTGAAGACGCATAAGATGGCGCCCGTATTAAGCCCGAAGAAGTCGGTCGAAGGTTTCGTCGGCGGCTTGGTCGGTGCTGGGATCCTGGGGCTTGTATATGGGATCATTTTCTCAGATAAGATGACCGTTTTGGGAGCAAACCCTGCGCTCATGTGTATGATCCTGTGTATCGTTTGCGGTGCGATCTCCGTGATCGGTGATCTGGCTGCGTCGGCGATCAAGCGCAATCACGATATTAAAGACTACGGCAAACTGATCCCGGGACACGGCGGCGTTCTGGACCGCTTTGATTCCATTTTGTTTGCCGCTCCTGTTGCTTTTTACGTAGCGGAATTGTTCCGCTACCTGGCTATCCAATAATCCGCTTTTCGGAAGGTGAGTATTATGAAACGTATTGCCGTTCTGGGATCCACGGGATCCATCGGCACCCAGACATTGTCTGTAGTTGCGGACAATGCATCCGATATGAAGATCACGGCGCTTGCGGCTGCCGGGAATCGCCTGGATCTGCTCGAGGAGCAGGTCTTGCGGTTCAAACCTGAGATAGTAGGCATCTACGATGAAAACGCCGCAAAAGCCTTTAAAACGCGAATTTCGGGCATTTCCGACTGTAAGGTCGTTGCCGGGATGGACGGCTTGATCGAGATCGCCGTTCTGCCGCATACAGACGTAGTCGTTACCGCGTTCGTCGGCATGATGGGCATCCGCCCGACCGTCGCCGCAATCCGCGCACATAAGGATATCGCCCTGGCGAATAAAGAAACCCTCGTGACGGCCGGACACATCATCATGCCTCTGGCGCAGAAGGAGGGCATTTCCATATTGCCCGTTGACAGTGAGCACAGCGCGATCTTCCAGTGTCTCCATAAGGAGCCTTCGAAGGATCAGCTGCGTCGCATTTTGCTGACGGCTTCCGGCGGTCCGTTCCGCACCTACACGAAGGAGCAGATGGAGCACATCACCATCGCCGACGCACTCGCGCATCCAAACTGGTCCATGGGCCATAAGATCACGATCGACTCGTCGACCATGGTAAATAAAGGCCTGGAAGTCATGGAAGCCCACTGGCTGTTTGACGCGACCTACGATCAGATCGAAGTCGTCGTGCAGCCCCAGAGCATCATTCACTCGATGGTGGAATTTAACGACGGCGCAGTGATCGCGCAGTTGGGCACGCCCGATATGCGCCTGCCCATTTTGTATGCATTGACCTATCCGAATCGTCGTCCGTTAAATGGTGAGTTTCTGGATTTCACGAAGCTTAAGCAGATCACGTTTGAGGCACCTTCATTCGAGCGTTTCCCGGCGCTGAAACTGGCGTACGAAATCGGTCGCAAAGGGGGTAATGCACCTACTGTCTTTAACGCGGCAAATGAAGTCGCAGTCGCGGATTTCCTCGCAGAAAAGATCCGCTATACAGACATTTATGAAACGATCGCACGTGCGGTCGACACCGTTCCGTATATCGCAGATGCAACGCTGGATGACATCTTCGAGACCGAACGGGAGACGCGCCGTTTATGTGCGCTGCATGTGTAAAAAGGAGTAACATGGATACATTCATCGGATTAATTGCGGCCATATTTATTCTGGGCCTGTTGATATCGGTACATGAATTCGGCCACTTCATCGTAGCGAAGCGGAACGGAGTCCATGTCATCGAGTTTTCCATCGGCTTCGGTCCGACGATCATTTCGAAGACGGTCAACGGAACGAAATACTCGTTGAAATGGATCTTGTTCGGCGGCGCATGTCAGATGCTCGGCGCAGATCTGGGCTTGGTCGACATGGAAGATGAAGAATATGCGAAAATGCTGAAAGAGCAGGAAGGCAGATCCTTTACCGAGAAGTCGGTGTGGGCGCGTATGGCGATCCTGTTTGCAGGACCGTTTTTCAACTTCCTTCTGGCGTTCGTTCTTGCGATCGTTTTGTTCGCATTTGCCGGCGTGGATACACCGCGTGTCGGAAAGGCGATCGACGATTACCCTGCGCAGGCCGCCGGGATCGAAACCGGAGACGTTATCTATTCGGTCAATGGTCACCGGATAATGACCCAGCGTGATCTGCAGTTGTATATGCAATTGGATTACAAAGAAGGCCCACTTACCGTGGTATTCGAACGTGACGGCGAGAAGCACACGGTCGAATTGACTCCAAAGCTTCAGACACAGGAGATGGCTGACGAAGAAGCAAAAAATACTCTGCAAAACTCTAAGAAATCAGATGAAGAAAAGGTGGCAACCCCTCGTCCGCTCATCGGTATCCAGTATATGGGCCGTGAGGACGTTGGTGCATTGCGCATCCTCCGCTTTAGCGGACATGAGGTCGTTTACTGGATGCGTGTGACCGTTAAGAGTCTTGGAATGCTCTTCACCGGTAAGGCCTCGGTCAATGATCTATCCGGCCCGGTCGGCGTAGTGGGCATTATGGGTGAGACGGTAACGGAGACGAAATCCGAAGGTGTCGGCATCGTACTGTTGAATTTCCTCAATTTGGCGATCCTGTTTTCTGTAAACCTGGGCATCATGAACCTGCTTCCGATTCCTGCACTCGATGGTGGAAGATTGTTATTCTGTCTGATCGAACTCATTCGCCGTAAGCCGGTACCCAGGGAAAAAGAAGGCTATGTGACGCTTGCAGGAGCATTGTTGTTATTTGCCTTAGTCATTTTCGTTTTCTTTAATGATATCCGAAAGTTCTTTTTCTAAAGAGACAAGAAGTGTGGGGGAGATATGAGAGAGCATACAAAGACCGTTTCCATCGGAAATGTGGTGATCGGAGGCGGTAATCCGATCCGCATCCAGTCGATGACGAATACCCGCACCGAGGATGTGGAGGCCACCGTTTCCCAGATATTGCAACTGGAAAAAGCGGGATGCGAGATCATTCGCTGTACGGCAGCTACGCCGGAAGGCGCTGACGCCATTGCGAAGATCAAGCCCCACATACATATTCCCTTAGTAGCCGATATCCATTTCGATCATCGGCTTGCGATTCGTGCGATCGAAAAGGGTGCGGATAAGATCCGCATCAACCCCGGAAACATCGGCGGAGACGATAAACTTCGCGAGGTAGTGAAGGCTGCACAGGAGCGAAATATCCCCATCCGTGTCGGTGTGAATTCCGGATCTCTTGAGAAAGATATCCTCGAAAAGAATCATGGTGTGACGGCCGAGGGCCTTGTAGAAAGCGCGCTGGAGAAGGTGCGCCGCATCGAAGACATGGGCTATGACAACCTGGTCATCAGTATTAAATCTTCGGATGTTATGATGTGCGTTCGCGCCCATGAGATCATCGCAAGCCAGACGACCCATCCGCTGCATGTCGGCATTACTGAAGCCGGAACGGTATTTTCCGGAAATATCAAATCGGCGCTGGGCCTGGGGCTTATCTTAAACCAAGGCATTGGCGACACCATCCGTGTATCTCTGACCGGAGACCCGGTATATGAGATCAAGAGCGCAAAACTGATCTTGCGCACATTGGGGCTTCGTAACGATGGTATCGAAGTCGTTTCCTGCCCGACCTGCGGTCGGACCCGTATCGACCTGATCGGACTGGCCGAGCGCGTAGAACGACTGGTCGAAGATTACCCCTTAAATATCAAAGTTGCCGTTATGGGCTGCGTGGTCAATGGACCCGGTGAGGCGAGGGAAGCCGACCTCGGGATCGCCGGCGGCGATGGTGTAGGACTTTTGTTCCGCAAAGGCGAGATCCTGCGAAAAGTACTGGAGGATCAACTGCTTGCTGCGTTAAAAGATGAACTGGATAAACTAAATGAGTAAGAAGTTTTTTGAAGTTTTTAACAATCTGTCGTTAAAAGAAGCCTGTCGGGATGTATTTACCGAGGTTTGGATCGATCAGATGGACTTGAAGATGGAAGATCCCCAGGTCCTCATTATCCGCATGCATTGCGATAATCTGATCCTGCGTCCGGACATCCTGTACTGCGCTCGCGAGATCAAACGACAGGCTCTGGAAGATAAGACGGATGTACATTTTGTGGAGCATTATCATCTGTCTGCCCAGTACAACCTGGAGAATCTTCTGGAAGTATATAAAGACAGCCTGATGGATGAGTGTTTCTATCTCATGCCTGCTGTGGCTGTGCATTTGAATAATGCCGAATGGAAAGCAGAAGGGAACCGGCTGACGATCACGACTTGCAAGAGCGAAGTGATCGAGAAGAAACTCGAGTGCCTGAAAAAACAATTGCATAAGATCTTTTTGGAGCGTTTCGCCATGGAGGTCGATATCCACGTGATCATGGATGAACGCATCCGGCTGCGTAGCGCGAATCTTCCGCCTCGCAAAGACGAAGAGGAGTTCATGGATTATGATACCGTGACGGAACTGCCTTCGTACGATTCCGACGGCATGCCATATATTTCTGCGGAGGATGACGATGCGCAAAGTTTTGAAGTTCCCACACAGAATGAAGAGACATCCGCAGCAACGGCTGAGGTGAAGACTGCGCTCGCAGAGGCGGCGCCCGCCGTTGCATCGGTTCCGACTCCGGCACAGAAACCCGCGCAGTCGAAAGAAGAGAAGAAAAAAGATACCAAGAAACCCGAAGAAAAGAAGCCTGCACAGGCAGAACAGAAGGCTTCCGGCGGACGCTGGAGCCGAAATGCCCGCAAGGGGGATAATGACGGAAAATATGGCTCTCAACCTCGACGTTACCGCGGTTATGATGGACTGCGCGATGCTTCGGATGAGAACGCCGTGTTCGGTCCCTCCTTCCGTTCGCCGGATAGTTTTACCCCGATCAACACCTTATATTCTGACGTCGGCGAGGTCTATATCTATGGTCAGGTCTTCGGCATGGATTCGCGTGAAGTCAGCAACGGCACGAAGACGATCGTTACCTTTTGTGTAACGGACTTTACCGACAGCATCCGTTGTAAGATGTTTATCGCGACGGAAGATATGGCAGAGTTCAAAACCCTGCTGAAAGAGAAGATGTTTATCGAGCTGTGGGGCATTTGCCAGTATGACAGCTACGATCATGATTATGAGATCGCGTCTGTTCGCGCCATCAAAAAGTCGGCGGATAAACGTACGACGCGAGTGGACGATGCGCCGGTAAAGCGTATCGAACTGCATTGCCATACAAAGATGAGCGAGATGGATGCGGTTTCCGAAGCCGGCGATCTCGTGAAGCAGGCCGCGAAATGGGGACATTCTGCATTGGCAATCACGGACCACGGCGTCGTGCATGCATTTCCCGATGCCATGCATGCCCTTGAGAAGGGCTCCGATTTTAAGGTCATATACGGCGTGGAAGGCTACCTCGTCGATGACTTTAAGCACACGGTCAATGACAGTCAGGGACAGAGCCTTACAGACACGACCTTCATCGTTTTCGATATCGAGACGACCGGTTTCTCGCCGATCTACAACGATATCATCGAGATCGGTGCCGTGAAGGTGCGTAATAACGAGATCGTTGACCGTTTTTCTGAGTTCGTAAACCCGAAGAAACCGATTCCGTACCGCATCGAGAAACTGACCAGCATCAACGATGCGATGGTCATGGACGCGCCGACGATCGATGTAATTCTGCCGCGTTTCCTAGAGTTCGTCGGAGACGGCGTGCTCGTCGCACATAATGCGGAATTCGATGTTGGTTTCATCAAGCAGAAGGCGAAGAACCTGGGGCTTTCCTTCGATGGCACTTGGGTCGACACCATCGGTATGGCGCGCAGCCTGTTGCCGCACTTGTCCCGTTATCGACTGGATACGGTCTGCAAGGAACTTGGCGTAACGAATGCCCATCATCACCGTGCGGTCGATGATGCGGAGGCCACCGCAGAGATCTTCCAGAAACTTTGCGACATGCTGGCGGATAAAAACATCACGAATGTCGATGAACTTGAGGAGAACTGCAAGATCTCCGAAGAAGCGATTCGGAAACTACCGATGTATCATGTCGTTTTGCTGGCGCAAAATGAGACCGGGCGCGTAAACCTGTACCGCATGATCTCATTTTCCCATCTGAAATACTTCGCACGTAAGCCGCGTATCCCGAAGAGCATGCTGGAGCAGTACCGTGAAGGCATCCTGGTCGGTTCCGCGTGCGCGTCGGGCGAACTCTTCGAAGCCCTGATCCGTGGCGAGTCGGACAATGAACTGGGCCGTATCGCTTCGTTCTACGATTATCTGGAGATCATGCCGCTGGGGAATAACCAGTTCCTGATCGACGATGAAGATTATGACAATATCAACAGCAAGGAAGACCTGATGGATCTGAACCGGAAGGTGATCGAGCTGGGCGAGAAGATGGAGAAGCCTGTCGTGGCGACGGGCGATGTTCACTTCCTGGCGCCTGAAGATGAGATCTACCGGCGGATCATCACGTTTGACAAACTGGAAAAAGAAAAACCGCAGCCTCCTTTGTACCTTCATACGACGGCCGAGATGCTGGAGGAGTTTTCCTACCTCGGCGCAGAGAAGGCTTACGAGGTCGTGGTCACCAATACACATAAGATCAGCGACAGGATCGAGAAGATCTCGCCGGTCCGCCCCGATAAATGTCCGCCGGTCATCGAAAACTCCGATATGGAGCTTCGAAACAGCTGCCATGAGAAGGCGGAATCGATCTATGGATCGCCGCTTCCGGACATCGTTCGGGAACGCCTGGATAAGGAGTTGAACTCCATTATCTCGAACGGTTATTCGGTCATGTACATCATTGCCCGAAAACTCGTTTTGAAATCGAATGCAGATGGCTACCTGGTCGGTTCACGTGGTTCCGTAGGTTCGTCGCTGGCGGCGACGATGTCCGGTATCACGGAAGTAAACCCGCTAAGCCCGCATTATTATTGCACAAAGTGTCATTACTCGGATTTCGACTCCGAGGATGTTAAGAAGTACGGCGGCGGCTTAGGCTGCGGCTGTGACATGCCGGATAAGGTCTGCCCGAACTGCGGAACGAAGATGAAGAAGGATGGTTTCGACATCCCCTTCGAGACCTTCCTCGGTTTCGAGGGAAATAAGGAGCCGGATATCGACTTGAACTTCTCGGGTGAGTACCAGAGTAAGGCGCACGCCTACACGGAAGTGATCTTCGGTGAGGGCCATACGTTCCGCGCCGGTACCATCGCTACGGTTGCAGATAAGACTGCCTACGGTTACGCTAAACATTACTTCGAAGAGCATAGCGAATCAAAGCGCAACTGCGAACTCGATCGCATCGCGGCCGGCTGTGTCGGCATTCGCCGCTCGACGGGCCAGCACCCCGGCGGTATCATCGTTTTGCCGCACGGCGAGGAGATCTATTCCTTTACGCCCGTTCAGCATCCGGCAAATGATATGACGACGTCGATCATCACGACGCATTTCGATTATCACTCGATCGACCACAACCTGTTGAAACTCGATATTCTGGGACACGATGATCCGACGATGATCCGTTTCCTGGAGGACGTTACGAAACTGAACGCGCAGGATTTCCCGCTGGATTCACCGGAGGTCATGTCGCTGTTCCAGAACACGGACGCTCTCGGCGTTGCGCCCGGATCGCTGTTGAACTGTAAGCTCGGCTGCCTCGGTATTCCTGAGTTCGGTACGGACTTTGCCATGCAGATGGTCATCGATGCGAAGCCGACCTGCTTCGCCGACCTGATCCGTCTGTCCGGACTTTCCCATGGTACCGACGTTTGGCTGGGCAATGCGAAAACCCTCATCGACGAGGGTAAGGCGACCATTCAGACGGCCATCTGTACGCGTGACGATATCATGATCTACCTGATCAGTAAGGGACTGGAACCGAACCTCGCGTTCATCATCATGGAGAGCGTGCGAAAAGGTAAAGGCCTGAAGCCGGAGTGGATCGAGACCATGACCGAGCATGGCGTTCCGGACTGGTACATCTGGTCTTGCAAGAAGATCAAATATATGTTCCCGAAGGCGCACGCAGCAGCCTATGTTATGATGGCCTGGCGTATCGCATATTGTAAGATCTTTCATCCACTGGCATATTATGCAGCCTTCTTCAGCATCCGCGCCGTCGGCTTCTCGTATGAAGTCATGTGCATGGGCTATCCGAAACTGAAGGCGACGCTGATGGAATTCTGGAACCGCTACACGCATAATAAGAACGACCTGTCTGTGAAGGAGCAGGATATGCTGCGTGACATGCGCATCGTGCAGGAGATGTACGAGCGCGGCTTCGACTTCATGCCGATCGATCTGTATCGTGCGAAGGCGGACCGTTTCCAGATCATTGACGGCAAATTGATGCCTTCCTTCATGTCCATCGACGGTATGGGGCAGAAGGCGGCAGAAAGCCTCGAAGCCGCCGCAAAGGACGGACCCTTTGTTTCGAAGGATGACCTGAAAGACCGTGCGAAACTGTCGAAGACATTGATCGATAAGATGGATGAGTTGGGCCTTCTGGGCGGCATTCCGGATTCTGCACAGTTCTCGTTGTTTGATGGATTTTTATAGAATAGATCGTCGGTGAAAGACGATAGTGAGGAGTATAGATATGGAACCTGATTTTATTACATTGACCGTCGGGAAACAAAAGACGATCGCGCTGATCGCGCATGACGGAAAGAAGCCCGATCTGATCGAGTGGTGCAAGAAGCACGCGAAGATCCTGGAGAAGCACAAACTGGTCGGCACCGGAACTACAGCACGTATGATCACGGACCGCACCGGACTGACGGTAAAGGGTTATAATTCCGGCCCCTTAGGCGGCGACCAGCAGATCGGTGCGCGCATCGTCGAGGGTAAGATCGACATGATCGTTTTTTTCTCGGATCCGTTGACGGCACAACCGCACGACCCGGATGTAAAGGCGCTCATGCGTATCGCACAGGTGTACGATATCCCCATGGCAATCAGCCGCGCGGGAGCAGATTTCATGATCACATCGAGCTACATGAACAAAGAATACGATCACGACATCATAAACTTCAAGAAAAACATCGAAAACCGCGCCGAAACCCTCTAAATGTGTCAACCGTTGCAGGTCTATGACCTGCAACAAGGACGGTTCCATTTGACACATTTATGCTGAGACCGGCCTCCGCTCGGCGGCATTCTTCCGTGACCATGATCGTTTCCGGACAGTTCATTGCGCGTTGAAAAACGATACCGCGGGACTCAAAACCGGATTTGATGGTACCGCTTCGATTTCAGCCGTTTTCTTGATGAAAACGACCTCAACTCGCTCAAAATCGGCCTCGGAGTCCGATTTTGCCCATCATCCGTTTTCTCGTTCGCGGTGTTTTTCATACGCTCGTTCACATGCCGGGCTCGATCATGGTCACGTAATCACCGAGCCTTAAGCCGGGCAACTGGGTGCACTGGAAGTCGCTTGAAGTTACGGACACGAATCTGGATGCCGGATGGGCGTCGAAATCACAGTACGTCGGTCCTTATCCGCCCAGTGGAACGCATGAATATGAGATCTTTGTCCTGGCGCTTAAGCATAAAGTGGATAAGGTCAACATTAACTTTGATACATCAAATCCCCGTATTTTAATAGCAGCGCAGGAAATCGACGGTGAAGACGGAAATATCCTGGCGTACGGACATCTTACGGGGACGTATACATACGGAGATTAAGTTCACCGATATAGAAGGAGCATTGGCAGGAGGAAATATGTACCGACACATGGATGAAACCGAGATCGAGATCGGCAGAATGTCGGACTTGAGAATGGTACATTTTTACAATCTAATATCCAAACATGACGAGGTCGGGGCGATCGCTGTGTACGACGACGAGGATCGGCAGTTCAACCTGTGTGCGCTCGATGCGCATTACGATCTATTGTTGGAGAAGGTCGTGACTTGCTATCAGCGGCAGACGGATCGTAATCTGATCGTTATGGACGAAGACACCCGGACGTTGCTGGAAGCCATGATGCAGGAAGGGCGTACATCGGAGGAGCCGCATTTTTGGGGCGACGTTCCGAAAGCGAAGCTTATGAAGACGCCGCGGATCGATCCGGGCAGTTACCTCGATTACATGGTGATCCCGATCCTGCGGTATTACGTTCGGGAGTTACATCATTTGTTCGATCTGCCTCTCGAATGGAAATATCTGACTTCGTCCTGGCACGGACGTGGCATGTTAGAGGGATCGGCAAATGAAACTGCCATCCACATGCCGTATCGGATCGCGAGACGCAGAAGCGGGGAGTACGATATCCTGATCGGTAATTATCTGGGAAAGACACACCGACTGAATATTCAGATCGTTTTTGAGCGACTGGCATTGCGGGCATATTTCTCGTGTCCGCCCCTCGGGCTTAATGGTCACAGCATTTATTCCATCTCGCCCCGAGAACGTATCGTAAAGGAAAAGACGAGCATTTCCGTTGGCGAGAAGGTTTTCTATGAAAACGCTGAGACGGTGAAAGCATTGGAACCCGCTCAAAAGGAAGCGTTGCAGGAGAGGATCGCGCAGGAGGGTCTGACGCAGTTTTTTGATACCGCTCCCGAAACGACCGAGGCCGTCGAATTTCCTTGGGGCCATTACTGGGTATTTTCCGTTGCGGACCGGTTCGGAGACGCTATGCAGAAGCAGGACGTCGAGGTCGGATACCTGGTCATGGAGGATCGTTACGACATTGTCCGAAAACAGAGTTTTTCACACATTGTCGGGAAGAAGAATAAAGTCGAGTTGGATGCGAGATGCGCTTGCGGCGATGTATTCGTTCGAAAAGATACGAAAAAGCAGCTGCAGATCGCTTTTGAGGATACCGGGTACAGCTCTTCCGGAAGATATAAAGAAGGGTATTCCGGAAAGTATCTGGTGACAGAGATAGAATAAACACCTGTACAGGAGAATGAAATGGGACTGTTTGGAAAGAAAAGATCGAGTGCAGAAGCAAATCAGGAACGCAGACTGCGGAATTTGATCGAAGAAGAAACGAACCGGGAGGATGAGGATCTGGAATTCCTCACCTACCTCTATAAGATAAAGGATTCCGAGGTGGAGCCGGTGATCCGCCCGAGGAGTCTGTTCCTCGATGTAGTTGAGATGATCATGAGTAATCCGGTGGATTTTAAATCCGGAGAACGTCTGGCGACGGTTTACCGCGCCGAATGGATCTATAGAAAGCTCTTCATCTACGATGAGGAGACACCAAATGTAGAGGATCTGCAGCGAGTATTTGTGGAGTTATTTGATGAGGGCGGAGCCATCGCCATGAATCTGTTCCATGTGGGTTTGCTCCAAACTTTCTACGATAAGAGTAATTATATCTATCTGGTCAATGCGATCAGTCAATATCCCAACCTTCGCGAAGTATTTACGGTACTGGTGGACTATGGTATTGCAGTTCGCGAGTACTATATCGACGACGGAGAATACTTGGCGAACCTGATCCGGGTCGCGAAGGAATTATCCGATGCTGCTCCGATGCAGTATGAGAGCATCACCGCTACGGAACTTACGAAGGTGCAGCGGATGAACGGCATCTACAATATCGATGCCGTGGATATCGCGCGGGCGGAAAAACAGCTGCAGGAGACTCGCCATATCATGGATCACAGTGTGGACGTGATCACGCAGATGGATCAGAGAAACAAGCAGCTGCAGGAGATCATGGAGGAGGTAACGACCTCGATCCAGGACATCGGCCGCAGAGAAAAAGAACTCATGCAGCAGAATGCAGAGGCTTATCAAAAGGATCTTCTCGATGAATACAAAAAAGAGATCAAGAATCAGAAGAAGCAGATCTCTTTTGAAAGTAAAGAGTTCGTAAAGCAGATGTTCGAGGATGCTGAGACCGAGCTGGAGCAGTTACGTGCGATGGCGAAAACGATCTCGTCTACGACGACCCTGGAGATCACGAAGCTGAACCAGGAGGCGGAGAAAGTCCTGCGCCGCGTGCAGCATATGGTCAATGATGACGAGGAAGTGCGTCGTATCCTGAAGCAGGCCGACGATAATCAAGAGTTCATGCGCAAAGTATCGCAGATCGAGATGTTTAATGAAAGAAACCTCGCAGCGATCGAGCAGGTGGTCACGAACCAGGCGCGCGTAACGGCGGAGGAAGCCGAAGCGCAGGCAGCCGCTGTTGCACAGGCGGCACAGCCTACGGTCATCGTTCAGCAGCCTTCCGCGGCAGCCATCGCGCAGGAACCCTCCGTGATCGCCGTACAGCAGGAAGCAAATGCGAACGTTCGCTCGGCGAATGATGCTGTAGACTATACGGTGAACCCGCTTCTAGATCCGGAGATCCCGTTTAAGGATCGCCTCGCCCTTGTTATGCGGGAGAAGAAACGCCGTATGCAGAAAGGCGAACATTTCCATGAGATGTTCGACGACGTCCTGATCGCGCTGATGGAGGATTCGAACCCGTACCTGATCGGTCCTTCCGGCTGTGGTAAAACGTATATGGTACGTCAGCTGACGGAACTTCTGAACCTGGATTTCATCGACATTGGTTATATCAACGAAGAGTACGATATCCTGGGCTTCCAGACTGCGACTGGCGGCTACAGCACGCCGAATTTCTACCTCTGCTATAAGTATGGTATGGTCGCATTCTGTGACGAGCTGGATAATGGTAATAGCCGTGCTACGGTAAAACTAAACTCGTTCCTGTCGAATGTGAAGAACGCCAGCTATAATTTCCCGAATGGTGAAAATGTAAGAAGACATTCGAACTTCCGTATCATTGCGGCAGGTAATACCTCAGGTAATGGCGCAGATTCGAACTACAATACCCGTGAGAAGATCGAAGAGTCGGTCCAGCAGCGTTTTCTGCCCATTTATGTCGGTTATGACAACGAGGTAGAGAAAGCGATCCTGGCGGATTATCCGGATTGGTTTAAGTTTATCGTTTTGTTCCGTAGCGCGACTACCGCTTGGGGTGAAAGCAGCGGAATGGGCGACGCATCCGGAATATTGACCACACGAGATGCTTCCCGCATCAAGCAATATCTGGATAATGACAGCTTCGACACGACGAGGATCATTAAATATGAATTCATCCAGACGAAGGATCTGGATTATCTCCTGTTTTTGGAGAACTATATGAAGGATCGGGTAGCCTCATTCCCGGAGGCGACGGAGATCTTCATTAACTTTGCGGATCAGGTCGAGAAGATCCGGGAGAAAGGCGGACGTAGGTAATGGAGTTAGATAACCATTGTGTTATCGAAAGACACGGAGGCTTGTACATATATAAGATGCGTTTTCGTTCCCTGAGTGAAGTGGAGCGTTATTTGCGTACCAATCCTTCGGTCAATGCAGAGATCTTTTACACGCAAAAGAGCATCACGGCTTCCCCTCGTTTCGCCGGAGAGCCGCTCGAAAAAGCTATACGGTACTGTCTGGGCGGCTATGATAATAATTTTGCCCGCTTTATGCAGATCAAAAAAGAGATCGACCGGGTCAACCTGAAGAAGAACCATAACCGAAAGACCGTGGCGGCCGTGGTCGGTTCGCGACCGAATGTTCCCGCATTTATTGCCGGCGCGCCGAAAACGATGTATCGTATGGAGAGGGCGCAGGAAAAGAAGTTCATAGAGATCTACATGGATCTCACCTATGACCATACGACCGATGAAGAACAGATCGTCAACCGCGGCATTTTGACGCTGAACCTGATCTCGCTTTTAGAGGAGCAGGGCATCTACGTGAATTTCAAGGTGTTTCAATGTTGCTACGTAAATGACGAAGTCTTCTATGTCGAGATCGATCTGAAGAAACCAGAGGAGCGGATCAACGTACAGAAATGTTATTATCCGATGTGCGGGAAGGAATTCTTACGACGGGTCCTGGTCCGCATCATGGAGTCGATGCCCTTTAAACGCAACTGGTTCATGAGCTATGGAACGGTCATGAATGAAAAACAGATCCGTTCCGTACTGGAGATCCCGGAGGATAAGATCATGATCTTAGCTCCGAGGGCTATGGGCATCTTAGGAAAGAATATCTACGAAGACGCGGACGCGTTTTTGAGCAGGATCAAACTGAACGAAGAGATTTATTTTCCGTCATATCGCAAACAGGATGAGGAATAACGATGGCTACCGTTTATCAATATCATGACAATCAAATAGATGTGGTGCGCGCTTTTGAGCAGTTGGATTTTTCGGATTCCGGCATCATCATGAAATTGGGACAACACGCGCAGGTCAACATTTCCACGCTTTCGGAGAGCGTTCTGTCCGGAACGAAGTCTCTTCGTACGCAGGATATCATCACGACGCTGGAGCAGACGATCGACGAGTTATCGAAGTTCCAAAAGAAGGATACGACCGGTAAATGGCGCCTGACATTTTCCAGAAAACGGGCCAATGACCGCGCTTTTCTCAACTGGTGTCGAAACGTGGAGAGTCGCATGGACATCGTATCCGAGCGACTGCGTGAGCATCAGGTATATCTGATGAAAAACATCGTTATGCTCGAAGAGTACACCCGTATGAACCGCACGAGTGAAGCGGAGCTTGAGGAAGCGATTTCGATCGGTCATACCGCCATCGTGCATATGGCAGAGGAAAAACAGGCGGCTACTGAGGCGAATATCGATGTGGACCCCGATGACCTCGAGGTTTATTGGGCGGAGCGAAGCCATCAACGAGAACGTATCGAATTGCGTATTCAGGAATTGCAGCTGTCCAGACAGGTATCGCGCCAGTTGAATGAACAGTTGAACATTCTGAAGTATAATCAACAGTCCATGGCGGATAAGATCCAAGGAGTTCTCTGGAATACCATGGTATTATGGAAGAACCAGGTCGCGCTGATGATGGAGCAGGGTCGCAAGGATGACCGCGATCAGGCGGCTATCGACCAGCGCAATAAGGAACTGATCGATCGTTTTTCCGAAATGGTACGGCTGAAAAAAGAAGACGATGAAATGATCGATCAGATGAAGCAGACCACTCTTTCTTAACAAGAGTGTGAAAGAAAGGATATTCTATTCATGACGGGAAAACACAAGAGGATTTTTGATTTGGTCTATATGGCCATTATTTTCACAGCAGGCTTCATATTTCTCATCATAAGAAGTAAAGAAATAAAAGAGAAAAAGGATGAACCGGAGATTCCCATAGGTTATGAGGAGTACGAAACGGTCGAATATGATCCCGAATCGATGGGTGCAGTCAAGGTCGGTGATCATATTCTGTTCGGCTCTTATGAACAGGATAATAATACGGAAAACGGGGCGGAGAAGATCGAATGGATCGTTTTGGATAAGCAAGAAGATAAGATGCTCGTGCTCAGCCGGTTCGTTCTCGACTGTCAGCCGTTCCATATGTCCTATACAGGTGTAACATGGGAAACCTGCTCTTTGCGGAGTTGGTTAAAGTATGATTTTTACCTTGCTGCATTTACGGAAGAAGAAGGAGATATGATCCTTACGACTCCAGTCGTGGTGGATAAAGCAAAATACCCGCAAAACTCTCAGGAAGTTGAAAATCCTCCGGAATCGATCGATGATAAGTTGTTCTTACTCAGCGAAACAGAGGCAAATAACTACTTCATTTCGAAAGAAGACAGAATTTGCTATGGAACCGAGGATTGTTTTGCACAGGGCATATATATGGACAGTAAAGGAGTGTGTCGGTGGTTGCTTCGCTCACCTGGTTCTTACTATAATACGGTCATTCATGTGGATTATAATGGTTTCGTTAATTACCTGGGCGAGATAGTTTCCAGAAAAAATGAAAATGGTGTTAGGCCTGCTATGTGGCTGAAACTGGAGCCGTGACCATAAATGAATTCGAGTGATCTTAGAGGACAATGAACAACGATCGAGGAATATAGCATGAGAATATATGTGGATTATGATGACTGCCTGTGCGAAACGGCGAAAGCATTTACCTGGATCGCCGACCGGCTCTTCGGGAAGAAGGTACCCTATGAAAAGGTACGGTTCTTTTCGTTAAAAGAGTCCTTTGAATTGAATGATGAGGAGTATGCTCAGTTGATGGAGTACGGGCATCGTCCCGAGGTTTTGATGGCATATGAGGAAACGCCAGGAGCAGCGGAGACCTTGAATGCATGGCTCGATCAGGGCCATGAGGTCTACATCATCACCGGACGTCCTTACAGCTCCTATGAAGCATCTCGAAGATGGCTGGATGAGCACGGCCTGAAGCGGATCAAGATGTACTGCCTGGATAAATACGGCAGAAACCGCTGCACGGATCAAAGCGATTACAACATGACGATGGAAGAGTATTACCAGTTGAAATTTGACGTTGCCGTCGAGGATTCACCACTTGCATTTCGCTTCTTCGATCATTTGCCGGAAATGAAGGTACTGGTTTTCGACCGCCCGTGGAATCGCGCAGATCAGCTGCCCGGGGCGAATTATATACGCTGCACGGACTGGAATACGATCAATGAAATGGTTGATGCGATGTCGTGAAACGATCCCTGAAAGAATAGTAAGTTAACGAGAGCGAGCCAGGCGAATGCCTGGCTCACTTTATGATTCTATCGATCTGGTTTTATTTCTCGGAAAGCATCAGCATCAGTTCGTTGCTGCGTTCGATGAACTTTGTCATGCGGTCGGTTTCAAGCGGCGCATGGGAGAGCATCGCGAGGTCATAGAGCTGCTCGCAGATCTTCGTGGAGAGTTCGCCCTCCGGAAGTGTCTGGAGTTTCTGTACCAACGGATGGTTCGTGTTGAGGATGAGGCTCAAGCTGTTCTGCTCGAACATAGAGGAGTCCATGCCGTACATGGCGTACATCTTCATCATTTCCTGCATGCGGCGGCCTTCCTCGGACATGGTCATCATGGAAGCGATGGCCGGGTTCTTGAGCGCGTAGGCCTTAACATCGAGCTTGTCGTTGTTCAGGGCCTTCTTAAACATCGCGGCGAGAGCATCATTGGCCTTTGAGAGCGTGTCTGCGTCGGTCTCGCTATCCTTAAAGGAGTCGGTGAGATCGGAGTCGATGCGGATGAATTTGACATCCTTATTCTGCCCCTCGAGGAAGCTGATGAACGGTGTGTCGATGTTGTGCGTCAGGATGACGGCATCGATCTTTGCTTCACGGAACATGTGGATGTACTGGCCCTGTTCTTTCTCATTCGTTACGTAGAAGATCTGGTTCTTATGTTCTGCCTCATTCTCCTTAAGAGCATCTTCGAGGGTGAGATACTTACCGTCGAGGTTCTTAAAGAGGAGATAGTCCTTCATCTTCTCGGCGAACTTCGAATCGCGGATACAGCCGAACTTGATGAAGGGGCTGATGTCGTCCCAATATTTCTCGTAGGACTCCCGGTCGGTCTTGCACATGCCGGAGAGTTTGTCTGCGACTTTTTTCGTGATGTAGTCGGAGATCTTCTGAACGAAACCATCGTTCTGAAGTGCGCTACGGGAAACGTTCAGCGGCAGATCCGGGCAGTCAATGGTACCCTTTAAGAGCATCAGGAAGTCCGGAATGACCTCTTTGATATTGTCCGCGATGAACACGCGGTTGTTATACAATTTGATGGTTCCTTCGATGGTATCATACTCGGTGTTGATCTTCGGGAAATACAGGATACCCTTTAGGTTGAAGGGATAGTCCATGTTCAGGTGGATCCAGAAGAGGGGCTCCTTGAAGTCCATGAACACCTTGTGATAGAAGTCTTTATATTCTTCGTCGGTGCACTCGTTCGGGTGCTTTGCCCAAAGAGGTGTTACATCGTTGATCGGCTCGGGTGTCTTCAGGACTTTTTTGGTCTTCTTAGGCTTTTCTTCGGCATCTGCCTTCGCCTCTTCAGCATCGGAAGTCTCAGCATTGGCCTCGTCTTCCTTAGCGTCGGCAACTTCGACTACGTCCGCATCGTCCTCGTCGGGAACTTCTTCGTATTCCGGTTCCTTCGTTTCATCGGCCAGGTAGATCTCGATGGGCATGAAGGAGCAGTACTTCTCGATGACTTCACGTACACGGCCTTCGTTTGCGAATTCTACGGAATCCTCGTTGAGATAGAGGGTAATGATGGTGCCGCGGCCTTCCTTCTCGATCGGCGCCATCTTATAGGTCATGCCGTCGTCAGACTCCCAGCCGACCGCTTTCGCGCCTTCCTTATAAGAGAGAGACTCGATGGTGACTTTATCTGCAACCATGAAGGAAGAATAGAAGCCGAGACCGAAGTGACCGATGATCTGGTCCTCGCCAGCCTTATCTTTATACTGGTTCAGGAAGTCGACCGCTCCGGAAAATGCGATTTGGTTGATGTATTTTTCGATCTCTTCCTCATCCATACCGATACCGTTATCGATCACCTTCAAGGTCTTCTCGGTAGGGTTCACGATAACAGAGACTTTGAAGGTCTCGTCATCCTTAAGATCTGCCTCGCCCATCATGGAGAGTTTCTTCAGTTTTGTGATCGCGTCGCATCCGTTGGAGATGAGTTCACGGATGAAAATGTCATGATCGGAATATAACCATTTCTTAATGATCGGGAAGATGTTCTCGCTGTTGATCGAGAGATTTCCCTTTTTGGTTTTTGTTGTTTTCGCCATGTATCTATACCTCCAAAACTATTATGTACATCGGATATTTCGGGCGGAAAACGCTTGCTTTTCCATGACCCGATAATCAGTTTACCGCGGTTTAAAACGAATGTCAAGAGAAAAATAGCACTCAATCACGCAGAGTGCTAACAAATATTGTTCCTTGCGTGCAACGGGCTTTTGTGGTATGATAATCAGGAACTCTTTTCACCCTATTATACGGAGTATGAGATGCAATATGTTTTGATCGTATTGGCAGTTCTGCTGCTGATATTGCTCGTTTTTTTCGTTATTTCGCATTTCGAAAAAGAGCGGCTGATCTGTCCGGTCTATCGCGTTTGTGATACGCGTGTGCCGACTGCATTTTCCGGAAAACGCATCGTATTTTTATCCGATCTGCACAGCTGTACGTTTGGTGAACGAAACCAGAAACTGTACGATGCGATCGATGCGGCGAAACCGGATCTGGTGCTGATCGGCGGCGATATGATGGTCGTTAAAAGTTGGTCGCAGATGGATTTTGCGGTCACGCGGGATCTGCTGGCCCATGTCTGCGGGAAGTATCCGGTCTTTTATGCGCCCGGTAACCACGAGCAGCGCATGAAGGAGAGGACCGAAGACTATCCGGAATGGTTCGTGACCTTCCGGGAGATACTGGACGAATACCATGTGCCCTATCTGGAAAATGATACACTGAATCTGAAGGCAGATGCGGATGGAACGGTCTATTCGACGGATCAGGAGATCGGTGCTGACGGGATCCTGCTTTCCGGTCTGGCTTTGGATATGCACTACTATAAGAAACTGTTTCTGCATAAGA
>JAFYGB010000036.1 GCA_017543445.1 Lachnospiraceae bacterium | reverse complement strand
GGCGTTTGCCCTGTGCGTAGCCATCACCTTCTATATGCTGATCAGTCATATCAGCATATTCGGCGATTTCTTTTCAGCGGTTATTGTTCTTATAAAGCCGTTATTATACGGACTTATCATCGCCTATCTCTTAGATCCGATCGCCAGATTTTATCAGGCTAAGCTGTTTAAGAATTTTAAGAAGCAGGGTATCGCACGTAAGCTGAGTGTTGTGCTTGCGGTCATCACATTTTTGATAATACTGGTGCTTCTGGTGGTTGCCGTTATCCCTCCGCTTATCAAGAGTATCGGTTCATTGGTATCCCGGATCACGGAATTTGCCTCCACCTTAAGCAGCGGATATGCCATAACGGATGCGCTTGGCATCCATATTCCCAATATAGTGGCTCAAAGCAGTAACACGGGAAACGACTTATCATCAGCGATACAGACCATATTCGGTTTCCTGTCAAACTACCTCGAAGGCATCGCGGGTGCATCCGCATCCTTCGGCAGCGGAGTGGCTAACACCGCCATTGCCTTTATTCTTGCTATCTACTACATGATGGATAAGGAGAGACTTCAGAAGGGAGCTAAGAGATTTTTCCTCATGCTCTTTAAGGAAAAGAGGTATGTCGGTATACGAAACCTCGTTGTTAAAGCCGATTCAATACTTCTTAACTATATCAAAGGCAGTCTGCTCGAAGCGTTTATAGTAGGCGCAACAAACGGCATATTTATGGCTATTTTCAGGATGCCGTACGTACTGTTGGTTTCTGTTATCGTGGGCGTGACAAACCTTGCCCCCACATTCGGACCTATCGTCGGCGCAGCTCTCGGAGCACTTTTCCTTGTGCTGGAAGATCCGTTGTCGGCACTTATATTCCTGATATTTACCGTGGTACTCCAGACTGTTGACGGATATATCTTAAAGCCTAAGATGTTCGGCGATTCCTTCGGCGTATCATCACTGCTCATCCTGATCAGTATCATATTAGGCGGCAGACTGTTAGGCGTGCCCGGCATCCTTCTTGCGATCCCATTTGCAGCCATCCTCCAGTTCATGGCAGACGGCGCCTGGAAGGAATACAATTACCGCAAGAAGCTTAAGGAAGAAGGCAAGACTGCCGAAGACATAGATCTTAATATGATCAATATCATTTTCGATATTCATGATGATGACCTAAAAACAGACGAATGAGAAATAGACCGGGCATTACCGGAAGCAGCCCTAAAAAGCTGAGCGCTGACGGATCAGATTTGGAGCAGTTAAATCAGGGTTGATATTGTCAGTCGCGCGAGACTTGAATTTGGGTAAGTATATAAAAAGTACTTGACACGGTGAGTAGAATGAAGTAAGATTTTATGGTCGCTTGTTTCAAGCACTATATGGGGTCTTAGCTCAGCTGGGAGAGCATCTGCCTTACAAGCAGAGGGTCATAGGTTCGAGCCCTATAGGCCCCATACTTTTAAAAATGGATGGGTTCCCGAGTGGCCAAAGGGGGCAGACTGTAAATCTGTTGCGTTAGCTTCAGTGGTTCGAATCCACTCCCATCCACTTCCTTGTTTTCAAGGATAGCGTCGCGGGGTGGAGCAGTCTGGAAGCTCGTTGGGCTCATAACCCAAAGGTCGCAGGTTCAAATCCTGCTCCCGCAACTCGGTGAAGGTTAGACTTTCACCGAAGGAGATTTTCTCCCGTAGGGTAGAGGCTGAGTTTGATAGCCACGCTGCTTACGCGCAGCTCCCAACCGTCAAATGCTTCGCATTCGTCGGAGAGTTTGATAGCCACTTCGCTCGTAACCCAATCGTCAAACGCTTCGCGTTCGCCGATTGACCGTTTGCTCATAGATGAGCAAACGTATCGGTCTGCATTTCCTTCGCCATCCGAAAGCAAGCTTTCGATGGTCTCGGAAACACATACCGGGTTACTCGCCTAATTCTCCCATTCGCCCAGATAGCTCAGTTGGTAGAGCAATGGACTGAAAATCCATGTGTCACTGGTTCGATTCCGGTTCTGGGCACTACTTTTTTGTTGATAAACTCGATGAAATGTGGATATCGCCGCGTTTCATCGTTTTTTGTTGTTTATAAATCCTGTTAAATGTGGGTTTATGGGCCCTTTTTTGGTTTTTATGTTCAAAAAGGGGCTGGTTTATGGTATAATAACGTATCATCGGTTAGTATGCCCTATCATACGTTTCGATGAGGATTTGAGTGTTTTTTGAGGGGTCGCAGACGATGGATCGATGGGTTCCGCTTTATGAAAAATTAGAGGCTTTGAAGTCCAATCGGGTCTATCCGTTTCACATGCCGGGTCATAAGAGGCGTGGCATGGAGGAGTTTTTGCGTTCGATGCACCCCGAGGAGAGTGCTGCGTTTGCGTGTGCTTTCGATGATATCCTTCGGATGGACATCACGGAGGTAGAGCCTTTCGATGACCTGAACCATCCGACGGGGGAGCTGAAGGCTGCGATGGAGCGTTGCGCGTCGTTTTATGGAGCGCAGGAGACATTTTTCCTGGTCAATGGATCGACAAGTGGTATCTGTGCAGCGATCGATGCGGTTTGTAACCCGGGAGATGAGATCCTGATGGCGCGTAATTCGCATATCAGTGTCTATCGTCAAGTCTTGCATGGAAAGCTTACGCCGGCATATTTATACCCGCAGGAACTGGTAGCCGGAGACGCTTTATTTTTCGGAGCGATCACGCCGCAGGAACTGGAGCGGGGGCTTATCGAGCATCCTGATGCAAAGGCTGTCCTGGTCGTTTCGCCGACGTACGACGGCATCCTTTCCGATATTTCCGCGTTGGCGCAGTTGGCGCACGCGCATCATAAGATGATGATCGTCGATGAGGCGCATGGAGCGCACTTGAACTATATTCGGCCGGAGCTTTCCGCAGTTCGTGCCGGCGCCGATCTCGTGATCCAAAGCGTACACAAAACATTGCCCGCAATGACGCAAACGGCGCTTCTGCACCGCTGCTCGGACCGGGTCGATGCGCAGAAGTTACGCGATTCGGTCGCATATTTCACCAGCACGAGTCCTTCGTATGTTTTGGTGGCCGCGTTGCTGCGTTGCCTGAACTTCATGGAGAAGTACGGAGAGGCGGCTATGAACGCGTTTTACACACGTTTAGAGGCGTTTTACAAGAGGTGTGAGGATCTGCCGGGGGTATCTCTTTTCGGGTCATTCTGGGGCAATGCTTCGCGGGATACGCTCTTTTCGAACGGGTGGTGCAAGGATCCCTCGAAGATCGTGATCCTGTGCCCGAAGCGGGGCTATGCGCTTGCGGAGTACTTGCGGGATGCGCAGATCGAGACCGAGGCGGCATCGCCGGATATGGTACTGGCTTTGGCGAGCCTGTTTGACAGCGACGAAGGCTTCGACCGGTTGTATGAAGCATTGGCCGCATATCCTGTGGAACGGGAGGCAGCGGTGCAGAGTGTTCGTTCGACGATCAACGTGAAAGAAGTTTCCGACGCGTACCGTGCAGAGCAGGTCTTGACGCCGTTCGAAGCCTATCATGCGAATGCGGAAGCTACGTCGATCAAGCTTACACAGGCGGCCGGACGCACAAGCGCGAACACGGTGTATGTGTATCCGCCCGGAATCCCGCAGATCGTATGCGGCGAGAGGATCACCCAGGGCGCGATCGACCATTTGATGAAGCTGCAAGAGGCCGGAGCCACCTTGCGCGGAATGACGACCGAGGACCGCATCACGGTCCTTACGATATAAAGCAAAGGGTCTTACGACCCGAAATCGGAGACAGCAATGGGAAAGATATTTTACCTGATGGGAAAAAGCGCTACGGGAAAGGACACGATGTTTCAACATCTGGAGGAAGATCCCGAACTGGACCTTAAGACGGTCGTACTGTACACGACGCGTCCGATCCGCGAGGGAGAAAGCGAAGGCGTGGAGTACCATTTTATCGACGAGGCGGCGATGGAGCGCTTCCTTCGATCGGGCAAGGTGATCGAGAAGCGAACGTACCACACGGTATGCGGAGATTGGAGCTACATGACGATCGACGACGGGCAGTTCGACCTTACGAAGCATAATTATCTCGCGATCGGCACGCTGGAGTCCTATGCGAAGATCCGCGAGTATTTCGGGCCGGAGGTGCTGGTCCCGATCTACATCTGGGTGGAGGATGGCGACCGCCTGGCGCGGGCGCTGAAGCGGGAACGCAAGCAGGCGAACCCGCGGATCGATGAGGTATGCCGCCGCTATTTGGCGGACGAGGCGGACTTCTCCGAGGAGAATTTAGCCGCGGCCGGAATCGAGAAACGATTTGAAAATGATGATCGCGAGGCGACGATGGCGGCGATCGAAGATTACATTCGTGAGCAGATCGCTTCTACGGGGCAGGAAATCGATTAAAAACAAAATGGGTTTACGGTGTCGGACCGACGGGAAATGCATCGGGGATGCGGCACGATACAGGGGTAGAAAAGATGGCAGATAACGAGAATAAAAAATCGAATAAACGCGAGTCCATCGGGATCGAGACCGGTCTGGAGACGAATGTCATCACGAACGAAGGTGCGAGACGCTATAAGTGGATCTTCGTTGGTTTTTGCGGTCTTCTTGCGATCCTTCTGGCGCTGAATGCACTGGGTGTGTTTAAAGTCGCACCGCGCAGCGAAGATGATCCCGATAATTGGTACATTTATGATGAGCAGCGGAGCGATCCGAAGACGACGGAAGACGAGGCAAATAATTCCCAGATGGAAGCAGTTGCGCAGATTCCCACGATCGATATAAGTGTCGGACCAGGCGAGACGACAGCGGATAAAACGAAGCCGAACGAATCAAAGGCAGAGGAGTCGACAGCCGACGCCTCGCAACCGGAAGAGTCAAAGCCGGACACAACGAAAGAGAATGAAACCGAACCGGAGGCATCTGCGGCGGACGTGACGAAGGCAGATGAAACGAAGCCGGATACAACGAAGGCCGATGAAACCAAGCCGGAGCCGACGAAAGAGGACGAAACGAAGGCGGAGCCCTCAAAGCCCGAGGAAACGAAGGCAGAACCTGCGAACCCTTCGGGTCCGGTCACTATCCCGGCAAATGCGGCGAAAGGAGCGACCTTTACCGCGACGGACGCGGACGGACAGCTCAGTGTCGTCGTAACATTGGCCGATCGCTGGGGCGAAGGGAATGCATTTACCAAATACGACATGAAGTTGAACAATACTTCGAAGAAGGACCTGTCCAACTGGGTCATCGAACTGACGTTTGCAAAGGCGCCGGCGCTGGATCAGTCTTGGAGCGGAACGTTCACACCGAAGGGAAATAAACTGGTGATCACGCCGGTGGATTATAACACCACCATCATGGCGGGCCAGAGTCCCGACGTAGGCTTCATCGTAAACGGAACGACGTTGACCGAGATCACGAGTGTGACCATCGGAAAAGCAGTCGCTTCCGTGAACCAGAACCCGCAGAACCAAAATCAAAACCAGAACCAAAACCAGAATCAGAATCAAAACAACCAGAACCAGCCGACGGCAAATCCCGGTAAGAAGGAAGTGCCCGCGCTGTCGCAGGATGACTGGCTCTCCGTATCCGGAAACCAGATCGTGGATGCGGCCGGTAACCCGGTATGGCTCACGGGTTGTAACTGGTTCGGCTACAATACCGG
Source organism: Lachnospiraceae bacterium (assembly GCA_017543445.1). Lineage (GTDB taxonomy): Bacteria > Bacillota > Clostridia > Lachnospirales > Lachnospiraceae > UBA1201. The sequence continues at coordinate 49,623 of JAFYGB010000036.1, read as the reverse complement.
AACGAACACGTTCGACGGATTGTGGGCGTGTGATCTGAACGGTGCGCTCGCCGCGATCGCGGATCACGGGTTCAACCTCCTGCGCGTGCCGATCAGTGCCGAACTGATCCTCCAGTGGAAGGCCGGAAACGCACCGTCCGCGAACTTCAACAACGCGACGAACTCTTACCTGGTCGGCATGAACAGCCTGGAGATCTGGGACTACGTGGTCGGACAGTGCCACGCGAACGGACTGAAGATCATGATCGACATCCACAGTGCGAAGACCGACGCGATGGGGCACATGAAGCCGCTCTGGGTGGATGGAAACATCACCGAGAAGGATTATCTGGACGCACTCGCCTGGATGGCAGACCGCTATAAGAACGACGACACGATCATCGCGTACGACTTGAAGAACGAGCCGCACGGAAAGCCGAACGAGTCGCCGAAGGCGATCTGGAATAACAGTACGGACGCCAACAACTGGAAGTACATCGCTGAGAAGGCGGCGAATGCGGTCCTCTCGAAGAATCCGAACGTACTCGTCCTGGTCGAGGGTATCGAGATCTATCCGGTCGACGTCAATAAGAACGGAAACTTCGCCTCGACGAATGAGAAGGACTACTACTACAACTGGTGGGGCGGCAACCTTCGTGGCGTTAAGGACGCGCCCGTAAACCTCGGCAAATACCAGAACAAACTGGTCTATTCGCCGCACGATTACGGCCCGACCGTTTATAAGCAGCCCTGGTTCGACAAGGCGTACACCTTCGACACCTTGATGAAGGACTGCTGGGAGGACAACTGGTTCTACATCTACAAGCAGGGCATTGCCCCGTTGCTGATCGGTGAATGGGGCGGTTACATGACGGAGCCGAACCTGACGTGGATGACCTATCTGCGTAAGTTGATCAAGGATAACAAGCTGCATCACACCTTCTGGTGTTTCAACCAGAACTCCGGCGATACCGGCGGACTGGTGCTGGGCGACTTCACGACCTGGGACACCGAGAAGTATAACTTCGTAAAGGAAGTTCTGTGGCAGAAGGGCGGCAAGTTCGTCGGGCTGGATCATCAGATCCCGCTGGGTAAGAACGGCATCACTCTGACACAGGGAGTTAAGTAGCAGCAAAACGTCCGTTTATGGAAAATGGAGAGCATATGGCGGGATTTGAGAAGGTGGTCGGCCATTCGGCCGTGATCACCCATCTGAACAATTCCATACAGAGCGGGCGCGTCGCGCACTGCTACCTGTTCGTCGGCGAGGACGGCATCGGCAAGCGCATGATCGCAACGGAGTTCGCGAAGAAGCTGCTGTGCGAGACGCCAGACGGGCCGGAGGCCCGCCCGTGCGGTACCTGCCCGGCGTGCGTTGCGGTGGACCGCGGCTCGCATCCGGACCTAAAGTACATTCGCCACGAAAAACCGGCGACGGTCAGCGTGGACGACGTGCGGGAGCAGCTCAACGGTGACATCGTGATCCGGCCCTACCGCGCCGAACGGAAGATCTACATCCTGGATGACGCGGAACTTCTGAACGTGCAGGCGCAGAATGCCATCCTGAAGACCATCGAGGAGCCGCCGTCCTACGCGGTGATCCTCCTGCTGTCGAATAATCGCGATGTCTTTTTGGAGACGATCCGCTCGCGTAGCGTTTTGGTGGAGTTCCAGCCGCTTCGGCGAGAGGAAGTCGCACGCTATGTCGAGGCGCATTTTCCGCCGTCGGAGGAGCGGGATTTCGCGCTGGATCACTGCCGGGGGAATATCGGCCGGGCGCTGCATCTGATGGAGGATGAGAACGCGCGCGAGTTCGTCACGACGGTGAGCCAGATCCTTTCGAAGCTCCCGAAACTGTCCGTGATCGAGCGGATGGACGCGGTGAGCGCGTTGTCGCAGGACCGCGAGGATGTGAAAGAGGCGATGGAACTGTTCCTGGCCTGGTATCGCGACGTTGCCGTGCTGAAGGCGACGGGCGATGTAAGGCAGCTGCAGTTCGGCAGCCAAAGTATACAGAAGATCGAGACGGCCGCGCAGGCATATTCATTTGCCGCGCTGGGACGGATCTTCGAGAAGGTCCGGGAGACGAAAGAGCTCCTGCTGGCCAATGTAAACCCCGAATCGGCATTCGAGAATTTGCTGCTCGAGTGCGGGGTCGCGGGCTAAATCGCCGCGCAGAGGGTCGGCAGAGCCGACGAAGTCCGGTGTCAGGCACCGGCTTAAAGACGCGGAAGAAAGATGAGGATAGATAGATATGCAAAGCAATGAGAACACAGAAAACACGGAAAACACGGAAAATAAGGAGCCGATCTCCCCGGACGAGCAGGTCATCGGAGTCAAGGTGGACAATAACCGCAAGATGTACCTGTACCTGACCGGTAAGAAGCCGGTACAGCGCGGACAGCGCGTGATTGTGGAGACGGCGCGCGGCGTCGAGATCGCGACCGTCGTTATGAGCCCGCGGCGCTACGAGAAACGCGACCGCGATCTGAAGCGGATCCTGCGTGTTGCGACGGAAGCGGATCTGAAGAGAGACGAGAAAAACCGTGAAAAAGAAGCGCGCGCCTTTGAGATCGGACTGGAGAAGATCGCTCAGTACGGTCTGGAGATGAAGCTGGTGCGCACCGAATATACATTTGATAATAACAAATTATTGTTCTATTTCACTGCGGACGGACGCGTGGATTTCCGTGAGTTGGTTAAGGGACTGGCTTCGGTCTTCCATACGAGAATCGAGTTGCGCCAGATCGGCGTGCGGGATGAGTGCCGCATGCTGGGAGGACTGGGCGTCTGCGGACGTGAACTGTGCTGCAAGAGCTACTTGCCCGATTTTGCGCCCGTGTCCATTAAGATGGCGAAGGATCAGGGCATTCCCCTCAATCCGCTGAAGATTTCCGGCGTGTGCGGCCGTTTGATGTGCTGCTTAAAGAACGAGCAGGAGACCTACAACTACCTGAACAGCCGCCTGCCCAACCCGGGCGATGAGGTGACGACTCCGGAAGGACTTAAGGGTAAGGTCCACAGCGTGAGCACCCTGCGTCAGCAGGTACGCGTCATCGTTGAGACGGATAAGGACGAAAAAGAGATCCGCGAGTATGAGGCGGCGGACCTGAAGTTCGCGAAGCCGAAGCAGCGCCGCAGAGATAAGCGTTTGGACATCTCTGAGGAAGAGGCTAATAAGCTCGAAGAGATCGAGAAGATGGAGCGGAAGACGCTGTACGAGGAAAGAGACGACTAAATGGAGCGTGTGGATAAACTGACGGCCAATGGATATAAGATCCTGCAGGATACGGACGGCTTCTGTTTCGGTATGGATGCGGTGCTTCTGTCGCGGTTTGCGAAGGTGTCCGCGGGGGAAACGGTGCTGGATCTGTGCACGGGCACGGGTGTGGTGCCGCTGCTTTTGGCGGCGCACACACAGGGTGCGCATTTCACCGGGCTGGAGATCCAGGAGCGTGTGGCGGATATGGCCGGCCGGAGCGTTGCCTTGAATGGCGTGGAGGATCGTGTGTCGATCGTCTGCGGGGACTTAAAGGAGGCCGCGAAGCATTTTCCGAAAGCATCCTTTGATGTGGTCACCTGCAATCCGCCGTACATGAGCCCGCAGGGCGGATTGGTAAATCCGTCGGACGGGAAGGCGATCTCGCGTCACGAGATCAAATGCACGCTGGCGGATGTGATCGAGGCTGCAAAGCAGATGATGAAGAGCGGCGGGCGTTTTTACATGGTGCATCGGCCGCGGCGGCTGCCGGAGATTTTCGCGCTGTGCGCGGAGAATGGCCTGCATATTCGGACGCTGCGCACCGTGCAGCCACGGATCGGAGAGCCGGCGAACATGGTGTTGATCGAGGCGATCCGCGGCGGAAACGCCCAGTGCAACATTGCCCCGACCTGCGTGATCTACGAGGGACGGGACGCTTCGGGTAAGGATATTTATACCGACGAGATCCGCCGGTATTTTGAGGAATAGACTATGAGCGGTACACTTTATGTATGCGCGACCCCGATCGGTAATCTGGAAGATATCACCTACCGGGTGGTGCGGACGCTGCGGGAGGTCGACCTGATCGCGGCCGAGGACACGCGCAACAGTATCAAACTGTTGAATTATTTCGACATCAAGACGCCGATGACGAGTTACCATGAGTACAACCGTTTCGACAAGGCGAAGTATCTGGTCGGCGAGCTGCTGGCCGGGAAGAATATAGCCCTGATCACAGACGCCGGAACGCCCGGCATCTCCGATCCGGGCGAGGTACTGGTCGCCATGTGCGTGGATGCGGGGGTCACGGTAACGGCGCTTCCCGGGGCCATGGCGGGCATCAACGCCCTGATCATGTCCGGCCTGCCTACGCGGCGGTTTTGTTTCGAAGCCTTTCTCACGAATGAGAAGAAGGAGCGCACCCAGGTGCTTTCGGAGCTGGCACATGAGCATCGCACGATCGTGATGTACGAGGCGCCGCACCGGCTGACGAAAACGCTGGAGGCGCTGGAGGAACTCTTTGGGGCGGACCGGCGCATCGCGGTGTGCCGGGAGCTGACGAAGAAGCACGAAGAGGCCGTCCGGGGGACATTGGCGCAAGTGCGAGAGCATTTTGAACAGACCGAGCCGAAGGGGGAATTCGTGCTCGTGATCGAAGGCGCATCCTATGAAAAGGAGCGCGACGAGAAGGAAAAAGAGTGGGCGGAAATGGATCTTTCGTCACACATGGACCTGTATCTGGCACGCGGCATGGACCGCAAGGAGGCCATGAAGCAGGTCGCGGCGGACCGCGGGATCTCGAAGCGGGACGTGTATAAAGAATTACTGGAGGAGAGCGGAGAATGAAAGATGCCCAGAAGATGAAGGACGAAGATATCCGTCCGATCCTGTTCGAATATTTGGATGAGCAGGGACTGCGCGGACGTTTTTTTGAGGAATTTGTGATGGGACGCCGGACGCGGGCCGATGCGCTTTTGGTGCGCGAGGATCTGATTGGGTTTGAGATCAAAAGCGACCGCGACACGCTGGCGCGGCTGAAGCGGCAGATCAAGGGCTACCACCAGTTCTGCGACCGCAGCTACATCGTGGTCGGCGCGAAATATTTAGAGAAAGTGCAGGAGGAAGTCCCGGAGAACTGGGGCGTGATCCTGATCAAAAAGGGCGAGAACGAGGAGGATAAGCCTTCCCTCGAGATCCTGCGTGAGGCCGTACCCGGCCCCCGCGAACATTTGCGCTCGCAATTACACTTATTGTGGAGATCCGAGCTGATCGAGATCATTCACCGCCATAACTTGGGTGCCGTGTCCGGTAAGAATAAGCAGCGCCTCCGTGAGATGATCTACCACGGCTTGTCGCGCGACACCGTGCGCGCGGAGCTGTGTGAAGCATTGATCCAGAGGGACTACTCCCTCTACGAAGGCGAAGACGAAGAATAGAAGAGCAATGTGTCAGTGGGAAAGGTGACAAAAAGAACCGTCCCCATTGACACATTTTTTTAAAAAAGGGTCCTAACCATTTTCCGGAAAGCGCGACTATATAGGTGAAAGCTTTCAAAGATGCAGAGAGGTAACACGATGACGAAAGAACAGATGGAACAGATCGTTTCGGAAAATATGAAGAAGATCTATCTGTACTGTGTGCGCAGATTGGGAAATGCGGCGGACGCGGAGGATGTGGCGTCGGACATCATGCTGGAGCTGCTGCGGTCGTACTCTGAGGTGAGGGACGACGCGGCGGTGCACAGTTACATGTGGTCGGTAGCCGGGAACCTGTGCAGGAGTTTCTGGCGCAAGGCCGCGCGGAGGACGACGACGGAGATCCCCGAGGACTATGCGGGCGCGTTTATGATCACGCCCGAGGAGCAGCTGATCCACGAAGAGGAGCTGTTGACGCTCCGGCGGGAGCTGTCCCTGCTCAGCGAAAAGTACCGCAAGGTCATGATCGCGCATTACATTCAGCAGAAAACCTGCGAAGAGATCGCAGGCGAGACGGGATTGACCGTGACGAATGTAAAGCAGTATCTGTTCGAAGGACGAAAAAAAGTCCGGAAAGGAATGGACATGCAAAGAGAATATGGAGTTTATAGTTACGCACCGGAGAAGTTTACGATGAATTTCTGGGGCGATGGGGGAGAAGGATATTGGTCGCTGTTCGACCGCAAACTGCCGGGAAGCATCATGCTTTCGGTCTATGACGCGCCGAAGACGCTGGAGGAGCTCAGCATGGAGGTCGGCGTTTCGATGCCGTACCTCGAGGAGGAGGTGGAGCGACTTTTGAAGTACGAGGTCCTGGTGAAGCAGGGCAATAAGTACCGTAGCGGTATCGTGATCTATGACAATGCGTTCCTAAACGAGGTCAAGACTGCGGCCCGCAAAGCATTGACCGAGAACATCGACGCGATCCGCGCCATGGTGAAAAGAGGAATCGCGATCCTCAAAGAGAGCGATTTCACTTGCTATAAGGACGACGAAAACGTGCGCGGCTGGTTCGTTCTGATGCTGATCCTGTGGGAAGCGGCGCAGAATTCGGAAAGCAAGATGCAGTTGCCGCTGACATTTCCACTTCTGGCCAATGGATCCCGCGGATATGTAATGGGCGAGCGCGGCGAGCACGAGGTGGAGGTCTCCGGCTTCTACGGGATGTACTCGCTGAACCACGGCTTCCTGCGGGCCATGAATTTCAACCGCCTGTCGAACCGCGTAGTGAACCCGTTCGAGAGGGGCATGCGCGATGTGCTGCTCGCCTGCGAGGAACGCCGTAGCGAGATGGCGGAGTGGGAGACACTGTCCGACATGATCGAGAATAAGATCGTTCATATCGAGGACGGAAAGATCTGCCCGAACTATTGTGAGATCTCCGAAAAGTACTATATCGAGCTCATGGAAAAACTGGCCGCCGAGATCGACTCTATGGCGGACCTGTCGGCGAAACTTCGCGAGCACGCGGCGCAGACCCTGGCCGCATCGACCCCGAAGGACATTGCCCACGCCGCGGAGATCGGAAGCATCGTCTCCATGTGGAGCATCCTGGAGAACATCGTCCCGGTTGTGATGGAAAGCGGGCTGCTCACCAAAGGAACCGAAGAGCAGAATGTCACCACTTTCTATATTCGGAGATAAGAGAGCGGGTATCACAACAAAAAGACTCTGTCAAGGCCGGGCCGCCTGCGGCGGTGCTTCGCAGCCTTGACAGGGTTTTTTTGTTGTGATACGGGGTGATCAAGACCAATGTAAGTTAGGTACAGGATGGCCTCAGGAGCAACCTTCGGAAACAAACTTTTGTACCTAAAAAGAGGGGGCGCGGCCCGTTTAGGGACAACTTGGGCGAAATGTGGAGACCTCCTCCCTGTGATACCCCTCAAGCTCTTCCGCTTCCCTTCCCCAAACGCTTCTCCGCGTTGTTGTGGCTCCTGGCGTATGTGTGTCAGCGGAGAGCACCCTTCGGGCCGTCGAGCATAGCTGAAACGTGTCAAAAAGAACCTTTCGCAGTGGCACAGATATGTCAGCAAAACAGGTCTTGACAAACACGGAGAATCGTGACATAATTCCGTTGTCAGGGCCCGTAGCTCAGTTGGGAGAGCGCTGCGTTCGCAACGCAGAGGTCATGGGTTCGAATCCCACCGGGTCCACGGTAAGCGCTGCATGTTATGCGGCGTTTTTTTGTGGGCTGAAGAGGGCCTAATACGAAATCGTCGTAAGGAAACCGTAAGAAAAAAGACCTTGACTCGTTGTAATCGCAATGATATCATGATGATATCAACCGGATCGCAAAGGAAGTTCCGGGGGAAATACGATAACATTACAGGAAGAGATGGACCTGTAATTAAGCAATTGAGAAAAGAGGTTGTGGAAATGAAAGAGAAGATCATCGGTAAGAAAGGTAGCGGAGCGCTGATGCTCCTGTTCTATTTTGCATCGACCGCAGCTGCAGTGCTGGGCCTGGTTTGGGCGGTGCAGGAGGATGTGCAGAACATTCCGGTTATGGTAGGAACCATCATTTGGCTCTCCATCGGCTGGATCCTGTTGCTGGGCCTGAAGGTCATCAAACCTTCGGAGGCATTGGTGCTGACCTTGTTCGGCCGTTATGTCGGAACGCTGAAGGAAGACGGTTTCTACTGGGTTAATCCGTTCTGCGTAGGTGTTAACCCTGCGGCAGCGACGAAGCTGAACCAGAGCCGCGACGTAACGCTGTCCTCCAGTCAGGCAGCGGCGGCAGCGACCGCGCAGGCACTTCTGAGTAAAAAGATGTCCCTGAAGATCATGACCCTGAACAACAACGTTCAGAAGATCAACGATTGCCTCGGTAATCCGGTCGAGATCGGTATCGCGGTTACATGGAGAGTTGTTGACACCGCAAAGGCGGCGTTCAACGTTGATAACTACAAAGAGTATCTGTCCCTGCAGTGTGACGCGGCTCTGCGTAACATTGTCCGCATCTATCCGTACGATGTAGCGGCCAATGTTGATACCACGGGCGATGGTATCGCAGACGAGGGCAGCCTTCGTGGTTCGAGCGAACTGGTAGCACGCCAGATCCGCGACGAGATCGCAGCAAAGGTAGTAGATGCTGGTATCGAGATCATGGAGTCTCGTATCACCTACCTTGCATATGCTCCCGAGATCGCAGCAGTTATGCTTCAGCGTCAGCAGGCATCGGCGATCATCGATGCTAGAAAGATGATCGTGGACGGTGCAGTCGGTATGGTTGAGATGGCACTGGAACGTCTGAGCCAGAACCAGACAGTAGTACTGGATGAGGAACGTAAGGCGGCAATGGTTTCGAATCTGTTGGTAGTCCTTTGCGGCAATCACGATGCGCAGCCCGTCGTTAATTCGGGCACACTGTATTAGTGAACGAAGATAAGAAAAAACAAATTCCGTTAAGACTTTCGCCCAAGCTGTACGAGGATCTCGCAGCTTGGGCAGAGTCCGATTTCCGTTCCGTCAACGGACAGATCGAATATTTGCTCACGGAATGTGTAAAGCAGCATAAAAAGACCGGCCGATATGTGCCGGATCTAAAAGAAACGGAGGAGACTCCGTAGTATTGAGGGGCATTCACGAAATGCCCCTTTTTTGGTCGAATAAACAGCCTGTGTATATTGCGAAAACGTACGATTTGTGGTACATTTTCAGTAGGTAGATAGTAGTGGGGAGTTGCGACCAGATCACGATCGAAAGATATGCGGAGATATCGGAACGAGAGGTATATATGAAGATCATTTGTCCAGTGTGCAAACAGGAAACAGAGGCTGGTTATAAGTTTTGTATGAATTGTAGAAGTGTGATCGGCGGGGAGAATGCATCCACTGCGAGTGCTCCATCTTCGAATGCGCCGCAAACGCCGAATGTTTCGGAACCGCCGAGCGCTTCTGAAATGCCGAAGATCATGGCGGCACAGGTGACGGTGGCAGCGCCTTCGGCGCCGCAGAAGACGCAACCAACAGGATCGTACGAGGAGTATGAGCCGTACATTAAGCAGGGAACGATCCCGCAGTACCAGCCTGCGCCGGGAATGTACGGTGCCCCGGATCCTAACATCCAGAGAATCAAAAAGAAGAACGGCCCGGGCGGCGGACGGAGATTTTTTGCGTTTATCGTATGTTTCTTCCTGTTCCTTTCGGGATTGGCTTCGCTGGCGCTGTATTGCATCGAAAAGACATTGTCCGCAGAGAGTTTAACGAAGGCGGTGTTGGATTCATCCGAGATCACGACCATAGACATCGGAAAACTGACCGGAAACAGCGAGGATGAAGGAAAGACGATTTCCGAATTTATCCTGGATCAGATTCCGGAAGATCAGAAGGAAAGATTTCCCGGCCTGACCGAAGACAGTATCAATGAACTTTTGACCGACGAGGACACGAAGGACATAGTCGCAGAGGTTCTCGGCGACGTCACGGGGTATCTGACCGGCGAGAAGGAAGAGTTCGCCATCGACCCGGATAAAACGGTCGAACTGCTGGAGAAGAACTCCGATAAGATCGAAAGCATGATCGGACAGAAACTGGAAGCGGAGGACTACGCCTCCATCAAAGAAGAGATCGGAAAATTCAATACCGAGGAAATGTCGAAACTGACCGGTGGAGAACAGAAAGGCGTAGCGGAGGTGATGAAGGCCGTGCGCTGGGGACTGTCAGGAGTTGCGTTGAAGATACTACTCGGAGTGTCGGTCTTCTTCGCTGTGCTGGTGTTTTTGATCTTCGGCCGGTATGTGGACAGTGCGCTGATCCGGCTCGGCCTGACGGCAGTATGCGTGGGCGGCGCTGCGTTTGGTGGTGTGAAGGTCGGAGAACTGGCCATTCGAAAATCGTTGCTCTCCAAGGTCGGTGAGGGATTGGCCGATCTGCTGGACAAGGCAGTCTTTACGCATTTCGAAAAGACCGGGATGATGGTGCTTTACGTTGGTATCGGTGCCATGGTGGTCGGTATCCTTTGGAAAGTAGTGCGCCCGAAGAATAACGCCTGAGGGCGTAGAAGAGAAAGCCCTCGAAAGAACATGAGGTAATGCACCATGCGAACGCTTTACGTTTATGATTATAAAAACTACAAAGTCGACGGAACGGTAGGGGTCCGTCCCTCGGTGCGTGCCATCATCATCAAAGACGGAAAACTCGGCATGATCCACAGCCGAAAGTTCGACTACTACACTTTTGCCGGGGGCGGGATCGATCCGGGTGAGAGCCAGGAGGAGGCGCTGATCCGCGAGGTCCGGGAGGAACTGGGCCTTAAGGTGCGCCCCGAAACGATTCGGGAGTACGGGCTGCTGATCCGGAAGGAGAAGGGGGCCATCGATGACCTCTTCATTCAGGAGAATTACTACTATCTGTGCGAGGTAGAGGAGCAGCAACTGGAGCAGGAACTGGAAGGGTACGAGATCGTAGAAGACTACGAGCTGTGCTGGGTGACACCGGAAACCGCGATCCGGACGAATTGGGATCACGACCACGGGGAAATGGGCGGCGGACCGGGCCATGAAGACCATATGCATCACCTGTTCCATCGGGATGAAATGCTGATACGCAAACTGGTGGAAGAAGGGCTAATACCGACGGGCGAATCAGCCGAAAATGGTTGAAAAAAGCGGCGAAAATGATAAAAAGTTGCATCATTTTCCGATCTGTGGTATCATATGCGGTGGGGTATAGCCCCGACATATGATAGGAGGTATAGATTATGAATATGAAGAAAAGATTTTCTGCACTTTTAGCGGCAGGAATGCTGGTTGCAGCTCCCGTTGCGGTATTTGCCGATGACGAGGCGACGACGGCAGCTTCTGAAGTGATCGACACTACGAAAGAGGCTGAGTCGGTGGAAGGCGAGCCTGTTACGAAGGCCGTTGAAGGCGAGAGCGAGGGTGACACCGTGGGCGCTACCACAGGCGATACCGATGCTACCGTACCGGCTGTAGATGCGAAGACCGTAGAGGTTTCTGCACACGTTCGTATCGAAGGCATCGATAAGATGATGTACAATAACGACGTGACGGTTTCGGTTGCTGAGGGAGCGAAGGCGACGGTTAAGGATGTTCTTATGGGCCTGGATGCGCAGACCGATGACATCACCATCGTTGGTGCAGATTCGAACTATATTACCGAGGTCAATGGCGTAAAGGCCGCTACGTATGGCGGTTGGGACGGCTGGATGTACCAGGTGAACGGAACCGCTGCTGCGGTAGGCATCGATGCATACGAGATCGCAGCCGGCGACAGCATCGTTCTGTACTACTCCGATGAGTACGGCGTAGGTATGGATTACCCGATCATGAATACCGAAAAGATCGCAGATAAGAAGCTCTCCTTCACATCCATGAAGACCACGTATGATGCAGAAGGTAAGGCTTCTACAGCAGAAGTTAAGGTTACCGGTATGGACGTTACCATCGGCGGCGAGACTTATAAGACCGATGATAACGGTGAGATCACTCTCTCCGATGCAGTTATGGCGAAGCTTCCGGCAGAGCTTACGATCAGCAAGTACGCTGAGAACGGCTGCCCGCTCGTACTTCGTTACGCACCGGGAACCATCGTTGCAGCTCCGGCATCCGCAACGCCCACCGGCGATGCAACACCGGTTGCATGGTTGTTCGTGATCGCTGCAGGCGCAGCAGTTGCTACCGTTGCAGCTCGTAAGAAAAATCAGGCTTAATATTTCCTTTGCGCGGTAAATGTCCGCGCGGAGTTTGACAGAAAGGAAGTCGGGATGCAAAACAAAATGCAAAGGCGTCGACACTATCTCATAATGTGGTCGCTGGCATTCGTTTTGCTTCTGACTTCTTTTTTTGATGCAACAAAACGGGTCGGCGCTGCAAACAACGCGCAGGCCGACGAACTTCTGAACTACTGTAATGAAGCTCTGTCTTGGAAGATGAAAGCTGCGGGAGCATCTTCTGCACAGGACCTGCTGGATAAAATGGCGGGCAATGCGGGCCGCAGCCCGGAGGACTGGTACGTCCTCGCGATGGCGAAGATGGGCCTGCCCCTGGATTATTCCGCCTACGCGCAGCAGTTGTTTGCCGTTTGTAAGGACCCCGAGCCGACCGATGTGGAGCAGTATCGACGCTATCTCGTGGCGCGGGCGATGGGGTACGAATCGATCCCCGGAACGGCGCCGGAGCGCCTGAAAAACAAGGGTATCATGAGCGTGATCTACCGCGGCTACGCCGCGGCCGCCGGGCGTGCAAGCGAGCCCTTCATTTTGCAAGAGGCGCAGCGTGACCTGATGGAACTGAAACTCGCGGATGGCGGCTATGCCCTGATGGGAGAGGCGTCCGACGTGGACGTGACCGGATTTGCCCTGCAGATGTACGGCGCGATCCGGGTAGCTTCCGGAGCTTCGGCCGTGGGTGCGGATTTCGATGCGGCGGTGCGGGATGCCTTTGCTTCGTTAGCGCGTACGCAACAGGCGGACGGGGGGTACTCGTCCTTCGGCACGCCGAATTCGGAGAGCGGAGCGATGGTGCTTCTGGCGCTGGCTGCATTTTCCGAGGAAGCCCTGCCGGCAGACGTACGCGGCGGAATCGACGTGAACATGTTGATCGCTGCGACCGAACAGTACCACACACAAAACGGGGGCTACGCACATTCTCTGACGAACGGCGTTGCTTCTCTGGACAATGATCTGGCCACCGCACAGGTAATGTGCGCGTATGCGGCCTATGCTTCGTATTTGAAGGGCGGCGCGGGGAACCTGTACCCCGTGAAGGTCGCTACATCGCCTGTGGTGCCGACGAACGCGGAAACGACCGCGGAGGAAACGACACAGGGGACTGCGGAGGAAACGACGCAGGAGACTACGAAGGAAACGGCGGCGGAGTCCACGGAGGCTTCGACCGAGGACACAACGCCGGAGTCATCGGCGGAAGAATCGTCGGCGGAAATGTCGACGGAAGAACCTTCATCACAAGAAGAGACTGAAATCGAAACAACTGTGGAGGATTCGAGTTCGGAAGAAGCAACAGAAACGAACGAGAATCCCACTCGAAATATAGAAACGACGGAAATCGAGACGGAGACAACCACAACTGCCTTGGAATCGATAGATAATCCGATCATTAACCCCACAAACGAAGAAAATTCGAGCGAAAGCGCAGAGGCTTCCTCCGATGTGGATAACACAGAAGAGGGAGGCCGTGCACTTACCGTCTCGAAGATCCGCCTCATCATGACGGCGGTCGTTTGCGCGTTGATCCTGCTCGCCTTTTTGGCGAACCTTTGCTCCAAGCGCAAGTCGAAACTGAACTACATCCTGATCCTCGTCTTTGGAGCGGCGGCGCTTGCTTTCATCTGGCTGTCGAAGATCACGATGCCGGAGCAGGCGACGCAGAAACAGCAGCAGTCCTATCTGGAACGTCTGCCCGCACAGGGCGAGTTCCGCATCGAGATCAGCATCGACCAGAGGCTCGAAGGCGAGGAAATGCTGCTTACGCCGCGGCTGGTGACGGTCAGCGCCGATGATACGGTCTTCGAGATCCTGGACCGCGTGACGAAGGCCTACGGCATCAGCATCGATTACACAAAGAGTATGGTCGGGACCGTGTATGTGCGCGGGATCGGCGGGCATGCGGAGTTCGACCGCGGTGCCGGCTCGGGCTGGGTCTTCCTGGTCAATGATGCGCTGGCGACGACGGATGCGGGTAGTGTGAAGCTCGAAGAAGGTGACGTTCTTCGGTGGGCCTACACGCTCGACCTGGGAAAGGATGTGAGCCCATGAGAGTTTACCTTCATTCCCGAACCTGGTTTGTATATTTCATCATGGTCATAGCGATCCTGATGTCGATCCGCCATCCGGTCCTGATCCTGATCGGTCTGGAGAGCGGACTTCTGTGGTGGAAGATCCTGGGGAGAAAACTCCGGATCGCCCATATATTTGCCGCCCTGTTTCTTCTGGGCGCGTTGGCCGTGGCGAACCCGCTCACGTCCTCGAACGGGGCTACGATCCTGTTCTACCTAAACGGGCGCGCATTTACCGCGGAGGCTCTCGCCTACGGATTGTTGTTCGGCGCGGTGCTCGTCGTCACGCTCCTGTGGTGCGTGATCTTAAGCGAACTTATGACGACCGACCGTTGGCTGAACGTCTGCGGGCGGCGGTTTCGAAAGACCGGCCTCGTGCTGACCATGGTGTTCCGGTTCTTCCCTCTGTTTACGAAGCAGTGGCACCGGATCCGCGAGGGGCAGGAGGCCTTAGAGGGCGGCAGCCCGGTGGGTCTGAAAGCGACCTTCCGCATGACGAAGCGCGAGCTTCTGTGCATGCTGACGTGGTCGCTGGAACATGGTTTCGTGACGGCCGATGCGATGCTGGCGCGTGGCTACGGCGCGGCGAAACGCACATTTTTCAACCGGGAAACCTACAAAGCGGCGAGCATCGGCGTAGCGATCGCACTGCTCGCAGCATTTACCGCAGTCATCACACTTGCGATTCGCGGGGGGATGGAGGCGGAGATCTATCCGTACGTGCGGATCCACATGGACGGAGTCATGGATATCATCGGATTTGCAGCGTTTTTCCTGCTCTGTCACATTCCGATGATCTCCGGTAAAGTACTTCGCGAGGAAAGGAGGATGCGGTCATGATACAAATCGAGAACTTGAATTTTACTTATTCCGGAGCGGCCCGTCCGAGCCTTTCCGACATTTCATTGCACATTGCCCCGGGGCAGTTCGTCCTGCTTTGCGGCCCGACCGGCTGCGGAAAATCGACCCTGCTTCGGATGATGAAGCCGGAGTTGACGCCGGCGGGGGAACGAAGCGGCCGTATCCTGTATAACGGCAACGAGATCGCGGCCAATGACCGGCTGGTAGAGGTCGGTTTCGTCATGCAGAACCCGGAGCAGCAGGTGGTCACGGACCGCGTCTGGCATGAGCTGGCGTTCGGCCTGGAAAACCTGGGCGTGCCCTCGGATGTGATCCGCCGCCGTTGCGCGGAGATCGCGGCTTATTTCGACCTGGAG
The DNA here is from genome assembly GCA_017543445.1 of Lachnospiraceae bacterium. GTDB lineage: Bacteria > Bacillota > Clostridia > Lachnospirales > Lachnospiraceae > UBA1201. The sequence goes on along the minus strand of JAFYGB010000036.1, from coordinate 34,214 downwards.
AAAAGCTTCGAGAAGGATACGAACGCACTCTCCGGAGGCGAGAAACAGCAACTCGTCGTCGCATCGACGATGATCATGGGATGTAAGGTGCTGCTTCTGGACGAACCGACGTCGCAGCTGGATCCTATCGCGGCGAACCGTTTCTTCCTGTGGCTGGAGCAGCTGCGGCGCGAATTCGGAATTACGATCGTTATGGCGGAACACCACCTGGAGGAGATCTTCGGGGAGGCAGACCGCGTGGTATATATGGACAATGGGCGCATACGGGCGCAGGGAACGCCGGCGCAGGTCGCGTGGGAAATGCTGACCGCGCAGGATACATTTGCCGCGGCACTCCCGACCGTGACCCGGCTGTTTTTCGACGCGAATACTCACAGAGACCCCTTCGTATCGCTTCGCGAGGCAAAAGGATCGACGGAATATGCACAACTGGTCGAAGCAGCGAAGAAAAGGCTTTCCGCTGCCTCAGGAGGGGCAGTAGCGTCTCGTGAGACGACAGCGAAACGCGAGGAAAGCGCGGCAGTCACGCTCAGCAACGTTTATTATGCGTATGATGACCGTTCTCCGAGTGTTTTGAACAACTTGTCGTTTTCGATCCCGGCGGGTGCGTGCACTGCGATCGTCGGTGGAAACGGAAGTGGTAAATCCACCCTGCTGAAGGTGGTCGCCGGGCTGGCGCCGCTTAAGAAGCACGCAGGTAAGGTGAAGTTTTCCGGCGAAAACCGGGCGGACCGACAGAGGATCTCCTTCCTCATGCAGGACGTTACGACGCTGTTTACCGAAGAGACGGTCTACGAAGAGATCGTCGCCGGCGTGAAGGCGAAGGTCGATAACGGCGGAGAGGGTTTTGTCGAAAATTTCCTGAAAGAACATGGGTTCGAAGCATTGACCGCGCATTTTCCGCAGCACCCGTACGACTTAAGCGGCGGTGAACAGCAGATGCTGGGACTTACGAAGCTGTTGCTTCGCGACCCGCAGATCCTGCTTTTGGACGAACCGACGAAGGGCATGGATGCAGTGGCAAAAGACCAGCTCGCCGCGCTCATCGCTAAGAAAACCAAAGAAGACGTGACGGTCGTTTTAGTCACGCATGATCTGGATTTTGCGGCGCTTTGCGCCGACTACGCGGCGATGCTGTTTCGCGGTGAGATCTTGTCGAAAGAGCGGGCCGACCGCTTCTTCGCGGACAATGTATTCTACACCACACATAAAAATCGCGCGCTGAACGCATAGTTTTCGCGCCGGAAAGGAAACTCAAGGGACACGATGCAGAACACGGCAGTAAATACGAAGGCCGAAACGGGACTTTTTTCCTCCCGGATCCAGGCACGAAAACTCTGCATGATCGCGGTCATGACGACGCTTGCCGTCATGGGACGCGTTCTGTTTGCTGCGCTCCCGGGTTTCAAACCGGTCGCTGCCATCGTGATCCTGACGGGCATGTATTTCGGCGCGGGCAGCGGGTTTACGACCGGCGCCCTGGCGGCTCTGGTCTCCAACATCTACTTCATGCAGGGTCCGTGGACGCCCTTCCAGATGCTGGCCTGGGGCAGTATCGGCCTGCTGTCGGGTATCTTCCGCCGCCCGTTGAAACGCTTCCCGATCCTCCTGTGTATCTGGGGTGCATTGGCCGGCGTGTACTACTCGATGTTCATGGATACGTGGATGGTCTTCTGGTACAACAGCAAGCCGACGTGGCAGCTCTGGCTGGCGGCCGTCTCCACCGGCGTGTTCAGTTTGATCACCTACGTGATCTCGAATGTGGTCTTTCTGGCGGCCCTTTCCCCCGCGATGGGGCGCCGCCTGATGCGCATTTCCCGCAAGTGCGGAATTGTAAATGATTTGTTAACAAAGCATTGAATCGGGGGTTAGCATGTTGACTTTTTGACGTAAAAAACGTATACTTTTTATGGTGTGACTTGTAGAGAAAAGGGAGTGGAAATACAACAGGCTGATATCAGGAGGTTTGCTGTGGAAACGACGATCAATGATAACATTCGGTTTCTGGAACAAGCTAAGTCTGCCCTGTCTTCCCTGGAACAGATCCGCAGCCAGAAGATCGATCTGGCGGCAAATGAAAAACGGATCGAGAAACTGATCACGGCGGAACAGCGGTCGATCGAGGATGAGATCAACCGCACCGTAAAGAAACGCCGTGACGAAGTCGGCGCCGGATACGACAAAGAGATCGTCGGCATCCAGGACCGGCTTAAGAAGCTGAAATCCAAGAAAGAACAGGCCCGAAGCGCCGGAATGAAAGAGCGCATCAAGGAAGAAACGGCCGATCTGGCTTCGAAAAACACAGAGCTGAAAACACACATTCACACATTGGTAAAACAGAACGGACTGCCGGCTTTCTGCGAGTCCGGGTGGTTTTATGTGTTCTTTTTGACGCGTACGGCGCTGCAGTGGGTCATTGTCTCTGCGGCTTGCGTAGTGTGGATGTTCCTCATCCCTTACATGATCTACATCTTCAGCGGCAGCGAGACCCCGCTTTTGCTGACGCTTCTGCATTTGATCTTTTTTGCTGTGACGATGACGGGTTACTTCCTGATCAACGTTAAGGTGAAATATCGCTATTATGACACGCTGAAACTGATCCAGGTGGATCGCGCGCAGATCGCCCGAAACAAGAAGGAGATCCGCATGATCACGAAGGACATTAAGAAGGATGACGACGACGACCGGTACGATCTGGGCGACTTTAACTACGAGATCGCGAAGACCGAGGCAGAGGTCGAAGATGTCGTTCAGCGGAAGAAAGAAGCATTGTCCACGTTTGAAGCGGTAACGCGCCAGGTGATCTGTGACGAGATCACGGAGACCGGCCGGGAGCGCTTGAACGAACTGCGCGCAGAGCAGGCGGCCAATGCGAGCGCGCTCGCGCAGACCGAGGAGACCTATAAGAGCACATCCATCCGGTTCACGGACCGCTACGGAGGATACCTGCCGCGGGAGTGCATGGATCAGGCGCACATCGATCAGTTGATCGAGCTGATGCGCAGCGGTCAGGCGTCGAGCATTACGGAGGCGGTCACCGTCTTCCAGACGAAGAAAGCCTGATTTTGGAAATATACGGAGGATAGAGCGACATGGCGGATGACAGAGATCGCTTTTCGGATGACGAGAATAAAGTCATTTCGCTCGATGAAGTACGACAGACGCGAGGGAAGCGACTGGCGACAAAAGAAGAAAACCGTAAGATGGGGCACGGCGATGAGTACCTGGACGAACGGCTGCGCGAAGATATTAAGGCGCATGCGTCGTTTCGGCGGACACTCGCGTTGTGCCTGGTTGCGATTCTTCTGGTTGCGATCGGTGTGTACTTCGGTATCCGGCTGACCTTGAAATATAACGACATCGTGACGGTATGGGAGAAACCGGCGTCCGAGATGTCTCTGTTTACGTCGCTGCCCTATGCGGACGGCATCCTGAAATATAACAACGACGGTATGAGTTATTACAATTCAGATGGCGAACTAAAGTGGACGGCGACCTACGAGATGCGAAAACCGAAGCCTTCCGTATGCGGCGAATACGTCGTGATGGCGGACATCGGATACAATAATCTGGTGATCTGTAACCGCGACGGCAAGCAAGGCAGTGCCTATAGCACGATGCCGATCAGTTCGGTCAGCATTTCCCGCGAAGGCCGCGTGGCGGCGGTGGTAGAGGACGACATGGCGAACCGTATCCTCTTCTTCGATAAGACGGGCGCGCGGAGCGATTCCAACTTCCAGACGCTCATGAATAAATCCGGTTATCCGATGTCGGCGGCGCTGTCACCGGATGGTAAGATGCTCATGGTATCCTACGTTTATCTGGAGCAGGGCATCATGAATAACAAGCTGACGTTCTACGATTACCACGACAGCCAGGTCGGTGCGAACCAGACCGTTGGCAGCTTCCAGAAGTACGGAGATACACTGTTTGCGCGCGTGGTTTTCCTGAGTAATAACCGTGCGGTGGCCTTCGGCGATGGGCGCATCGTCTTCTTCTCTCTGAAAAACCGAGTGAAGCCCGAGGAGACGGCGGATGTGAAATTCTCCGATACGATCGACCGCGTTTTCTATGACGAGGAGAGCGTTTATGTCGTGACGGAGCAGCCCGAGAACCAGTCGTGGCTCGTGACCTGCTTCGCACTGGATGGTTCGACGAAGTACGCGTACCGCTCGTCGTTCCTGCCGGACTATGTGGGCATGAAGAATGGCTGCCTGTACTTCCACGACAGCAGTTCCCTCGTGGTCTACGGTAAGGTCCTGGGTAAGATGAAGCTGCGCTTCCAGGGTAACTTTAAGGTCAATGTCCGCTCGATCGTCAACCTAGGTAAGGATAACGCGTTCATGATCTTAAGCGACACTAAACTGATGCGCGTAAAACTGAAAAACTGATAAGAACAGGGCCCGATATGAAGGCCCCGAAGGAGGAAATATGAAGATTTTGGTTACCGGCGGCGCCGGTTTTATCGGAAGCCACACTTGCGTGGAACTTCTGAATGCAGGCTACGACGTAGTCGTTGTGGATAATCTGTGCAATTCCAGCGAGAAGAGCCTGGATAGAGTTGAGCAGATCACCGGAAAGAAAGTAGCGTTTTATAAGGCGGACATCCTGGATGAAGCAGCATTGACCGCGATCTTTGAAAAAGAAAAGATTTACGCGGTGATCCATTTCGCAGGCCTGAAGGCGGTCGGCGAGTCCGTGCAAAAACCCATCGAATACTATACGAACAACATCAGCGGTACGTTGACACTGCTGAGAGTGTGCCGCGCGTTTGGCGTGAAAAACATCATCTTCAGTTCGTCCGCGACCGTTTACGGCGATCCGCTGACCGTTCCGGTCAATGAACTGGCTCCGAAGCAGAACGCGACGAACCCGTACGGTCAGACGAAGAGCATGCTCGAGCAGATCCTGATGGACGTTTGCGTTTCGGATCCCGAATGGAGCGTGATCCTGCTTCGTTACTTCAACCCGATCGGCGCACATGAGAGCGGACTCATCGGCGAGGATCCGCAGGGCATCCCGAACAATCTGGTGCCGTACATCGCCCAGGTGGCCGTCGGACGCAGAGAGTTCCTGTCCGTTTTCGGCAACGATTACGATACGCCGGACGGAACGGGCGTGCGCGACTACATCCACGTGGTGGACCTGGCGCGCGGTCACGTGATGGCGCTGAAGAAATTCGAAGAAGAGCCGAAGGTACGCATTTACAACCTCGGTACCGGCCGTGGCTACAGCGTTCTCGAAGTGCTGCATGCATATGAGAAGGCTTGCGGCAAGACGCTTCCCTATCAGATCAAGGAGCGCCGCCCCGGAGATATCGCGACGAACTATGCGGACGCATCCTTGGCGAAGCAGGAACTCGGTTGGGAAGCGACCATGGATCTGGACGAAATGTGCCGTGACTCGTGGAACTGGCAGAGCAAAAATCCGAACGGATATAATGACTAGGAGGAACGTATGAACTATTGTTTCGGAATTGATGTCGGCGGAACCAGTGTAAAACTGGGCCTGTTTGATACAGAAGGAAACCTCATCGATAAATGGGAGATCCCGACGCGAAAGGAAAACGGCGGAGCAAAGATCCTGTCGGATATCGCGGCGTCGGTAAAAGATAAGATCACAGAGAAGAAGATCGATGCGGCGCAGGTTTGCGGCGTCGGCATCGGCGTTCCCGGACCGGTCACTCCGGAGGGTTACGTTCCGGTGTGCGTAAACTTAGGCTGGAAGGATATCTATCCCGGACGCGAACTGTCCGCACTTCTTAGCGGCGTTTCCGTTCGCGTGGGCAATGATGCGAATGTAGCGGCGCTGGGTGAGTATTGGCGCGGCGGTGCGCAGGGCTGCAGTAATGTGGTTCTTCTGACGCTGGGGACCGGCGTCGGCGGCGGTGTGATCCTGGATGGTAAGGTCGTAGACGGCGTTCACGGAGCCGGCGGAGAGCTGGGACACGTGATCGTGAATCCCGATGAACCTTTGGCCTGCAACTGCGGCAGCCATGGCTGTCTGGAGCAGTACGCATCCGCTACCGGCGTGGTACGTGTGGCAGGTCGTATCCTGACAGCGAAGCCGGAAACCGCAAGCGTTTTGCGCGAAACGAAAGATTTCTCCGCGAAGGATGTGTTCGATGCTGCGAAAGAAGGAGATGCGATCGCGAACGAGGCTGTAGACACCTTGTGCCGGTACCTCGGACTGGCGACGGCGAACTGTGCGCTTACGATCGATCCCGAAGTATTCGTGATCGGCGGCGGCGTTTCGCGTGCGGGTTCGATCCTCACAGAGCGAATCGAAAAATATTTCGAAAAGTATACGCCTTTGCTCAAAATCAAGGCGAAATTTGCACTGGCCACCCTGGGAAATGATGCCGGAATTTACGGAGCAGCGCGTTTGGTACTGTGATTTTGCGCGATAATGCACGATACCGAAACAGTTAAGTTGCATTTGCACGATTTTCCGCACAATAATGCACGCGCCGAGCGGAGGGAACCCCAAAAATAAAAAAAAGATAAAAAATTCGAATTTAATGTACTAATTTATGAGATATTATGCTATAATGTAGTTGTGTCAGAGCCACTTCGAGGAGAGACAGTCGAAAATCGGTTTCTTTATCGGCTTGGGCGTGACTGGAAAGGGATAAGTATGAGTCAGGCGAAAGTTGACAAGTACAAAGAGTACAAGAAGAATAGGAAGAAGATCATCGCGAAAGAAAAACGCAACGAGAAGCTTTCGGCAGCTCTGGTAGTTGGACTGATCGTAGTTGTCGCATTGGCAGTGATCCTTTCTATCAGTAAATCTGTAAGCAATCGCGTTCAGAGTGCTAAGGAAGCATTGCCTAAGTACGATTATGTAGCGGAGGAATTCATCCTCGGGGATTATGCCAACATCATGAAGGCGGAGGCAGAACCGACGGAATAGTGCCTAGGTAATGATCAAAATAGGTCATCCCATCACGGGAGAGGAAACGATCCGTGACGAGATGAGGAAAATGGAGGAATATCGTGGACGAGCAGAAAATGAATCAGCAGGAACAAATTCAAGAGGCGGTATCACAGGCAGTTCGTGACGCAATGCGCGAATTTGTCTCCAAGATGCCCGAAGGCGGACAGAACTCCGGCGTTAAGGAACAGGTAGATAAGATCTACGCTGAGGTTGCAGGCCAGATCGAGAAGCAGAAGGAAATGATGGAGAAGATGAATGATGTGCAGAGTCGTCTCGATCAGCAGGCAGAGACCAGCCTTCGCCTCGCAGGTGCTGAATCCACAGCTTTGGATCCTACGGCTTTCCAGCAGAACGTTTCGGAATTCAAGCAGTCGATCGAACTCTGCAGCCAGACGATGGATCAGCTTCGTAAACAGCTTAACCGTGAGCGCAGCAACAACGACCGTACGATCACCGAGCTTTATCGTTCCATGAAGTATTCGGAGGAGCGTATCGAAGAGTTGCACGCAAACTACGATGAGTTTACGACCGTAATTCAGAGCCATAAGAGCGTTATGGGACTTTTGGTATGGTTGAATATCGTTACCATCATCGCCCTTGTTGTTCTGAGCATCATGCAGCTCTTTAAGTAATTGCGAGAACGGCTACGTGTGCTTCAGCAGTTGATACATATGAGAAGCAGACAAATGTTGCAAGAGAAGTGCGCATTTGTCTGCTTTGTTTGCATTAAGGGGAGCAGATAACATGGGAGAGACAGGAAAACGTCAAAACTGGCCCGGAGGTAACATGCTCTATCCTCTGCCGGTGATCATGGCGTCGGTCCGTGATCCCCGCAACGGGAAGGATAACATCATCACATTGGCATGGGCTGGCACGATCTGCTCGGATCCTGCGATGGTGTCGATCTCGGTTCGTAAAGAGCGCTTCAGTCATCCGATGCTGATGGCTGCGCGGGAGTTCGTCATCAACCTCACGACGAAAGAACTTGCATTTGCCACGGATCTGTGCGGCGTGAAGTCCGGCCGGGACGTAGATAAATTCGAACTGGCGCACCTTACGAAGGGCGAAGCGGTGAAGATCAACGCTCCGCTCATCTTAGAGTCGCCGGTGAACTTGGAATGTAAGGTCGAGCAGGTGCTCGAGCTGGGCAGCCACGACATGTTCATCGCGAAGGTGGTCGGCGTGGATGTCGACGAGCGCTATCTGGACGAACGAGGCAAGTTCTGCTTAAACGACGCCGATCTTCTGGTGTATTCCCACGGAGAGTATTTCGATCTGGGAGAGAAGCTCGGGACGTTCGGATACAGCGTAAGAAAGAAGAAATAAGATTACTATGAATATTACTTTGATCGGGATGCCGGGGTCCGGAAAGAGTACCATCGGCGTCCTTTTAGCGAAACGGCTTGGAATGGAGTTTGTGGACACGGACCTGCTCATCCAGAAGCGTGAGAAACGGCGCCTGCCGGAGATCATTGCCCAGGAAGGCATGGATCGCTTTCTGGAGATCGAGAACGAGGTTAATGCTTCCCTCCAAGTCGAAAACACGATCATCGCGCCGGGCGGCAGCGCCGTCTACGGAAGCGAGGCGATGGAGCATTTTCGGGAGATCTCGACGGTGGTCTATCTGAAACTCAGCCTGCGTGAATTGAAGAAGCGGCTGGGAGATCTAAAGGCGCGCGGCGTCGTGTGTAAAGAAGGTAAAACACTCGCTGATGTACTTCGGGAGCGTGCACCGCTGTACGAGAAGTATGCGGACATGACCGTGGTGGAGAGGCAGTACGATGTCGGCCCGACGGTCGACGAATTACGGGCGCATTTCGAACCCCTGATCCGGGCGCAGGATGAAGCGGCTCGCCCTTAAGAAGTTGCATGTGTGAGAAAAGGAAAGGATGTATCAAATTATGAAAAAAGAAACCCTTCGGAGAGTACTTTTATCGTTATTCGTTGTCGTGCTCGTAGCCGGCGGCGCGCTGTTTACCGTCAGCCGTGCGTTCGCGCAGTCGACGAAGAAACTGGAGGATCTGACCGCCGGCGGCAGCTTTAAGGGCTCCATGACACAGGGGTCGGAACCGATGGCCTCTCCGACGACACTGAATTACGGCGAGGAACTCTACGTCACCCTGGAATGGGAATTCCCCGATACCGCGCAGATCGCAGCCGGCGATACGCTGGAGTATACATTGCCCGCGACCATCGTGTTTGACGAAGTGAGCGGAAACATCCTGCAGGGAAGCGACGTGGTCGGAACGTACGAGATCGCCGGAAACAAGCTTTCCGTGACATATACCGATGCGAAGTACTGCAGCGGAACGAAGCGAAAGAGCAGCCTGACGATCGCTGGAAAGGTAAAGGGCGAAGGGGTTTCAAGCACGAAGAAGTCCCAGGTGACCATAAAACTTCCGGGTAATGTCAGCTACGTCCTGGACGTGGTACCGCCGAGCGCCGAACCGACCATCGAGATCGAAAAGATCATCACCAACGCGTCCTCGCAGAAGGATCGCGATGCACATATTTATGAATGTTATATCGACATCAACCTGCTCGGTGAGCACGTGAACCCGTATTTTGCGGACGACATGTATCCGGGCATGGCCATGTACGGCGATACGATCGACCTGTGTACGGATGCCAACTATTCCAACGCCTATGGTGGAACCTATACGAAGGACGTGAATGCTGAAAAGACCGGCTTCCGCCTGAACCTGACAGGTACGCTGACGAACCGCCACTTCTACGTTCATTACCGCATTCAGGTGCGTGACGATATGTACGCGAAGGATACGGCGAAGGCTTACGCAGAGAAGTTCCCCAACCAGTATCCCAACGGCTATGAAGGCCGCATCCCGAACTATGCATACGCAAAGAGTGAAAAAATGACCGACGCCATCGGCGACTGGGCGGACATCTATACCCTGGAGTCGCCCTTTGAGAAATGGGCGAATGACACCGGAAATATTACGGACAGAGGCTTGCTTTCCTGGATATTCCACGTGGAGAAACTGAACGACTCCGTTCTGAACGCTCACATCGTGGATAATGTGCCTTCGAATTCGGTCCTGATTCAGGGCGGCATGCGCATCTACAATGCGTCGGACGAAGAACTGTCGCCGGTTTCGGATTATCTGCTGTTTACGGAATACACCGAGGACGGACAGAAGAAGGTGAAGATCACATTTACCGATAAGTTCCTCGGGGTGCTGAAGAAACAGTCCATGGACATCTCCTTCTATACGAAGGTCGAGCAGCAGACTGAGGAATCTGTCATCTATAAGAACGCGGCGTCTCTGTTTATCGATGGAGTCGAGGTAGCGGGCCGCCAGAACAGCATGAGTTACACGAAGCCGATGGAGCTGAAGAAGGAGCACACGTATACGCCGGCGACCGCACCGAATGTGCATTACACGATCACGGTGAACCCGGCGGCGATGGACCTGGATCCTTCGAAAGATACGCTCACGATGGTGGATGTGTTCGGCTCTGCATTGGATTTCGACGCGTCTTCTCTGAAAGTAAATGGCGCTGCCGCGACGGCAGCGATGGCCCCGAAATTCGATCCGGCCACGCGGAAACTGACCCTGACGCTGAAGGATCAGACCGCTTACGTTATCACCTATGACGCGACGGTGAACCTGGCTCCGGAAACCACGTTTGACGGTAAGAATTCGGCCAATGCCTGTGAGCTTGTAGGTATCGTTTCAGCCAATAACGGCAAAGGTTCAAAGATCGAGGGAACGGTCTTCAAGAGCTCTGCGAGTGCATCCTCGTCCGCAAAGGAAGAGCTTTCGATCCGCATCGTGAAGCATGACGAAAGTTCGGCACTGAAAGGACTGTCCGGTGCTGTGTTCTCGCTCGAACGCGTGACGGAGACCACTTCCGGAAAAGTTACAAAGACCACGATGGTAAATAACTCCATCAAGACCGATGCGAGCGGCAAGGCTGTGATCGAGGATCTGGTCCGCGGCGCGATCTACGTGCTGACGGAGACACAGGCGCCGAAAGGCTATGAAAAACTCGACGCTCCCATCGTCTTTGTGTTCGACGACGGTAGTTCACCTGCAACATTGACCGTAGGAAAAACAAGTGTAAAGGTCGACGTGATCGAAGCGTCGAAGACCAGCCAGGTATACTACATCGCGAACGTGGAGGAACAGGAGCCGGAAACGACGACGGAAGCCGAGACCACCACGGAGGCGGAGAGCACGACGGAGGTTGAGAGCACAACCGAAGTAGAGACTACAACGGAAGTGGAGACGACCGAAGAAGAAACCACGACCGAGGCGGAGAGTACAACGGAAGTTGAGAGCACTACGGAGGTTGAGACGACAACGGAAGTGGAGAACACCACAGAAGTGGAGAACACAACAGAAGTAGACACGACGACCGAAGTCGAAACTACAACGGGAGCAGAGGTGACCACCGAAGCTGAGTCTTCAACCGAGACGAAGATCATCGTCGAGATCGAGACCCTGCCTGAGACAGAGGCTACGACTGCAGCTGAGGCTACTACCGATGGGGCTACCACGACATTGGCGGAGGGTACATCTCCTTCGGCGGATGGAAACGCGGGGAACTCCGGGACTGCAGCGAATACCGGAATGCCCGACCACACGCTTTTGATCGTGCTGGTACTCATGCTCGCCGCAGGCGCGACGATCCTGAGCTCCGGATGCTTACGTAAGAAAAGATAATAAACGGGTCAAAACGTGTCCCCACATAGAAAGCAGGCCGTCGGTTTTAACCAAACCGACGGCCTGCCTTTTTCTATTTCAAAGAGCTACGGATTGCATCGCTTGCAGGGTTCGTAGTTCTGACGGATCAGGTCTTCGCGACTTCCCGTGTAATCCCAGCGGTTTTTCTCTTTCATCTGGTCAACGCTGGAGCAGTTCGGGTAGTGGAACTTCTTTGTGTTGGTGTTTACAACGTAGTGGGTAGACGCTGGCGTGTTCTTAACCGGCTCGGTCACGGGCTCTGTCGCGGGCTGCGTTTCGGGCTGCGTTGCCGGCTCCGTAGTTTCGGGTTCGTCCGGCGTTAACAGCGGGTTCGACCGCACGGGAGCATTATTCGGATCATTGACCGTCGGGATATCGTCCAGGATGATGGGAACGATGACGGGCTCGGTCGAGGGCTCTTCCAACCTCCGGCTGTCACCAGTCGCATAATCGATCTCGATGCCGGGCTGGACGTTGTAACAGAACACACAGAACGAAACGCCGCGGCCGCTATCCTCAACGGAATAACCCTCCATCAGGACGCCGCGCGCAACCAGGTCGCGGCCCTCAAAGATCGGAGTCGAGCGGTACAGCACGTGGTTCCCGGTCGCGCTCACATAGTTGGCGACGAGGTTTTCGAAGGGGAGCATGCCCTGCGTGTTCAAATAGCGCGTGCCCGTGATCAGGTTTAATTCATTCGCATTTTCCGAAGCCAGCGAGTAGGCGATCAGGTGACAGCGGTTATACAAATAGTTGCCGTCAATGAGGTCGTTGTATTTCACGGTCTGCCAGCCGCTGGGCTTTATCATTCCGATCGAACCACGCGACTCGGTGGGCATCAGTTCCGGACAGATATTGGCAAATGCGACCCCGCAGCGGCCCAGTTCGTCCAGCGGACTATAGAGTTCGAAAACCGCGGTCGTCGTGGTATCCGTGAAGAATGGAACGTTGTTGTGGACTTCGGTATAAGGTGCGCCTGCATAGGGCGGGACTTCGTTCAACGAGAAGTTCGGCGCGACCAGTTCCGGAAGCGTCGGAGCCACGATTGCCGGGGCTTCCACTATGTCAGGTGAAACCATGGTCGTCAGCTCTGCCGTATCGACTTCTGGCAGCATCTTCTGAGGCTCAGCGGTGACCTGCGTGGCTTTATCGGCCTGTGTCGTCACATCGGCCTGTGTGCCCACAGTTGCTTGCGTGCCTGCATTTGCCTGTTTCACCACGCTTACCTGCGTGGCTATAACTGCCTGTGTGCTCGCATCAGGCTGCGTAGTTTCGTACGCGGATACATTCAACGCTTTACTCTGCGGAGCGGGCGCATTTTCCGCACATCCTGCCAGTATCAGCAGCATCGCGGAAAGCAGGAAAATCGTCTTTTTTCGCATGGTCGTCACCTCCTTTATAACGGGTTTGGATGCACGATATAACACGTACATTTTGTACCTTTTATTATACAGGAAGACCGGTGAATTATCAATAATCTTGGGACTGGTGGTAGACATTTTACAAAAACTTAATAAATCCATGGAAATTTACAAAACAAGAAGGGCGGATTCTCTGTGCAAACTGCTGAAAATCGCCCTTTCGCCGGCCTTACGCATTGGGAAAATCTGAGAAAAGCGAAAAAACAGGCGGATTCTGGCTTGAATCCTACGTGAAAACACATAAACACCCCAAATGCCCCTTTACAAATCGTATTATTGTGCTATAATATGCCTAAGTAGGTGTAAAAACTGAAACAATGAGGTGTTATATGGATCAATACATCATGAAGGGTCAGGTTCCTCTGTCCGGCGAGGTGTTTATCGCCGGAGCTAAAAACGCTGCTCTCGGTATCGTTGCGGCTGCCATTATGGCGGACGAACCGGTACATGTAGATAATATTCCCGCGATCGGCGATATTCAGGCTTTGATCGCAGGTGTGAGGGAAACCGGAGCCTCCGTAGTTGAAGAAAATAAACATCGCTGGATGATCAACGGTAGCACGCTTCACTCCGTTACGGTTGAGTCCGGTGAATTACAAAAGATCCGTGGCGGGTACTATCTGATCGGTGCCCTCCTGGGAAAATGTCATAAAGCAGAGGTCGTTATGCCGGGTGGATGTAACCTCGGCGCACGTCCCATTGACCAGCATCTGAAGGGCTTCCGTGCCCTCGGCGCGAAGGTCGAGATCCGCAATGGTAAGGTTTATGCCGAGTGCGACCGCTTAGTCGGTAATCATGTTTATTTCGACGTTTCATCGGTCGGTGCGACCATCAACGTGATGCTCGCCGCCTCCCTCGCGGAAGGTAAGACCATTTTGGACAATGCAGCAAAAGAGCCGCACGTCGTTGACGTTGCGAACTTCTTAAATAGTATGGGTGCGAAGATCAAAGGCGCCGGTACGGACCTGATCCGTATCGAAGGCGTTCCGAAGCTCCACGGCACCGATTACTCCATTATCCCCGACCAGATCGAGGCCGGCACCTTCATGGTGGCAGCTGCCGCGACGCGAGGGGATGTTGTCGTACGTAATGTTATCCCGAAGCACTTAGAGTCGATCAGCTCGAAGCTCCGCGAGATCGGATGCGAAGTACTGGAAGGCGAAGAAGAAGTCCGCGTACTCGGAACGAACAGCATTCAGGCGACGAATATCAAGACCCTGCCGTATCCCGGTTTCCCGACGGATATGCAGCCGCAGATCGCGGTTGCGCTCGCTCTTGCGACCGGAACCAGCATTATTTCCGAAACCGTTTTTGACGCGCGTTTTAAGTACGTAGACGAGTTGAACCGTATGGGAGCTTGCATTCGCGTGGAACGTGATAACGCGATCATCGTCGGGCCGCAACGTCTGACGGGCGCGACCGTATATGCATCGGACCTTCGTGCCGGAGCGGCATTGGTGATCGCCGGTTTGTGCGCAGAGGGTTACACCACCGTATGTGATATCGCTCATACCGAGCGCGGATATGAGGACTTCCTCGAGAAGCTTCAGTCTCTCGGTGCGATCATCGAGCGTGTGAGTGACGACGATACACGTGCTAAAACCAAGTTTCGTATGCGTGTAAGCTAAAGCGGGAGACGCTCGCTTTCGTTTACGGCTTAGGATAGGAGCTCCGGATTACGGGGCGAATGCGGACAGGGCTTCGGATATGGACGGACCCTGTCCGTAGATTCATTATAAAAAGAAATCCGAAACGGGCCGCAGTGTGGCAACGTCGGTTAGGAAGGTAGTTCGAAATGGAACGTTATTTATTCACTTCGGAGTCGGTAACGGAAGGACATCCCGATAAGATGTGCGACCAGATCTCCGATGCGATCCTGGATGCGATTTTGGAGCAGGATCCGATGGGACGTGTGGCATGTGAGACATGCTGTACGACCGGTTTGGTAATGGTCATGGGCGAGATCACGACTTCCGCCTATGTGGACATTCAGAAGATCGTGCGTGATACGGTCAGCGAGATCGGTTATACCCGCGCGAAGTTCGGATTTGATGCTGAGACCTGTGGTGTACTCACCGCCATCGACGAGCAGTCCGGTGACATTGCCATGGGCGTTGACCAGGCGCTTGAGGCGAGAAACCATGAAATGAGTGATGATGAGATCGAGGCGATCGGCGCCGGTGATCAGGGTCTGATGTTCGGATATGCTTCCGACGAGACAGAGACCTACATGCCGTACCCGATCTACCTGGCACATAAACTGGCACGTCGTCTGACCTACGTGCGTAAGGCAGGCATTATCCCCTACCTGCGCCCGGACGGTAAGACCCAGGTGACGGTGGAATACGACGAGAATAACCACCCGGTTCGCCTGGATGCCGTCGTTCTTTCGACCCAGCACGACGAGAACGTTGAGCAGGAGCAGATCCACGAGGACATCAAGAGAGAGGTCTTCGACGTTGTACTTCCTGCAGAGATGGTGGATGCGAACACGAAGTTCTTCATCAACCCCACCGGTCGTTTCGTGATCGGCGGACCGCATGGAGACAGCGGCCTGACCGGCCGTAAGATCATCGTAGATACCTACGGCGGCTATGCACGTCACGGCGGCGGCGCATTTTCCGGTAAGGACCCGACGAAGGTAGACCGTTCCGCAGCATACGCGGCTCGTTACGTAGCGAAGAACATCGTTGCGGCAGGCCTGGCGAAGCGTTGTGAGATCCAGCTCTCCTACGCGATCGGCGTGGCGCGCCCGACGTCCATTACGGTCAATACATTTGAGACCGGCGTTATCTCCGATGAGAAGCTCGTGGAGATCATCCGCAAGCACTTTGACCTGCGTCCGGCCGGCATCATCAAGATGCTCGATCTGCGTCGTCCGATCTACAAGCAGACGGCGGCTTACGGACACTTCGGAAGAGACGATCTGGATCTTCCCTGGGAGAGACTCGACATGGTAGAAACACTCGCGGCATATAAGTAAAACGCGAGGACAGAAAACCGTTAACTTACATGTAACATATATGTTTTTCATGCAAGGTGAGTAGAGGTTGGGACCTTTATTCGCCTTGCTTTTTTTCGATCGAAACCGACCGAGCCAAGCGGATTCGAACGAAATATAAAAAGACAGCAGAGGGTATGGAAAATGAAAAAAGAATGGAATTCGATGAAGGGGCTTGCGGCCGCATTGGCGCTCGCAGGCGTGGTTGTATTATCCGGATGTAAGGATGCCGGGCCCGAGGAGGCGGGAACCACGACCGCGGCGGAGCCGACAACGCAGGCAGAAGCGACGAGCGAGATCGCGAGCACGACGGACGCTGTAGAGCAGACTACAGAGGCACAAACGCCAGCAGAGGAGACGGCCGCACCGAAGAAGCAGGCGTCGAAATCGTTCCTCGATACGTGGCTGACATTGATCGGAAAGACCGATTTGTCCTGCTACGAAAACCGCGAGATCATTGACCCCTTAGTCGAAGAGGCGCAGAAGATCTTTGACGATCCGGATGCGACACAGGAGGATGTCGATCGTGTGGCTTATGGCCTTCGCGATACGTTCAAACTCCTGAACGATGGAAGCAACCTTCCGCGTCCGCAGGACATCGTTGCGAATGCGGGCATGCCCGATCCATACGTCTTCGCCGACGGGACGGTGATGACGAGCCTGGATACATGGGTGGACCGTCAAAAGGAGATCGCTACGATGTACCAGTACTATATGTACGGGTATTGGCGCGACGGTTCCGACGAGAAGTTGACCTATGATTATAACCCGGGGAATGGAAAACTGACGATCCACGTGGAGCGCATCAGTACCGGAGCGAAAGCGTCCTTTACGGCGACCGTGAGGAAGCCGGCGGATACAGTAGTTGCACCCGAAGGAGGCTATCCTGTCATCGTCGGGATGCACGCCTATATCAGCGAGGATACAGCGATCAACGGCGGCTATGCAACGATCACACTCGACATGCCAACGGCCATCGCCTCCGACGACTTGGCGCATAAGGGAGCGTTCTACGATCTGTATCCGTATGGAGGAAACTGGAAGGAGCAGACCGGCGTCCTGATGGCGTGGAGCTGGGGGTGCTCGAAGGTCCTGGACGCCCTTGAGGCCGGCCTCGCAGAAGAAACGAATATCAGCCCGGTCAATACGATCGTGACCGGCGTGTCCCGCTATGGTAAAGCGACCGCAGTTTGCGGAGCTTTCGAGAAGCGGTTTAAGATGGTCGCGCCGTCCTGCTCAGGAGCCGGCGGTCTGGCACTGTACCGTTATGAGTCAAAGGGAAAGACCTATGACTTTACGTCGAAGGGTGTGGAGACCCCTTACACCTATGGGGCAAACGAGCCCATCAGCAGTCTGCAGTCCGCTGCAGAGCGCGGTTGGTTCAACGAAGCATTTTCCAATTTCGGAACACCGGAGAAGATGCCGGTGGAGCAGTACATGTTGCCTGCGGTCGCAGCGGATCCGAACCGTTACTATTTCATCATCGGCTCTTGCATCAGTGAAGACTGGGTCAATGCTCCCTCGATGTGGGCGTGCTACCTCGGCGCGAAGAGCATCTACGATACGCTGGGCCTGTCTGACCACCTGGCGATCAACATCCATAAGGAAGGTCACGCCGTTATCGCGGAAGACGTCGAGTATATGATGCAGTACTTCAACTATCATGTCTATGGGATCGAACCGACCATGGACCTTAGTCTGCTTCAGACGTCCGTATTTGCCGAGCCGGCAAATGCAGACCCTGCCTGGGACGAAATGTTCACCGGCTGGACGAAATTTGAAGAATGACCCTGCCTTGGGGTATAAAGAAAGGTATAATAATGGCAAAATCTAAGGAAATCAAGACGAACGCGATGCGCATCCTGGAGCGGATGAAGATCGCATTTACCGAGCTCTCCTACGAGCCCGAAGGAGAGTTTGAAGATGGGATACACACGGCGGACACCTTGGGACTGCCCCACGAGAAGGTCTATAAAACGTTGGTGTGCCGTAGCAGCGCGAAGGATTTCTTCGTGTTCGTCATCCCGATCGAGGCGGAGCTGGACTTGAAGGCGGCGGCCGCCTGCGTGGGCGTAAAGAGCGTGGAGATGATCCATGTTAAGGAGATCAAGGACGTCACCGGCTATGTGCGCGGGGGATGCACCTCGATCGGTATGAAGAAAAACTATCCGACCGTGATCGACGAAAGCGCGAAGGCGCTTAGCGACATGTACGTGAGCGCCGGCCGCATCGGCGCCCAGATCAACATCAAGCCGGAGGATCTGGCGCAGGCCGCCGGAGCGAAATTCGCGAAGATCATCCGAGGATAACAACGGAACCTATCGTCCTACTGACTACTTACCCGGAGGTAAATGTTATGGCAGCAGAACTGGAATTTGATGTGACCGAAAACCTACGGCAGGCCATGAATATCGTGGTGCCGCAGGACGCGTCTGCCTTGAAGGAGGCGGCCGCGCCGCATGCTTTGGCGCAGTCGGCTATGCAGGCGTTCGTTGCGAACCCTTCCCTCGGCGCGATCCGAGGGCCGTTCGCCACGCTTCTGGATGGCGCGAAGCGCTTTCTGGGAGGCTTTGCCGGCATGTTTAAGAGTAAGAAGGCCTTCATCACGGCGATCGTGCTCGTCATCAACTGGATCGTGCTATCGATCCTCGAGAGTAAGGGCATTGACCCTGCCCCGATCAAGGTTCTGTCCTGGGCGACCTTCGGCGGAAGCGTTGCCGACCGTACTGCGCTCGGAGTTCTGGGCAATATCGCCGGCCGCAGCGTCGTGGCAACGATGATCATTTCCCTCGTCACGGGTGGACCGAAGCAGTTCGGCCGGGGCTTGAAGCAGATGTTCTCCAAGAAGATCACCGAGACCGCCTCGGGTTTTATCCCGCAGGAATTGAAGGACGGGGCGCAGTCTGTCCGTGCGGCTTCCATGCAGGCGCAGCAGACGGTGAATAACGCGAAGCAGACCGCACAGCAGACGGTCGCAAAAGCGAAGAACGAAGTAAATAACGCAAAACAGATAGCAAAGAGCGGAAACCTCACGTGGTTCATTATGGGCGTGGGGCTTTCGCTCATGCTTTATGCATTCTTCACAGGGGCGCCTTCGCTCACGAAGTCTATGGCGGGTATTTCGGGTGCTTTCGTTTCCGTGGCCGCTCTTGGTAAGAAAAACGGCTGGATCCGCGCCATGGCGCAGGCATTGACCGCGAAGAAAGACGGGGCGGCCCGCCTCTTAAACGAGGCAGGGACGAAGAGGTTAATGGCAGGCATGACGGCCGGATTTGCGGCGGCAGTCCCGCTTTCGGCGCTGCCCATCGCGGACGATCCGGTCTGGAAGCACTTGAACATGATCCTCGGGATCGCGCTGTTGCTGCTCGCACTGATCGTGGCAGCCTGGAAGGATGTGAACCCGGGTACGCTCTGGTTCATCTTCTTCGGAGCCGCGCTGATCGCGGTGATCGGTTTCTTCGGTTCCCGTTTCGTGGAGCCTGTGGAGCAGGGCGCGCAGTCCGCGAAGTCAGGCAGTGCGCCGGTGGAGCCGAAGGGCGCATCCTACGGAAACAACAATGAGTCCGACCTTTATGTTGCAGAGGATGGTTCGGTCGCGTTCTATGATCTGAATAAAAAATTCGTCTGCATGGTCCGGGCCATGAACGGGTTCGAATTGGATCGTGACAGTTCCTATCCGACCCACGTGACCTATATCCTGAAGGCAGACGAAGACATCGAATACACCGTGTGGTGCATCGGAGATCATACGAAGGATATCTTCAGCGGAAAGTTTGCCGAGGAACATCCGGACCTGGTTTTTGAAAGCACATCGCTAGGCAAAGTGGCCGGCGGAACGCGTGAGGTATTCAAAGGACACGAGAAATATACGGTCGACTACCGGGACACGACTGAGGATCGGGAATTGTACTACCTGTACATTCCGTATGAGCACACCGACTCCAAAACGGGTCAGGTATCCCAGAATGCATTGACCGTGCAATTTGAAGATGAACTGTTTACGACGGTAAGCGGATGGACCGATGAACAGTGGAAGCAAGCGGCCCGGATGATCTTCGGAGAATAGAAAGGAGGCGGCTTATGAAGAGACATCGTAGAATTCACAGAATGCTCCGTCTCTGGACGGCGCTCATGATCAGCATAGCATTTGCCGCATCGCCGCTGTTGCTTCTTTCGGCGAGTATCTCCGCCGAGGAGGAGACGAAGGCGGAAGATCCCCGCGAGGGTAAGGCGGTCCAGGTCGTAGACGGCAGAAGAAAGACGGATTCGCCATTTTTCATCAAGTATAACGTGGCCGGAGGTCGCGAATTCCACTGTTCGTATAATGACAGTTCCTGGCTCGGAAACTCCTGGACGTCGAGTGTTTTGGCGTCGGCAGGGGAGAATGTGACTCTGAACTATGAGGTTTCCATGCCAACGGTCGACATGGTCGTTGCGACCTGCTGGAGTTGGATGTATGACGACGTGGACCCGACGAAGGGACCGTTCAGTGAAGCGAACATGGATGTCGGGACCTATGAGTTCAGCGCGACATACAACAAGTCAGTTCGCTACTATGACGGCGATGGCAATGTCATCGACGAGAATAAGGAAACCAAAGAACTGGCGAGTTTCGGCGCAGTCGATTATGGCTCGTTCAGCATTAATCCTAAAGCGGGAACGAAAAGCGTCACGATCAGTCTGGACGCGTATTACCATGTAAAAAACCGCAAAAACCCGGACTCCGGCCTGCAGTATGATAATTTCGCATCGTATGTCGGATACAGTTTGTATATCGATATAAAGCAGGATCCTGCCGGGATCACGGACATCATTTTCTCCGACGCGGATGAAAATCCGGGCGAGGTCGACGGAGGCACGATCGATGACGAGATCGTCGCTCCGACCGGCGAGCATAAGACGGAGGAGAAGGATGATAAAGAAGCTAAGAAGAACCCGACGATACCTTGGGTTCCCACGGTGATCTCTGTCGGAGGCGCAGCAGTCGCGGGAGCGGCAGCCGTAACCGCCGGTGGAGGCGGTGGTGCCGGAGGAGGCGGTGGCGGCGGAGCAGCCGGGGCCGAAACGGCAGGAGCGGGAAATGCAGGACCGGGCGGAAACGGACCGATCGGAGCACCTGAGGGTGCCGGAGCGGCCGGTGGTTCCACGGGTGGTTCAGGCGCAGAAGGCCAGAATAAACCGGACCGCAATGAGACTGACGAAGAGAAGAAGAAAACCTACAAACTGAAGATCTATAAAGACTTCGGAAACATCATTATCCCGGGTGCATCGCCCGTGATCGTGTACGCCCGTGTGGTCGAAGTGTCCAATGGCACGGAGCATGACCGTCCGGATCTTTCGAAGAACATAAGGATATTCTCCCCGGATAACATTTTGGGTATTCAGGAGCAGGAGGAACTCGCCGGAACCTATAAGGCCGCCCGTGTGTGGGTCCAGGATCCGAAGACCGAGGAACCTGAGGCGAAGATCTCCTTCCAGTTCCGTGGTAAGGGTGGTTCCTTTACCAACCAAATGAAGTTTAGGATCGCGATCCCTGAGATCGTTTTCGACCAGCCGAACATCACGATCCCGTTGGGCTTTAAGGACGAAGTTCGTCCGTATTTCGTGGTTCTCGGCATGAACCCGACGAACCTGAAAGTCACGGCGTCGATCAAGCCGACGGATGCTTACGAAGTGAGCGTCGAGCCCATCGAGGCGGACCTGGGTACTGATCTGGCCCGTGCTTATTACGCGGTGATCAAAGAAAAAGAGAAGGCGGATCCGATGGATGACCGCCCGGCCGCAGCCATTGACAACTATACGATGACGATCCGCGCGGAGCAGACCGACGGCCGTTATCTGGAGGAAGATTTCTACGTAGCCCGCCTGAAGGAAGGTATCTCGATCGCAGTCGATAAGATCAACTGCTGCCTGATCCCCACCGAAGAGGGTAAGAAGAAACCGTTCACACAGCGTGCGAAGACGGACTACAAACTGGCGAAGACGAAGACGACGGTCCGTGTGCTGGAGTGTGATAAAGAGAACGAGAAGGTACATGTCTACGCGCCGCTGCTCACGGGATTTTCCGTGCACGCAGTACGCGAGGAGGACGAAGAGATCGTTAAGGCGCTGGGCATCGCGATCGACGCCGGCGAGGCGGATCCGGAGATCCTCGACGACGGCTCCATGGTCGTTACACTACAGTGCTCCAAGGCCGTTCTGGATGCGCCGCGCCGCATTCAGGCGGTGCTTACGGTGAAGGGTAAGGTCGAAGACCGCGAGTACGAATGCTCGAAGGAAGTCCTGCTGCTGAGCCAGCCGAGCCGCTACGATCAGTTCGGCATGTTGAGCGCGGAAGACAAGGCGAAAGACGAACGCCTGCGCCAGGGCCTCGAGACCTTGAAGGAAAATGTCTGGAGCAACTATCTGGAGAACCTGGGACCGGTCTACCGCCTCGCGTGCGACCAGCTCTTCGGTTTTAACGAGGAGTACGGTTACGATGAGGAGATGGCGTTCTATCTCATGGAAGTCTACAACGGCTTCCTGCGCGGCGAGATCGTCGGCGCGAACGCGAAGCCGGCCGGCGACATGACCGTAGGTGAGTACGTCTGGTGCTTCTACGCGGAGATGGCGAAATCGGCGGATAAGATCGAGTCGTCGCTGGGATTGTCCGGCCGTTTGCTGCTCGGATTTGCCACGGTAGGTATTTCCGAGGTCGCGTTCTGGACCATGGATTTCATCCGCGTGCCGTACAATATGCAGCAAGCCTTAGAGAAGGAAGACGCCACCACCGCCAGCGTGCTGTGGGCGGGCGCGAAACCGTTTGTTCTGGCCTATGCCGGTGAGAAGGCGCTGGGCTGGGCGCTCGGAAAAGTATGGCCGAAGGCGACGGCGAAATACCCGATCTTGAAGAAGGTCGAAGAACTGTACCTGAACTACGCGAAGAATGTTCAGGGCTTCAACAACAAGTTCTCACTGGGTAAGGGGCCGAAGGCCAGTGTCGGTGCGGACGGACACGGAAAGGTAGAGAATGCGAACCACGCGAAGGACGGATACAGCAACTCGAAGAACGTGAAGGCGGCCCAGAACGCATCGTCCACGATGAAGGATATGCGCGCGAAGGCCGAGAACAACGTAGACCGCCTGCTTCGGAAGACCCGCCAGAGCGGCAAGACGACGCAACTGTCCGACGAGTTCGTTAAGGCCAGCCGCGAAGGCCTCGAGATGGTCAAGGATCTCGAACGTGCGTACAACCAGCAGAAACTGTACCCCAGCGCGGAAAATGCCGCGAAACTGGAGGCTATGTATAAGGAGGTGCGCGGAAACTATTACGCGAAGCAGCAGCTGAAGAACCTGAGCGATTTCAATGCGGTGGAAGTACGTATGAAGTACAACGAGTACTGGGGCGGAAAGGACGCCGCGATCAAAGCAGGTTCCGTGAAGCGTATTTCCAGCAAGACCGGCATCCCCGAGAAAGATATCTATTTCAAGAGTGTATCGGGCAATACCGAGATGAAGCTGAAGACCGGCCGAACCAGCGCCGTGGATACGGACCTGACCGGCTACCAGAAGCGCGGCTCGCAGGGCGACATCGAGATCAAAGATACCGTCCAGGCCAATGAGGTCGCATTTGAGGTGCACGAGCAGATCACCGGTCAGAAGACGACCGACCTAAATGTTGCGCTGGAAACCTGCAAGAAATACGATTATAACGTCGTAGCAGGCGCAAACCAGCATGCAGCCGAGAAATACCTGCAGGTAGACCGAATGCTCACTCCTGAGGGCCACAAGCTCAAATTAGAGTATGCGGAGTGGAACGCTCAGGTAACGACCCACAAAGTGCAGATGCACGTCGACGAGGCAAAGTCGCTTCTGAAGGAAGCGATGAAGCATCCGCCGGGAAGCGAGGAGCAGGCCGCCCTGATAAAGAAAGCCTGCAACGAATATTTCGAAGGCTTCCGAAACGGTATGAAGCAGAGTCGCCGAACCTCCCTGCCGCGAAACGAACAGCTCATGGCAGACGGCAAGGCGAACGCCATCACCGATGACGAAATGACCATGCAGGCGCTCATCGAGCGTGCGATCGACGGCCCGAAGGACGGCCACATCGGATGTGACATGAGCGACGTCATGAACGTCCTCGATGACATGGGCTACGGCGCAGACGGCTACGCAAAATCGACCGGCGAAATGGTACTGAAGACCGCCGGCGGACAGTAAGAAGTATAGAGAATCAAGCGACCCGGGGCCTTGGGAGTTCATCCCAAGGCCCCGGGTGCATTATTATATATATCAGGAATGTCGACTTTATTCTTCGATCGGGAAGTATACCTGGTAGCGTTCGTAGCCGATCTGGTAGAGGGGCACGAAGCGGATGCCGGGATCCTGGCCGCGAGTCTTGAAGGTCATCTTCCACATGCCCCACTCGCGTTCGCAGTCGTGGACCAGCAGGGTCTCGGGCGCGGCGCCTTTCGTGTGGAGCAGGCGCTCGGCGTCGCAGAGGCCGGCGAGAACGATGGGTCCGTAAGAGAATGCGACCATGTCGTCGGTGCCGGGCAGGAGGGTCGCGCGGATGCGCAGCGGCAACTCGATGCGGACTTCGTCCCCGTTCTGCCATGTGCGGTCAATGCGCACGAACTTGCCGGGGATCAGAGCGGCGTTGATCGGAATACCATTGACCAAAATGCGAGCACAGCGGTTGTTGGCTGCCTCATTTCCGACCCATGCGGGAACACGCAGGTTCAACGCGAACTGTGCGCTTCCTTCGGTCTCGATGCGGAAGACTTCCGCCAGGGTGTCGGGTTGGTGGAGGTAGATGTGCGCTTCCTCACGAACCGTCTGTGCGGACGAGTCCGTAGACGAGAAATGGTAGCTTCCGTTGAGTGCGTCGCGTCGCTGCGCGATCGCGATCTTCGTTCCGTCCTCCAGGGTGAATTCCGCGCGGGAAGCAAAGTAGAGCCCCGCATAGATGTCGTTCTTATCTTGATAATACAAAAAGCGATTGTGCGCTGCATTGGCCTGGACCAGAGTTCCGTGGCAGCAGAAGAAGTCTTGCGTCTTCGTGCCCCAGCCCTTGCGGCCGCCGCCGTAGAGCGGCAGGAAATACGTGATCAGGCCTTCCTCGGGATACTCCGGCGTCTGGCCGTTCGAGTGTCCGCCGCGGAAGTGTCCCTGCGCCAGGATGCCGTTGTACAGGTTGCGCTCGATATAGTCGAGGTACTGCGCGTCGCCGGTGAGCTTAAACAGCCCGTCCGCCAGCCGCATCATATTGTAGACCGTGCAGTGCTCCTGGTTTTTCTCGCCCAGACGCGCCGCCATGGACAACATGGGCGTCCAGATCTCGCCGAGGGTCTGCCCGCCGGTCACGAAACTGCCGCGGTCGGTGACCGCACACTTCCAGTATGCAAACGCAATGTCACGATACCGTTCATTGCCCGTGACCTCGTAGACACGCAGGGCGCCGATGGCCTCGGGGATGGTCGTGTTCGCATGCATGTTCGTCAGCACGTCGACGCCCGCGAGCAGCGGGTCGAACAAGCGGTGCCGATCGTAGCGGTCGATCAGGGTCAGGTACATTTCATCTTTTGTGATCTCGTACAGGTCCGCCCAGATCTCCAGCATGCCGCCGGTCTCGAAATCCAAGAGGTCGTCCAGCTGCTTGCGGTTCATACCATCCGTGAAATCGTAGAACCACTTGGAAAATGCCACAGCGACCTCGAGAGCTTGCTCATTGCCCGTGTAGCGGTACATGTCCACCAGGCCCATAAAAAGCTTGTGTACGTTGTAATGCGGCGCCCAGACGGCCTTTCCGCGCGCGATCCAGTGGAAATATTTCTCCGGGATGGCTGCGACCCAGCCCGCGCCGTTTTCCGCCTGGCAGTGCTTAAGCTCGCCCACGATGAAGTTTGCCTTCGCCAGCAACTCTTCATCGCCGGTCTCCGCGTAGTTCATCGCGGCCGCGCTTAGGAAATGCCCCAGGAAATGTCCGCGCAACTGGCAGGAGGGATCCTCCCACCCGCCGTGCGCCATGGCCTTGCTGCCGAAATTCTGGTGCAGCCCGGCCTCCTGGTAGTAGTTCTGCAGCAGTGCCGCATCGGTCAATTCTTTCAAGTATGCAGTGTTGCACCGTTCTTTCATCAGCAATTCGCCATCGAACAGTTTGACTTCTCTTCCGGATAACTCTTTCATTCGTAAAAACCTCCCGTCTATCCTACGATCGTGCTTCGCGCTTAAATCTGCGAAGAGCCGTTGATTTTTCTTCCTGCCTATAGTATAATCCGAAATATAGAAATAAAAATGCAAGAAACGCCGAAATACCTATAAAATATTCGGATTTCCTATCCGTATAGAGAGTTATAAACCAAAGGAGCATCCCATGACGGACGAACGCATCCATTTGCCGATCGATACATTGCCGTTAGTCAGCCTCTGTGACGATTTGTGGACAGAGGAGGGCTTCGTGCACCCTGATCGCGTCATGGATGTGAATGTCCTCCTCTACGTGCGAAAAGGAGAATTTGAGATCTACGAAGAGGGGGAGCGCTATCTCGTGCCCGAGGGGAGTGTGCTCTTCCTGAAGCAAGGGCTGCACCACTGGGGACGCAAACATTGCCCGCGGGGGACACGGTGGTTCTTCGTGCACTTTCATCTGCCGGGGGAGGAAAGAGCGGAGCAGGTAGCCTCGCAGGCGGAGGATTTTGCATACGTGGAGGGTTCGGAGCAAACCGCTTCAAACTACATCGCCCTTCCGAAACTTATGGAACTTCCGACAAAGGGCATGATCGTTTCGCGTTTTGAGTCGCTGCTAGGGATGTATCGAAGCAGTGATCCGCAGGAGCGGGCGTACATGAACGCTTACCTGTACCGGCTGCTTTTGGACATCCACTATGAGGCGGAGGCGGCTCGGCCGGTAGCCTCGCACGCCTTGCGCATCCGGCAGATCAAACACCTCCTCGAAGCATTGTCCCAAACACCGTTTTCCGCACAGGTGATCGAGGAGCGCATGGGACTGTCCTACAAGCATCTTTCGGCGGTTTTCAAGGAAGCGACCGGGATGACCATGCAGGCCTACCACACGCAACTGCGGATGGAACAGGCGGCGCGGCTGCTGCGTCAAGGGGACATCTCCATTCGCGAAGTCAGCGAGCGTCTCGGTTTCACCGAACCGTTTTACTTCACGACGGTATTCAAAAAACAGATGGGATGCTCGCCGAGCGAATATCGCAAGGGCGCAGTGCGCATCTAGGCGCTCGTAAGAAAAAAGACAAGAAAACTCCAAATAAGACAGATAATCTTAATGCTTCCGGGATAGGATATACCGACCTGAAGTGGTAAAATGGAACTGTGATTAAATAAGGATACGGCCATTCTGCCATTTTCCGAGCGGAGAGTGGCCGCAAAAAAAGATAAGGAGGGAAAATTATGAATTGTCCTACATGCGGGGCGGATGTCCCCAACGGAATGAGCGTGTGTCTGGAATGCGGTGCGATCATGGGGGGAGCACCGGCGTCGAGCGGCCAGACCTATTTTAATAACACCGCACAGAGACTGAACGACGCGAATAAGAATGCTCTGAGAGGTTTGAGAGGCCCGATGGGCTGGCTTTGGAAGCTTCTGTTGGTCCAGGCGCTCGTTTATGTGGTCCAGATGATCTCGGCGCTCGTATTGATCGCTGTGCTTAGCAACGAGTCCTGGCTGTTTTCCATGTCCGGATATAATACCATCGATTTTTTGGAAAAGCTGTCCAAAAACATGATTTGGGTACAAATCGTTGTTACGGCGCTGACTTTAGTGACACTGTATGTGTTGGGTGGCTATAAAAAACCCTTTACGATCGCAGGGCTGTTTCTGGCGATCGGCGTGACGTTGAACCTTTTGGCAGAACGACAGAACGTAAGTCTGGTCCTCTTGGCGATGGATCTCGGTGAAATCCTGTGTGATATCGTCTTTGCTATAATTCTGTTCACACAGATGAGTAAGATCGCGGAGCCGTTCAACAGAGGTGTCGCCGAAAACTGGAAGCGGCTGATCACTTGGTATATCATTATATACATTGGAACCGGAGTAATGGCCTATTATATGATCTACTCGGTCGAAACCTTAAAGGGCTTGAATTTTTGCTTAGCGATCAGCGGATTCCTGATGCTTATCGTCGAAGTGGTGGTATATAAAATGGCGAAAAAAACCTATGAACTGCTGCTTTGAGGCTGAGCCTTATATTTCGAATAAACGATACCACAGGAGGTAATATGATAACTCTGAAACCGATCACGAAAGATAACATCGAAGATGTTCTGGCGCTGCGGGTGCGCGAGGACCAGACGGCGTTCGTCTCCACGACCGTCGAGTCCCTGGCCCAGGCCTACGTGTACGCTGAGACGGCGTTCCCATTTGCCGTATACGATGATGAAACGCTCGTCGGCTTCATCATGATGGGTTACTACGAAGCAAAGCATTACTACACCCTGTGGAAGTTTTTGATCGACCGCGACTACCAGCACAAGGGGTACGGCCGCGAAGCCCTGAAGCAAGGAATAGACTTCATGAAGGAGAAGTTTCACATTACCCAGATCTACACCGGGGTCCATCCGGACAATGCGGTGGCGAAGCGTTTGTATGAGTCGGTCGGGTTTGTAAGCACCGGCTTCCACGAATTCGGCATGGAAGAACTGCGGGCAGAGGTATAATAAGGGCATGAATCTTTTGTTTCTTTGCAGTCAAAATAAGCGGCGCAGCCTGACGGCGGAAAAGGTTTTGGATGGCGTGAACGGGCATCATGTACGCTCCGCCGGGACCGAGAACAACGCTCGCGTTAAGGTTACGGCCGGCATGATCGGCTGGGCGGACATGATCTTCTGCTTTGAGAAGAAGCATTTACGGCGGATCCAGGAACGATATGCGCAGGAATTGTACGGGAAACGCGTGGTCACGCTGAATATTCCGGACGACTATGAATTCATGGACGAGGAATTGCAGGAGATCCTGCAAGGGATCTTGGAAGAGTACGTTTGACGGATATGTAGTTTACAAAAAAGCGAATTTATGGAATAATATACCCAGGTGGTTTTCCGCCCGGGTATATTTAATTGAATAAGATGTTACATACAGATTGGAGGAGTTTATGGGTAGATTTGAACACAGAAGAGCAACGGTGAAAGTGCAGTTGAAGGATGCGGCGGGGCGTCCGCTTGCGAACACGGCGGTGCGCGCGGAGCAGAAGACACATAAGTTTCTGTTCGGATGCGGTGCGTTCGACGTGATGGGGTGTGTGATGCCTGACGACATGCCGATGTTTCCCGGCGCAAACCCGGAGATGAT
Source organism: Lachnospiraceae bacterium (assembly GCA_017543445.1). Lineage (GTDB taxonomy): Bacteria > Bacillota > Clostridia > Lachnospirales > Lachnospiraceae > UBA1201. Next base: position 4,851 of record JAFYGB010000036.1, on the reverse strand, counting down.
GAAGAAGATGAAGGCGAGCTCCATAGAGCGTATGGAGAAGTTCATCAAACTCTTCAACTATGGCACGATCCCGTTTTATTGGGGCGGCTACGAGCGTAAGGAAGGCGAGCCGAACCAGAAGATGACCATGGCGCAGGCGCAGTGGCTGAAGGACCACGGCATCACCGTGAAGGGTCATCCACTTTGCTGGCACACAGTCTGCGCAGACTGGCTGATGAATTATTCCAACGAGGAGATCCTGAAGAAGCAGCTGGCGCGTGTTCACCGCGAGGTCAGCACGTATAAGGGGCTCATTGACATGTGGGACGTGATCAATGAAGTCGTGATCATGCCTGTATTTGATAAATATGACAATGCGGTCACACGGATCTGCAAGGAATACGGACGTTTCAAACTGGTGAAGGAAGTCTTCGAGGCGGCGTACGCGGAGAACCCGGGAGCGACGCTTCTGATCAATGATTTCAATACCTCGCAGTCCTACGAGATCCTCGTAGAGGGCCTGCTGGAGATGGGTGTTCCGATCTCCGCGATCGGTATCCAGAGCCACCAGCACCAGGGCTACTGGGGCCTCGAGAAGCTCCACTCGGTACTCGAGCGTTTCGAGCACTTCGGCCTGCCGATCCATTTTACCGAGAACACTCTCATTTCCGGCGAGATCATGCCGGCATATATCGAGGATCTGAACGACTGGCAGGTGGATGAATGGCCGTCGACGCCGGAAGGCCTGGAGCGCCAGGCACGCGAAGCGTCGGAGATGTACACCGAACTTTTCGCGCATCCGCTGGTCGAAGCTATCACCACGTGGGATCTTACAGACGGAAAATGGCTGAAGGCTCCTTCGGGAGTCCTCACTGTCGATAATAAAGAAAAACCGGTTTACGACGCGCTTATGGGCCTGATCCACGGCGACTGGGAGACGAAGGAAACCTTCACGACGGACGAAAACGGTGTTGTGACCATCACTGGTTTCAAGGGCGAGTACGAGCTCACCGTGAATGGTAAGACCGTTAAACTCAGCGTTTTGGAAGACTCCGACGCGATCGTAGAAAAAACTATTTAAATATCGGTCCGTTTATACGGGCCGGGAGGAACGATGCATAAAGAATTTTTGATGGGAAATGCGGCGATCGCCCTCGGGGCCATCGCTGCGGGAGTGAATGTGGTCTCGGGTTATCCGGGAACGCCTTCCACGGAAGTACTGGAAACGGTGGCGGCGCACCGCCCCGAGCAGGTCTACGTGGAATGGTCGGTAAATGAAAAGGCCGGCATGGAGCTGGCGGCCGGCGCCGCCTACACGGGCGCGAACGCGCTGGTGACCATGAAGCAGGTCGGCTTAAACGTGGCTTCGGATCCGCTGATGAGCCTGGCGTACGTCGGGATCGAGGGCGGCATGGTCGTGATGGTGGCGGATGATCCCGGCCCCATTTCGTCCCAGACGGAGCAGGACACCCGCCGCTTCGCGGCATTTTCCAAACTCCCCTGTTTCGACCCGACTTCCGTACAGGAAGCGTACGAGATGATCCAGGAAGCATTTGCCTGCTCGCGCAAATATAAGACACCGGTCTTCTTCCGGCCGACGACCCGCATCTGCCACGCCTACGCGTCCATCGACGTGAAGGATCCGTCGGAGTACCTGGAAAACCAGCCCGCCGGCTTCGTGAAAGACAGCGGCCGCTGGGTCATTTTCCCCAGGCTTTCCCTGGCGAACCATAAGAAGATCGAAGAGCGCAACGAGATGCTCACCGACGAGTTCTCCGACAGCGTGGCCAATGCGACCCTGCGCGGCGCGTTCGGCGGCAGCCTCGGCATCGCAGCCGGCGGCATCGGTTTCGCATATGCCTGTGAGGCGTTGGAGACGCTGAATAAAGAAGTCCGTCCGTCGGTCCTGAAGGTCGGCACGCCCTTCCCCTTTCCGGAGAAGCGCGCAGTGGAATTCTTAAAGTCCGTGGACCGCGTTCTGGTGGTGGAGGAGTTGGATCCCGTGATCGAGGATGCGCTTACGTTCCTTTGCGGAAAATACCATCTGGCGACCCAAATTCTCGGAAAGCGGTCGCATCATATGCCTTATGCAGGTGAATATACCGTCGACCTGGTGAAGGCTGCCGTAGATAAATTCGTTGGCGTCGAGACAGCGCAGAGGACAGAGACTCTGCCTGAGTCGCCCGCCCTTCCGGTTCGCCCGCCCGTGCTGTGCGCGGGCTGCCCGCACCGTGCATCTTTCTACGCGGTAAAGCAGGCTATGAAAGGGAAGAAAACGATCTTCTGCGGCGATATCGGATGCTACACACTCGGGAATGCCATGCCGCTGGATATGTGCGACACCTGCCTGTGCATGGGTGCGGGCATATCCAGTGCCCAGGGCGTATGGCACGTGGAACCGGACACTTCCTGCTTCGCGTTCGTGGGAGACTCGACGTTCTTCGCGTCGGCCATTACGGGCATCGTGAATGCAGTATACAATCAGGCGGAACTCACCGTCGTGATCTTAGATAATTCAACCACCGCCATGACGGGTCACCAGCCGCATCCCGGCACCGGAAAGACCATGATGGGCGAGGTGGTTTCAAAAGTCAGCATCGAAGGCATCCTGCGAGGGATCGGGCTCTCCTTTGTGGAGACGGTGGATCCCCTCGACCAGACGGCGGCCGTGGATGTGATCCGCAGGGCGTCGAAGGAACCCGGCGTGAAGGCGGTGATCTTCCGCTCGCCTTGCGTGGCTCTCATGAAGGAACCGAAGACCGTATTCGGCGGGCCGGCGGTGATTGATCCGGAGAAATGTATCGGCTGTAAGCGGTGCATCCGCGAGATCGGCTGTCCGGCGATCGTGACGGAGGAGGGACGCGTGAAGATCGACCCGTCCCTGTGTACCGGCTGCGGGCTTTGCGCGCAGTTGTGTCCCGTTCATGCGATCGGCTCGGGAAACGGAGGTGCTGCATGATGGGTGCTATTCAGAAGAATTTGGTTTTGTGCGGCGTGGGCGGTCAGGGTACCGTGCTCGCGTCGAAGCTGCTTGCGGCGGCGGCCATGGAGCAGGGGCTCACAGTCATGAGCGCCGAGACCATCGGCATGGCGCAGCGCGGGGGCAATGTATTCAGTAATATCCGCATCGGACAGGGACTACACGCGCCGATGATCCGCAAAGGCGAGGCGGACCTGATCCTGGGCTTCGAGCCGGGTGAGACCGTCCGCATGCTGCCGTTTTTGAAGCAGGGCGGCGCGGTGGTCACGAACCTGAAGGCGGTGAAGCCAACCACGGCGACGCTGTCCGGTTCAAACTATAGCGGAGATCAGATGGTGGAATACTTAAAGCAGGTCATCCCGCAGGAACGCCTGTTTTTAGTGGACGGCGAAAGCATTTGCCGCGAACTCGGTTCGACGAAGTGTCTCAACGTGGTGCTCTTAGGCGCCGCAGTTGCGACCGGTGAGGTCGGGCTGACACAGGACGACGTGCTGGCGGCGATCCGCAAGGTAGTGCCCGCCCGCTTCCTGGAATTAAACGAACGAGCATTTGCCGCAGGAACCCGCATCGGCGGAAGCGAAGGCAGATAGGAAATAAACGAACGAAAAATCCGTGATAAGGAGAACGAGATCATGAAGATCAGCGAAGAACAGCTCGCTCTGGTGAACAGCCGGATCGACGCGATGGTAAAGGCGGGAAGCTTTTACGGAAAGAAACTGAAGGAAGCGGGCATTACCCGCGTGGAGACGGCGGAGGATTTTGAGAAGCTGCCATTTTCCGAGAAGAACGACCTGCGGGACGCGTATCCGTTGGGTCTGATGACGGCGCCGGAAGAGGAGATCGTGCGTATCCACTCTTCGTCGGGAACGACGGGCGTGCCGGTTATCATCCCTTACACCGCAAAAGACGTGGATGACTGGGCCATCATGTTCGCCCGCTGCTACGAAATGGCGGGCATCACGAAGAAGGACCGCATCCAGATCACGCCCGGCTACGGCCTGTGGACCGCGGGCATCGGCTTCCAGCTCGGCGCGGAGAAACTCGGCGCCATGGTCATTCCCATGGGCCCCGGCAACACCGAGAAGCAGCTGAAGATGATGCAGGACCTGGAGAGCACGGTCATCTGTGCGACTTCTTCCTACGCGCTTCTGCTCGGTGAGGAGATCGAGAAGCGCGGCATTAAGGACAATGTGAAACTTAAGAAGGGTGTCATCGGCTCCGAGCGCTGGGGTAAGACCATGCGTGAGAAGATCCATGACATGCTGGGCATCGAGCTCTTTGATATCTATGGACTGACGGAGATCTACGGACCCGGTATCGGCATTAATTGCCCCGGCAGTGATTACATGCACTACTGGGATGACTATCTCTATCTGGAGATCGTGGATCCGAAGACCGGTGAGGTTCTGCCCGACGGCGAGTGGGGCGAGATCGTCATCACCACGCTGGTGAAGGAGGGCGCGCCGCTCATCCGTTACCGCACGCACGACCTGTCCCGCATTATCCCCGGCAAGTGCTCCTGCGGAAGCTGCTTCCCGAGGATCGATGTGATCCGCGGCCGTACCGACGACATGATGAAGATCCACGGGGTCAATGTATTCCCGGCGCAGATCGAGGAAGCGCTTCGCGAATTCCCGGAACTCTCCAGCGAGTACCAGATCCGCCTGTCGCACCTCGACGGTAAGGACACCATGCGTATCTACGTGGAAACGAACGGACATGTCGACTTTGAAGACATCAGCCGCCGCATCGCTGCTTCTGTGAAGAGTAAGATCGGCTTCACCCCCATCGTAAAAGTAGTGGAAGAAGGCGTCCTGCCCCGCAGCGAAAAGAAAACAAAGCGCGTCATCGACGAACGCTACGAAGAGTAAATTTGTGAATGTGACAATGGG
>JAFYGB010000035.1 GCA_017543445.1 Lachnospiraceae bacterium | reverse complement strand
GTGCACCGCTCGAATAAAAGTGCGCATCCGCACACGGCGCGAACGGGAGTTTACTCACGATTCGAGACGATTGCGGATGCATAGCGCGACAGCGCGTAATGAGCCGTACGCATAGCGAACGGCGAATGTGCACCGCTCGAATAAAGGTGCGCATCCGCACACGGCGCGAACGGGAGTTTACTCACTACACGCCTAGCAGTGGCTGGTTGTGGTCGAACAGGGCCAGGTTGATGGTGTATGTATCATACACTTCTTGTTCGATGAAGTATTCTACGATCAAATCAAATCGACTGCTGGGGGACAATGCGTACCCGGCGCGGCGGAGGAAGTCTTTTGTTTCATCCAAGCTCAGGCGAAGTGCCAGTGCGAACGCCATCGCAGTGATCTTCTTGGGCTGATAGTTTGCGTTGCTTCGGATCTTCGAGAAAAGTTTCCGGTCGACGTTTGCTCGCTTATATACTTCGGTATCGGTGTAACCACGTTCATCGATCATGCGAAGCAGGCTTTCCTGCCAGGTTTCACTCACATGTTTCATGAGGTCATCGAGCGTACGCTTCGGCTTCGCGGCTTCCGCCATCGGTCGGAAAGCAAAGGCCGGACCGGTGGTTCTATTTCCTTCATCGAGTGCCGCTCCCATGAAAGCGTCAGTTTCTCGTTTCTCATGGATGGGAGCCTCTGCTTCAGACTCCTCGAAAGCCTTCTCTTCGAAAGTTTCTTCCTCAGCAGCCTCCTCGCAAAGATCTTCAATCTCCTCAACGGCCTCGTCGTAGCTCTCCTCTGCAGCCTCTTCGCAAAGATCTTCCGCAGCCTCTTCCAATGCTTCCTCGGAAAACTTTTCCGGCTCCTCATGGGGCTTCGTCTTTGCTTCTTCTCTCCGCGGCATTGCGGCATCTTCGCAGGGCGCTGACGCCTTACCGACCTTCTTTCTTCTTCGGAATAAACCACTCGCAAACAGGCTTTTTCGTCTTTTATTGACAAGTTCCTCAGAACCGGCACCATCACCCGACATATCCGACGACATTCTGGCTGCCATGCCCTGGCCGTATTCACTTTCAAACCGCTCCGTCGCGTAATTGTCATCGATGAACGCGTCCACGCCGGCGAACAGTCCGCCGGACAGCACAAATGAAGTCTCGTCAAAAACGACCAGCGTGATCTCCATATCGGCATTGGCCAGGAACTCAACGATCACTTTTACTGCGATCTGCAGCGCGTCCGGCTTCGGAAAACCTTCCACGCCGGTGGCGATCAGCGGAAACGCGATACTCTCGCAGCCGAGTTTCTGCGCCAGCTGCAAACTGTTCGAGTAACACTCGCGCAACACATCGGTCTCGCCGTGCTTTCCATCGATCCACGCAGGACCGACCGTATGTATGATATATTTCGCGGGCAATGCAAACGCAGGCGTCTCTGCCGCCTGCCCCGGGGCGATGTCCCCAATCTTCTGCCGCTCGGCCAGCAGCTTCTCAGTCCCCGCTGCCGTGTAGATCGCATAGTCCACCCCGCTCACATACTTCGGTTTCGGATTGGCCGTGTTAACGATTGCATCCGCCTTTACTTTTGTAATATCATTTCGAATGATCTGAAACGCCATGTTTTTTCCTCCGCTTAAGTCCTACACGCCGTAGGCTATGACTCCGACCACAGCCGATAGGCAGATCAGCGTGATCGGCGAGATCCCTCTTTTCTTAAACTTCCGTGACCCAAAATAGATCGCACCGATCCCGACGATCAGGAACGTCGTCAAAATGTCGATCGAGCCGGACGCGATGCCGCTGTTTTTCAGGATCATCCACAGACCGGTCGCCAGGATAATACCGATGATACAAGGGTTCAGGCCGCTGAGCACTGCTTTTACATAGGTGTTCTGAAGCAGTTTCTTCATCACGACCATGACCAGGATAATGATGATAAATGCGGGCAATACGACTGCAGTCGTAGCGATCATGGCCCCGAGGATGCCTCCCTTCGCGGCTCCGACATACGTGGCCATGTTGACCATGATGGGGCCCGGCGTACTCTCGCTCACGGCGATCATGTACGTAAGCATCTCCTCGTCCATCCAGCCATAGGCACGCACCACGTCCTGGATCAGCGGGATCGCAGCGTATGCTCCGCCGAAGGAGAAGCAGCCTACCTGGAGAAAACCAAGCAAAAGATCCAAATAGATCATGTCTTCGATCCCTCCTTTGCTTTTGATTTCGTGAACGGAAGGATCAGAATGCTGAACAGTGCCGCTGAGAGCATGAGCACCATCGAGGAAATGTTCCAGGAAAAGAAACTGATCAGAAGTATCGCACAGACTGCGCAGGCCAATATTCCAACCTGAATCGGCGTCAGATTCATCTTCTTCAGCATCTTCAGCGCCGCATCCACGATAAGGATGCCGACCGCGATCTTAATGCCCTTAAACGCATTTGCCACCCAGACGATCTCCAGGAAATGATCCAGGAAAAACGAGATCACGAAAATGATGACAAACGACGGCAGGACCACGCCCAGGGTCGCAGCGATCGCGCCCAAAAGCTTCCCGCGTTTATAACCGACAAAGGTCGCGCAATTGATCGCGATCGGTCCGGGCGTCGATTCCGCGATCACCACGAGGTTCATCATCTCCTCATGTGTGATCCACTTCTTTCGCTCCACGCAGGCGTTCTCGATGATCGATAACATTGCGTATCCGCCACCGAAGGTGAACATCCCGATCTTCGCGAAAGTCAAAAACAATTCCAACAGTATAGGCACGTTCGGCCTCCTCCAAAAAATAAAAATCTACCCCTTCTTCACGGGTTCGATTCTAAACAGCCCGTCCCGATTGCAGCAATAATAGATCATCCGCACGCCGCGGATCTTAAATCTTGCCTCCGCAGAAGCCTCGGGATAGAGTTTCACCATTTGCAGTCCCTCGGACGATACCGCCGCAACAAATGAAATATAATGCTCTTTCGTCATGCAGTGGTCGATGTTCACATAGTACTCATCTTCCACCCGCTCCACGTGCGCCGTGTGCATCGCATCCTCCGGCTCCGCCTCCAGCGGCGTCAGCAGGATGCCGTGGCAGGTCACGGCTGCCTCGCCCATGCTGTGGATCACATTCCCGCAGACCGGGCATACATAAAACTTCGAACGCAGCATATTCGCGGACACATTTGCGTTGAACACGGTGTTTCCCGAGATCAGCTCCGTGACTGAGATCCCGAACGCCTTCGCGATCGGCTCCAGGAGCGTGATGTCCGGATACCCCTTCCCCGTCTCCCATTTGGAAACGGTCTTATCGCTCACCGCGAGTCTCTCCGCCAGCTCCCGCTGGGTCATCTTTTTCTTTTCGCGCAGGTCCTTAATGACCGCGCCGGTAACATATTGGTTCATAAGCGTACCAACCTTTCTTTTGTTTTGTACGCATTATAATTCGGCCGTTCGGCGCTTACAACCTACGCTTCGTAGAGTCGCGCGGTCAATACCCGACGGCGATGCCGAGGCAGATGAATCCAACCACCACCAGGAAGGTAAGCAGGAAAAACAGGCTGCTTTTCTTCACCCAGCGGAAGTATTCGACATCCAGCATGGCTAGCGAGATCAGCAGGACCGGCGAGGTCGGGAACAGCACGTTCGTGTAACCATCGCCAAACGTATACAGCAACACCGACATGGGTTTGCTAAAACCTGTGTCCACCATCCCGAGGATGCCCATGACCAGTAGCGCCTTCGCCGTCGACGACGAAATGAAAAACTCCAGCACCAGCACGATCAGGAAAATACACAACGCGTTCAGCAACGGCTCCTGACCGTTCGTGAAACGATTGATATTGTCCACGATGATCGGCAATACCCGCCCCTCTTCGAACACATATTTAATGGATGCGGCCAATGCGATGCACAGCACGGCGGGCAAAGCCCCCGCCAGGCCGCGTAGAAAGGCCGTAGCGACGGTTTTAATGTCCTTGCTGACATATAGCGGTCCATGTCCCAAACGCCAGTGTATAGGCCGTGAGCAAAACGACCGTGATGTCACGCGTCGCAGGGATCAAAGAAGAAACGATGATCAAAACGAGGGAACCGAGTAAGAATGCCGCGTACGAGCGAACGAGTTTTTTCTCGTCTTTTACCTTTTCCTCCAGCGCGACCTGCTCCGCTTTCTTAAGCCTTGTATCCCGGGCGTAGGTCAGGCTGGTCTCGGGTTTCTTCGCGATCTTTCGGATATACAGCAGGATGAAGCCCTGCAGCAACGCAAACATGACCACGAAGATCAGCAGGCGGAACCAGATGTGCTCCATCGGGCTCACGCCAATGATATCCGACGCCAGGATCACGGTAAAAGGGTTCGTGATGGCGCTGGCGAAACCAAAGCCGCAGGATACTATGCAGCATAAGAATCCCGTAAAGGAGTCAAAACCGATGGAGAGGCAGATAGCGCATACGATGGGCAGCAACGGGATCATTTCCTCGAAGAGTCCCAGGAACGCGCCGAAACTGTAAAACACGAACGACAAAACAACGACCAACCACATGCGGCGGCTTTCGAAGCGCCGCACTACGACGCTCACGATGGCCCGTACTCCGCCGAGCTCTCCCATCACGTTGAACGACGCCGAGATCGAAAGAATGAACAGCGTCAGGAAGATGAGCGACAGCCGTCTCCCGAAGCGAAAACCAACATCGGCGCCAGGATCGACTTTTGCTGTATCTCGTCCAATGTTTCTACCCCTTCCTGCGGCATACGTCGTAACATCCCCCAAACTGTCTGAAAAACACTCTATCATTTTACCATAGATATGGTCGGCATACAAGGTTGCAAACCGAGGATGCGGACCGTATTTTTTCCACGATTACGTTTTGACTTTTCCGTACGACGGTAGTATAATAAACGCAGGTATTTTTCCGTACGAAAACAGCATTTTCAGGAGGACGTTACGATGGGAAAAGTAGTAATCATGGACCATCCGCTTTTGCAGCATAAGATCGGCATCATGCGGATGAAAGAAACAACGACAAAAGATTTCCGCGACCTGGTAAATGAAGTCGCGATGCTGATCTATTACGAGGCGAGCCGCGACCTGCCTCTGGCAGATAAGGAGATCGAGACCCCGATCTGCAAGACCACGGTAAAAGAGATCGCCGGCAAAAAGCTCTGCGTCGTACCGATTCTGCGCGCAGGCATCGGTCTTTGCGACGGCATCCTTCGGATGAACCCGAACGCGAAGGTCGGCCACATCGGCCTCTTCCGTGATGAGAAGACCTTAGAGCCCCACGAGTATTTCTGCAAACTGCCCCACGACGCTGCCGAGCGTGACATCTTCGTCGTGGATCCCATGCTTGCGACGGGCGGCTCCGCGATCGCAGCCATCGACATGCTGAAGAAGCGTGGCATTTACCGCAACCGCTTCCTGTGCCTCATCGCAGCGCCGGAAGGACTGGAAGCTCTTCGTAAAGCGCACCCGGATGTAGACATCTACATCGGCGCCATGGACGAACATCTCAACGAAAACGGATATATCGTTCCCGGCCTCGGCGATGCCGGCGACCGTATCTTCGGAACCAAATAAAAACGAAAAACCGTGGGTGACATTCCGATCACCCACGGTTCTTTTATTTTCTCTGAACGCGTATGTTGGTCAGCGCACATTGGTCGCCGGACAGTGCTACATAAACGATGTCCTTGCCGTTGTTGATCCGCGTCGTATTCTCGAGCGAGATACCCAAATTCGACGTCTTCACCGTAACCTGATCCGGTCGACAGAAAAACTCGACGGAAACGTCAATGCCGTCTTTATTCCCCTGCTTCCAGACTTCCCAACTTTGAGCTTCATGCCGTCCGTGATCTCGATACCCTTCGAAGACGCAGAACGGAAACCATCCACCTGCACATTCGGCACATCGCCCTCGGGTCCGTTCGTATAGAGGATCTCCTCGGCGATCCGCGGGATCTGGGCCGCGGTCGTTTCCTGCTCCTCACGGTCCATCTTCACATCCGAGATCTTGCAATTCTCACCGGTCAGACCGATATAGGCAAACCGTGCGCTGTCGGGAAATGCTACGATCACGTCTTTGACTTCCCGTCCGTTATCCAGCGTGATCCGCGCATGGTCGCGCACACGGGCAGCGAGGATACGGTACTCTTTCGCCGAACCGGCCTTGTTATCGCTACTGGGCTCATCGTGGCTCTTACAAACTTCCATCTTGCGGGCAGCCGCACAAGTCACATTGCCGTCAAAACCGATGATCCCGTATTCCAGGAAGGATAAGTCTCGCATTTCCCGCTCGTCGGTATGATAATTCGCATCCAGTGCGTCAAACAGGACGAGGGAAGGCTCGCCTGCGCCTTCATGCTTAAACCGGATCAGGACCTCCTGCGTCGAAAGCAGGATACCTTCGGAAACCGACTGGCCGAATTCCTTGCAGACCATAGCATCATCGCCATGCAGCTGCGTCGCCTCGGTCAGCTCTTTCATCTTGTATTCATCGTCGATATCGATCAGATGCTGCATGATCTTTGCGATCTCCGGATCGAACTGTGTTCCGGAATTCTTTAAGATCTCCTCCCGCACGATCTGCTGCGGGATCGCAGCACGATAGCTACGGTGCGAAGTCATGGCATCGTAAGCATCCGCAACGGATATGATCCGTGCGACTTCCGGAATCTCCTCACCCTTCAGGTGGTCCGGGTATCCCTTGCCATCGTAACGCTCATGATGATAATGCGCGCCAATGCTTAAGTACGGATAGTCGCGAATACTGGACAGGATCTGGTTTCCGATCACGGGATGCTGCTTGATCGCCTCATACTCTTCGTCGGTCAATCTTCCGTTTTTCGTGATGATGCTGTCGGCCACGCCGATCTTACCCACGTCGTGCAGCAGCGCCGTATAGTAGATCTTCCGGCACTCTTCTTCGCTCTTACCCATGCGTTCGGCGATCTTCTTGGAATACTCGGCTACGCGCACGGAATGGCCTCGTGTATACTCGTCCTTTGCATCGATTGCATTGGCCAATGCCGTTGCGGTCTGTTCGAATAGACTCTCCGACAGGCGCTGCTTCTCTTCCAGATGCTCGATCTTGATGCGGTTTGCGTTGCTGGCCTTCTCGTTCATGTCCAGATAAGCGAAGATGTAGATCAGGATCGACGCCACCATGATGCTCAGGTTTCCGAACGAAAAACCATAAACAAAAGCCTGGATAACGGAACCGACCACCGGTCCGATCAAAAACAGCAACAGAGAAATGAAGATGATCTGGCTGATTCAAGCCCAGATCCTCGTGGATCAGAGACATGATATAGTGACAAAATGCAAACGCACAAAGCGGACTCAGTAAAAACAACAGATAATTACTGATCTTCGTCATGGCGAATCCGATGTCACTTGCATTTCCATCGTAAATATATGCGATTCGATCACAGCACAACAGAAGTGCCGCGATCATTTCGATCGCTGCGATCGCCACCCTCCTCCTTTTGGATACCCCTTTGGAGAGAAGGATCAGGATCGCAAACGCCAGACCGACGCCGATCAAAGCCAGCATCAGGTCTAATTGTATCTCCCTAAGCATATCCATAATGCCACCCGGCTTTCTGCTTTATCGTTTCAACTCCGGATGCTCTGCGTAGAAACGCTCCTTATCCGCGTACATCTGCTCATCCGAGATGTGCAATGCCTTCAGGATATCCTTGGAGTTCTCTATAAAACATATTCCCACAGCGAAGCATGCGCTTCCGAAACCGAGGTCACTCTTACGTATGATCGCGGCTTTTTCCTGCAGGATCGCTTCGGTCGTGTCTGGAACGATGACCATAAACTCGTCGCCGCCTGCGCGGAAAATGCTTCCCTCCGGGAAGACTTCCTGAAGGACACCGGCAGCCTGCTTCAGAAGCTGGTCACCGGAGATATGGCCCCGGTCATCATTGACCCGCTTCAGACCATTCAGATCGGCAAAAACAACGCCCAGGTTATTCAGTTGATCCTCTCCTACAACGATACGGTCGATGCGGTTGTTCATTTCATTACGGTTCATAACGCCCGTCAGCATATCGATGGAGCTTAAGATCTTCAACTGCTTCACGAGCAGATCATTAGCCAGCTCCGAAGTAACGAAATACGTAGCCAGCTCCAAGGTTTCCTTGATATCCTCGGTATTCTGTGCCTGGAAGTTCGTGGCCCAGATATACCCGAGCAGTTCGCCACCGGTCTTCAACGGGAACAAAACGATACTCCAAACACCGGCTTTTTTCAGTGATTCATACCAACGCGGATTCATCTTCTTCACGTATTCCATGTCGTTTTCATTTTTTACGATCAGACAATTGCTTCCTGCGATCGTACCTTCCCAGGTTTCAACGATGTCGTAGAAATCCGGTTCCCGACGAACAACGGAACGCATGGTTGCCTCTTCCCGCTTATCTTCACGGTCTTCCGCAAGCACTCTACAGGACTTCTCCTTCGTATCGACCAGCAGGATCGTACAGGCTCTGGCCTTACACAAGTTGCGGATCTCGTGCAATACTTCTCCCATAGCCATCTTAAAATCGGATGTCCCGTGAAGCTTCAAGCAAATGTTTAAGACCTCCGCTGCCGTACTTTCCGACAGTTGGGCCATCTTACGCGTGTCACCCTTCTGCGTGACTTGCTGCGTATAGGTGCAGTAGTACATATTGCCCTCATGTATCAAAGGCAGCAGAAACAGGTCGAACCAGAAGTCATACCGCTCCGGATGGACATAGGTATGCACGGGCACCTTTTCGACCGCTGCCCGATAACACACCGTTTCAAAATTCAGATCCTGCGGGAAATAGTTCTGATAGAGACTATTCGGAACGAACTTGTTGCTCATGAGCGCCGGTCCGTCCCATACCTGCTCGATGGATGCAATATAGGCTTTATTACCCGTTACCAACCGAATGTCTCCGTACTTTCCGTCCTCTTTCATCTCAACGGAGATCACACAGGTCATAACATCAATACAGTCAACAAATGCTTGGAAATCCATAAATCACGTCTCCCTTCCAATACCCTGTTTCTGTTTTATTTCTTACACATGCCTTCACCGATCAATCCGGAACCGTCCGCGACGGCTTCCTGCTCGCTATAGTAAGCCTCCAGGCGCGGGCGCGCAACCACGTAGTACTTCTCTAACTGCGGATCGAACTGCGTTCCCATGCCCTCCATGATGATGGCATTTGCCTTATCAAACGGCATGCTGTCTTTATATACTCGCTTGCTTACAAGCGCATCGTACACATCGGCGATCGCCATGATGCGTGCCTCCAGCGGGATCTCCTCCCCCTTCAGGCCTTCGGGATAACCCGAACCGTCCCAGCGTTCGTGATGGTAATGTGCAACATTTTCCGCGATCTCGTGGAATTCCACATCGTCCGTTCCTTCCAGGATCGCATGGACGATACGCGCGCCTTCCTTTGCGTGCGCCTTCATCTTCTCAAACTCCCAAGGTTCGAAACGCCCCGGCTTACGCAGGATCACGTCATCGACCGCGATCTTACCGAGATCGTGCATGGGCGCTGCCTTGATGACATTTTTGATGAAATCGTCCGTAAGATTCAGGGAATCGTCCTTGCGGATCTCATCCGTAAGCATGCGGACGCCCTCGCTCGTACGACGAATATGACCACCGGTCGAATTATCACGACTTTCAACCATGGTCGCCATACCGAGGACCAGTTTCTCGTGCATCTCCTCGATGTGCTGTGTCTTCTCAGCGACCTGTTCTTTCAGGCGCATATTGAAGTTATTGATCAGTTCGATATATTTCTGCCGTTTCGTGTCGTCCGCCAGGAAGAACTGGTAGCCTCCCTTACGTTTTCCGTCGTACAGATGGGTCAATGTGACCAGATAGCTGTTATCGCCATAGTGATAGCGAAATGAATTCTGTGTATTATCGTTTTCAAAGGTGTCGAGCCAGCGGTTCACCTGCTCCGACACCGATGTTTTTTCAGGAAGGATCTTATCGACCTTCGCCTCTGCAAGTTCGGGGAAGATCCCGAGCGCAGTCTCGTTACATCCGAGGTAGCGTCGCTTAAAGTCGAAGGAAACAAAGCCCTTGTCGCCGGACTGGACCATCGTGTCGATGCCGGAGTCCGTGATATCGTAGAGGCAGACCTGGTGAATGATGATCAGGTACATGATCTGCGCGAACACATACGCGACCGGCAGCAGTTCCACCTGCGGGGTAATGATGGTGCGCACACCGTAGAAGGTGATCACCGCAACCATCTCCGGAATATACATCAACAGGATGATCTTATTCGGCACGTTCTTCTTCCGTACCGCACTGTAAAGCATGGCAGCGAAACTGATGGCGAAATACGCCAGAACGAGTGCCACGAAAACCGTGTGGAACGGACCGTACTTCTTATCCGTCAGCCAGGCGGCTCCATTCTTCTTCGCAAAATCTACGGACTTATAGAACCACTGGTTGCGTCCCACCGTCAATGCACCAAAGAAAGTCAACGTACTGGCCGCAAACATCGCAAACCGCAGCCACCGCGGCACACGGAAATCGCAAAGCTGCAAAATGGCCAGCGTGATCATAAGCATCAAAAACGTGCCACCGAAATACGTGATCTTATTCGCGAGGATCGCCTCCGACAGGTTCGAAGCATTCGCCGTCATCAGGTTACCCAGGATCGCGATCGGGACCATCGTAAAGATCAGCGTAACATGCACATCAAAATGCTTATGCCACGTCATTATGTACAACAATGTCAGAAGAATTGAAAGAACAAACAGGATCTGGTAATATGCTATGACCATGTAGAATCCTCCTAAGCCGGCCGCCAGCCGTTCATTGCCATACCCCCACCCCTATTATACCACAGATGTGACAATGGGGACGGTTCTTTTTGTCACATTTTTGCCTTGGAATGTGTCAATGGGGACGGTTCTCTTTGACACATTTTTACCGCCGAATGTGTCAATTGGAACCGTCCCTGTTGTCACATTAGTCTTCCGCCGCCTTTGTCAGATCGGCCAATGCTTTCTTGAGATCTTCGCGGATCCGCAGAAGCTGCGGGCAAGCCTTCTCGCATTTTCCGCACTCTTTGCAACTCTTCGCGGTCTTGCCGTCGCGTTCCATGCCTTCCCACTGCCACTTAACGACATCAAAATTCTGATACATATGGTAGCGGTTCCAAACACTGAAGTTACCGGGGATATCCACACCAAACGGGCAAGGCATGCAGTACCGGCAGCCGGTGCAGCCGTTCTGGATCCTGCTGTTCATGATCTTTTTGATCGTGTCGATCGCCTCGTACTCCTTCTCTTCCATGGGTACGAAATCGGTAAATGTGTCCAGGTTATCCTCGACCTGCTCCATCGTGGACATGCCGCTCAGCACCGTCAGGATGTTCGGCAGAGTCGCCACGTAGCGCAGGGCAAACGAAGCCGCGCTCTTACCGGGGCGCACGCTGTCGAAAACTTCCATGATGTCGTCGGAGAATTTCGCCAGGGAACCGCCCTTGATCGGCTCCATGATGGTGAGCGGAATGCCCTTTTCCTCCGCGAGCTTGTATCCCTTCATGCCGGCCTGCTCGTCGATATCCATATAGTTGAGCTGGATCTGGCAGAAGTCCCAGTCTCTGTAGTTGATGATCTCTTCAAACGCTTCGTAGCTGTCGTGGAACGAGAAGCCTAAGAAGCGGATCTTACCTTCGGCTTTCAGTTCTTCAAGTCTCTTTACGCATCCGATCTCCACCATTTTCCGCCAGCTTCCGCGGTTCATGGCATGCATCAGGTAAAAATCAAAATGGTCCACCTGCAGTTTCTTAAGCTGCTCATTGAAAT
Organism: Lachnospiraceae bacterium; assembly: GCA_017543445.1. Taxonomy (GTDB): domain Bacteria; phylum Bacillota; class Clostridia; order Lachnospirales; family Lachnospiraceae; genus UBA1201. The sequence goes on along the minus strand of JAFYGB010000035.1, from coordinate 21,856 downwards.
ATTTGTCGACATCCTCGACTGTGTTCACGAACCAAACGGGCAGCTTCGTCGCCAAATAGTACGAGTCGCGCGGGTACTTCTTCAGCGCCTCGCCGACGAACAACTCGCTCTCGCCGCCGTGGTAAGGGTACGCCGTGTCGATATAATTGACCCCGGCCGCGATCGCCTTATCCAGCATTTTTTCCGCCATGGGTCGGTCGATCTTTCCGTCTCCGGAAACGGGCAATCTCATACAACCGAACCCCAACAATGAAACATCGATGCCCAATTTTTCAAATCTTCTTTTCTCCATGGTTTTTCTCCTATCTGTTTTTTGTGTAACCATTTATTCTGCGACGTCTCATATCAAGACATCGTTATGAATCCATCTCACCGGTCCACACGACGCCGCGGCCGTTCCACCGAAGAAACGTCTTATACCCCAGCTTCGCGTACCATCCGACCTCGTACGTAAAGTGTATATAACTATGTGTGTAACCCTCGTCCTGAAGGATCTTCGTAACATGCTTCACCATCGTGAGGCCCAACCCTCGGTTTCTGTACGCGGGCAATGTTCCGACACATCCGGGGCCGCCGATCTTCCATGTCTCGCCATTCACTTCGTGCTCGCCGAAATTCTCGATTATGCAGAAGCAGGCGATCTCTCCGTCGATAAACCCACAATACACCCGTGACTTCTCACTGAAGAAATCCACCCAGTGCGGGATCACCTCCGCCACCGCTTTTTTCAGTTCCTCAAGACTGCCGTTATAATATCCGAAGGTAACGTTCTCCGGATATGTTTTTACGTAGCATCCTTCGTCGAACTTCCTTAGCGCCAGCATCATTTCGGATGCTACTTCGTCCCCGCGCTCGCGCACGTAGTCCCGCTCGAAAAACCCCGGATGCATCTCCAGGAATGTGTCAACCGCTGCAGGTCTTTGACCTGCAACAAGGACGGTTCCATTTGACACATTTTGCTCGCGTGCCCAGGATTCATAGGCTGCCTCCCACGTCTCTACGCAATAAGGACGCCTTGTGTCCCCGATCTTCTGCGCGTATTGCTCGGCAAATTGTAAAAAGAACGTCAAGTGCTCTTGCGCGGTCAATAATTCCCGAAAGATCACTTCTGTCCAGACCCGTGCCTGTGTAAACTGCGTCGTCTGCTTCAACTGCTCCACATAGGCTTCCTTGGAAAATGTAACTCGCACTTCCTCCAGCTGAACCTCTCCGGCATCCGTGATCGACAATATGTCGTAGGGAACGCTGCCACGGATGCAATCCAGCGGCAGGCCACAGGAACCAGGATTTACTAACCACACATTCTTATCTTTCGCTTGATAACTCCATTGTACATGGGAATGACCGAAGATGTAAACTCCTTCCGGCATATTTTTCAATTTATTTTGTACTTCCGGATCATTATCCAGAAGTTTATGGATGTCGTCATGCAGCATTTCGGGCGTAACTTCTACTTCCGCATACTGCTTCGCCAGAAGCGCGGGCCCGAATTTTCCGAACTCGCACTCCCCGAGGAATGCGTCGGATGCATGCGCTACATGAATGCTCACGCCATTACACACATAGTCGATCGTGTGCGGCAAGTTCAGAACATAATCCAGGTTTTCCTTGCGGATATTTCGGTAATTCCAATACGAGATCTGCATCTGGCCATCCGTCCAGGTGCTCTGATCCTTCCCGATCAAATTCTCCAGGTAGCGCTCTTCATTGCCCCGGATGATGTGGGCGTTCGGAAGGTTTTTAAGCTTCTCGATGCAGCCGTCCGGCCACGCCCCGCTTAAACAATAATCCCCCGCGATCACGAACTGCCCGATGCCACGCGCTTTCGCATCCTCCAGCACGGCCGTAAACGCCGGCAGATTCCCGTGCACATCGGATATAATTCCAATTCTCTCTGTCATTTTATCCTCCTGGAATGTGTCTTCGTTGCAGGTCACGACCTGCAACAGGGACGGTTCCGTTTGACACTTTTTGCGGTAAACATTCCATAATCCTTTGGAACGCGCAGCACGCCATCCACCGCATTTTCATTCAGCACTTGAAGCATCGTTTCCCGCGACACATTTTCCAGTCCGGACATGCCGGCCAATGAATAAACATAGTCTGCCATGTCATCGAAGTTCGTCACCTCAAGAGCGTCCTCATAATTGAATCTCTTGACTTCGTCAAAAACATTTCCCAATTTGTCCGCGCCGTTTTGCATGGTAAATGCATGGTTCGGCGAGGCCTTCACGTCATACTTCTCAAACAGACCATAGATGTACTCCATGATACCATTCTCGCCGTACGTCGCGCAGTAAAACGTCCCGTCTTCCTTCAGAACGCGGCGCACCTCGCGCAAACCGCGCTCCAAGTCCGGAACATGATACAGCATCATATTGGCGATGACCACATCAAACGTCTGATCCGCATACGGAATGTTTTGAATGTCGATCACCTGATACTCGATTCCCTCGAGATCGGCCAATGTACTCTTCGTCTGCTCAAGCATTCCCGCTGAAAAATCCGAAAGAATGAGCTGCGAACACTTCGCAACCAGCTCGCCTTTTCCGACCCACATGCTTCCCGTGCCGCACCCCAGTTCCAGCACCTTCATGCCTTCCCGGATGTCATAATGCGACGTGATCCAATTACCAAATCCTTGTTTGTTCGTCGAATACTTATCGTGAATCGATATCCTCGTATTCAAATGATTCGACGTATTGTACTGCTTCTCAACCGTGTTTTTATCACTAATACTCATTTTCTACTCCTTGTTAATGTGTCAATCAGAACCGTCCTTGTTGCAGGTCGAAGACCTGCAACGGTTGACACATTCCTTTACGCAGAACACATTGACCCAGCGTTCGTCAGCGCGGCCGGGGCGCACATCCTGCGTCATCCCAAGCGAAGTCACCGCAAAACCGCCCGTCGCATCCAGCAACTCACGCAGCGACTCCTCAGTGAAATCGGAAAATGCTCTTCCGTCTCGAATGCGTTCTCCATCCCCATACTTGAAGGACGCATAGAAGATGCCGCCCGGCTTCAGTGCGCGGGAAATGCGGCGCAGGATGCCCGGAAGTTCGTTCTTACTCACGTGCAAGAGCGACGCACAGGCCCAGACGCCGTCGAATTCCGCCTCATAATCCAATTCATCAAAGCGGATGCAGCGCACCGGACAGCCGACGCGGTCATGCGTGTAGTCGCAGAATTCCCGGCAACCATCCACGGCCAGGACCGAATACCCGGCATTCGCAAAGTACAAAGAAGCGTTGCCGGCGCCGCAGCCTAGGTCGAGTACGCGTGCATTTTCCGGCAAATGCTCCATGAAAGCTTCATAAAGCGACGAAATATCCGCCTCTTGCGTATTGGCGATAAACGCCTCTGCATGGTCCCGATACCAATCGAGGGTATCGGAATATGTGTCAGATGGAACCGTCCCTGTTGCAGGTCTCACCTGCAACTCAGACACATTTTTCGACAGGAACAGTAGCAGGTCGTCGTCATTCACGCAAGGCGCATACTGATCCAGCACCTTACCTTGATACCAGACGCCGCTGCCATCCGGAATGTAGCCGCGCTTCGCATAGATGCGCTGCGCGGGGCCGTAACCCGAGTGCACGCCCACGGCCAGGAAGACCATGTCCGCGCGTTTCGCAGCCTCCGTCTCCGCAACATCCAGAAGTTTGTTGCCAATGCCGAGATTATGCACATGATAGAAAACAGCGAGGTCCACGATCTCGGGGTAATCGCCGCCGGCCCACGGGCCCTCCTTCGGATGCAGGACCAGCGTACACAGGCCCACAACGGCGCCCTCCCACACGGCGATAAACGTCAGGCGCTCGCCGAGCTGTTCTTCCTTCATGTAATTTTGATAATATTCGATTTGCGGGTGCCAGCCGTAGGTCATATATGTATCGTAAATGACCTGCGGATCACCCGCCTCCATACTTCGAATGGTCAGCTTCCCATCCTGATAATAAACCATAATTCAACCCCTCTCTTCATTTTCGTGTTTTGTCTACGTGCGCCAGCTCGCGCACGCCTACTAATTCTTCTCCTTCAAATTCCATCTCCACGATGTACGGCATCCATCGCACGATCCTCTCGAAATCCGCCAACCCGAAGTCTGGGGCGTAGTGTGTCAACAGGGACGGTTCTCTTTGACACATTCCACCTGTCGGTTCAGCATCTCGATGTCGACCACGCCTTCTTTGTTGAATGCAGTCGACTCGAGCGTGAAATGCTCTTCATACCCAGTGCTTCGAACGAACGCGAAAAACCGCTCGAAATCAATGTGCCCGGCACCGATCGGAAGCGTCCTCAAATTCGCCCAGTCCTTGATGCCGCCGGCGTAGTCGTTCACATGGTAGTGGCGAATGTGTCCCTCCTTCCACAGCCATTCATTTGCCGGATCATACAGAAGCTCCAACTGTCCGTGAAAAGCCGCCATCTTCGTATCAAATATGAACTTGATGTCGGGGAAAAGTTTCGCCAGCTCGCTCCAATGCGTCATCGGATCCTTCTGATTGCAAACCACATTCTCGATCAGCAGTTCCACGCCGCACGCGTCTGCGATCTCCCGCACGATCGGATATGCCTTGATGTTATTATCGAAAAATGCATCCGACGTTATACCGTCCCACAGGTGCATGACCATCTTCCCAGCGCCGATATCATGTGCCATCTGCGCATTGATTCGGAAGTTCTCGATCGCCTTCTCAAAATCTTCGCCACCCTTGCTGATGCCCTCGCCGATGCTCTTCTGGCAATGATACAGCGGCGTCGAAATGCCGTTCGCGCGTAGAAACTCCACGATATCCGGGATCTTCTCGTACCAGTCGCTGTACATCATGAACTCAAAGCCATCGCAGTCTAGCTGCCGGGCAAACTCTTTCAATAATCTGTAGTCTCTCCCATTCGGCCGCCCGATCAACGCGCCCGTGGAAACCAAAACCTGATTTTTCATTTTCCTCCTTCGATGTGACAATGGGGACGGTTCTCTTTGTCACATTTTTCTCTCTCGATGTGTCAATCAGAACCGTCCCTGTTGCAGGTATCACCTGCAACGAAGACACATTTTACTCTACCGTGAAGTCGAACATATTTTCGTGAATCGCAGTCAAATGAACGTCGTCGATACATGCGTCTTTGTAGAAGTCGTCGCGGCTACGGAACCATTTTCCGTTAAAGCAAACGTGGCACTCGCCGTCCTCCACAACGGACTCCAGCTCCTGCTTCCGCCCGCGATACATAAACGTGATCTTATGCGGGCTCGTGAGCAGGTAGTACATGTCGAAGAAATCAAAGTTCTTCACATCAAAGTCGACCAGTTTATACAAATCGTCGATCAGCCACTTCATGATGTTCAGATTGCCGAAGAATGCATTATATTTAATTCGGATCGCCAGGACTTCCTTCGCATACGAGTACAGATCGATCGCCTCGTCCTTCTTTCCCTGGTCAATGCGGATCCTCGCGAGGCGCGTGAACACTTCGGGGATCGGGTCGAACGGATCGTCCATGTTCTTCACTTCCAGGTACAGTTTCTCGATGATCTCCTCATATTTCTGCTGATTCTTCTCAACATAGTAGCCGTTCTTATACATGTCGGCGACCTTATAAGTAGCGACGGGGTCGCCCTTCTCCATCAACTTGGAGAAATACTCGAACGCCTTCTTGAAATCGCGCTCGCCGGTCCGCCCGTAATACCAAATATAACCGAGACACTCGTAGGCCGGGTCATAATCGTACGTCGCCGCCATCTCGTAATACTTCAGCGCCAGATCGAACTTTTTGATCTCATAGTAGTACCCGCCGAGGTGCATCATGTCCCTCGGATCGTGCAATTCATTGACCAGGAAACTCATCGCCTCCGTGAACATGAACACGTCTTCATCGGTCAATTTCTTTCTTTCATCGAAACGTCTTGCAATCTCTCTTGCTTCTCTTATCGTCATAGTGCCCCTCCGAATGTGTCTACGTTGCAGGTCTGTGACCTGCAACAGGGACGGTTCCATTTGACACATTTTACAGTTCTTTTTCGTAGCAAAGGAAATGTCTGTCCCACAAATCGCATTCGCCAACGATATTAAAACCAAACGCATCATAGCAACGCACCGCCGGCTTATTCCCCAGGATCACCAGGAAATGAAGGCCGCGGTAGCCGCGCCGCTTCAGTTCATCCATGCCGAACTGCAGCATGATCTTACCATAGCCTGCACGTTGGTACTCGGGCAATACCCCCAGGCGCGAGAGCGCGCCGGCAGGCTCCAGCTTCGGATCCCAACATGCCAATGAATCAACCTCCTCATCAAACTCCAGCGAGATCGTCGCAGCAATGCGTCCGTCTTTCTTCATTACGTACAATGCATCGTGCTCCAGATCCCAGTCGATGTTATCATTGCCCGGATAGTCCTCCACCCACGGGCAGAATTCCCGCCCGAGCTGCGCATGATATAGCGCCAGGAGCTCCTCGCGATCCGCTTCCGTCGCCTTCACGATCTGGTAGTCTGAATTCTCTTTATTTTCTTTCATAATATGCTTCTCCCCTCTTGTAATGTGACAGTGGGGACGGTTCCATTTGTCACATTTTTCCATCTCGATGTGTCAATCAGAACCGTCCCTGTTGCAGGTATCACCTGCAACGAAGACACATTTTACGCCCGTCAGCAACTCCACCATCTTCCAGCCGAAGCGATTCTCCGTGAGGCTCTGTGCCGTCGGGCGGAAACCGAGGTCATAGTAGAACTTGCAGGCCAGCCAGCTCAACGTCTGCGTATGCAGTTTCACATGCGTGTATCCCAATGCCAGCAAACGCTTCAATACGTACGTGATCAGCGGCTTCGACAGCCCCTGCCCCTGCGCTTCGCTCTTCACCGCCACCCAATGCCCAGGTCGATCATGCGCGCGCGCCCCGCATCCCACATGATGTTCTTCGGATCCATGTCGTCGTTGCTGATGGCCGACATGGGCGGCAGCATCCGCCGCTGACCGAAAGCACCTCGCCCTCGACCTCGCCGAGCCCGACTTGCCGAAACAATCGGCTCAAAATTTCCTTCATTTTCATTCCTCTCACAGGGAGCGTTCCACCTCTCCTTTGGTTCCATACTCCCATATTAAATTATACCATATCGCATGCTATTTTAAAAGCAAAAAAAATGCGGACCGCAACCCTGCGATCCGCATTCCACAATATGTCAATGTGCCTTTCGTTGCAGGTCAGGGACCTGCAACAGGGACGGTTCCGTTTGTCACATTACGACTTCCGTCCCGTGAGGTAATATACGGCCAATGCCGTCCGGTGCGACAGTCCTTCTTTTGCCAGGATGGTCGTGATGTAGTTCTTCACTGTCCCTTCAGAAATAAACAACTTCGCCGCGATCTCCTTATTGGACAATCCTTCCGCCACGGCCTTTATAATATCAAGCTCCCGTTCCGTATAATTTCCCAATTCAAAACTCGTCGAGGCAGATTGATTGGCCAATGTTTCCAGTATATTTTCATCCATGACGCCGGCCCCATTATAGACAGATTTAATCATCTGCTTCAGATGCTCCGGCGTGTGATTCTTGATCAAATACCCCTTCGCGCCGTTCTTCAGGGCGCGCTTCACCAGGTCATCGTCGTCAAACGTGGTCAATATCAAAACCTTTCCCAGACCGCGTTCAGCAATGATCTTCGTAGCTTCGATCCCGTCCATCACAGGCATCTGAATGTCCATCAAAAATACGTCGGGCTTCTCCTTTTCGGCAAGTTCGATTGCCTCACGCCCGTTCGCGGCGCACCCCAGCACCTCGAAATCCGGGTCCACGTCCAAAATGATCTTCATTCCATCACGTACGAAATCACTGTCATCCGCGATTATAACCTTAATCTTATCCATAAATCTCCCTCCGAATGTGACAAATAGAACCGTCCCCATTGTCACATTCTAACGCGAAAATGTGTCAAACAGAACCGTCCCTGTTGCAGATCAAAGATCTGCAACTCAGTCACATGGCAGCAGCATGCTGACGATGAAGCCGTTCTCCGACGACACATCCAGCGTGCCGTTCACGGCGCGGACGCGCATCTTCATGCCAGAGATGCCCATGCCATCCTTGACGTTCAGACAACCGATGCCATCATCCCGGATCACGCAACGTACAAACTTATTCAAAACCGTGATCGTGATCAGGATGTTTTTACATTTAGCGTATTTCATCGAGTTTGAAATGGCCTCGAAGGCATTGTCCAGGATGACTTCCCAGAGTTTGTCGTTGATCTGGCTGATGTCGCCTTCGGTCTCGAGGTTCGTCTCGACGCCTTTATTATTGCAGTCTTCGCACAGTTTGTATATCTGCAAGAGTGCAAGATCTTTCTTCTCTGGGCGCTCTTTTCGCAGAATGGCGCGGATCTCGTCCATGCCCGTCCGCAACTGGTCGATAACGTTCTGCGTCATTTGCCGCGACTTCTCGGGGTCGCGATCCATAAGCACCTTGATCGCCTCGAGCTGGTAGATCGAACCGTTGATGTTGTGGCCCAATTTGTCGTGCAGGGCCTGCGCCAGGTTCGACCGCTCCTCCAGGATCTGGTTGCTCGCGGCGAGCATATTTTTCTTAAGTTCCGCCCGCGCCGCCTGCTCACGGCTCGCCATGTCTGACTTCAGACCCTGCTCCAGGATCGTCTCCTCGCGCACCTGCTTACGGTACGGTTCGACCACGAACGCCTGTTGCACATAGCAGGCCGCCATCATGATCATCAGCAAAAACTGCGTCAGGAAACCGGCCGGCGTCGGGATCAGCGAAAGAAACAAAGCGACACCGTACAAGCCGAGCGGTGCTTTGAAAAATGCCAGAGCTTCAAAAGCAAGGTAGTAACCCAGCAAAACAAAAGCCGGCCCACCGATGGCGATCAGCGCCGCCAGAAACCCCGCGCCTAAAGCAAGCGCCAGGCACCCGAGCCAAAACCTCCGGCTTGACAAACCATTGCCCCCTGAAACATGATGACTACCCGACACATTTTCCGCAGAAGCACTATATAATATCAAAAACGTCATGGTCGCTATAAAAAACGCAACAAGCAGGAGTACCGTTACGGATACTCCTGTTTCCTGCTTCGTCATCTTCGAAAAACCGAAGATGCTAAAAGCGATCATTATGATCATTCGGACGATCAAAAAGATCCTATCCCTTAAGCGTTCCCCCATTCGTCCACCCTCTTTACTTTGAGTCCGAGACTGCCGAGGCTGCCTATGACAACCAGGTATGCTACTGTAACACATAATAGCATAGGAACGGCGGTTTTGTCACCTAATAATATCATTTCGACGCCGTCCAGAAACCATTTGTGCGGCATGAGTCCCGAGAGGACTTTCAGCGTGTCGGTCGTATAATCCATCGGGAAATACAGGCCGCTGAGCACGGAGGACACACTCCACACGGTAAATGCCGCAATATTCGAGCTCATGACGTCGCCGACGATCATGCCGAGCAGCATGCTCAGAGTACTGAAGATCAGGCCCATGAGCGTCAGTACCGTCAGGAAGTGCACGCGGTCAATGCCCATGCTCTCGACGTCCAGAAACAGGTTGCACACGCCCATCACGGCCGAGACCATCAGCGTGACGAAAACCACCGTCACGACCTTCGTCAGGAAGTTGGTGAACACGTTCACTCCGGCCAGCCGCACGCGCAAATACACGCTGTCATTCTGCTCGTGGATCGCGATGTGCGCCACGAACAGTCCGCAGAACACGTAACCGAGCGTCAGGATCGCCATCGCATACCCCATGCGCGTCCGCTGGTCCACCTGGGTCATACTCAGGTTTCGCTTTCCTTCCGCGGAAAATGTCACGACTTCCTTCTGCGGTGTCGCCGCGTCCGCGCGCCCCAGGTAACTGAGCGCTTCACTATTGCTATGCGAGATCTGGTACGCACTGCGCAACTTCTGCATCTGCGTATCAAGTTCCATTCTCAAAGCCGCCGACCGCGAATCCTCCGAAAGTTCGTAGATCTTCAGACTCTCACGATTCAGATCGATCAGATTCTCATCAAACTCGGGGTAAATGTACATCGCGGCACCCATACGGTCGCTGAAGCCATCTGCCTCGATCCGGGCATTTACCAGCTCCTGCAACTTAACGGAAAGATCCGGATCCTCCGGCGAAAGCGCATTGTCCGCGAGGATCTTTGCGTCGGTCAGGTCGACACGGCACACATGGAACAGCCCGCTCTCCGAAAGGTTCTGAAGCAAGTACTCGGACAGCTCGCTCCGCGCGGCGTCGTAGACCTTGATCACATATTTCCCCTTGCCGCCGTAGTACGCGACTTTTATGTCGATCCGTTCGAGTTCGGTCATATCGCTCACGTTGGAACGTTCGTAATAAGACAGGTTGCTCTGCTTCGTATTCAAGACGAGCGTCGACAAGATCGGCGTGATCAAAAGGAAGAACCAGAAGCCCTTCATGCGGAGCAATAATTTCATCGTTGATTTCACTAAAGGTCTCATCAGGCTCTCTTACCTCTCTTTCGGATCATTCCGGCAAATACCGCGAGTGCCGAGCAAACCACGGTCATCGCGCCAGATATCGCCAAGGAACGCCACACGTAATCGCTCTCACCCATGGTGGATAATTCGATCAGGGAACGGTTCAGATAATAGATCGGTGACAGGTGCTGAATGGAGGCCGACATCTCCGAGAACAGATAAGTCTCAAAACTGCCGCCCAGGAAGCCCCAGGTCCAGACCGCCATGAAAACCAGAATGACCGTGATCACCATATTGTCGAAGATCGTGTAGATCATCAGGCCGAAGGACATCGCTGCCGTGATGCCGATCGCAACCAGTAAGAACGACCACAGTGGCGAGCCCCAGTGCACTCCAAAGAGGACTATAGATGCCCCCGTCGCTACCGCCATGCCGGCGATCACGACCAGGACCAGCGGAATGAACTTTGCCAGATAGGCTTTGAATTCTGAGATTCCCGAAACGCGCAGCTTATTGCCGATGCGATTCTTCTTCTCCGCTGAGAACAGCCCCGCGCCGCACACGATGGTACACCAGCTGAAATACGCTATGTAAATAATTCCATAATAATCCGTGGAGTCGACCGCCGGCATGTGATCCGCCTTCACCACCGAGTAGTCATTGATCACGTTCACGGGATACTCTGTGATTCGATCGCTGCCTTCACCAGTCTCACTGCTATCATCAGATAAAGATTCCTCCGGAAACCTCTGGTATGAGCTAAGCGACCTCGTCATTTCCATATTCTGCAAGGCCACCTGCTCGTACACCGCGTGTATAAAGTATTCCAAGGCCTGACCATTGCCCTTCAGGTCTTCATTTTCATATACTGTGTAACTGCCCTTCGCAAACGTTACAAAGCCGCTCAGATTCTCGGATCGCACGAGTTCCTGCGGATCCTGATCTGTGTACTCGATCAACAGAATGTCCTGCTGCGTCGCCGCCTTCTTCAGGCCATCTTCCATCTGCTCCGAAAGCCCCTCATCCACGATGCGGTAACCGACCTTCATGCTTCCTACGTCCTCGTAACTCTCCATCAACGCGGAAAATGCGCTGGAGAGCACGGCGATCACGGCCAATGGCGCCACGATCAGCATCAGGATATTCGCCGCACTGCGGAACATGATCTTGAAATTGTTTTTGATCAAATATCGTATCATCTCACATTTTCCTCATCAATAATCTCTGAGTTTCTTACCGGTCAATGTCAGGAAGACTTCTTCCAGTGTGATCTTCGATGTATCCTCGACCACCATCTTCTTCAGTTCCTCGCTCGTTCCCGTCGCGATGATCTTACCATTGTCCATGATCGCGATCCGCGTGCAGATCGCCTCGACTTCCTCCATGTAGTGGCTGGTGTAGATGACCGTTGCGCCGTTTTGGTTCGACTGCTTGATACGCTCGAGGATGAAGTTTCGTGACTGCGGGTCGATGCCGACCGTCGGCTCATCGAAGATCAAAAGTTTCGGATGGTGGCCAATGGCGCAGGCGATGTTGAGCCGTCGCTTCATTCCACCGGAAAATGTCCTCGCGTACTCATTCTTCTTCTCGGACAATCCCACATATTCCAGTGCCTCGTCGATTCGTTCCTTCAGAAGCGCGCCCTTGATACCGTACAGCGATGTGAACAACTCCACATTTTCCCAAGCCTTCAGGTTCCCGTGGATCGCCAGATCCTGCGGAATATACCCCAGGTACGTGAGCAGTTCCTTCCGGTTCTTCCGAAAATCCTTCCCCATGAATTCGACCTCGCCCAGCGTCGGCCGCACGATGTCACAGATCATATTCATCGTCGTACTCTTGCCGGCCCCGTTCGGTCCCAGCAACCCGAAGATCTCCCCCTCCTCGATCTCGAGGTTCAGGTTATCCACCACGACCTTCGTCCCGTATTTCTTCGTCAGATCCTTCGTCTTCAATATCGTCGCCATCTCATAACTCCTCGCAAAAAGAATGTGCCAAACGACCTCTCGTCGATTGACACATTCATTATACGTTTTCGTTTTTCGGTTTTGTAGTGAGAAAAGCAACGAACCCACATGACTTTCGTCACCTTTTCGATGTGACAATGGGGACGGTTCTCTTTGTCACATTTCCCGCCACGAATGTGACAGTGGGGACGGTTCTCTTTGTCACATTTTCCATCACGAATGTGACAAAGAGAACCGTCCCCACTGTCACACTTTAGTAGTTCTCTCGGAAAATGACGGACACATGCGAGATATCATTGTCCGTGTCCGGGTATTCCTTCCAGAAATGCATGCCGATGGACTCCGCGGTCTTCATGGACGGCACGTTCGTGTGCTTGCAATAGGAATACAGCGCCTTGAAGGACGTGTTCTTAAACGCCCAGTCGCGCACGGCGGCCGCCGCCTCCTTCGCGTAGCCCTTACGTTGCATGTCCGCGCGAAAATGATATCCGATCTCGGGCAATGTCTCGCCGTCGATGTTCTGGAACGTCATACCACAGTCACCGATCATCTCGCCGGTCTCCTTCAGGCAGACGGCAAACAGGCCGAAACCATACTGGTGGTACCGCGCCCGGTTGCGCTCGATCCACCCGTGCACGCGCTTCTCATCAAATGTATAGGGATAATGTTGCATGATATCGGAGTCCGCCAGCACCGCGTACAAAGCATCATAGTCACTAGGCTGCAGCTCCCGCAGGATCAGGCGCTCCGTCTCCAACCGGAACGGCACGACCATCTCCTCGAGCCAGGCGTGCTCGGCCAATGCTTTCTTCGTGTCGATCTCATAGTCCACGACCATGCAGTGCGCATCCACCTCATCGAAAAACTCGCGGACGCGTATCCCGCCGAGGGACTCCATCGTCTTCCACGAAGCAGGGTTTTCCAGATCGGCATCCATCAACACCGTCTCGATCCCGTACTGGTTGCAGATCTTCAGCCCCAGGTAGAGATTGACCTTGTTGTAACCTTTCCCTCGTTCCGACGGTCGAATGCTGTAACCAATGTGGCCACCATGCGCCCGTAAGCGCTCGTTCAATGCTATGCGGATATTGATCATCCCGACGATTCGGCGATCACTCTCCCGCACGAAGAAAAACTCGCGCGCGGGAACCCTCTTTTCATCCGGCGTCAGAAAATTATACTCGTCGGTCATCTTAAGCCATCCCTCGTAGTCCTCCGGATGCTTATTCAGTCCTCCCGCCCCGTTCATCTTCGAGCCGTCTTCTGCGTATTCCCGGATCAGTTCGAGCGCTTCTTCCTTGCGCTCGATCCCCGGCACCTCTAAGTAAAATCTCTCCATAGCCTCCTCCAAAATGTGTCAAACAGAACCGTCCCTGTTGCAGATCACAGATCTGCAACCGTGGCACATCCGACAATCTTTTCGTAGAGGTCCAGGCCGAAGCTGGTGAAGGTCGGCTCGCTCGGGATCATGTGGAAAGTTCTGGTACCATCCTGGCGGCGCTCCGCGGACAGGAAGGCGACGCCCGAGTCGGGATCGTCCTTCGTCTCGTTGTAGACGCGCTCCGCGAAGGAGAGCAGGTGGGTTACGGTCAGGATGCGCACGCCGGCTTCCTTCAGTGCGCGGATAATGTCATAGGCGATTACCGCGCCTTCGCGCTCGGTGGTCGTCGCGAAGGACTCGTTGAGCATGATGAGGGAATGCTCGTCGATGTGATCGATGATGTCGTTCATTCGCTTCAGTTCCTCGTCCAAGCGGCCGCTGTTCATCGCGCTGTCTTCACGCCGTGTGAAATGCACGAAGATGTTCGGGAAGATGCCACTCTTAAACGAGTGCGCGGTGACGGGCAGGCCGCACTGCATCATAACAAGCGCTATACCAATACTACGCAGGAACGTGGATTTTCCGCCCTGGTTCGCACCCGTGACGATCAGCAGGTCCTTCTGCATCAGTGCGCTGGTGTTTCCGACCACATGTATGCGCTGCTCGAGCGCCATGACGAATTCCTTCAGATCCTCAAAAATCAGATCGCGGCGGTCGCAAACCTCCGGGAAGCAGTATTCCATCTCGAACCGCTCGATGTGCTGCACCATCTGGATCGCCCCGACATAGAACGCGCTCTGATATTTCAATTGGTCGAAAAACGTACGGAATTCGTCGCTGAAATTCTTCAGTTTCTTCACTAGGTGATTGACTAATTCAAACTCGAGCTGCTGGGTCTGCCCCAGGATCCTCGGGTCTTCGATGGTAAGAAATGAATCCGGTATGCGGCTCTCCTTGAAGCGCTGGATCTTCTCACGCGTGCCGCCGCGCTTGTAGAACTTCGAATACTCCGACGACACTTCTTCCACCTTCATGGGGCCCAGTTTCAGCCCGTCCTCCAGCGTACACTCCAGCACGACGCGCGGCCGCACCAGCTTGTCACGATATTCATCCTTCACCGCGATTCGATCGGTGAAAAATGTAACATCGTCCAAAAGTTTGCGAAGATTCGACTCGCGCTCGAGCGAAAACGAAGTTAGTAACTCCCCGCGGAACATAGACAGTCCCTTCGATGTCAGGTCGCTCTGCCGCATCATAGTGTCGCGGATCGTAGCCAATGCATCGATATATTTCCGCAAACGCTTAATTTCATTGACCAGAGACTGCGCAGGGCTGCCTTGCCTGCTGCGATCGAGCCCGCTGCTCTGGTCGTCCCGAGTCCCCTTCACCGTCGTGCTGGTGGAATAAAGCCAGCGCATCAGGTCCGGAGTCTTCAGGCAGTCGCGGATCACATCCTGTCGAAACGTGATCTCCTCCGCAGTTTTCAACGGCACCATCATCGCCTTATGCAATGTTTCACGGACGAATGTATCTTCATCCGCGAGCTTTTTCACCGCGTCATCCTCGTAGATGACCTCCTTCGAGGCCGCCAGAAACAGCGAATCTAACCCGAGATCCTGAATGATGCTCTCGGTATCGTAATAGGTTTTCTCAAAGCCACGCTCGTGGTCTTCATATAACAAACAAACTTTCATAGGCGCTCCTTAAGTTGCTCGTAAGTCAGATGGTACTTATTTACCTGGTTCTGCGCGCAGGCGGTGTCCGGCGCAACGCCGCGCCGTATCTCAAACGTCTGGATCCCGTTTTCATCCAGCATGGCCTGCAGGGCCACCACGCCCGTCTGTTCATCGGTCAATTCCTTCAGGTGGGTGACGTAGATGCCGATGCACCCCAGCCCGACAAAATGCTCCAGAACGCGTTTTCCCATGATCTGCGCGTCATAGTTCGCCGCCGTGGTAAAAAGTTCGTTTATGACCACATAAGAGCCCTTCCTGTAGTCTTTCATCATCGGAGCCAGTCGAACCAGCTCCTCCATGAGCTTACCGCGTCCCGTTTCGACACTTTCCTCGACGGAGAAATGCGTCAGAAGCCCCGGCAGAAACGGTACATTTGCCGCCTGTGCCGGCACGTCGAAGCCCATCTTCGTCAGGAACACGAGCTGCCCCAGGCTCCGGGCGAATGTTGTCTTACCGCCCTGGTTCGGCCCGGTGAGCACGAAAAACCGCTCGCCCTCTCCATAATAAAAATCATTTGCCACTATCTTACGTCCGTCTTTCAGGGCCAGAAGAGCCAGCGCCAGGTCGTACAGCCCGGTCGCCTCCATCCGCTTCTTCCCATTCGTCGTGGGCGTGGTAAATGCAAATCCTGCAGCTTCCATCTCGCGTTGCATCATGCAATACGACAAATAGTACAGTATCTCATCCTCAAATCGTTTCAGCAGCGGCCGCTCGTAAGTTTCGAGCCGCTCCTCGGATCGCCGGATCGCCTTAAACAACGCCGGCTTCTTCTCCTGCAAAATATGCAGGCAGGCAACCTCCAGTTCATTGACCGGAATATCCGCCGCGGTCGGGTTCTCCAACAGCCCGACCTCCGCGCCGTCCACAGAACTGGCCCACTCCTCGTACGCGCCGTCCCCCGGCACCTCTCCGAGGGCAATGCTGATGCGGTCTTTTTCATACGTTATGAGGAAATGCGTCTCGCGAAGTTCTTTCAGGATAGAACCCGTGTGCTCTATACCCTTTTTAAACTCATCCTTCGCCAGAATATCCTGCAGGATCTTCAAAAAGACCTGCATGCCCTCCGACTCCAGATCCGCCTGCGCCATATCTTCCGCCAGCTGCGCATACGCCCCGCAGTACGCATCGACCATGCGGATATCCCACATCGCCTGCTGCAAGGTATTCTGCACCTTATCCGCCTTCTTCTTCAGTTCCTCCAGCAGAGCCAAACGATCCGTAAAGCGGATCAGCGCCTCGTACATCGCATCCTTCTTCACGTCGTTATACACAGCCCGCCGGTACGCTTCCTCCTCCGCGCTCCCCGGCATATAGTTAAATTGCTTCCGGACCCTCGACCCGCACTTCGCCGCCAGCCGATCGATGATCTGCTCCAGATTCAAGTCCTGGTACATCTCATCATTTGACTCCGCTGCATGATCCTGCTCATCGATACTCAGGATACTGAAACCCTCTTTCGCCATATTTACCTCCAGATGTGACAATGGGGACGGTTCTCTTTGTCACATGTGACAATGGGGACGGTTCTCTTTGTCACATCTTCCGTCCCGAATGTGTCAATTAGAACCGTCCCTACTGACACATTTTTATTTCAACCTTCACGGGTGCTTTTACATATGCGGCAAATATTGTGTAATTATCCACCAAACACTTCCCGAAATGCGGTGATGTTCCGCCCGTCCTCCTTCCCAAAGATCGCGAAGCAGATCTCGTCAAACGCCGCGCCGAGCTTCTCATCCACGATCACCGTGCGGAAATACTGCGCGACCTGCTCGGGCTTATTCCCGAACGCACCGCACCCCCACGCGCCCAGCACGAGGTTGCGATACCCGCGCTGCGCCGCCGCCTTCAGTACGATGCGGATCCGCCGCTCAAATGTTTCCCGGATCAACGTGCCCGAAGCAAGCAGCGCTGCACCGCGCCGGTTCGGCGCCGGCACCGTGACCACTGCCGTCGTAAACGGCTCCTTCAACAGGTTCAGCTTCTCATCGCGGAACACCAGTACTTTGGGGGAAATGAGCATGTAGTCGGACTCTACGCGGCTTCGGTGCCTGCCATTGTACTTATACATCTCCTCTGCGATCTTCGAGTTGATCGACGGATAAAGCGTGCTGCACCTGCACAGTGCTTCCTCCTGCGCCGTCGCCCCGATCCGGAAGCCCCCGCCCGGATGATGCGCATTCGCAAAATTCATGACCAGCACGTTGGAATACTCCCTCGCCGCCGCGTACGAATCACTGTTTTTCACCGTGATCTTACACATCCGCTCCGCGTCGCCCGTGAGTAAACATAAACTAGCGATCTCCGCCTTCAGAAGTTCCTCGCCCATCTGCGGCGTGATGACCTCAACGGCCTCGTAATCCCCCTCGGGAAACACGACCTTCACGCCGTCGGCCTCGTACTCCCGCGCCTTACATATCTTCAATGTTTCATTTGCCACAGCAATTAAATTTCTCATACACCCTCCTAAAATGTGACAATGGGGACGGTTCTGTTTGTCACATTTTTATGTCAGTGGGGACGGTTCTCTTTGACACATTTTCAGTCACGAATGTGTCAATTGGAACCGTCCCCCCGTGACACATTATAGATCACTCAGCAGACGCCGCAGGATCTGCTCGCGGTTGTTGATAAACATTTCCGTCACCTGGTAGCTGTCGGTCTCCTCATACTCGATGGGATGTACCTGCCCCTCGTCAAACGACCAGATCTCCGCCTCCGGTATCCCGAGCAGGATCGGCGAATGCGTCACGATGATAAACTGTGCCCCTGCGCGTGCGCACTTCACGATCTCGATCAACAGCGTCAGCTGTCTTTGCGGGGACAATGCCGCTTCGGGCTCGTCGAGCAGGTAAATGCCGTTCGGTTGGAAGTTCGCCTGCACCACCGAGAGAAAGCTCTCCCCGTGCGACTTATAGTGATAATACTGCGGCTTCCCGCCGATCTCCTTCCCGTACTCATCCTCCGCGGTCGCCACATTGTAGAAACTCTCCGCCCGCAGAAAATACCCCCAGGCCGGCTTGCGCGCCCCCTTGATCAACCGGACCGCATCGCACAGCTCCGAGCGCGAGTCGAACGTCGAAAACCGATAGTTCTTCGTCCCGCCCTCAGGATTAAACCCGTACGCCACCGCAACCGCCTCCAACAGCGTCGACTTGCCACTCCCATTTTCCCCCACGAAAAACGTGATGGGCCTCTGAAAGTCCAGCCGCTCCACGCCCGCCAGCGCCGGAATACCCCGCAGATAACTCCGCGGCTCCACCCGCGACCAGTCAATGGTACAAGCTTTTATCGGGAAATGGGAAGTGTTATAATCTAGGTCGTTCATGTTGGTTCCTCTTATCGATTAATCTTCTTGGTTGGAAACAGTCTCTATGCCTCTGCCATCCCCAGCTCCGCTATGCATACTACTTTTCCGTCTCCCATTCGTCTTACGCTGAACGTCACCAAATCATTTATATGACATCCAAAATCCTGATTTGGTTCATTCAGCAACGTCCCCACGAGGTGTGGCGTTTGCATCTTTTCGATGCGGACCCAGCAGGCCTCGACATCGAGTTCATCCTTGATGAAATAGACTAGAACGTCATCAACGTAGCCGGGCTCGCGGCTTTCGTCCAGAAACTCCATGAAGCGCGTCTGCTCAATCTCAGGCGATACATCATAATGCTTCAACAACTCGATCTTCTTGGAATGTTCCTCCGCATAGGATGCGTCAACCGGATAAAAGTCATGGTCTAATAAAGCAGTTGCCCTGGTTATGACACGAGCATCATGACTCCCCTCTGCAAAGGTGAACACATCGTCATCCTTACGTCCCATCGCCAGGATCTCAAATGTCAGTCCGCTTTCGTGGTCGATATAACCATAAACAAGCAGGCAGTTTGCATCCGGCATTTGCGGAAAGCCATCGAGTGCTTGCAGCATTTGATCCTCTTCTTTGAGCATCAACGCGTTGCACTGCTTGTATAATGCTCTGAAGCCATCTGCATATTTCATAACTACTCTCCCCCGTTATTCCCTAATTTCCTCGAATTTAAACCCAATATAACCGAGTTGAAGGCTGGTATAGTCCTCCAAATCTATTGAAATCGGACGGATTTCTCTCGTCTGACCCAGCGGAACTAATAGTATATCGTTTTTGTTCTCAGAACCGTCGGTTTCGGGCGTGAAGCCGCCTCCCCGAAAAGATGAACCATTGATCTTCAATCTGATATAATTGTTGGTCACCTCATTGACTATTATGGATTCACAATACTCAGTACTTTCACAAACCACGGTTCCTGGCATTATATTATCATAAACGCTTACTTCAGGATAGGGTTGTCCCGGTCCGAGATCTATCCACCATTGTACAGATACCGTCAGGCGATACTTGGGTGTTGGCTCCAATAAGCAGAAGTACAGTAGTGTAAGGCCACCGATCACGAACGCGAGGGCAATGCCTACAATGATCCAAAACTTCTTTTTCCCATGTATAAATGGTTTCTTCGGAGGGGTTGCTTCCTCGATTAAGTCCCCACCATCTACCTGCTGTTCCTTTTTCGGTGCCTTTTGTCCGTCGAAAGAATACTGCGCAGGCGTTCCACATTTAGGGCAGAATGGTTCTTTGTCGGGGATCACCTCTCCACATATTTTGCATTTCATAAAGCAATCCCCTTTCAGCCAACACTCCCTATTTCCGTGTAGATCATGCCGTTCTTTCCGCGCTCCGATCGCATCAGCGATACTTCTCTCGCTATCATACTTCCACCAGGCAAGTTCGGTATCGCGATCTTCTTACCTTGGGGACATGCATACTTTCGGGTCAATGTAATATGTGGCGAAAACTTCTTCCGGTCAAAGGGTATGCCGCTCTCCGCCAGTTGATGCCGAAGCTTCTTGACATACTCAAGCAATTGCGGGTTCTCGGCCAATCCAGCCCAAAACAGGTCTCCATACCAACCTATGCCCTCCGTACGTATCTCCATCGGCCTGAACTCCACCCGGTCCATCGCCTCCAAAACAGCATCCGGATCATTATATTCTCCGATAAATGCCAGAGTGATGTGCATATTCTCCCTAGGAGTAAAATGCCCCGTCACCCCCAGTTTCTTCAAGTCACTCTGGAACCGCGATAAAGCGTCCAGGAGCTTATTATCTAAGCGAATAGCGATAAAAAGTCTCATACATTTTCATACCCCATTTAACTGCTTTTATAGTACCATATCCACGCTTTTAAATCAATGATTTCAGGTGAAAAACGTCGCAGAATCATAAGAGACATACCCACTATCAGTATGCCTCTTTTAACCCATTTATGGCTCTTCCTGAGCCAGCTCTTGGTTCGTCGATTTTGATACTATCCGCCATATCTACCCGCGGCTCCAGGCAACTATCATTTGGTATAAAGTTCGATCCACATAGCAGGTCTGACGGCAGTATATTCATCGTTGACTGGAACACCATTTTTGCTGATTTCGCCAGAGTAATCAACTTCTCCCACTATGTCTTTACCGCGGGGCGTCCGCAACCACCACGTACATCTCTCTATTACCGCGATAAATGTCCTTCGTTCTTTATCATTTGAAAAATACTTTTCAGCTTCTTCTATCAATAAAAGAAGCACTTTATCTATGGTGTTTTCTCCGTCCGCTACGGTGTTATCTCCGTCGAAATAATAATTCCAAGTGGGGGAAGTCTCCGTATACACAGGTGTATCTGCTATTCTCTCCAGTTCCCCCTCAGAAAACGCTTGTGTGAGATACTCTGTGTTCAACCACTTTCGAAGGGAACATGTACTCCATGTCACGGCTTCATCTTCCTCGTTATATTTTTTATAGCATATCGCTTCCTCACTCAGGATCAGCAGTTTATCATCCCTTTTATCCAGTACGATCCACCCATTCGAATCGTTATAATGTCCGAATAACACCTTACTACCGACTTCAGCCGAGTTTATATCCACATATCTGGGCCTCCTCAGGAACTCACCTACAATGATACCTACGATAATCCCCGCGAGGGCAATTAAAGCAACTACCTTGAGGATCTTTTTGTTCCTTATTCGGGTCTTGTTTTTCATTTCTGCAAGCTGCTCTAATCCAATCCACGCCCCTTCCGGTACGGTCTCGTTCCCATGAAATCCTGACGCCTCGGTATCCGTTTCCGCTTTCCTCTCGTCCAAAGGACGCAAGTACCGTATCTCCTGTTGGCGCTTGTTTCGATCATGTCTATTCCAGCCCGAATTGATAAGTTTTACAACGAGGACTATGAGGCCAATTTCTAAAAGGACTATGAAAACAATAAATATATAGTACGATGCCCTTAATGCTTCCCCAAAAGCATCCCTTAAACCTTCTAACAGTTCTATCATAATGCTATAACCTCAATAAATCTCTTTT
>JAFYGB010000034.1 GCA_017543445.1 Lachnospiraceae bacterium | reverse complement strand
TTGGGACAGGGTCTCTCCGCGGCAGTCGGAATGGCGCTGGCAGGTAAGCTGGACAAGAAGAGCTACAGAGTTTATGCCATGTGCGGCGACGGAGAGATCGAGGAAGGCCAGATCTGGGAGGCGTCCATGTTCGCGGCTGCCAGAAAGCTGGATAACCTGACTGAGATCATAGACAACAACAACCTTCAGATCGACGGGACCATCGAGGAGGTCTGCTCCCCCTATCCCATCGCTGACAAGTTCGAGGCCTTTGGCTTCCATGTGATCGGCATCGACGGACATGATTTCGATGCCATCGAAAATGCATTTGCAGAGGCAGAGAAAACGGAAGGAAAGCCTACGGCCATCGTTGCGAAGACCACGAAGGGTAAGGGCGTATCCTTTATGGAGAATCAGTGCGGATGGCACGGAAAGGCTCCGAATGATGAGGAATACGCACAGGCCATGAAGGATTTGGAGGATTTGGAGGTGACCGCATAATGGCAGAGGTAAAGAAAATTGCGACCAGAGACAGCTACGGCCAGGCACTGGTGGAGCTGGGAACCGAGAAGGAAGATCTGATCGTTCTCGATGCGGATCTTGCAGCTGCCACTAAAACGGCGGTATTTAAGAAGGCATTCCCGGAGAGACATATCGACTGCGGTATCGCAGAGGCAGATATGATGGGCATCGCTGCAGGACTTTCCACCTGCGGGAAAGTACCCTTCGCCAGCACATTTGCCATGTTTGCCGCAGGCAGAGCCTATGAACAGGTAAGGAACTCCATCGGTTACCCGCATCTGAATGTAAAGATCGGTGCGACCCACGCCGGTATCTCCGTCGGTGAGGACGGTGCCAGCCATCAGTGCAATGAGGACATCGCCCTGATGCGTACCATCCCCGGGATGACGATCTTCAATCCGTCGGATGATATCGAAGCGAAGGCTGCGGTAAAGGCAGCATACGAGATCGACGGACCGGTATATATGCGCTTCGGGCGACTGGCGGTTCCGGTGATCAATGACAATCCGGATTATACCTTCGTACCCGGCAAGGGCGTGCTGCTCCGGGACGGAACGGATATCACCATCTTCGCTACGGGCCTGCCGGTCAGCGAGAGCCTTCAGGCAGCGGAAATGTTGGCACAGGACGGCGTAAGCGCGCGGGTGATCAACATCCATACAATCAAGCCAATCGATGAGGAGATCATCGTGAAGGCGGCGAAGGAAACAGGAAAACTCTTTACTGTGGAGGAGCATTCCATCATCGGCGGCCTGGGCAGTGCAGTGGCAGAGGTGCTTTCAGAGCAGGCACCGGCGCAGCTCACTCGCATCGGTGTCAGAGACACCTTCGGCGAATCCGGACCGGCAAAGGAACTGCTTCACAAATACAAGCTGGATGCAGAAGGCATCTACGAACAGATCAAGGCAAAACTATAATTGAGGAGGAATAAAATATCATGGAAAATATGCCCATCGTTAAACTTGGAATCATCGCAGTCAGCCGTGACTGCTTCCCTATGAGTCTGTCCATTTCCAGACGACAGGCAGTTGTTGCAGAGTACACGAAAACCTATGGTGAGATCTACGAGTGTCAGACCACCGTAGAAAATGAAGTGGATATGCGGAAGGCCCTGGCAGAGGTAAATGAGGCCGGCTGTAACGCACTGGTTGTCTTCCTTGGCAACTTCGGACCGGAGTCCAGCGAGATCCTTCTGGTAAAGGAATTCTGCGGACCCTCCATGGTGGTTGCTGCCGCTGAGGAAGCCGGCGACCGTCTCTGCGATGACCGCGGCGATGCATACTGCGGTATGCTGAATGCCAGCTACAACTTAAAGCTTCGCAACCTGAAGGCGTATATCCCGGAGTATCCGGTGGGAACTGCTTCAGAGGTTGCTGACATGATCAATGATTTCAAGACCATCGCCCGTACATCCATCGCATTAAACGACCTGAAGCTCATCAGTTTCGGCCCCCGTCCGCAGGATTTCCTGGCATGCAACGCACCCATCAAGCAGCTCTATAATCTGGGCATTGAGATCCAGGAGAACTCCGAGCTGGATCTGTTCGAAGCCTTCAACAAGCATGCAGGCGATGCACGGATCCCCGAGGTTGTGGCTGATATGGCAAAGGAGCTGGGAGACGGCAACAAGAAGCCGGAGGTTCTCGAGAAGCTGGCACAGTATGAGCTGACACTTCTTGACTGGATCGAGGCAAATAAGGGAAGCCGCAGTCATGTGGTGATCGCAGGAAAATGCTGGCCCGCATTCCAGACACAGTTCGGTTTTGTTCCCTGCTATGTGAACAGCCGTCTGGCAGCCCGCGGAATCCCGGTATCCTGTGAAGTAGATATCTACGGCGCATTGTCCGAGTTCATCGGTACCTGCGTATCCGAAGACATCGTTACCCTTCTCGATATCAACAACTCCGTTCCGAAGGATATGTACGAAGAGTCCATCAAGGGTAAATTCGACTACACACACAATGATACATTCATGGGCTTCCACTGCGGTAACACCTGCTCTAAGAAGCTTGCGTTCTGCGATATGAAGTATCAGCTCATCATGGCCAGAAACCTTCCGGAAGAGGTTACCCAGGGTACCCTCGAAGGCGATATCGCTCCCGGCGACATCACTTTCTTCCGTCTGCAGAGCACCGCAGATACAAAGCTTCGTGCCTATGTAGCCCACGGTGAGGTTCTCCCGGTTGCTACCCGTTCCTTCGGTGGTATCGGCGTATTCGCGATCAAGGAAATGGGACGTTTCTATCGTCACGTTCTGATCGAGAAGAACTACCCGCATCACGGTGCCGTAACCTTCGGTCACCATGGTAAGGCTCTGTTCGAAGTATTCAAGTATCTGGGCGTAGCTATTGAAGACATCAACTTCAATCAGCCTGCAGGTATGATGTATCCTACAGAGAATCCTTTCAAATAAGATTCTGACACTGGAATAATATATTGAAACGAGGCAGCCTGTCGTGAAAACGACAGGCTGTTTTGTTGCTTTTTCGGGTGGCGTGTGATAAACTATGAATGATATGAAGTCAACGCGAACGGGCGCTGAAAACGTGCTTTTCGCAGATCGACTTTCAAGACCCGATGGGATAGCGAGGTACGACCGTGGCATCGATCCAAAACGACTGGCTTACCGTGGTTTCCCCAGAATTTCGGAAACCCTACTATAAAGAATTATATGAGTTCATCTGCCGCGAGTATCAGGAGCATACCGTCTACCCGCCGGCACAGGACATTTTCAATGCGTTCCATTTCACGCCGCTCTCGGAAGTGAAGGTGGTGATCCTGGGGCAGGATCCCTACCACAACATCGGGCAGGCGCATGGATTGTCCTTTTCCGTGCAGGTCGGGCAGGAGATCCCGCCGTCCCTGGTGAATATCTATAAGGAACTGCAGGATGATCTGGGGTGTTACATCCCGAACCACGGCTGTCTGAAGAAATGGGCCGACCAGGGTGTATTGCTTCTCAACACCGTACTGACCGTTCGGGCCCATCAGGCATTTTCCCATCAGGGAAAGGGCTGGGAGATGTTCACCGACGCCGTGATCCGTGGTCTCGAGCAGGTCGACCGCCCCATCGTATACATGCTTTGGGGACGTCCAGCGCAGGAGAAGCGGAAGATGATCACGAACCCGAACCATCTGGTGCTTACAGCACCGCATCCATCGCCGCTCTCGGCGTACCGCGGGTTCTTCGGTTGCAGACATTTTAGTAAAGCCAATGCATTTCTGAAGGAGCATGGCTTCCGACCATAGACTGGCAGATAGAAAGTGTAGAGGTTAAATAATCATGAATAAAACGATCGTTGTTTGCGTCATCCGTAAGGCGGAGAACGCGGAAGATATCAAGGCGTGTGTGCCGAGTATGGAGCGTGTGGCTGGCGAGATATCGTTGGAGGACATTGCTTATGTGGCAGAGTATGGCGAGGATCATGCCATCGTGAAGGGCACGGACGGACGTGCGGCGGCTCTGCTCGATAATACGGGCCGTGGTGAGGATTTTCAGGTAAAACTGACACTCACAGGCCTTACGCCGCTGGTTTCCTTTACCGTATTCATCTACGATGAGACCGATAAGATCCAGCGCTATCGCCGCGTGGCGAACTCTGCCGGTATCCTGGAGTTCGTTTGCGACATTCCGGCCGGAGGTTTCGGCCTGGTATTGCAGAATGCATGAATTTCCACGGTTTGTTCACAATTTGAACATATCGTGCGGTTAGAATAGTTTAGAAAGATTGGAGCCGTAGGAGTATCGCGGGCGTAAGGTGCCCTGTAAGAATGCACCGACGGCTTTGAGCATACATAAGATACATAGGAGGACCGTTATGGACCAGCTGAAGATCATGGTTGTAGATGATGAAGCCCGCATGCGGAAGCTTCTTCGTGATTTCTTGGTAAAAGATGGTTTTCAAGTGATCGAGGCGGAGGATGGCGCGAAAGCCATCGACATCTTCTTCGAGAATAAAGACATTGACCTCATTCTGTTGGATGTGATGATGCCGAATATGGACGGCTGGGAAGTGACGAAATGGATCCGCCAGTACTCGAAAGTACCCATCATCATGCTTACGGCGAAGAGTGAAGAACGCGACGAGTTGCGCGGTTTCGAACTGGGCGTGGACGAGTATGTGACGAAGCCTTTCAGCCCGAAGATCCTGATGGCGCGGGTCAATGCGCTCCTGCGGCGCTCCGGCACCGTTGCCTCCGGCGACGTGATCGAAGTCGGCGGAATCGTCCTCAATAAGAGCGCGCATTCCGTGACGATCGATGGAAAGCCGATCGACCTGAGTTTCAAAGAGTTTGAACTGTTGGCGTTCTTCCTGGATAACCAGGGGATTGCATTGTCCCGTGAGAAGATCTTAAATTTCGTATGGGACTATGATTACTTCGGAGATGTCCGCACCATCGATACCCACGTGAAGAAACTGCGCAGCAAGATGGGCGAAAAAGGAAACTATATCAAGACCGTATGGGGCATGGGTTACAAATTCGACTTGAACCCGTGAGTATGAGGTAGGCCATGAAGTACAGAAATACATTACGATTTCGTTTTACTGTGCTGTTTCTCGTTATATTGGCCGTGGTCTATGTTGGAACGTATTTGATCTACCGGCAGTTCCTGGCGCCCTATGCGTTGGAGAAAAAAAGCGACTTGATGGAGACCGTCTGTCAGGATCTTTTGGAGATGGACGCGGGAACGAATGAACGCATTCAATACGCGACCTCTTTTGCAGAAGTCTTCCAGGAAGAAAGCAACTACTATCAGGAGTACCTGGACTATATTAAGGAACAGTACGGTATCTCCGTGTACATGGAAACGACCTTCCAGGCGGTGGACACGATGTGGGGTACACAGCTGAAGACCTTGCGGATCGCTTCGCGTGATGTTGACGCAGACTATATGAAGTCGCGTCTGAATAACCTGAAGCGTGAGTACGCGATGCAGAGCCGACGCGAGACCGAGAACACCATCGTATCGAAGGAAAACTATACGCTGCGGTACAACGCGGCTTCGTCCTCGGACAATAATCACATCGACGGCTGGGGCGGTTCGGACGGCTTCCAGTTCCTGGTCTCCATGACCGTAGCCGACGTGAAAAACAACATCAAGATCATCTGGACGTTCTTTATCTACGTAGGTTTGGGTGGCTTTTTGATCGGCGGACTTTTGATCTTTTTCATTACCCGAAGAGCGACCCGTTCGGTGACCCGTCTGACCGATATCTCCAATAAGATGATGGAGATGGACTTCAGCGCGAAATATATCGGTAACTCGAAGGACGAGATCGGTGTGCTCGGACAGAACATGAATACATTGTCAGAGAAGTTGGAACACACCTTGCTGGAGCTGAAGACGGCGAACCTCGAGCTGATGAACGATATTGAGAAGAAGAACGAGATCGAGCAGCAGCGGACGGAATTTATCTCGAATGTATCGCATGAACTGAAGACGCCGATCGCACTGATCCAGGGCTATGCCGAAGGACTCGCTGAGGGTGTCACCGACGATCCCGAGAGTGTCCGCGACTACTGCAATGTCATCGTGGACGAGGCACAGAAGATGAACCGCATGGTACGCCAGCTTCTGAGCCTGAACCAGATCGAAGCGGGCCAGAACATGCTGGACATCACACGTTTCGACATAACGGAGCTCATTCACGGCGTGGTCAATGCGCAGGACCTCGAATTCTCGAAGAAGAAGGCGATGGTCATCGAAAAGCAGCATGATCCGGTCTTCGTCATGGGCGATGAATATCGCATCGAGGAAGTTCTGACGAACTATATCTCCAATGCGATCAACCATCTCGCCGGTAAGCGGGAGATCGTCATCGACACGACGACAAAGGACGGAAATGTCCGCGTCAGCGTATCCAACACCGGAAAGCCCATCCCGGAAGAGGAGATCGACCGTATTTGGGAGAAGTTCTACAAGGTGGATAAAGCACGTACGCGCGAATACGGCGGCCACGGTATCGGCCTCTCGATCGTAAAGGCCATTATGGATCGTCATCACGGAAAATGTGGCGCGTACAACACAGACACCGGCGTGACTTTTTGGTTTGAACTCCCGTGTGGCTGACAAATAAAAGAAATTCGTGAAATTATTCTAAAAACTTATATTTTCTCTTTTAATTCCTCGGAAAATATGCTATAATCATAGTAGTTAGTTCCGAGGAATGCTTCGTGTGGCGGCATTTTCCGATTCATTCCTCAATAAAACTGTAGAATGACATATGAAGATATGGTCATATCGAGAAGGAGGCACCTATGAAGAAACGAATATCATTCCTGATGGTGGTGATCATGTTACTGTCACTGGCAACTTCGGTCGGAGCATCGGCTGTGGACGAAGACACGTTTAAATCCCTGAAACCGGAACATGTATCGATTCAGTGGATGGAGGGAAACGATTCCCCGACGACCTGTACATTGACCTACAGTGTTCCGACGGTTATCTCCGAGTTTTTCACGAAGAAGGACGAAGCCGAAGATAAGGAAGCATTCTGGGCGCAGTTCGGCCTTACGGACGGCTGGGTAAACGTCCAGTTCGACTGGGCGCTGGATGACGTAAACGACTCTGTATCCGGTTGGCATTATAATAAGTATTGGGACGGCGACCCGACCCATGGCCTGGGCCGTGACAGCGATGGCGGTTACCATTACAGCGAGTGGGATGGTGTCGAATACGGCGTCGGAAACATTACGGAAACGGTCGACGACTTCTGGGTATTCCGTGGCCTTCCGAATGATGACCGCTGGAACGGAAATCCGGAAACCGGAAGGGTCGGTGTAAAGGATCAGCTGAGAGAAGATCAGTATACCTATGATTATGATGAGGAGTGCCTCAAGATCGATTTCTCCAAACATACCATGTATGTTCGCGTTCGCTTTGTATTTACCTTGCGCAAAGACGGTGAAGACGATCGGTATATATTCTCCGAATGGTCCGATATCGCCAGTTGTGGTAAAGATGCGAAGAAGTATGAGCCGCTCACGGCGAAGGACATTCCTGCACCGGTGATCACGAACCTTCGCATGACGGATGAAGAGTTTAACGGAAATCCGGTCGTTGCCTATACATTGACCGTTCCTGATGATCTGATGCAGAAATCGGTCGAAGCAGAGGCAAATCACGGTTATATCGTGATCGAAACGTATGCACGTGTAAAGGGCGACTCCGAATGGACCAATATGAGCAACTGTGACTGGGAGATCAAGCCTGGTGAAATGAAGGCTGCCCTCCTGTCACTTATGAGCGAAAAACATCCGAAGATCGATGCAAACACACCGATCGAACTTCGCGTTCGTTATCGTTGCAGTCAGTCCGAAGTAGATGATGTTTACTCCGAGTATTCACAGACATTGGTTTTCGAGACGACAGAGATCTCAAACCCGACCCAGCCCGTGCCGACCGAAACGCAGCCGGAAGTTACGAAGCCTACCGAAGAAACAACGACCGTGGCGCCTGAACCTGAGAAGGACGATAAGTGTCCGCTCTGTCATTTCTGCCCGCAGCCCCTGGGACTGTGT
>JAFYGB010000033.1 GCA_017543445.1 Lachnospiraceae bacterium | reverse complement strand
GGTCTTTTCGGAGAGACGAAAATTCAAAAGACCTCCTGAAAGGCGGAAACAACGAAAAAGGCGGTCTTTTCGGAGAGAAGAAATTTGAAAAGACCTCCTAGAAAGACAAATCATCAGAATAGGTGGTTATGCCTTCAAATACTCCGAAAGGAAGATAAAAATGCAAGAAGATATAAAGACATTGCGGCTGGCGATCGATCGTATCGACCGGCAGATCGCCGAGCTTCTGGAGCACCGTATGGACGTAGTGTCCGGCATATATGAATACAAGAAGTCAAAGGGCCTTCCGATCCTGGATCGCAGCCGCGAGGCGCAGAAGATAGAGTCGCTCCGCGAACTATTCCGCGCCGAGACCTATCCGTACGGCGCTCAGTGCTTCCAGGGCGTCATGGACGCGTGCAGAAGTTTTCAGGAGAAGAAACTCGCGGATGAGGAGAAGCCTGCGCGCTACGGCCTGCTGGGTCGCAAATTGGGGCATAGTTTCTCGCCGTACCTCCACCGGAAGTTCGGCGGCTACGAGTACGCCCTTTTTGAGCGCGAGCCGGAGCAACTCGAGGACTTCCTGAAGAACGGCGGTTTCACCGCGATCAATGTCACGATCCCGTATAAGAAGGCGGTCCTGCCGTATCTCGACGAGGTTTCGGAGACGGCGAAGCGTATCGGCAGCGTGAACTGCGTGGTACGCCGTGCGGACGGTACACTCTATGGCGATAATTCCGATTATTTCGGACTCAAATATTCCATCGAAAAGCATAACATCGACCTTCAGGGTAAGAAGGTCATCATCCTCGGGGACGGCGGCGCCGCTGCGATGGTGCGCGTGCTGGCGGCCGACCTCGGCGCAGCGCGCGTGGTCACCATTTCCCGCCACGGCGAGGATAACTACGACAATCTGGAGAAAAACCGCGACGCCGACGTGATCATCAACACCACACCGGTCGGGATGTTCCCGGAAAACGGCGTGAGCGTAGTGGATCCTGCGTATTTCACAAATTGTAAAGTCGTCATCGACCTGATCTTCAATCCGGCGAAAACGAAGCTTCTGCTGCTGGCGGAGCAGGCGGGCATGCTCGCGGTGGGTGGACTCGAGATGCTGACGGCGCAGGCGGCGCGCGCATGTGAGGTTTTCACCAACGCGACGATCGCACGCGAGAAGATCGACGAAGTGTACGACGATATCGCGGCGCGCACGACGAGCATCATCCTCATCGGGATGCCGGGCAGCGGCAAATCTTCGGTCGCGAGAGCAATCGGCAGCCTGACGGGACGTGAGGTGGTCGACAGCGACGTCGAGATCGAGAAGCGCACCGGCCGCACCCCGAAGGAGATCATCCTGGCGGATGGCGAGGACGCTTTCCGCAAGATCGAGACGGAGGTTCTCGCGGACCTGACGAAGCAGCCGGGCATCCTGCTGTCCTGTGGCGGCGGCGTGGTCGTCCGCCCGGAAAATGAAGCCCTGCTTAAGCAGAACGGTCGCATCTACTATCAGAAACGCCCGCTCGAGAACCTGGCGGTCGCAGGCCGCCCGCTGTCCGAGCAGCAGTCGGTGCAGCTCCTGTTTGCGAAGCGCCGCGCCCTCTACGAAGCATTTGCCGATGCGACCGTGGACAATGTGACCACGATCGAAGAAGCGGCTCAGACCATAGTGGATCTGCACTTTTAAACGCCGGCTCTTCACTTTTTGCCTCGCTTGCATTATTCTGAAAATTAAAACAATATTGATTTTTCTGCATTGCCACTTGACACGCAGACTATAACTGTAGTATGCTGTATATAGAAATGTAATTCAGGCCTTATTTGAGAGCCTTTGAGCGTTAGACGAAAAAGTGGAGGTGACGAAGCAATGAAGAAGCGTCAAAAAGTATGCATTATACTATTTGTTTCTGCCTTAACAGGGGTAATGCTGTGCGGATGCAGCAAAACGACTGCATCGAGTACCATAGAGACCACAGCGGAGACCAAGCAAATTGAGGGAAGCATAGCGGATGTTCCGGTCGGGGACGGAGTAAAAGAAGTAGTGATCGGTGATGAGGTTAAGATCATCACGCAGACCGGAAAGGAATACATTGCCCCGCTTAATAAAGTTGCGTCCGATGTCGGGATAGGCTCGTATACGGCGACTGTGGAGCGGGAAAAGGCAAAGCAGGAAAACAGGATATTGCCTGCATTCCCCGATGTAAAATTCCCACTGGTTTTTGAACGGCCGTTACCCGAATGGGTGAAGGTGTACGGCGGTTACGCTGTTACAGAGGACGGAAAGATACTGTCTCCGTCAATGAGCGGAGAGGTGTTCAGCGGAGCACCGGCTGAGACCATGGAAATATCGGCGGGCATGGACCCGGTTTACTTAAGTAGCGATTCGAAGGATTTTTCACAAGAACGCTACCAGGTGGTAAAGATCATTTTTGAAGTTGACGGACAGATGTATGAGAGCTATCTGTTCGGAAAGAAAGGCGGCGCGGAAACAGAATAGCGGATCGCTTGTGCGCGGTGAGGTGTGGAGTAGCGACTTCATGCTTCACCGGTTTTTTATGTGCGAAAGCCGGAGTGGAAGTCGCGCGATTTGACGCTTTCGGGCGGTCTGTGATACAATAGGAGCGTTGAGAAAAACCATAACTCAAAGGAGACTCGACTCTATGAAGATTTTAGTGATCAACGGACCGAATTTGAATATGTTGGGCATTCGCGAGCCGGGCATCTACGGCGCGCAGACCTTTGACGCCCTGCAGGCGCAGATCCGCGCGTGGGCGCAGGAACTGGGGTTGGAAGTGGACCTCTACCAGTCGAATGTCGAAGGATTTATCGTCGACCGCATCCAGGCGGCGTACCAAAAGTACGATGGCATCGTGATCAATCCCGCCGCGTACACGCACACGAGTGTCGCGATCCTGGACGCGCTGAAGGCCGTCGCTATCCCGACGATCGAGGTGCACCTGTCGGACATTAACCAGAGAGAGAAGTTCCGCCAGTTCTCGTACATTTCCCTGTACGCGAAGGAAACGATCTGCGGCCTCGGCTTCGAGGGCTACCATGTGGCGCTTAAACATTTCGCCGAGAAACGGTTCGTAGGACCGGAGATCGTATAGGGACTAAGAATGGCTTTTGCGCAGACGGAAACTCTGAGGACCGTTATGACGCCGCGACCGTTTTTGGGACAATGAGACCATAAATTTGGAGGTGCCTATGGCACAGAAAACAGAGCGTTTCGACGAGGTCGCGCGTTTTTTGGCGGCGACCGCGCGGGAAATGCAGGGCAGTGAGCCGAATGAAGAATACAAAGAGAGACTAGAAGCATACGCCGAGCGCATGCCGAAAGTGGCAGAGCGTAACGCGGAAATGACAGCAGATGATGATCCGGCAGATGGGACGGCAGCGGAAGGCGTCAGCCTCACCTGCTACCTCAGCGTGATCAATATCCTGCAGGGCGTTATGATCCTGGATACGGAGCACGCGGTCTGCCTGATCGCGGCGGACAGCGAGCGCGCGGTGCGCGACCTGATCCGCAACGTACCGAACGACATCACGTTCGATTTCTATTTTGAAGACAGATATCAAAGCGTGGCAGGAGAATACATTTGCCGCGAAGACATACCCGAGCGGCCGTGCCGGATGCACGGCATGCGCAGGGCGAACCCTGCCGGCACCACCGCCCGCCAGAAGAGCGAGCGCGTGATCAACTCGAAGAAGGACGACATCGTAGCGGAGTTCAAAAAACTGACGACCCTGAAGGCCAGGATCGACAACGACCGCGTTGTGATGGAAGGCTTTTTGATGGTGAACCGCGCGTTGAAGGATCACCTGCCTGTGGAGAAGGTGGTCTACTCCGACGCCCTGGGTGAGGAGCAGCGCCGTGCGATCGCCGACGCCTGCATCGAGGCCGGCATCGCCTACTACCGCGTGAGCGCGGGCATCCTGGCGGCGATGACATCGACGAACCCGACGCCGGATGTGCTCTGCACGGTCCGCGCCGTGGCGCGCAGCCAGGACCAGCTCATCTTCTCGCGCAAGCGGAATTTCTTCCTGATCCTGGACGGCATCGCGAACCCCGACAACCTCGGCATGGTCCTGCGGACCGCCGACGCTTCCGGCGTGGATGCGGTCATCCTGCTTTCGCCGTCCACCCACCATTTCAACAAAAACGCGATCCGCGGTGCACGTGGCGCGGTCGGCCGCGTCCCGATCTATTTCTGCTCGGACGACATGGCCATGATGGAAACCCTGCGCGCCCACAACTTCCGCATCTGGGGCACCAGCGCCCGTTTTTCGGCGAGCAACTTCTATGACATGCGCTTCGACGAAGCCAACATCGCCGTGATCGTGGGCAATGAGAGCAATGGTGTCCGCAAGGAGATCCTGGATCTCTGCACGGACTACGTCAAGATCCCCATGGTCGAAGGCCAGTCCTCGCTCAACATCGCAGTTGCCGCCGCCCTGGTACTCTATGAGTACGACCGCGAGTTTTATAAAAATTGATCAAAGGAGTAAATACGATGGTAAGACATGTGATCCTGTGGAAATTGAAAGAAGAGTACTGCGCAGACAAAGCAGTTCGGGAAGGCATCAAAAACGGACTGGAAGGTCTGAAGGGATAGGTTCCGGGCATCATTGACATCAAAGTGATCATTAGCCCGCTGGAGTCCTCCAACTGTGAGGTAATGCTGGACTCGACATTTGTCGATGAGGCTGCGCTGAAGGGCTATGCCGTACATCCCGCGCACGTGGAAGTGGCGAACACGAAGGTAAGACCCTACACCGCCAGCCGAAACTGCATGGATTTTGATTTCTGAGTTTCTCCGGCGTATAATAAGAAAAAGATAACACGTTTTATCAATTGATGAACCGCATGTGGGGATTGACCCGGCATGCGGTTTCCTTGTTTTAGCTGTTCCAGCATTTCGAAAAGCCGACAGAAATACCCGAAAAATGCATGCCCGGATCATTTTTTGCTTGACAACATATATATATATATATACTATTAGGGGTAGTATTTCGCGTGTTCGCATACTGCCTAAACTATTATATGGAGGTAGTATACGTAATGGGTGAAACATGGAAAAGAGCTTTTTGTATTATTTCTGTTTCTGCGGTGTTTTTGTTTTCGATGGTTCGGTTATTGGAATTGAATGATTCTTCCCTTGTTCGAGGTGGATCTGCATACGTTTTAGAAAATAAAGGAGAATTAGATACATACATTCGCGGCCTTTCCGAGTATAAAAACAAAAAGAATCTTGCCACTCAAATCGGCATCAAGTTTGTTTGTCCGGCCAATAATTATGATCAGCAATCATTGCGGGATTATTACAATTTCAGAACCGGAAAAAATATATCGTTTGGCATTTGTTGGGCTTCGGCTGTCCTTTCTGCATATAGGTTTAAAAGTCCTACCCCGCAAATCCCATATGTTTATGAAGGACATGAGATAATAAAAAACGGGATCGACAGATATAAATTGAACCCGCTGAGTATTACAAAAGGAATTCTTCATACGTCTGCAGTAAAAATATTGAATGATCAATATAATGCACACAATATCCCTGCTGGATGCGTAGCTAAAAACAGCGGTTTTGCTGATATTTTTCCTATGATCCAGGCATGTACGGCGACCGGTACGATATCTTTGTTTAAGATTCCGGGTCACGAAATGACAGCATGTGGTTACTGCACTGTTCGTGTGCAGTGGAAAGAGAATAATAGAATAGTTACAAAATTTGAGGATATGGCTCTGGTAAATGATACTTGGAGAAATATTACCAACATGGGAGTTCCACTCAATAACCAGATATACTCTTATTATCCTGAACGAGCCATTTCGAATGGATGGTTAAGCGATAATACTATGTGGAATTATGCTTTAGGCATCATATATGACAAATAGAAAAGAGAGATAAATGAAAAAGAAGATCCTATTTGTGTTTCCTCTGTTGATTATGGCATGTGTAGGTATTTTTATCTGGAGGATTAACCGACTTCATGATGTATGCATCAAAAGCTTTGATAGTAAGGCTGAAATGATTATAAAAAATGTTACGCACAAAGATGTAGAACGTGTCGGTGGATATGTATATGGTTTTTATGTCAAAAACGAAGATACGTTTTACGAAGATTACATTGAGCAGAACCCGTCATTTATGTATGCTGTGAATGAAAATAATCAAAAGGTTCTGGAAGAAACAGGCCGTTATGTTTTGTGTGTAGATCATAGATACTTCTGTGTAGAAGCGGATAAATGGGACGACAAATTATTCAGATACAGAGAAATGATGAGTGAGCGACCTCAGATCAGTAACTTTATGGCGGATGATGTTGGGGATATTATTTCTCCGTTGGTCAGCACGGATTATTTGAAAATGTCGGATGAGCCGGAATTCTATTCTTGGAAAGATACTTTTGGATTGGCTTCTTTTGAAGATTTGGTGGAGTTTTACAGCCGAACTGGTGATGGCATGTACACATTGAAAGATGATGAGAAAGCTATTCTCATATCGGTTTATGCTCATGGAAAATGGCATCCGGAGGCTATGCAGATCAAAGTACGGGAGGATAATTCAGGTATAGAATTTAAACTTCTGAGGTATATCAAAGAGGAGAAAATACAATATGACGAGCGTTGAAGTTGAAGGATTTTGTTTTGCTTATCATAAAAAGAGTATATTTGAAAATGCGGGCCTTTATGCAAACCAGGGTGATGTGGTTGCTGTTTTGGGGGCGAATGGGAGCGGAAAGACGACGCTTCTTAAGCTGATCGGCGGTCTGTTGTTTCCCCAAAAGGGAGCGATCGCATTCAAAGGCTTTCCAAAGGGCGAAAGCCAGCACTGTGTTGGACTGTTGGAAAGTCCGAAATTGTGGAGCCATATGACAGGCGACGAGAACCTTCGGTGCTTCCTGGGAGATGACTATAACGAGAATAAAGCGAAGGAAGCATTTGCCAGATGGGGCATGGAGGATGCGATATCCCGCCCTGTTAGGAAATATTCAATGGGGATGCGCCAGAAACTGGGGCTTATTATGTCCTTTGCTTCTGAAAGATCTGTGTTGCTTTTGGATGAACCGCTAAACTCTTTGGATATGGAAAGCGCTAATGTATTTTATAATGAGTTGAACGTAGCGAGAAAAAATGGAAGGATTACTTTTCTAGTATCTCGTATTATGGAAGATCTTCAGCGAAATTGCACGAAGATGTATGAAATACAAGAACGATCACTTGTTTTGCGAGAGGATCCGTTGCCCGCATATATATCGGTCATCGGTCATTTTGCAGATGTATCTGCAACTCGAAAGGCAGCTGAGAAACTTATGAGTGCAAAATATCTTCCGGAAGTCGAGGGGTGCAGTGTAAAGGTTAAAGGAATACGGCCCGGCCGATTTTTATTTCTGGTTACTGACGAAGGCTTACTTTCTTTGGAGAAGGAAGAGAGCCCGGAAGTGTTGCAAGGGGATATGGAATGAAGCAGATCATTTACAGATTATTCAAAACTCCTTTGTTTTGGGTGTTAAGCATCGTTACAGTGGGATTTGTTCTTATCCTGTCAGAAAGATACTATAATACCGCGAATGGCCCTGCTTTTTATTGGGATTGTTATATCGAATCCTATTCGTCTCAGGAGGAATTAAAAGAACAGAAAAAATCAGTGGAAAACCATCTCATATGGTTGCAGGAAGAAGCAATCACTTTTGCAGATGAAGAGAATTATAAGGATGAACTCGCATTGACCATAAAAACGATAGATGTGATGGAGTATCTTCTAGAGAACGAGCTTCCTTACGGAGGTGTTGTTGAAGGGACGTTTTATGGTGCAGGTTCCAATGACCGAAGGGCATATAATGGCTATATCTCAGAGAATTGCACAATATTTATGCTGTTTGCTTCCGTAATTCTGCTATTGTTAGTCGTTACACTTTCGAGATCCAACGGGACCTATGTAAATGATGTCCTGAAATACGGGAGAACGCGGCTCATGATCAATGAGGCGGTATCATTTTTTAGCCTCCAGATCCTTTTTTTCCTGTGTCAGTTTGCATCGGCATGGTTCATTCGCTTTCAGTTTGACTCAATCGGAAAGCAATACTTGTACTACTATGGTGGTGAATGCCATGTTTTCTCGCCTGATATGGTACAATTGGCAGAATGGGCAGATCGATTTGTATTTCTTTTGCTGTGTTGGACGCTTTTCTTTGTTCTTGCAGAATTGTTGAACCATTCCATTGTATTTCTGATCCTGGGATTTGTTCTTGCGTATTATCTTCGTGGGGACATCATGCATACTTCAGAAGAAATATATGAACGATGGTTCTCGACCTGGCCGTCGTACCGAGTTTATGGATTTGGTGATGTCTGGTATATATTAAAGTATATTATTTGGTTAGCTATCGGAGCGTTATTCTCCTTCATAACTTGGCTTTTTATACGACGCAGAAACTGTAAATTAAAATGTGAGTGATAATGTTTAGCAAAAACCGGAGGTCCCGTAACGGGTGCCTCCGGTTTTGCTTTGCGATATTCTATTTCGATGATCAATCCAATTCTTCGATGTCGTCGGTATCCTCGGCTTTGATCTGGAATACCTGACGCTTCATCGCCATCTCGTCGCTTGCGAGGTACTCGTCGTAGGTCGTGATCTTATCGATGATGGAACCATTGATCAGCTCGATGATACGGTTCGCCGTGGTCTGTACGATCTGGTGGTCACGCGAGGAGAAGAGGATGACGCCGGGGAATTTGATCATTCCGTTGTTGAGAGCCGTGATGGACTCCATGTCGAGGTGGTTGGTCGGCTCGTCGAATACGAGGCAGTTCGCACCGCTGATCATCATCTTCGAGAGGAGGCAACGCACCTTCTCACCACCGGAGAGAACGCGGACTTTCTTCACGCCGTCTTCACCGGCGAACAGCATGCGGCCAAGGAAACCACGTACGTAGGTGACATCCTTGATCGGGGAGTACTGCTGCAGCCAGTCAGCGATCACGAGATCGGAGTTGAACTCAGCGGAGCTGTCCTTCGGGAAATATGCCTGGCTCGTTGTTACGCCCCACTTGAAGGAGCCGGAGTCGGGCTCGATCTCGCCCATCAGGATGCGGAAGAGTGTGGTCTTCGCAAACTCGTCGGAGCCTACGAAAGCGATCTTATCGTTGTGGTTTACGATGAAGCTGACATCGTCCAGGACTTTCACGCCGTCGATGGTCTTCGTCAGGTGCTCGACAGTCAGAACCTCGTTTCCGATCTCACGCTCGGGGCGGAAATCGATGTACGGGTACTTACGGCTGGACGGTTTGATCTCATCGAGCTGGATCTTCTCGAGGGCACGCTTACGGGAAGTCGCCTGCTTGGACTTCGAAGCATTGGCCGAGAAACGCTGGATGAACTCCTGCAACTCCTTGATCTTCTCCTCTTTCTTCCGGTTGGCTTCCTTCATCTGGCGAATGAGCAGCTGGCTCGACTCGTACCAGAAGTCGTAGTTACCGGAGTAGAGCTGGATCTTTGCGTAGTCGATGTCTGCGATCTGGGTGCAGACTTTATTCAAAAAGTAACGGTCGTGGGATACCACGATGACGGTGTTCTCAAAATCGATGAGGAACTCCTCGAGCCATGCGATCGCGGCCAGGTCGAGGTGGTTGGTCGGCTCGTCGAGGAGCAGGATGTCGGGATTTCCGAACAATGCGCGCGCCAAGAGGACCTTCACCTTCTCTGCGCCGGTCAGTTCGCCTACGAGCTTATAGTGCAGGTCGGTCTCGATGCCCAGACCGTTTAAGAGAGAAGCCGCGTCGGACTCTGCCTCCCAGCCGTTCAT
>JAFYGB010000032.1 GCA_017543445.1 Lachnospiraceae bacterium | reverse complement strand
TCGACTGGACAGAAGACGTAGACTCGTAATTCCACATGCCTGCTGTTCCCGCAGAGGAATACAAATAATCCGGTGATACCGTTTCAGCCGAAACCGTTAATGTTCCTAAAAGCAAGCACATAGATAGTATTACACAAATCGATTTTTTAACTGATTTCAAATTTAATAACCTCCCCTTTTTTTGTAGTCAGAATAAGATTTTACAAAAATACCATGTGTTCAAATATCTCCCACCTAATTTCAGTCATATATAGTATAATTGATATTATAAGGCATGTCAATATCTCTTTTATAATTTTTTTATAAATTCCACTAAAAATGAGCAAAGGACCTGTGCCGGACACCTTTACTCATGATGAAAAAATGCATATACGGCCTGTGCGCTCTTCCGATCCATGCCGGGAACGGCGCAAAGTGTCTCCTCGTCAGCGTTTCGGATGTCATCCAGGCTGTCAAAATTCGTCATCAGTGCCAGGCGCCGTTTCGGTCCGATGCCGGGGATGTCGTCCAGAATCGAGTGCGTCTGCGCCTTCTGACGCAGGCTGCGGTGATACTCTATCGCAAAACGGTGCGTCTCGTCCTGGATCCGCGTGATCAGCTGGAACACAGGTCCGTGGAGGTCAATGTCCACCAGCTCGTCGTGGAAATACAGGCCGCGCGTGCGGTGGCGGTCATCCTTTACCATGCCGCAGACGGGGATCTTGCCGGACAGGCCCAGGCTCTCCAGAACCTTCTCCGCGATGTGGACCTGGCCCTTGCCGCCGTCCATCAACAGCAGGTCAGGCAGGCGCTCAAAGCCCTTCCGCTCGTCCTCCTGTGCCTGCGCGCGCTGGAAACGGCGCGTCAGAACCTCTTCCATGCAGGCATAGTCGTTCATGCCCTGCACCCATTTGATGCGGAACTTTCGGTAGTCCGGTTTGCGGGGACGGCCGTCCTCAAACACGACCATGGAGGCCACACTGTTAAAGCCCCCGGTATTCGATATATCAAAGGACTCGACGCGCGACAGGCCTTCCATCCCCAATAGGGCGGACAGCTTCCGCATGGCGCCTTCGGTCCTTTCTTCTTCTTTTTTCAGTTTCTCGCCATCCTTCGTCAGGTAGACCTTCGCATTTTCCGCGGCCAGACGCACCAGGCGCAGCTTCTCGCCGCGTTCCGGCACCGCCAGTTCGACCTTCGCACCGCGGCGCGCCGTGAGCGCATCGGTCAATATCTCCGCCTCGGACACAGCTGACGGAAGCAGGATGCGCGCGGGCACATACGGCGTCCCCGCATAATACTGATTCAGGAAACCTTCGAGGATATCCGCGTGTTCGTCCCCCTCCGCCGCCTGCATATGGAAATGCTCGCGGCCGATGACCTTTCCTTCGCGGAAAAACATGACGCAGACCACGGCATCCGTTTCCTCGACATGCAGGCCGACCACGTCCATATCGTCGTAATTGCGGTCCGACAGTTTCTGCCGCGTCGCCACGAAGCGCACGCTCCCGATCAGGTCGCGGTACTGCATGGCCTCTTCGTAATCCAGCCGTTCCGCCGCCTCTTCCATCTTCTGGTTCAGCATTTTCGTGATGATGCTGTCGTTTCCGTTCAGCAGCGCCACGGCCGCCTGAATCTTCTTTTGGTACTCTTCGCAACTGATATATCCCTGACACGGCGCATCGCACAGCTTCATCTGGTAATTCAGGCAGGGGCGTCCGACCGGAATGGTATCGGCCGTGATCACCTTGCGACAGGTCCGCAGTTTCAGCGTCTTCTGCAGCAGATCCAGGGTTTCTTTCACCGCTGTTCCGCTCGTGTACGGCCCGAAATATTTATTCTTGTCCTTCTTCATCTGGTGCGCATAGAGCACCCGCGGGTATTCCTCATTTACGGTCACGTAAAGATAAGGATAGCCCTTGCTGTCCTTCAGGAGGGTGTTGTATTTGGGCTGGTATTCCTTTATGAGATTACTCTCCAGGACCAGCGCCTCCGCCTCCGAATCCGTCACGATGTACTCGAAGCGGCGGATGTGATCCACCATCTGCAGGATCTTCATCGTCTTCCCGCGCCCGCTCTGAAAATACTGGCGCACACGGTTTTTCAGCACGACCGCCTTCCCGACGTAGATCACCTCATCCAGATCTCCATGCATCAGATAGACGCCGGGAAGATCCGGTAATTTTTTCAGTTCTTCTTCAAAGTTAAATTCCAGTTCTTCCATACGTCTGCTCCGGTTTATAATTTGCCGAAAGCGGACGACACCTTCCGGCACCATCCGCTTTTGTTGCTATTCCACATCGAACTTCGCCGATGTCTTATTCATTATCTCTTTCTTCTCTTCTTCGGAGAACAGGGAAGGAACCTCCGCCTCGCCGCCACGCTGGATGCGCCGCAGGATATCCATGAATTCCTTACCGGTAATGGTCTCCTTCTCGATCAGGAAGTGAGCAATGCGGTCCAGGGCGATACGGTTCGCCAAAAGCAAAGCCTTCGCTTCGTCGTACGCTCTCTTCAGCATATCCTTCACTTCTTCGTCGACCAGAGCTGCGGTCTGATCCGAGCAGTTCATACGAGTCGCACCCGTCAGATACTGGCTCTCCACCGTCTCCAGCGCCATCAGTCCGAAGCGCTCGCTCATACCGTACATGGTGACCATGGCGCGCGCCAGGTTCGTCGCCTTCTCGATATCATTTGCCGCACCGGTCGTTACCTTACCGAAGACGATCTCTTCGGCCGCACGTCCGGCGAGCATACCCACCAGCATAGCCCACAGTTCCGGCTTCGTGTTCAGGAAATGCTCCTCCTCCGGCGTCTGCATCACATAGCCGAGGGCGCCCATGGTACGAGGCACGATCGTGATCTTCTGCACGGGTTCTGCGTCCTTCTGCAGGGCATTTACCAGCGCGTGACCTACCTCGTGGTAGGAAACGATGCGCCGCTCTTCCGCGTTCATCACGCGGTCTTTCTTCTCCTTACCGACCAGAACGACTTCCACCGCCTCGAACAGATCCTTCTGCGATACGGCGTTGCGGCCCTTTTTAACCGCGTTGATCGCTGCTTCGTTGATCATGTTCGCCAGGTCAGAACCTGCAGCACCGCTCGTTGCAAGCGCGATCGCCTCGAAGTCTACGGTGTCATCCATAGCCACGTCTTTCGCGTGCACCTTCAGGGTCGCGATACGTCCCTTCAGATCGGGTTTATCGACGATGATGCGGCGGTCCAGACGGCCCGGACGCAGCAACGCCTTATCAAGTACCT
This sequence comes from Lachnospiraceae bacterium, assembly GCA_017543445.1. Lineage (GTDB taxonomy): Bacteria > Bacillota > Clostridia > Lachnospirales > Lachnospiraceae > UBA1201. The sequence goes on along the minus strand of JAFYGB010000032.1, from coordinate 45,299 downwards.
CGGGGCGGTTCGTCGCCGCGAGGATAAATACACCTTTGGAACTGTCGAAACCATCCATCTCCGCCAGCAGCTGGTTCAACGTCTGCTCGCGTTCGTCATTTCCCCCGCCGAAACGGCTGTCACGGCTCTTACCGATGGCATCGATTTCATCGATGAAGATGATACACGGCGCATTGGCCTGGGCCTGCTTAAACAGGTCACGCACACGGGATGCGCCGACGCCGACGTACAATTCGACGAAGTCGGAACCGGACAATGAAAAGAACGGTACCTGGGCTTCGCCGGCTACGGCCTTCGCCAGGAGGGTCTTACCGGTTCCGGGCGGGCCGACCAGGATGGCGCCCTTCGGAAGCTTCGCGCCGATGCGCTGGTAGCGCTGCGGCCGATGTAAGAAATCTACGATCTCGGTCAGGGACTCTTTCGCTTCGTCCTGACCTGCAACATCCTTAAATGTAACACCGGTCTTCTTCTGGATGTAGACCTTCGCGGTGCTCTTGCCGACGCCGCCGGCGCCGCCGCTGCCGATCCGGCGCATCATGAACATAAAGAAGATCCATACGAACACGATGGGAAGAACTACGAACAGCAAAAAGTCCATGATGCCCGAACTGGTGCTCGGGATCTCACCTTCGAACTCAACGTTCGCCTTCTCCAGGCGCTCGACCAGATTATCATCGCCGACATAGCCGGTGAAATACGTCTGGACCAGATTATCATCCGGTGAAAGGCGCACACCCTCCTTCGGCGTGATGACGATCTTATTCGTTTTTAAGTCTACCCGCTTAACCTGACCGTTCTCGATCATCGCGGTGAATTCATTGTAGTTGATCTTCTTATTACGCGCGTTTTCAACGTAATTATTCAGCATCGTAACGATCAGGATAACAACGACGGTGGCGAGAATGAAACAGATCAGTGTCTGGGAACCCTTCGGTCCCTGATTTCTGCCATTATTGTTATTATTTCGGTCATTACGGTTATTATCGGAATTGTTATTGCTATCCAAGGGTAGGAATTACCTCCTTTTCTTCGTTCCTGAAATGATTTTACCCTCTAAGTGGTAAAAAAGCAAGGTATATTGTGTGAATTCTCTGTGAACTTTCCTTACGTTTTTCTTACAGGATCACGTGGAAAATGTTCCCCTTTTCGCCGCCTGCAGAAAGCATTTCCCGCAAAAACCGACGGTTTTTCCGATTTCAGGCGCAAAAAGGCACGGTTTTGGGTTTACTTTTTCCTTGTAATATTATAAAATAGATAAGTGACTGTGTTTGTTGCAGTTTCTACAAAGCAGTGTTATCTCAATGGAGTAATTATGAAAACCATCGATATCGTAGTACCCTGCTACAATGAAGAAGAGGTACTGAATAACTTTTATGAGGTCACGCGCTCCTGGTGCGATAAGATCGAAAACTACGACTTCCGTTTCATCCTCGTGGACGACGGCAGCCGTGACAAAACGATCTGCATCATGCGCGAGCTCGCAGCGGCCCACCCCGAAGTGCGCTACATCAGTTTTTCCCGCAACTTCGGTAAAGAAGCCGCCATGTATGCCGGCCTGTCGAATTCGACCGGCGACTACGTGATCGTGATGGATGCGGACTTGCAGCACCCGCCTTCGATGTTCCCGGATTTCATCGCCGGCATTGAGGAGGGGCATGATTGTGTTGCCGCAAAACGCACGACCCGCAAGGGCGAGGCGAAACTCCGCAGTTTCCTCTCTCGCCGTTTCTACAAAGTCAGCAACCGCATGAGCGACGTTAAGCTGGAATACGGCGCCGTAGACTATCGTATCATGTCCCGCCGCATGGTGGATTCCATTATGCGTCTCTCGGAAGTTCAGCGCTTCTCGAAGGGCATCTTCGCCTGGGTCGGCTACGACACGAAGTGGATCCCCTATGAAAACGTGGAGCGTACCCTGGGCACCTCCAAATGGAGCCTGCGTTCCCTGCTACGCTATGCGATCGACGGCATCACGTCGTTCTCGACCGCACCGCTGCGCTTCGTCAGCGCTATGGGCTTCTTCATCTGCTTCGCTGCCTTTGTTTATTTGATCTTCACCGTCGTTAAGACGCTTCTGGGCTACAACGATGTTGCGGGTTACCCGACCATCATTTGCCTGATCCTGTTTCTGGGCGGCATCATCGAATTCTCCATCGGCATCCTCGGCGAATACATTGCCCGGATCTACATGGAGTCGAAACACAGGCCCATATATATCGCCCGCGAGTCCAACATCCCGGGCATGGAAGGCGTAAGCCTGCCGAAAAACAGCACGAAGGAAACGGAGCCGGCGGATCCAACGGAGAAACCGGAGTAAGATCATGAAATTACCAAAATCACTGGAAAAATATCAAGAAATCTATCTAAAGCATCGAGAGACCCTCTCCTACCTGTTCTGGGGCGTGATGACGACGCTTCTCAACTTTGTATGCTTCCTCATCTGCTTCTATGCGTTCCACTTTACAGCGACCGTATCGAACGTGATTGCCTGGATCGTTGCCGTCATCTTCGCCTTCTTCGTAAACAAGATCTTCGTTTTCCGAAGCAAGCAGTGGGAACTGAAAAAAGTCTCATATGAATTCTGGACGTTTATCGCGGGGCGTCTTCTGTCCCTCGGTTTCGAAACGCTCTTCCTGTACATCACGGTGGACCTCTTCCACTTCGAAGCCTCCATCATGAAACTGATCGCGAGCGTCGTCGTTATGATCATGAATTACATTACCAGCAAGCTCTTCTCGTTTAAGAAGGAAAAGCCGCAAAACGCGGATGCTGAAACCCAAGGAGATACAAATGGAAACAAATGAAAAGACTTTTAAAGCATGGTTCAAAAGCCAGCTTCCGCTGATACTGGCCTTCACGATCCCATTCGTCGCGATGATGCTCGTCTTCATCCAGCGAGGGATCTTCCCGTTCGGCAGCCGTAGCTTCCTGCGGACCGACCTGTACCACCAATACGCACCATTCTTCCGTGAGCTCAAGGATAAGTTCTTAAACGGCGAGAGCCTCCTGTATTCCTGGGATATCGGTGCAGGTACGAACTTCGTCGCGCTGATGGCCTACTATCTGGCCAGCCCCTTAAACTGGTTTCTCTTCCTGTGTCCGGTAGAATTCGTTATCGAATTTATCAGTTATATGATCGTCCTGAAGATCGCGCTCTGTGGCCTCTCCTTCGCGTGGTACCTGCGTAAGCATACCCGCACGAACTCCTTAGGCATCGCATTCTTTGCGACCTTCTACGCACTCTCCGGCTACATGGCGGCATACAGCTGGAACATCATGTGGCTCGACTGTCTGATCCTGTTCCCGATCATCATCCTGGGACTGGAACGTCTGGTCTACGAGGATAAATGCCTGATGTACTGCGTCAGCCTGGCTCTGTGCGTACTCTCCAACTACTACATCTCGATCATGGTCTGCCTGACCCTGATCCTCTACTTCCTGGCGCTGCTCTTTATCGCGCCCATGCGTCGTGAAGAGATCGAGCGAGTGGACTCCCACCGTCTCGTCAAGCGATCCATCTTTATGAACTATCCGAAGAAGATCTTCGAGTTCGCCTTCTATTCCTTCCTGGCCGCCGGCATCGCCATGATCGTCCTGCTCCCGGAGATGAAGGCCCTGCAGATGTCTGCTTCCGCTGACTCTACCTTCCCGAAGACCTTTACGTCCTATTTTTCCATGTTGGAGATGCTGGCCCGTCACTTAGTCGATGTAGATGTCCACATTGGCCTGGAGCACTGGCCCAACCTGTACTGCGGCGTAGGCATCCTGATGTTCATCCCGCTCTACATCATGAACCGCAAGGTGAATTATCGCGAGAAGTTCGCATATGCCGCCCTCGCCCTGATCTTCCTTGCCAGCTTCAGCATGAACTTCTTAAACTTCATCTGGCATGGTTTCCACTATCCGAACTCCCTGCCGTGCCGTCAGTCATTTGCCTACGACTTCATCGTACTTGTGGCTGCTTATAAGGGCTTCATGGGCTTGAAGGACCGCTCTCTCAAAGAGATCGGCCGCGCCGTTTTGGTTGCGCTGGGCCTCATCCTTATCTTCGAGCAGGTCACGAAGGGCAACAAGCTCTTCCACTTCCATGTTTTCTACGTGAGCGCGATCTTCATCGGTCTATACGGTCTGTTCTCCTATCTGTACCGCAAGAAAAACACGAGCGGCTATAAGATCGGTCTGGCGATCGCAGCGAGCTTCCTGGTTTTGATCGAGGGCTTCCTGAACACGACCGTTACCAGTGTTACCACCATCGACCGTCCCGCCTACGTTGCGGAGAACGGCGACTTCGGAGCCCTGTACACCTACGCACGCCAGAACGCAGGCGCGGCGGCAGACGCAGAATTCTACCGTCCGGAATTCGGAGACGTTAAGGAATTCACCAACCTCTTCCGTCTGGAGCGTTTCAACCTCCGTACGAAGAACGACGGTTCCTGGTTCCAGTATCCTTCCATCTCCGTATTCTCCTCCGTGGCAAATGCCCGCATGACCGACTTCTATAAGAAGGTCGGTATGGAGTCGAACACGAACGCATACTCCAGCACCGGCTTCACGCCTCTGGTCAATGCACTCTTCAACGTTCGCTACCTCTTCCATGATAAAGAGATCCCGAACAACAACGTCACCACACTGCTGGGTACCTCGAATAAACTCTACCTGTATGAGAATAACAACGTCCTCTCCATCGGTTATGCCATCGGAATGACTTCCGAAGAATTCGCCGATACCTGGGATCTGAATTCAAATGCAGTTACGACGCAAAATAACTTCGTAAAGAACATCGCCGGCATCAACCGCCCCATTTTGGAGACGATCGCCCCCGATTCCACAGAAGATAAAGCACAACGCTACACCGCATTTAAAGACGGTTATTATTACTTCTACACAACCAATAGCACGATGGAAGACGTCGAAGTCTACGTTGAAGGACATGCTTCCCGTAAGACCGGTTCGCTGAAGCGCCGGTATTTCGTCAGCATCGGCTATGTAGAGGCAGGAAAAACCATTAAAGTATCTACTCCAAACGATGTAAAGATCTCCGGTAACCTCTACTACTTCAACGGCGACGTATTGGCCGAAACGGTAGATAAACTGAAGCCCGGTTGTCTGGCTGTCACCGATTTCGACAGCACCCACGTCAACGGCTATGTCAATGCGCAGAGCAATGGAATACTATTCACTACAATTCCTTATGAAAAAGGATGGACAGCACGCGTCGATGGTGCTATAGTAGATACAGAAAAGTGTCTCGATACGTTCCTGGCGATTCCGATCACCGAAGGAACACATAAGATCGAGCTCTCTTACATGCCGGACGGTTTCATGCCGGGTCTGTGGATCAGCTTAGGTTCGATCCTCTTCCTGGTATGTATTACGATGCTCCGCAGCATCTTCAAGCAGAAGTTCGGTTATCGTTTTAACGTCTTCGTTGAGGAAGAAGAGATCGACCTTCGCGACCTGGATGCAAACGCTGAAAGCGATGATGAAGCGAAGGATACTTCGGATGTGAAATCGGAGGATGCTGAGCAAACCGAACCGACCGAACCGAAAGGAACGGATCAGACTGAGCCGACGGATCGTTCTGAGGATGCGAAAGCCGACACCGAGGATACAAAGAAGGCAGAGCTAAACAGCGACGAAAAAAAGTCCGATGCTGAGGAACCGTCCGAAACAAATGGTTCATCCGACGCCGGAGTAAACTCCGAAACAAATGGTTCATCCGACACCGGAGTAAACTCCGAAACGAAGGATACCCCGGCAGAAGAAAAACAGGAAGCCGCTGAGGCATCGAAACCCGAAGGTGAAAACAAACCGAACGGGAACAACAACGGTCGAAAGCGCTTCGACAAGAAAAAACGGAACAAGCTGAGATAACGGTAACGTAGGGTTTGTTATTTCAGAGTTCATAGTCCGAGGAGAGTATAGGGTGATCTTCGGACCCGCACCGCAGCATGTCGCGGTTGCATGAAATAAGAAAAAGGATCAGGATGGAGGAACATTTATGACAATTGATGAACTTATTGACTATGCGAAGTCGAACAACTGTTCAGATATTCATTTGACAGTCGGCGGCGAGATGGCGCTGCGTCGTTATGGTGATCTGCGTAAGGTCGACCAGCCCATTTCCGAAGATGAGATGGAGGGTCTCATTTTCCAGATGCTCAACGAGAAGAGAGCGAAGCCAGTCCGTGATGGTATCGACATCGACTTTACTTACGAAACACCGAGCATGATCCGTTGCCGTGTTAACGTATATTCCCAGAAAGGAAAGAAGGCAGCCTGCCTTCGTATCATGGGCGACAGTGTTCCTACCATGGAGAGCCTGAAACTCCCGGCAAATATTCTCCGCAACCTTGCGGATAAGCCGCGTGGTCTCGTACTTCTGACCGGTCCTACCGGTAGTGGTAAGTCTACCACCCTTGCGACCATGGTCGACTACGTAAACCGCAGCCGTGCTGAGCATATCATCACGATCGAAGACCCGATCGAGTACGTTTACGAGAAAGGTAAGTCCACGATCCACCAGAGAGAGATCGGCCAGGATATCGATACATTCTCCAACGCACTTCGTTCCGCACTCCGTGAGGACCCGGACGTTATCCTCGTAGGTGAGATGCGTGACTACGAGACCATCTCCGCTGCTATCACCGCAGCCGAGACCGGACACCTCGTAATGTCCACACTTCATACCACCGGCGCTGCCGAGACCATCAACCGTATCATCGACGTATTCCCGGCACAGGCACAGAACCAGATCCGTAACCAGCTGGCCAGCGTTTTGATCGGTGTTATCACCCAGCAGCTCATCCCGCTTGCAAACGGTAACGGCCGTATCGCAGCAACTGAGATCCTGGTATGTAACGACGCGGTTTCGAACCTCATCCGTACCGATAAGGTTTACCAGATCGAGACGAGCATGCAGACCAGTATGTCACAGGGCATGCACACGCTGAACTATGACCTGAAGCAGCTTGTTGCACGTGGTGTCATCACCCGTGAGCAGGCCATCAAATACTCGAACGACCCGAAGGATTTCCTTCTGTAATCGTTTAAACTTCACCCGGATGCGGTTACGTACATGCCCCTGTCGGGCTCGCCGCATCCGGTTTTTTTCGTGCAAAACCATTTAGATCAAAACATCTGCCCCAGGGCAGATGGCGGAGGTAGATTATGAAACTTTGGGGCGGACGCTTCACTAAGGAAACCAACGAACTGGTCAATGCATTCAACGCATCGCTTCCCTTTGACCGCAGATTTTATAAGCAGGACATCCGTGGAAGCAAGGCGCATGTGACCATGCTCGCAAAACAAGGCATCCTTACCACGCAGGAACGTGACGTGATCATCGAGGGATTAAACGGTATCCTTCAGGATATCGAATCCGGTGCTCTCCCGTTTGACGAGACCAGCGAGGATATCCACAGCTTCGTAGAAGCAAACCTGATCGACCGTATCGGCGATCCCGGTAAGAAACTCCACACCGGACGCAGCCGTAACGACCAGGTCGCTCTCGATATGCGCCTCTATACGCGCGACGAGATCGACGAGATGGACGAGCTTCTGCTCTCGCTCTTAAAGACGATCTACCGCATCATGTCGGAAAATGTCCACACCTACATGCCGGGCTTCACGCACCTGCAGAAGGCGCAGCCCGTCACCGTAGCCCATCATTTCGGCGCCTACTTCGAGATGTTTAAGCGTGACCGCAGCCGCCTGGCTGATATTCGCCGCCGCATGAACTACTGCCCTCTGGGCGCAGGAGCTCTCGCCGGCACCACCTATCCGCTGGATCGCGAGTACACGGCGCAGCTTCTGGATTTTGACGGCGCGACCTTAAACTCCATGGACTCCGTTTCCGACCGCGACTACATCATCGAATTCCTTTCGGCCATGTCCACCATCATGATGCACCTCTCCCGCTTCTCGGAGGAAATCATCATCTGGAACTCGAACGAGTATCGTTTCGTGGAACTGGACGATGCTTACTCGACGGGCAGCAGCATCATGCCACAGAAGAAGAACCCGGATATCGCCGAGCTCGTGCGTGGTAAGACCGGACGCGTCTATGGCGCGCTGACAGGCTTTTTGACCACCATGAAGGGCATTCCCCTCGCATACAACAAAGACATGCAGGAGGATAAGGAAATGTTCTTCGACGCCCTCGACACCACGAAGGGCTGCATCCAGCTCTTCAACGGCATGATCGACACCATGAAGTTCCGTAAGGACGTCATGGAGAAGAGCGCGATGGCGGGCTTCACCAACGCGACTGACGCAGCCGACTACCTCGTAAAGAACGGCGTACCGTTCCGCGATGCCCACGGCATCATCGGCCAGCTCGTCCTGCTCTGCTTAGACCGCGGCATCTCCCTAGATGAGCTTCCGCTCGCTGACTACCAGGCCATCTGCCCTGTCTTCAAAGAAGACGTATACGAGGCCATCAGCCTGGCGACCTGCGTTGAAAAACGCATCACCCTCGGCGCGCCCGGCCCCGCCGTTATGGAAGAAGTCCTGAAGAAACACAAAGAATATCTCGGGCTGTGATGATCTCCCAGCCACACGATACAAAACGGGGATGCCGAAAACGGCATCCCCGTTATTTTGTTGATCTACACTTGTCTTTCGTCATAGTACCGAAAGATGGTCAAATAGTTTATGGCCATGGTCCCGATGAAAACCATAAAGATGGCCCAAGGACAGTTTTTAAGCAAGAAGCTTAATCCAAAAGTCCCGAAGCCTCCGCTTCCCAGAGGAAAGAAAATCAAACAAAGAATGACCATGATCACTATCCCCTTAAATACTGCGTGTGCTCTCGGATCTTTTATCATATCCTCATACAGGATACTGCCCAACCCAACGATCCCCGCTAACATCAAATATACCAACAAGCAATCCCCTATCGGATATCCGGGCGAAGCCGGTAGTATGGACGAACAAAGCAATGTGATCAGACCAAATATCATGATATTGGCGATCAGTAGCGCATAATCAAAAAGCGCATATTGCTGACTGGTGATAGGAAGCACATACGAATACGATTTCCAACCGCTGTTCTTATCTGTATTTCGGACGCCGTAACTCAATCCTCCGGCGATTGCTCCGATCAAAAGGTAAGATAATATAGAATCGATGCTTTTTTCCGGAGTATAATCATTTTGGGTCAGCAACGAAGACATTAAAAACATGTACATTAAAAGCCGAATCCAGAAATTCTTAAATACGATCTTCATTTTCCGACGGAATAAAGACGAATATAATTTCACTGTTCTCGCCCCCTTCTATGCTTCCCGGACCATATAGGCTTCCCGAAGGGTCCAATAGTACAAAACACATACCGCAGGCAGAATGAGTGCGAATAATCCCAACGTTTGAAATGTTGTGAAGCGCCACAAAAAATCATCCATCGGCATGGGCCCCACCATCATGTGTAAACAGAAGGCAACAAAGGCCAAAATTCCCGTGACCACTTCCACGATCTTAGGATGTTTTCCGCGACGAGCCATAATGTTCGACCATTTCGCTAAAATCATGGCCCCTATACATATAACAAATCCAAACGAGAAAAAATTGATCACAAAGATCAGGATGTTGACATCCAAATGGCGGAGAGCAACGACCGTATAGAGCAAATTACAAGCAATATAGAAGACGCTATTTACTAAAGTCAACCATACTTTTGCCATTGCGTGATCCTTCGCAGACACGGGCAATGTATACGCATACCGCGTCCAGCCGGACACCCGATCCGTTCTCTCTACCGGGCCGGGATAGGCGGCCATGATCCCGCCGAATAAAGGAAGCAGCATGACGAAAAAGAACATTACCGTCCCCCAGCCATCGATATGCTTATAGGCCAGCAACTCACCTCCCACACTCTGGTTGATGCCACTCGTGAACATGATATAGATCAGCAGAAAGATCAGATATTCAATATACCGTTTTTTTCTCGAAGCTTGACCCACCAGTTTCTCTCGATAGATCAATGAACTCACTGGATGCATAGGCCCCTCTCCTTTCTGCGTTTATCGACATAATAGACCATGATATCTTCCAGGTTTACGCGGTCGATGACTGCATTCGGCATGGCACTTGCCGCTTTCACACGATCCTGTACCAGAACTTCGGCGCCAAACCGGTTCAGCCGGACATCAACAACATCTTCAGGATCTAAGACCCGGAACTCATCCGGGGCGCACTTAATCAATCCATGGCGGTCCAGCAGAGTGTCAACACGTTCAGACAGCATGATCTCTCCGCAGTCGATAAACGTCACCATATCCGCGATCTTATCCAGATCGGACGTGATGTGTGAAGACATGAGGATCGACCGCTCTCCGTCTTCCATGTACCGCATAAACGCTTGCAAGACCTCATCCCGAACGACCGGATCCAGTCCCGCCGTCGGCTCATCCAGAATCAGCAGTTCCGCATTATGCGACAGCGCACAGGCGATCTGCAGTTTCATCTTCATTCCTTTGGAATAGCTGGAGATCTTTAGCTTTTGCGGAAGCTCGAAGAACTTCACGTACTCATAATACGTGACCGAATTCCACTCGGGATAGATCCCGCTGAAGATGATGTTCATATCCTGGGCCGTCAGGTTTCCATGAAACGGGATCTCGTCAAAAACGACCGCGATCCGCTTTTTGATCTCGAGTTCGTTACGAATATGATCCTGACCGAATATGCGGATCTCCCCTCGGTCAATGTTCGTGGTGTGCAGGATGCTCCGCAGCGTGGTGGTCTTACCCGCTCCGTTCTGGCCGATAAATCCCATGACACACCCTTTCGGAACGTTAAAACTCACCTCTTCCAGTCGGAAATTCGGATAGGATTTACATACTCCGTTCAATTCGATCGCATTTTCATAAGTTTCCATGATCATTCTCCTCCATTCACCAGATCCAGCAGTTCATGCAGTTCCTCCATCGTCAGCCCCGCCTTTCGTGCGGTCTCTCCCGCTTCCATAAGCAAAGCCTCCACACGTTTGATCTGTTCTTCTCGATACAATTCCAAATTCTGTCCTTTTACAAAGGACCCTCTGCCTGTATAACTTTCGATAAAACCATCGCGCTCCAGTTCCTCGTACGCGCGCTTAGTCGTCATAAAACTGATCCGCAGCTGCGTCGCGAGGATACGCATCGAGGGCAATGCCTCGCCCTCCTTTAACTTACCTTCCAGGATCTGCGTCTTGATCTGCTCCACGATCTGCAGATAGATCGGTTCCCCGTTGGTATTACTGATATTGATATTCATAGTGCACACCGCCTTCTTTTACAAGAGACCCGGGCGATCCTTCCGTCCGATTGCTATGATTGTATAACTACTATGTATACAATTATAACGATGGATTTTCCCTTTGTCAAGAGGATTCTTAAAAAAATTACCCTCCTTACCGATCCATCGGTAAGGAGGGTCTGTTCTATTCTTTCGTTTCGGCCGCTTCCGGATCCTGCGCCCGCAGGATGTCGCCCTTAGCGGCGGGCGCGGACAATGTCACTCGCAGCGCCTGCAGCGGATGCGGTGCGCTCTCCATCTCCTCGCCGCTCTCGACGTTGACGATGCGCAGCACCTGCACCGGCACATTCTCGAACGAAGGCTTCATGATCTCGATCGTATCGCCCACGCAGAACTTATTGCGCTGGGTAATGATGACCGTGTTCGCCGCTTCGTCCGCCTCCTCGACTACGCCGAGGTAAATGTAATTTCGCACGTAAGTATTGTTGTCATAGATCTGCGTATTCGCGTCCGGCTTGCCGAAGAAGAAGCCCGTTGTGTACTCACGATAGGTGCACTTCTCGATCTCGGCGCGATACAGCGGCAGATTCTTTTTATACAGTTCCGGATCCGCGAGGTAATCGTCGATCGCCTTGCGATAGGTCCGCGCGACGGTCGCGACATACAGCGCCGTCTTCATGCGGCCCTCGATCTTAAACGAGTCGATGCCCGCCTCGATCAGTTCCGGGATATGCTCGACCATACACAGGTCTTTGGAATTAAAGATATAGGTGCCGCGTTCATTCTCCTCCACGGGAAAATACTCGCCCGGCCGCTTCTCTTCCATCAGCGTATACTTCCATCGGCACGGATGCGTGCAGGCGCCCTGATTGGCGTCGCGCCCGGTCAAGAAGGCCGACAGCAGGCAGCGTCCCGAATAGGAAATACACATGGCGCCGTGAACGAAGGTCTCGATCTCCATGTCCTCCGGGATCTGCTCGCGCATCTTCGCGATCTCGGCGAGGGATAACTCGCGGGCGGTCACGATGCGCTTCGCGCCCAGCTTATACCAGAACTGCGCGGTTCCGTAGTTCGTGTTGTTTGCCTGGGTGGAAATGTGGATGTCCGTGTTCGGCATCACACGCTTCGCGACCTCGAAGATCCCAGGGTCACTGATGATCAGCGCGTCCACGTCGCCGGCTTTCTTAAGTTCGGTGAAATATGCCTCTGCCTCCGCCAGGTCGTTGTTATGCGCCAGGATATTCGCCGTGACGTAAAACTTCACGCCATGCGCGTGCGCATAGCGAATGCCTTCAGCCATGTCCTCCATGGAGAAGTTCTTCGCCTTCGCCCGCAGGCTGAAGGCCTCGCCTCCCACATAGACGGCGTCCGCGCCGAAATTCACCGCACTGTATAATACCTCCAGGCTTCCCGCCGGGATCAGCAGTTCCACTTTTCGTCTCATTCAAAAACTCCTACTGAATATACCCGAAACCGAGTATCGTAAAGTCCTTCGCTTCGTCGCCGGGCGCCATGGCTACACGGATCTCGAGATCCGTGGCTTCCTTCGCTTCCACGAGAAGCTTCACATTGCAATGCGTCCAGTTCGCGCGATGCGGATCAGCGATAAAGACTTCCTCTCCATTCACGGTCACTCGCGCGCGTCCGGTCGACACGTTACCGCTGTCCTTGAAGATCAGGAAGACTGCACGCGCCAAAAGTTTCAGCACGAAGGGGTCATTGGCCGCGCCCTCCGGACGCTTCCAGTTGTCGGCAAATTCGGGGCTCGGGATCACGTCTGCATCGCGCTCTACGCACTGCAGCTCGGGATCCTGCTGTGTGAAGGAGCCCACCTCCACGCTCACGCCGTCCGGATAGGCCGCTGCACACTCGATGAGCTTCACTCCGTCGAAGGTCGGGCCATAGACCGGATAGGTCGCATACTTATCATAGGCTCTCGCCAGACAAACATCGTTGCGGGACGCGCCGTTCGCGGAAGCATCCGCAAGCACGGTGTCGATCAGATACAACAGGCAGTCGCTCATCACGGTGTGGCCCATGTTCGTCGGGTGGAAAGTGTCATAGAAATACTGGCGCTTCGAGATCACACGTCCCTCGTTCTGGGGAAATGCGAACTGCGGAACGACCGCGTTCTTCACGCTCACCATCGGCACGCCATACGCGGTACCGATTGGAATCAGGCGATCCTGCAGGTTCTCATTATTCGCAAATACCGAGAACAACAGGACGACCGCCGGATGGTTGTCAGCGGAAAGCGCCGTACGAAGCAGGCTCTCAAAGCAGCGGCCGCGCGTCTCGTCGTCGTAGTCATTGACCGCGAACTCGATGAACACGATGTCCGGCTTACGCTCACCGAAGAGACAGACCTCCTTCGTGTAACGCATCAGGCCGAACTCCGAAGAAGTGCCGCCCGCGCCCGCCTTCACGTAGGTGAAACGCGCGGGATCGCCGAGGCGCTCCACGATGCCCTGGTAAGACTGATACGCGTAGCACTGTGTGTTGATGGGCTTCGCGCCGGCGCCCTGTGTGATCGAACCGCCGATATAGGCGATCGTCATCGGCTCGCCGGTCTTCGCGCGGTCGATGGCGCGACGGAGCCGTCCGTCTCTGCCGGCGGAAACCAGACTGCGGCGGATCATCGCGCGGTAAGCCGCGCTCTCCCGCTCTACCTTCGCGTCGCGCACGCTCTCCGGTACCGGAAGGGAATCATCGACAAACAGGCGGACGTTAACTTCCGCCAGCTGGCCGGGCCTCTGCAGGATGAATGTGATATTTCCGATCACATCGTCCTCCTCATCCCACTGCACATCATCAAACATATAAATGAACTCGCCACCATCCGTCGGCACGTCGAACCGAAGCGTCGTACCGCGGCCATAGCGATCATGCTTACCATAGTGCTTCCAGATCACAGGCACACTCTTCAGGCCCGGATCATCTGGAGCCGAAACGGAAACACCGAGACCCTTCACCAATTTGTAAAAACCGTCCGGGCGCTGCAGGTCGATCAGCTGGTTGCACAGGTTAAAGTCCGTGATACCGCCGATGATCTCCAGTTTTCCCTGCAGACGGCCGCCGTCCAGGTAGATCTCCTGGCTGCAGGTCCCATCCTGCCTCTGCGTTGCCTCGATCTGCGTATCCATCAAAATATACACGCCCTTGCGATCCACTGCGTCCTTCGGCGCATTTACCGAAAACTCACTCATAGTAACTACCTTTCTAAACGTTTCATTATGCGGCTTTATTCTCCGCCACCGGAGCATTCTCCGGCTTGCTGTAATAGATCAGCTGGTCTACGATCGACGGGTACAGGATATTGCAGTTCCGGCGGTTGATCAAACCGAAGATCTCGCCGCTTCCGCTGAATACGTGGTTATCCCACCAAACCGTCGTCATGCCGTAGTTGCGCGCCGCCGCCACATAGTAAGCGGCGAACTCTGCACGCGCACGGTCGTTATCATTCTTCAGGCGCGCGCCATACTCGGTGATCACGCAACCCACGCCCTGCAGCACGAATTTCGCATGCACAGACTTCAAAAAATCATCGATATCGCGGCGGTCCGAAGCCTTCGTGATCGTAAACTGATCCGTGCTCGACTTCTCACTTTCCCCGGCCAATGCGAAATTATACGGCCGGTATGCATGCACGGACAGAAGGATCAGATTCTCCTTCAGTGCCTGTGCATCCGTCGGCAGTTGAAACGCCGCCGTGACCTCAAAGTCCGGAGACGCACAATATCCCGGCACCAGGATGTAGCGCTTGCGGTTCGCTTCGCTTCCCTGGGCGCGGATCGCGTCTACGCAAGTCTGGTTGAGCTGGTTGACGCAGTCGATGCATTCCTTACCGACCTCACTGGCTGCAGCGACCCACCACTCGTGGTCCGTTCCGACCTGGCGCGGCTCATTCATGGTCTCGAACACCAGCCGCTCATCATAATCGGCAAATGCCTCCGCCACCTGCGACCATACCGAAGTCACATACTTCTTCGAATTCTCTAACTCATCGTAGGAAGGGTACAGATACAGTCCCTTATCGTTCTTTTCATTGTCATGGTGGATGTTGATGATGACATACAGCCCGGCATCCAGCGACCAGTCTACCACTTCCTTCACGCGGTTCAGCCAGGCCTCGTCGATCTTCTGCGTTTCCGCGTCCATGTGGCCGTGCCACGAAACTGGGATACGGACGGTCCGGAAACCGGCGTCATAAACCGTCTGGATCAGCTTTTGCGAAGTTTTAATGCCGACCCAGGCAGACTCCAGATCCAGTCCGGTGCCACCGGAATATGCATCAAAGGTATTTCCCAGGTTCCAGCCCACTTCCAGGTTCTTCACGAAGCGGATCGCCTCGGTATCCGGGATCTTCACCTCCGGGAACGGATCGAGTTCTATGATCTCTCCCTCCTTCAGTTCCGGTGCCGCTGTGGTCGGCGCCTGTGTAGGAGCCGCCGTCGTCGGGGCCTTCGTAGCCACCGGCGTCGTCACCGCCGCGGTACTCTCTGCCGAACTCTCTGCCGGACTCGCGGTCGTCTCACCTGCCTGCGCAGTTGTCGCAGCTGCTGCCGTCGTCTCGGTATCCGGCTTCTTATCGCAGCCGGCCAATGTACTCATGCAGAGCGCACCTGCCAACATCACGCTGACCGCCTTCTGCATCGTTTTTGTAAGATGTCCTGTCTTTTTCATGAAACCTCCATCGTATATCTCGAATCGTTTTTTCGAAGTTCTGCCCCAAAAGTAGGCGTGATCGATCCCCTCATGCACGCGCTTGCCCGTCTGTGGCCTCTACAAGCCCCACAACGGCTTTTTCGATGCATTTGCCACTATTCTATCATTTCTCGTAAAAACGCCATTTACGCGCATTCGAGCGGGATCTTTTGCGTAAACCTCCGAATATAAAATATTATACGCTCGAATCCCCGTATTATCAATGGTTTATCGTGTACACTTCCGTGCAAAAGCGGCGAAAAAAACAACAGCCGCCGAAACGATCGTCTCGGCGGCTGTATGTGCTTTCCGGTTCCAACCGGTCCATGGATGATGCGCTAGAACTTATGCAAGCGTAACGTTTACTGCCTGCGGTCCACGAGCACCGTTCGTTACGTCGAAGTTGACCTTCTGACCATCCTCCAGGCTCTTGTAGCCGTCAGCTACGATGCCGGAGAAATGTACGAACACGTCCTTACCATCCTCATCACCGGTGATAAAGCCATAACCCTTTGTTGCATTGAACCACTTAACTGTACCCTTCATTTTAAAGATACCTCCCAAAAAATCTTGTATCTTATTAATCTCAGATCCGATCTGTCCTGCAGCGTCGGCCAGTTAGAATACAATCATGTCCGGCAGATGCCGGCATATCTCCTTCCTTGTTAATCACTCTAAACAAAAACTCTTGTGTTTCCTTGCAAATCTCATGGTCACATCATGAAACTTTCAATGAAACAATTAATAAAATACGACTTTACAGTAGCATATGCAATACATAGTGTCAAGCGCTTTTCGTAAATTTTCTGAATTTTACGAATGTTTTTTTCGGCGAAATTCCATAAACCGAACATAAACAGACAAATTGAGGGATAGAGCGTGCTCTACCCCTCAACTCTCTTTCTTATAATTCTACAGTTACTTTTTCAAGTTTCCAGATCTCGTTGACGTACTCCGTGATGGTACGGTCGGAGGAGAACTTTCCGCTGCTTGCGGTGTTCAGAAGCGCCATGCGCGCCCAGCGGGCTTCGTCACGGTATGCTTCCTCAACCTTCTGCTGCGCCTCGTGGTACGAACGGAAATCCTTCAGGATGAAGTAGGTATCCGCGCGGTCAGAACTGTAGGTGTTGAGCAGCGAGTTGTACAGGTCGCGGAACAGTTCCGGATCGTTCGGCGAATAATATCCATTGATCAACTGCATCAGCACGCGGCGGATTTCCATGTCGTTGTTGAAGATCTCCATGGGATCGTAACCGCCCTCGTTCTCGTATTTGATGACCTCATCGGAGGACAGACCGAAGATGAACGCATTGTCCTCGCCGACTTCCTCGACGATCTCGATGTTCGCGCCGTCCATGGTTCCGAGCGTTACCGCACCGTTCAGCATAAACTTCATGTTGCCGGTACCGGAAGCCTCCTTACTAGCCGTGGAGATCTGCTCGGATACATCCGCAGCCGCAAAGATCATCTCCGCGTTGGATACGCGGTAGTTCTCGATGAATACGACCTTGATCTTATCGTTGATGCTCTTGTCGTTGTTGATGACATCGGCAACCGAATTGATCAGTTTAATGGTCAGCTTCGCGCGGCGATAGCCGGCAGCTGCCTTCGCGCCGAAGATAAACGTACGGGGATAGAAATCCATGTCCGGGTTATCCTTCAGCATATTGTACAGGTGCATTACATGCAGGATGTTCAGCAACTGGCGCTTGTACTCGTGCAAACGCTTTACCTGCACGTCGAAGATGGAACGAGGATTGACCTCGATGCCGTTCTGCTCCTTGATGTACTGCGCCAGACGCACCTTGTTGCGATATTTGATGTTCATGAACTCCTTCTGTGCCTTCGGATCGTCGGCATAGATCTTGAGTTCTTTAATGTGGGACAGATCGGTGATCCACTCGTTGCCGATGTGCTCAGTCACCCAGTCTGCCAGCAGCGGGTTGCCGTGCAACAGGAAACGGCGCTGTGTGATACCGTTCGTCTTGTTGTTGAACTTCTCCGGCATCATCTCGTAGAAATCACGCAACTGCTGCTTCTTCAGGATCTCCGTATGGAGGCGCGCCACGCCATTGACCGAATAGCCGCCGACGATGGCCAGATGAGCCATGCGTACCTGGCCGTCGTAGACGATGGCCATGCTGCGGATCTTATCCTGACGATCCGGATAGCGGCTCTGGATCTCTAACACGAAGCGACGGTTGATTTCCTCAACGATCTGGTAAATACGCGGCAGAAGGCGCGAGAACAGCTCTATAGGCCATTTCTCGAGTGCTTCGCTCATGATCGTGTGGTTGGTGTAAGCGCAGGTCTTCGTCGTAACTTCCCACGCCTCATCCCAAGTCAGCATCTCCTCATCCATCAGGATACGCATGAGTTCTGCTACGGCCATGGACGGGTGGGTATCGTTCATCTGGAACGTCACCTTCTCGTACAGTTTGCGTACATCCGGATGATGCTCCTTATATTTCTTCAGCGCGGTCTGGATGGTCGCGGAAATGAAGAAGTACTGCTGCTTCAGACGCAGCTCCTTACCTGCATAGTGGTTGTCGTTGGGGTACAGGACCTCTACGATGTTTTTCGCCAGGTTCTCCTGCTCTACCGCCTTGCGGTAATCTCCGCGGTCGAAATCGTCGAGGCTGAACGTGTTGATGGGCTCAGCATCCCAGATGCGGAGCGTATTGACCACGTTATTGTTGTAGCCGACAACGGGCAGATCGTACGGGATGGCGCGCACGGAGCGGTAGCCGTCCTGGTAGAAATGCTCACGGCCGGTCTCGTCGTACTCGACGCGCACATAACCCTCGAAATGGACCTCACAGGCATACTCGGGGCGGCGCACCTCAAACGGGTTGCCGTTCTTCAGCCAGTTATCCGGCACCTCGACCTGATAACCATCTTCGATCTTCTGGGCGAACATACCGTACTTGTAACGGATGCCGGCGCCGTAGGCCGCGTAGCCCAGCGTCGCCAGGGAGTCCAGGAAGCACGCCGCCAGACGGCCCAAACCGCCGTTACCGAGCGCCGCATCCGGCTCCTGATCCTCGATCGAGTTTAAGTCGAAGCCCAGCTCATCCAGGGCTTCCTTAACTTCCTTCTGCGCACAGAGGTTGATGATGATATTGCCCAGGGCACGTCCCATCAAAAACTCCATGGACAGGTAGTATACGGTCTTCACATCCCGCTTCTCGTATTCCTTATGCGTAGCGATCCAGCGGTCAATGATGACCTCCTTCATCGCGTATGCCACCGCCTGATAGACCATCTGCGGTGTCGCTTCCTCCAGATTTCTCCGGTATAAACTCTTTACGGCAGACCGAACCTCTTTTTTAAAACTCTCTTTATCAATGGTTGCAGCCATAAGCACACCTCCGTAATTATTTCTTTTTAACGCCCAGCGTTACCTTCTGTCCGTTGATATCCCACTCTTTCACATAGCCTTCGGGCTCTCCGGCGATCACTTCGTCCGCCAGCACGTCTCCGGCAACCTCCTGCGTGTAGGTCTCCATGATACGGGAGATTTCCGCATTGTCCTTGTGATACAGGACGATGTGATCCATCACTTCAAAGCCGGCCTCTTTACGCATGGTCTGCACCTTCGAGATGATCTCGTTGACATAGCCTTCGTCGATCAGCTCCGGTGTCAGATTGCCATCCAGAACGACGGTAACATCGCCTGCGCTCTCGGTCGCATAGCCCGGTGTCTGGGTCATGTCGATGAGCAGATCCTCTTCTGCCAGCTCCGCCTTGTCATCGCCGAAGGAAAGTGTCAGCACACCTTTTTCCTTCAGTTCGTCCATCGCGGCATTGCCATCGATCGAATCCAGGGCTGCACGGATCTGTCCCAGCAGTTTTCCGTACTTCGGACCCACCGTACGCAGCTGCGGCTTAAATGTATAGGTGGTATACGAACGCACATCATCGGTGAATTCCACCGCCTTAACGTTCAATTCATCTTCGATGATATCCACAAAGAAACGCTCCAGCGTGAAAGGCGCCTTTACGAACATCTTTGCCAGCGGCTGGCGGTTCTTCAGGTTCGCGGCATTACGCGCAGCGCGGCCCAATACTACGACCTTCAGAACGAGGTCCATGTCCGCCTCGAGCTCTCTGTCGATCCACTCGGTGTGAACCTCAGGATAGTCGCAAAGGTGTACGCTCTTCGGCGCATTCGGGTCAATGCTGCATACGAGGTTGCGGTAGATGGACTCCGTCATGAACGGGATCATCGGCGCCGCCGCCTTCGAGATAGTAACGAGCGCTGTGTACAACGTCATGTACGCATTGATCTTATCCTGCTCCATGCCCTTCGCCCAGAAACGCTCACGGCTACGACGAACATACCAGTTACTCATGTCGTCGACGAAATCCTGCAGGACCTTCGTGGTCTCGGTGATCTTATACTGCTCCAGGTTCTTATCGCAGGTATCTACAACGGTCTGCAGACGGGACAGCAGGTAGCGGTCCATAACGCTCAGCTTCTCATAATCCAGCGTATACTTCGTCGCGTCGAACTCGTCGATATTCGCGTACAAAACGAAGAAGGAGTACGTATTCCACAAAGTGCTCAGGAATTTACGCTGGCCTTCGATCACGGCCTTATCGTGGAAGCGGTTTGGCAACCACGGCGCACTGTTGGAGTAGAAATACCAGCGGATCGCGTCCGCGCCGTACTTCGCCAGAGCTTCGAACGGATCGACCGCATTGCCCTTACTCTTACTCATCTTCTGTCCGTTTTCGTCTTGAACGTGGCCCAAAACGATAACGTTCTTATACGGTGCCTTATCGAACAGCAACGTCGAGACAGCCAGCAGCGAATAGAACCAGCCACGGGTCTGATCGACCGCCTCACTGATGAAATCCGCCGGGAAATGCTTCTCAAACAGTTCCTGATTTTCAAACGGATAATGATACTGCGCAAACGGCATGGAACCGGAGTCGAACCAACAGTCGATAACTTCCGGAACACGCTTCATCAATTTGCCACAGTGCGGGCAGGTCACATGCACTTCGTCGATGTACGGACGGTGCAGTTCCACGCCACCCTCCGGATAATCCGGAGACATTTTCTTCAGTTCTTCTTTGCTTCCGATCGCCGTCTGGTGGCCGCAGGCCTCACACTCCCAGATATTTAAAGGAGTGCCCCAGTAACGGTTACGGGAGATGCCCCAGTCGGCAACGTTCTCCAGCCAGTTTCCGAAACGGCCGGTACCGATGCTCTGCGGGATCCAGTTGATGGTGTTGTTGTTTTTGATCAGGTCGTCGCGGACCTCAGTCATGCGGATGAACCAGGACTCGCGTGCGTAGTAGATCAGAGGAGTGTCACAGCGCCAGCAGTGCGGATAGCTGTGCTCGAACTTCGGCGCCGCAAACAGCAGGCCGCGCGCGTCGAGATCCTTCAGGACCTCCGGATCCGCCTTCTTAACAAACAGGCCGGCGAACGGAACGTCATCCGTCATGTTACCCTTGCCATCGACAAACTGTACGAACGGCAGGTCGTAGTTTCTTCCGACGCGGCTATCGTCTTCACCGAAGGCCGGGGCGATATGTACAACGCCGGTACCGTCATCCATGGTAACATAGCCATCGCAGGTCACAAAGAAGCCCTTCTTGCGCTGCTTCTCCGCTACACGTGCAGCTGCCTCGTAGAGCGGCTCGTACTCGCGGCCTTCCAGCGCGGTTCCCTTGAAACGATCGGTGATCGTATACGGAGCTGCCGGAGTTCCGGAGAGGACCTTCTCACAGAGCGCTTCCGCCATATAGTAAACATAACCGTCGGCGGTCTCTACGCGAACGTAGGTGTCCTCCGGGTTTACACAAAGAGCAACATTGCTCGGAAGGGTCCAGGGCGTCGTCGTCCAGGCCAGGATGTACTCGTTCTCCTGTCCCTTTACCTTAAAGCGAACGATCGCCGAACGCTCCTTTACATCCTTATATCCCTGTGCTACCTCGTGGGAAGACAGCGGGGTTCCGCAGCGCGGGCAGTAGGGAACGATCTTAAAACCTTTGTACAAAAGGCCGCGATCCCAGATCTTCTTCAGCGCCCACCACTCGGACTCGATAAAATCATCATGATAAGTAACATAGGGATCTTTCATATCCGCCCAGAAACCAACGGTATAGGAGAAATCCTCCCACATTCCCTTATACTTCCAAACGTTTTCCTTACAACGCTCGATAAACGGAGCCACGCCGTACTGCTCGATCTGCTCCTTACCATCGATGCCGAGTTCCTTCTCGACTTCCAGTTCGACCGGCAGACCGTGGGTATCCCAACCCGCCTTACGGGGCACTTCGTAGCCCTTCATCGTACGGTAACGCGGGATCATATCCTTGATGGTACGTGTCAGCACGTGGCCAATGTGCGGCTTTCCGTTTGCTGTGGGCGGTCCATCATAGAACATATACTGCGGCCCGCCTTCACGCATCTTCATACTCTCTTCAAAGATGCCGTTCTCTCTCCAGAACTTCTCGACCTTCTTTTCGTTTTCGACGAAGCTCAAGTCTTTCTCCACTTTCTGATACATAGAATAACCTCCTCGTATAAGGCCTGCAAAGCAGACCTTATACGAGTCCGCATGCAAACCTATAAAACAAAAAAATCCCCGTCCGAAATCGGACGAAGACTGCTCCTTCGCTGTACCACCAATTTACCGGTATCGGCGCAAAACGGTCATAAACCTTCCGCGCGAATACGTTCCCTGTAACGAAGGGAAACGGCACAGCCTACCTGCCTAAAGCCATTCAGCCTGCGACTTAGGAGTGATCCTGCCTGCAAACGTAGGCGCCGGCTTTCACCTGCCCCGGCTCTCTGTCGTCCCGTTTTTGCGGCACCCTCTCCGTCAAAGTCTTTACTCCGGTCTGAAATCCAGACCTTTATGGAAATGAAACACCCGGAAGCAACCTTCCCATGCTCCATTATCCCATAGTATAGTCATAAAAAACCTCCTTGTCAAGCGATTTTGCCAAGGAGGTATGTTTTTATTTTTGTTTCGTCCATTCTTCGAGTTGACGATTGATCTTATCGTATATTTCACTGTAATCCTTAGGAGAAGTAAAATAGTCTTCCATGATACTGGGGAAATTCGGATTTACGATGCCGATGCCGGTTACCGGATCACGTGAAGATATCATATCACTGACAAATCTAGTAATTTCATCACCTATTTGATATAATTGTTCAATCTCTTCTATCGACAGTTCAGGCATAAAACCGGTCACCTTATCAGCCGTATGAGAATTTATTACTTCAGTTTCCTCGTTCCACTCCTCAACACTCACCTCTCCATATCCGATCAGAGAGGCGATCCTCGAATCCGAAAAACATGCGCTGAGGACTTGAAACGCCAATTCAGGTTTAGTAGAAGAAGCACATATCCCAAATGATCCAGGATCTGTCATAAATCTATATGGACTCAACACATACTGTGTATAGCCCGTGTACGAATCATCCGATTGATCAAAAGAAATATAGGCCAAAACATTTTCTGATAATATATCTGAAGAAGCCCACGATACAAACTGCCCTTTCTGCATATCGTTATATACCTCTTGCAGAAACCCTTTGAGCCGATCATCCTGGAGCAGATCGGCAAATATCCCCAAATTCATATCATAGAACAACTTGTTCTTGAGGCTGTACCCCAAAAACGGGCACAGGGCATTCGCCCCAAGCGAGTAGCAAGCAATGATCGGATGTTCTTCCGACTCTTCACAGATTTTTCGCAGGGATTCATAGGAACCATCAAACGATGCTTCAAATGCATCCTTGTATCGATCATTTACATAAATAAACATATCATAGGGTCTCAGGCGCATCCGCTTTGGAACAGTATATATATTCCCATCTATGGTCAGCTGTTTCCACTCCAGATCACAGTAACTGTTCAGAAGTATCTTTCCTTCTTCCGTATCCAAATAATCATTCAGTGGAAGAAGTTCTGATCTTATAAACTCCACTGCGTCATATATACCACGCTCCCAGGGAGACACTGCCAAGATGTCTGGAATTATATCCTTCTGTTTTTTTTGTTCATACCATTTCCTATAATATGCTCCACCCTCTACATCAACAAATTCGATCTCGCATTCAATACCCTTTTCATGCAGAAATCGGTTAATCTCTGTCCTGGCTTCATTTGAAATATATGGCTGCCGAGCAACTGTCCATATAAGATGGGAAGGATCATCAGTCGTACTCAAATCCGTGGTACTTTCTTCCAGTTCGGTTCCCGGATTTGTCTCAATATCTGTCTCAAAGCCGGTCGTGCTATCCGCTTCAGTCTTAATCGGTTCCGACGATATTTCTTCCGTCGAAGGAAAGGATGTAGTGGATGTCTCTGTTGGTGAAAGGGTTGCGTCCGACTCTGAAGGTGCATCTTTAGCATTACAACCCGTTAGAGTAACGCAAATCAGCATTAGGGAAATAAAAAGCGATGTGATCCTGGTCATATGCTTTCTCCTTGTATAAAGGTACTATAACTTTTATCGAAATATCATCAAAACAGGGTTATTCCACAGCAAACTTCACAGCGTTTTCGGTCTTCCCAGCCCAGAAATCCTCTGCGGAGAGATAGCCATCGGCATTTCCATCGATTGTTCCATAAACACAATCTCCGATAAAACAACTGGGAAGAAATTTCGCATAGGGTATCTTTACCTTCTTTACCACTTCACCGGTCTCAGCATCGAACAACCAATACTCCTCCTGTTCGATCACGTCACAGAAGACGAAGCCTTTATCCGTTCTGAGCGCACCTTTGATCGAGAAGTCCAATTGAAGTATCTTCTCCCCATTGTATCGGTAAAATGCTCCGTTCTCTCCGGCTTTATTGCATGCATAGAAATCATCGCGAAAAAACAGCGAAAAATCCTGTTGATGCTCCATGAAAAGCTTTATTTCGCCGGTGGCAGTATTGTAATCGTATATGTCTGTCCATGCGTGCTTCGGTAGTTCCGCAACATATTCTTCTAACGTCATTCCATTCAAAATCTCATCCAAGGGAATGCCTTTATTTACATCCAACGGAATGCCATTCACTTCTCTAATCGGGCTTACATAGGGCAGATCGTTATACGAATAGCCGATATATACATGTTCACCACATACTACACCCTTGGCAACATATGCGCTGTGATCCTCCCTTCGAAAGATCTCCGTGACCTTTCCGGTATCAAGATCAACACTCACAACTCCACCGGTACGTTTCTGTTTAGTCCCCCCAATGATCCAGCGCGACTCGCCGTTATTATCCTTCACCTCAGTCATATCATATTGAGTGCTATAATCTACAAAGATCGCCTGTTCCGAGAAATACACATTATACGGTTCTAAGATATATCCGGGTATCTTTGCGATCACTTTTCGGTTTTCTCCCTGGCGATCCGATACACAGATTTCATTCGAATAATTCAGAAAATACAAATGATCTTCTTTGATCATCACGGGAAAACGCGAGATCTCATACGCAATACACCCCTGCTCCAGAATCTCCCCGGTCATGCTTCTCTTCGTTTCCTTATGCTCGCACCCGGGATCGAAACAGTATACAAGATCCTGCTTCGTAGCCACATCAAAAATCTGCAAGCGACCATGGTGGTCATGATAGAGCGCATAATCCTTCGTCAGGAATGAAGCGCCATGCATCGGAGAGCATTCAAACCACCTGCTGTCATTATTCAATGAAGTATCCGCAGTCGCAGCTTCCGTCGCTGCAGATGTTTGGTTTTCCTCTGTGTTCGCGTCCCCCGTAGATGGTCCGGTATCGTTATTCTTTCCGCAAGCAGTAAACAGTAATACAAAAGCCAATAATGCGATGATTCTTTTCATTTGTTTATTATTCATTCCCTCCTGGTCTCCAATAAAACATCGTCCCACTCAGCACCTTTCGATGGAGTGGAACGATCATATGATGGGTGGTCGCATCATTAGTCATTATGATTCTTCGTCCACTCTTTCAGTTGTTGGTTGATCTTGTCATAAATTTCGCTGTTATCCTCTAAATCAGCAGAATAACTCTCCAAAGCGTCAAGATAATTCGGGTTCACGATGCCAATGCCACTTATAGAATCTCTGGAAGTTATCATATTACTGATAAGACTATTTATTCCCGATTGCGTCCTATGCAGTTGTTCAACCTCTGCATTCAATACTTCGGGAAAAAAGCCGGCCATCCTATCATCCATAGCGCCGGATTTTATAATCTCCGTTTCTTTATTCCATTCCTCAACACTTACCTCACCATATCCAATTAAGGAGGCTATCTCCGGATCTGAAAAGCATGTGCTAAGCACCCTAAACGCCAGTTCCTGTTTGGAAGACGATTTGCACACCCCGAATGCTCCGGGATCTACCATAAATCTATATGGGCTCAACACATACTGTGTATACCCAGCAAATGATGCATTCGGCTGATTGGAAGAAATATAAGCCATTACATTTTCTGATAAAATATCCGCGGATGCCCATGAAACGAAACGACCTGTCAGCATATCGCTGTAAACCTCTTGTAATA
This sequence comes from Lachnospiraceae bacterium, assembly GCA_017543445.1. Lineage (GTDB taxonomy): Bacteria > Bacillota > Clostridia > Lachnospirales > Lachnospiraceae > UBA1201. The sequence continues at coordinate 18,843 of JAFYGB010000032.1, read as the reverse complement.
GTTCTTTCAGCCGTTTTTGTGCAGTCAGATCATCAAATACCTCCAAATTCATATCATAGAACAAGGCATTTTTGAAATTATAACCCAAAAATGGACATAGTGTATTCACGCCCAATGAGTCAGAAGCAATGATCGGTTGCCCTTCAGATTCTTCGAATATCTTTCGCAAGGATTCATAGGAGCCGTCAAACGATGCTTCAAATTTATCCTTAAACCGATCATTTATATAAATATACAAATCATAGGACCTCTGTCGCATCCGTTTAGGAATTGTATATATTTTTTCATTTATGGTCAATTGCTTCCACTCTATATCGCAGTAACTATCTAATAGTTTCTTTCCAACTTTCGTATCCAAATAATCATTCAGTGGAATTAGTTCTGATCTAATAAACGTGACTGCATCATATATACCATACTCCCAAGGAGACACGGCAAGGATATCGGGGAATTCATTTTTTTGTTTTTGTTGTTCATACCATTTTTTATAAGCTGCACCACCTTCAACATCAACAAATTCAATCTCGCATTCGATACCCTTTTCATGCAAAAAACGCTTAATCTCACCCCTGGCTTCATTCGTGATATACGGCATTAGCCCAACCGTCCATATTAGATGGGTAGGATCACTCGTCAAATTGGAAGTTGAATCTTCCTCTGTCTCTACTTTCCCTGAACTAATCTCTGAAAGAGAACTGTTGACTTCGCTCATCTCAGATTCCGACGGTACCACCTCCGTAGAAGAAAGTGAGGCAACAGAGACCTCCGACTCCAAAGGAGCACTTTTTTCACGACACGCAGTCAGCACCATACAAATAAGCATCAGGGAAATATAGAACCACGTGTTTTTTTTCATAACTAGTCTCCCTATATGATAGTTCAAACTCAAAGTCTATCTTATTGAGCTAATGTCGTAAGGTCTGTGAACGACCAACTTCCCTGACCATACCATACATAATGATTGGAGATAACCTTGTAATATATTCGATTTGTTACAGAAGCCGGAATGACAGTTGAAGCACTCTGGTTACTGTCCTCTTTATATACTGTATCCATCTGGTCATTAACGTAATCTACCCAATAAAATGTGGCATCTACATAAGTATTGGCTGTAGTGGGATTAGGATTCCCCACTATATTCGTCGATGTTGTAGCACTTGCGTATGATTTACCCGGACTGATATAGTTTATGCCTATTGTGTGAAGATTACCTATTGATCCTTCAGCCTGATTACCATATCCGTAAACCAAGCATGCCGACAATACAAGCACGACCGCAATCGCTGACAATAATACTGTTCTTTACCCATGATACTCTTTGATGCTGAATCCAGTATAATTTCAATAATCGACAAAGTCAATACCTGTTATAATGATTTTTCATTTATTCCATGGTAAACTTCACAGCGTTTTCAGTCTTCCCGGCCCAGAAATCTTCCGCGGAGATATAGCCTGCCGTCGTACGGCCGATAAGTCCGTAAACACTGTCTCCGATGAAACAACTCGGGTGGAATAATGCATATGGTATCGTTACTTTTTTTACGACTTCACCCGTATTCGTATCGGTCAGCCAATAGTCCCCGGGGGTAGTCACGTCTGTGCAAACGAATCCTCGGTCCGTCGGGAATCCACCCTTGACCGGAAAGGTCAATTCCAGTTTTTTCTCTCCATTATAGCGATAAAATTTGCCGTTCTCTCCGATTTTGTTGTACACATAGTAGTCGTCACCGAAAAACAATGCGAAATCCTGTTGATGTTCCATGAACAGTTTTATCTCGCCGGTGGTTGTGTTATAGACATATATATCCGTCCAGGTGTGTTTTGGTAATTCCGCACGATACTCTTCCAATGTCTTGCCATTCAGGATCTCTTCCAGCGAAAAGCCGTTGGCCTCTCCCGTCGGGCCTACATAGGGCAGTTCATTGTAGGAATAACCGATGAAAACGTAGTTTCCTCGAACGGCTCCCTGCGCGACATATGCACTGTGGTCTTCTCTCCGAAACAACTCCCTGACCTTACCTGTATTCAGGTCAACGCTCACGACTCCACCGGTCAGCTTCTGCTTCGTTCCCCCGATATTCCATCGCGACTCACCATTACTATCCTTTACTTCGACCATTTCATACTGGGTGCTGTAATCCACAAAGATCGCATTTTCCGAGAAATAAACGTTATACGGGTTAATGATATAGCCCGGTATCCGCGCGATCACTTTTCGGTTTTGTCCCTGACGATCCGATACGCAGACCTCGTTTTTGTCGTTCAGGAAATAGCAGTGCTCGCCTTTGATCATCACCGGAAAGCGCGAGATGTCATACGCGATACATCCTGCCTCCAGGATCTCCCCGTTCCATCCGGTCTTCGCCGGTTTATGTTCGCATCCGGGGTCAAAACAGTATACCAGGTCTTTCTTCGTTGTGACATCAAAGATCTGCAGTCTGCCATGATGATCATGATACAGTGCGTAATCTGCAGTCAGGAATGAATCCCCGGTCATGGGCGCACACTCGTAAGGCAAGAACGCATTATTCAAATCCAGATCTGCCGCAATCGTTTCGACTGTCGCAGTCGTCTCCTCATTCACTACATCGGTTTGTTCGGTGGATGATACCGAGGTAGCAGACGTAGTTTCGACCATCGCGGTTGTAGCATTCATTGTGGTCGAAGCTTGATCCGTAGCACTTGTATATTCCGCAGGCAATGTCGGATCAGCGTCTTTTTTACAGGCGGAAAGTACTGAAATAAACACCATTAATGGTAAAATAATCTTTGTCTTTTTCATAACTGCTCTCCTCTCGATCCTATACTTAAATGAGCAATCCGTCGCAAGTTTTATGGGAATTGACCGAGTTAGGAAAATCTACTCATCTACACCTCTACTATATATATCAACATTTTATGTGCTTTGGTTGCGCGAAAATCGAAATTTCTGGTATAGTTTTTTCCTATATTGCTTCGTCTTTCTTTAAACATGCAAGATCATACTCATCAGCGGGATGGTCGCTACCGAAAGCAATGTTGTGATGGCAACGGCACGGGCTGCGAGTTCTTCGTTCTTTCCGTACCAGCCTGCCATCATGGCCGTCATGCTTCCGACCGGAGTCGCCAGCATGATGAAGCAGACTCCGAGCAGGTCGCCTCCGACTCCGAACAAACACAGAATCGCCACACCCGCCAGCGGGATCAGGCCTAATTTGATCACGGAAAATACGAGCATGCGAACGTCGGTGAAGAGTTCCTTCAGGTTCATCTTCGCAAAGGAATAGCCGATGACGATCATGGACAGCGGCGCTGTCAGGCCACTCAGGGAATCGATGGTCTTCACCAGTACGGAATGCACCGGGATGTTGAAAATATAGATGATCAGGGCTACGATGCCGGCGTCCACGCCGATATTGAAGATCTTCTTCCACTGGATCTTTCCGCGCACGAAAGACTCTCCCGTCATCTGGGAGATGCCATAGGTGTAGATCAGGATGTTATACGGAAACAGGAAGATCGAAGCATACAGCAGGGCTTCCTTTCCGTAGGCCGCTTCGATGACCGGAAAGCCCATGAAACCGATGTTGGAAAAGATGGTCATGAGCCGGTAGGTCGGGACGCTCGATTTCTCCACCTTCAACAAATGGGGAATAACAAATGCCAGAAAGATCAGGCAGGCATACAGTATGACTGCGATCAATGCGACCTGAAGAAGCTTTGATTTATCGGAGCCGGAGTGGTCCGCCGCCGCTGCAGAAAGGACCAGGCAGGGGTTCGCGACATTGACCACGAGAGCGGAAATATGCTTCGTGGAGGCGTCGTCCAGGAGTTTGATCTTGTTGCATATAAAGCCGACGGCCATAATGATGAGCAGGACCGTCATCTGATTTAAAAGTATCATCGTTAATCCCAAGGTTTGGCTGGCAAACCTTCCCTTCAAAGCGGTAAATAGTAAAAGAGAAACCCGAACACGCGTGCACGCACGCGCATTCGGGATTTGAAACTATAGTTTAAAGCCGGTGCCGACGAACTGAGCCACGGCGCGTCCCGTGTCATCCACGATATCGACGTTGACGACCATGCTCGTTTTGCCGTCTTTGATGCATTTTGCGGTAGCGGTGAGTTTCTCGCCTTTCGGGGCGCTTAGGTAGTTGATGGATACCTGCATCGCGACTGTGACTCTATGTATGTTGTTCGATGCTGCGGCAAATGCGTAGTCGGCGAGCGTGAAGATCACGCCGCCCATGACCCCGCCGTACGCGTTTCTGTGGCGGGCCGTAAGGACCACACTGCAGACCGCGTAGTCTTCGCCGAGTTCATCCAGGGTCATTCCGTTTTCGGTCGCGAAACGATCCTGCGTAAAAAAGGCCTGTGCCTCTTCCAAACTTTGAAATGTACTCACTGTTTTCACACCTTTACTTTCTTAATGGGCGTTGCGAACGGACCGGGCAGAACCGAGAGTCCGCGGTGATCTCCGAGGTAGTCGGTATCGAAGATGATATCGGAACCGTCGTTGTTCTCGAAACGCTGCTCTGGCTCAAACGCGATACCTAAAGTCTGCGTCGTGATCAGCGGGCAATCAAAATCCGAGATGAAATCATAGAGATTGGTCGTGAGAACGGGCGCGCCGTCCTCTTCTTTCACTTCTACGGTGACCGGAGCGCTGCTTAAGAGGTTGTGCTTCTCGTGGCAGTACGCCTTCGCGCCGGCCAGGTAGGCATTGCCCTCGGACCACACGGGAAGGGCGGAAAAATGATATTTCGCCAGTGCTCCCATGTCCGGGGTCTCGCTCTCCATATCGAAGTGGGAGATCCACTCTTCGTAGGTCGGATAGGCATCCATCACATGGGTGCCGACCTCGAGGTTCTCATGCTCGGTAGTCAGGTTGCTGCCGTCCGGCCACTTCTGAACGAAGATGTTGTTGTAGAAACGATCGTCGCCATGGAGGATGGTCATGAAGCCCATGACTTCAGTGCGGTGCGGCATGTGGTACGGGGTGTAGCGCTGACGCAGCACGCCGTCCGTGATGTTATCCGTTCCGCCGCCGACGGAGGTAAAGGAACCGCAGATCAGGTTGTGGACCATAGCCACGCCCTCGGTCGCCATGCGGAGCGATACCTCGGAAAGCAAAAGGTTGTTGTCGATCAAGGTCGGGCCGTGGCCTACCTCGACGAAGATATCCTGACACATCATGCCACCGGGCAGCTGCTTAGCGAACGCCGGGCGCTGGTTGCAGCACAGCAGGTTCTGGGAAATACGCGTTCCCTGCGCCTCCCAGTCGGTCCAGATGCCCATGGTACAATGATGGATATAATTTCTGCGCATGGTCACATCGATCGCGGCATGCAGTTTGATGCCGGCGATCTCCGCGCCGCCGAGCTCCATCATGTTATTGATATGATGGATATGGTTGTCTTCGATCAGCGAGAACACGCCGCCCATACGTCCGATGATACCGCCCTGCTCACAGTGGTGGATATTATTCCGGCGAATGATGTGGCTGCCCACTCTTTTCTTCGACCAGCCGTGGAACTGTCCGCGGCAGACCGCGTCACGCTCCATCTGGGTCGGGCTCTTTACATGCTTATAGGTGAAATAATGGTCATTGGCCGGATCGAAATACTTACCGAGGGAGATACCAGCGCACTTGCTGTTGGAGATATCGCAGTCCTCGATGATCCAACCCTTCGACCAATGCGGGCCGATCATACCGTCCTGGAAAGCGGCCGGCGGTGCCCACGTGGTCGCTGCCTTCTCGATCGCGAAGCCGGATACGGTGATGTAGCTCACGCCGATCTTCGACGGGAAGAAACAGCGGCGGCGGACATTGATCTCGACCTTCTCACGGTTCGGGTCCACGCCCTGGAAATTACAATAGAATACGGTACGGCCGTCCTTCTGCTCGGCGAACCACTTATACTTCGAAGCCTCGGGCTCCCAGGAATACTCGGTCGCCTGACCTGCGATACACTCCTCCATGGTCTTACACTCATAGAGCGCCTTATCGTTCAGGTAGACGCAACCGGTGTGACGGGAACGTCCCGCGAAGTACCAGTCGCCGTAAACGTACGTCGTGTACGGATTGTAGGTGCCGAATACCGAGTTATCCACGCTCGCGGTCCAGACGCCGCTTTCGAGCTTCGTCCAACCCGTCAGGAGCTCCGAGCCGGTGATCACCGCGCCCAGAGGCTCTTCGCTGCGGTACACGATCGGTGCACCCTCGCAGCCGGCAAACTTCGGATCGACGTACTCGCGGTAAATGCCGCTCGCTACGATGACCTCATCGCCCGGCTGAGCCACTTTGGCTGCCTCGCTGATTCGCTTGAAAGGCAGATCCTTCGAGCCGTTTCCGTCACGGCCCGCCTTTGCATTGACATAGATCTTCATTTGTAAACCAACCTCCTTGCGGCAGGGTTTGTGACACAAACCTGCCTTGTAATATATTTTCAGGTCCTTCTCTGACCTGTAAGGTACATATTAAACCTGTGCGTTCGGATCCACGGGCTGCGCGTTCGGATCCACGGGCTGCGCGTTCGGATCCACAGGCTGTGCGTTCGGATCTACCATCTCCTCAGCCGTAACTACATTACCGTTCTCATCCGTAACGGGTTCTCCCGCATTCGCCTCAGAACCGCCTTCCGAAAGTGAGCCGTCCACCGTGACATCCTCGCCCTCTTCTCCGGTCGTTGCCTCGGTCGTCTCTTCGGTCTTCTCCTCCATCTGGATATCCTTCCAGAGGTTCTGCGCCAGAATATAAACATAGGTGCCGTCTGCCAATGCCAGCTGGAACCAAGTCTGCTGCCCGTTCCACTCGGTCTGCTTCGTGGAAATATCCTCGACAAAGATCAGCTTCACGATCTGATAACGCTCTCCGATCGGCAGGATGCGACGGTTCGATGTGATGTCCATCTTATCGTAAACGGCCTGGAAAGCCTTCAGTCTCCGCTCCACGCGGGAGGACTTCAGTGTCGGCCATTCCTTACTTGCATAATGCAGATAGACGGTCTGTCCTTCGGGCGGTTCCTGGATGTAGAAGGAAAGCGGATCGACATCCTCTGCAGTCAACTGAACATAGAAGATCTCCGGCATATTCAGATACAACAACATGTCCAGGTTTTTCTCATTCTTCGTAAACGTCGCCGCATTCGAGATGATCTGCTCGGAAGCTGCGATGACCGGGATCTCTTCCCCGCCGACATCCTCCAGACGCTCCAGATCCCGGTCGATCGGAAGGAATTGCCCATTTCTCGTGTATTCATACAGGCGATAGTTCAGATATCCCTCCGGAAGGCCTTCCTCATAAATGGCCAATCCGATGATCCATCCGCGCTCCCAGCCGAACGGGTTCTCGATCACGACCTCCTTCACGTTCGATCCCTCGAAAACCACCTGATCATTGATGAGCAAGGTCGCATTATCCGGCCGATACTCGAGGTTGAGTTTTTGGACCACGATCTTCTCATAGTAGCCGTTGTCGTTCAGGTCGGCATAGTACTCCTTTTTGGAGTTCAAGACGGTCTTTCCTTCTACGACAACTCCGTCCGGGGGCAATGTCGGTTCGGGTTCGGTCGTCACATCGCTCGGTGCCAGACTGATATCCGGAAACGAAGGTTTCTTCGCGCCGATGATGGCTAAATACACGATCAGCGCGATAAACAGGATGATCCCCAATGAAAGCGCTGCGATCTTTATGATCTTGCGGATATTTTCCTTATCCATAATTCCTGATTCTCTCCTTGTTTCAAGGCCGCTTCACGGTCTTGATCATTTTTTCAACTCTTCCGTGTAGAAGTCCACGATCTCGGTATAACCCTCGCTCGTCAGCTGCTCCTTCTGGAATTTGCGGTTTTTATTCATGTAGGAAACCAGGACCGAACGTCCCTGCTTCCGCTCTTCCTGTGCGCGGGAAATGATCTCGGCGAGGCGGTCCATCGGCATGGTCTTCTCAACGAGATATGCCTTCTTCTCTTCGGTCTCGACCGAATAGCCCTGATCCAGCAGGATGGTAACGATACGCTCGAAACCGATGGAGAAACCGCAGGCGCACGTCGGTGTGCCGGTGAACTTTCCGACCATCTCATCGTAGCGGCCGCCGCCGGCTACGGAGAACGGGAAACCTTCCATCGTGATCTCGAAAATGGTTCCGGTATAGTAGCTCATGCCGCGCACCAGCGTCGGGTCGAACTTCAGAACATAGTCCGCACCGGATACGTTCTTCGCACCGGTCATGATCTGGGACAGGCTTTCACGCACCTCTGCGGGCAATGCATCCCCCAGTTTCTGCGCTAAGGCCGCCAGCGGATCCGCCGCGCCTTCCATCGCGGTAAACAGGGACGTATAACGCTCTACCGCCTCTTTATCGAAGCCCTGCTCCAAAAGCTCGGCGGACACGCCGTCCAGGCCGATCTTATCCATTTTGTCGAGGGTGATGAATACCTGATCGTAGTTCTCGGGCGCAAAGCCGCTGTAAGCAGCCATCGCCTTCAGGATGCGACGATCATTGATGTGAACGATGAAACCGGAGAAACCGATCTTCCCGAGCAATGTCGTCGTCGCGAGGATCAGCTCGATCTCTGCCAGATTCGACGGATCACCCAGAACGTCGATATCACACTGTACGAACTGGCGGAAACGTCCCTTCTGGGGGCGGTCCGCACGCCACACGCTGCCGATCTGCAGAGCCTTAAACGGGCTCGGAAGGTCCTGCGCGTTATTCGCATAGTAACGCACAAGCGGAACGGTCAGGTCATAACGAAGGCCGGAATCCACGAGATCCTGCTCAGAAGCCGCATTTTCCAGATCCAGTTTCGCGCCGCGCTTTAAGATCTTAAAGATGAGTTTTTCATTCTCTCCGCCGTTTTTACTGCAGAGGTTTTCGATGTTTTCCACACAGGGAGTCTCGATCGGCGTGTAGCCGAAGCCCTTATAGGTCTTCTTGATGAGGGCGATCAGGTAATCGCGGATCTCCATCTCGCGGGGTAATATATCTTTCATGCCGGTGACCGGCTTTTTGATCAGTTTTGCTGCCATAGTTAGCTCCTTTGTAAATGTGTCCTTTTATTTCGCATAGTACAGTACGCCGAGGGTCCCCGGCCCGCAATGGCTCGAGATGACACCGCCCGCGTGGGTGATGCGGACCTCTTTGAAGTAATTCAGCGATACCAGATAGTCGTAGACCGCCTGCTCTTCTTCCACACTGCAGCCCGAATGCGTGATGAATACGATGGTCGGGTCCGCCTGCAAAAGCGCCTCTTCCATGTCTTTTGCATATTTGAGTAAAACGGACTTCAGATGGCCACGGTACTTCTTACCGACGCCCATGGCGCCGTCTTTTACCACGATCATGGGATGGAGGCGGATCACACTGCCCAGAAGTGCAGCCACGGAATTACAACGTCCGCCGCGGGACAGGTAGACCAACGTATCCACGATGAAGCTCGCGCGCACATCCGCCACACGTTTTTCAAGCGCCGCGATGATCTCCTCTGCCGTCTTACCCTCTTCGGCCAGGCGGGCCGCATAGAGGACCTGGAGGCCGATGCCGGTCGACAGGTTCTGCGAGTCAAACACGTGCAATTTGTCGAATTCGAACTCCCGAGCTGCCATGGCTACCACGTTGTTGGTCGTGCTCATCTTCGATGAAATACCGATGAAGATGACCTCGTCATCTGCTTCCTTCGCCGCCCGAAGCGCATCTTCGAGGATACCGAAGGTAAGCGCCGATGTCTTCGGCGTCGTCTTATGGGCATCCGACCATTTATAGATCTCCTCGGGCGTTATATCCACACCGTCGAGGCGCGTTTCATCGCCCAGGATGACACAGAGCGGAAACATGGTGATATTGTGTTGCTGAAGCTGATCTTTCGCCAGATCGCAGGTGCTGTCGCACCAGATTTTTACATTACTCATAGATGCTTTTTCAGTTTGTCCGACAAACCATTCTCTTTCTGAAACCATTTTTGCGTATCTTATCCTTTGGAAAATGATACGCCACATTTTATTATACCTTATCTTGCGTCTTCTTGCAAGAATAGCTTCCGTTTGCGTTCGATCATCTCGTCGATACGATCGATATACTGGGCCACTTCTTTCACGTTTTCACATCGCTCGATGTGCCCGTTTTTGAAAACCGCCTTCGTTGAGGCTCCGGCGCCAAGTGCCACGATGGACTGCACCTCCTCCATGATGAGGATGTTGTAGAGTCCTTCCTTACCGGGTGTGGCAAAGCCGACGTTTTCGAAGTTCCCGGCCATATTCTTCTGGCGGTACAAATAGTACGGTGCCAGGCCCATTTCGGCCGCAGTCCGATACGCCAGGGACATGGTCGCGTCGCTGTTTTTCATCTCCATATGGGCGAACTGCTCCCAAAAGATATTCAGCCGCGCCGCGCGTTTGATCGCAAGCGAATGCACCGTCAGATTATCCGGCTTCAGCGCCGCGATCTTTTGCAGTGTATCCGCGACGTCCGCTTCCGTCTCTCCGGGCAGTCCCAGGATGATGTCCATGTTGATATTCTCAAAACCGATCTTCCGCGCCCGCTCGAAGGTTTCCACGACCTGCTCCACACTGTGTCTGCGTCCGATCAGGTCCAGCGTACGTTGCTGCATGCTCTGCGGGTTCACCGAGACACGATCCGCGCCACCCGCCTTTATGGCGTACAGTTTCTCTGCATCCGTGCAGTCTGGCCGTCCTGCTTCCACGGTAAATTCGCGCACATGGCTCATGTCGAAGTATTTATGCACCATGGCGCACAGCCGCGTCAGCTGCTCCGGTGACAGGGACGTCGGCGTACCACCGCCGACATAGACAGCCTGCAGCTTCCGATCCTTAAACATCTCGCCTGCGGCGATCATTTCCCGCTCCAGCGCGTCCAGATAGTCGTCCACGCGCGTCTTCCACGCCGCCAGCGGGTAGGCCGAAAATGAGCAATACAAGCAGATGGTCGGGCAGAACGGAATGCCGATGTACAGGCTGTAACCGTTTTTATAGTCGATCTCGTTTAAAAGTTTTAACTCGCGGCGGGCGATGTCGGTCGCCGTTGCCGCTTTTTGCGGGGAGATATAAAACTCCCGCTCCAGGCGGGCGATAATGTCCGCGTCCTCCATGCCGTCACGCAGCATGGCCATAGGAAGCTTTGTAGGCCTCACACCGGTCAATATGCCCCACGGCAGGGAAATATGCGTCGCGCGGCTCAAAGCCGCGTATACGGCCCTCTCAAGGGCACGACAGTCCTCGATGGAGAGTTTATCCCCTTCGCTCGAGCGAACATAACCCTCGGTGTATTCGCTTCCTTCTGTGTCATAGTAGGTGATGCGGTCCTGTTCGACCTGCAGGCGATCCTTCTTCTGCTCCTGCGTGAGTTCCTGGACGGGCGTCAAGTCCACGCCAAACTCCTGATGTGGGAAAAACGACATCACCAGTCCGCGTACCATGTATTCATTTTCTTCTCGATCCAGACCGATGATCAACATCTCTCCTGCTTTCTCATTCCTTTGTGTACCGCGCCATGTACGGAGCGGTCGGATTGTATTTCTTTTCGTGTTCGATGGTCGTCTGCTCATTGTGTCCGGGATATACGACCGTGTCCTCGGGCAATGCGAGCAGCAGCTTCTTGCAGATGCTCGCCACGATGTCTTTTACATTGCCCCCGGGGAAATCCGTGCGTCCCAGCGACTCACAGAACAGAGTGTCACCGGAGAAGCAGATGCCCAGTTCTTCCTGGTAGAAGCAAACGCTGCCGCGTGTATGCCCCGGCGTGTGGATGACCTTGAAATCATAGCCTGCGAAGGTTAATGTATCGCCCTCGGCAAATATTTTATCCGCCTTCAGTGTCGCACGGACGCCGAAAAACGGGAGTGACAGATTATCGTTCGGATCTTCCAAAAGCGATGCGTCCGCCTCATGGATGCAGACCGGGATCTCGTACTTTTTCGCGAGTTCCTCTGCCGCCAGAAAATGATCGAAATGTCCGTGCGTCAGCAGGATCGCGACCGGCTTCATCTGCTCATGATTCACACGAACGCTGATGCGGGTCGCCTCATCGCCGGGATCCACGATGAACCCTTCGTTCGTCTCCTTGTTGATAAAAAGGTAGCAGTTTTCGGCCAGTTCGCCGACCGTCAGCTGCACGATCTTGAATTTCGGCTGAGTATTTTCGTTCTGTGCGTTTGCTTCCATAACGTGATCTCCTCTCTATACAAATCGGAGGGTATCCTCGGATACCCTCTAGCCTTTGGTACGTTCTACATCGATAACGCCGGTGACGTTATGCAATTTGTCAAACAGATGTTTGAGTTCCGCCTTACCGCGGATCTCGAAGGACATGACGATGGTCACGATGCCCTGTTTATTCACACGGGAGATCATCGACAGGATGTCGATCTCCTCCTCGGTAAATACCTTCGAGATATCCACCATCAGTCCCAGTCGGTTGTACATATAGATCACGATCTCGGTGACATATGTCTCGCCGGATTTTTCCTCGCCGGCCTGCCAGGTCGCCTCGATCAGGCGGCTCTTTTCTGCCTCGGGCAGGTTGACGATATTTACACAGTCCACGCGGTGGACGGAAATGCCGCGGCCACGGGTCACGAAGCCGACGATGTCATCCCCGGGCACCGGCGAACAACATTTCGAGAAACGGACGGCCAGATCCTCCATGCCTTTGACGACGATGCCGCCCTTATGGCGAGAGGACTGCGGGATCACACGTTCCTTTGCGGTCTCGGAGATGCTCTCCAGCACCTGCGCGTCCGTCATTTCCCGCTTTTTCTTCTTCTCGTACTCTTCTGCCAGACGGTTCACCACCTGGCCTTCCTTCAGTCCGCCGTGGCCGATGGCCGCCAGCACCGAATCCCAGTCACGGAAACCGTATTTCGCGATGACCTTGTCGATGAATTCCGGACGGACCAGGTCCGAAAGGACGAGTCCCTTGGATTTGATATATTGCTGCACCAGTTCACGTCCGCGGATGATGTTCTCCTCCTTGAACTGCTGCTTGAACCACATATTGATCTTATTCTTCGCCTGCGTACTCTTTACGATGGAGAGCCAGTCACGGGAAGGTCCGTGGGAGTTCGGCGAACAGATGATCTCGACGCGGTCGCCGTTCTGCAGCTCCGTGTCGATGGGCATGATCTTCTCGTTGATGCGGCAGCCCACCATGGTATTACCCACGTTCGAATGGACCGCGTAGGCGAAATCGATGGGCGTGGAGCCCTTACGCAGGTTCTTCACGTCACCCGTCGGGGTGAAGCAGAAAACGGTGTCCGAGAACAGGTCCAGGTCGCTCTTTACGAGGTTCATGAACTGCTTGTTGTCGGTCTCTTCCTTCTGCCATTCCAGGATCTCACGCAGCCAGCCGAGCTTTGCTTCCTCGCCGGCTTCGGTCTTCACGCCGGACTGCTCCTCTTTATACTTCCAGTGCGCCGCGATACCGTATTCCGCGGTACGGTGCATCTCGTAGGTGCGGATCTGGATCTCGAACGGCCGGCCCGTGTTGCTGATCAGCGTGGTGTGCAACGACTGATACATATTGGGTTTCGGCATGGCGATATAATCCTTGATCCGGGAAGGGATGGGATTATACAAACCGTGGATGACGCCGAGCGCCGCGTAGCAGTCCTTCACACTGTCCACGAGGATGCGCACCGCGAAGAGATCGTAGATCTCATCCAGCGATTTGTTCTGGTTTTTCATCTTTTTGTAAATGCTGAAGAAGTGCTTTACGCGTCCGTCCACGGTCGCCTTGATGCCGGCGTCCGCGATGTGCTGCGCCACTTCTTCTACGATCGCCTTTACATAGTCCTCGCGCTCGTTGCGGCGCAGAGCGATCTTCTCGACGAGGTCGTAGTAGACCTCCGGTTCCAGATACTTTAAGGAGAGGTCGTCGAGTTCGATCTTGATCTTCGAAATACCGAGCCTGTGGGCAATGGGTGAATAGATCTCCATCGTCTCGCGCGCGATCTCCTTCTGCTTCGTTTCCGACATGTACTGGAGCGTACGCATATTATTCAAGCGGTCGGCGAGTTTGATCAGGATGACACGGATATCCTTCGCCATGGCGAGGAACATCTTACGCAGGTTCTCCGCCTGACGTTCCACCTTATCGTTGCCGATGCTGACTTTATCCAATTTGGTGACACCGTCCACCAGAGACGCGACTTCATCGCCGAACTCGCGGCGCATATCCTCGTCGGTATACGGTGTATCTTCTACTACGTCGTGCAGCAGACCCGCCGCGATGGTCTCCTTATCCAGCTGGAGACTGGCCAGGATGATCGCAACACTTAAGGGGTGAATGATGTACGGATCGCCGGAACGGCGCTTCTGCTCCGCGTGCATCTTCGCTGCGGTATCGTAGGCTTTTTCGATCAGAGACAGGTCATCCGAAGGATGGTATGCCTTGATGATCTGCATCAAAAGAGAGCGAAGCTCTTCGGGCGTCTTGTTATCCATCGCATGACGGCTCATGCAGTTCGCCAGAAATTCTTCGAGGTTCTGCGGATTCGGGGCAGCCTGTACGTCGTTTGAAGTCTGCTCTTTTGCATCCTGCATCTCCCGGCCGGCCTGTTTCACATGGTCTGCCAGAAGTGAGATCCGCTCTACCGGTGCCAAAACATGTTCGGCTTCTGATTCAATTTTGCTTTTCATTTCGTCCGACATGGGCACCTGCTCTCCTCTCGTTTCATTTGCACCTTCGTTCCCGCATCCATCCATAAGTCCGGTGGGGAACTTCTGCCTCTCCGCGGCCGGTGCATACGACCCGGACAGGCGTTTTGTATATTTCTATTAGTATAATATTTCCACTTGGATTTTTCAAGATTTTTTTACAAATTGATAATGTTTCAATCGATAATTGATCTGCACTTCGCCGCGGAAGTTTCCCAGTGTCGGTGTGTAGATGATCTGCAGGCGCAGATCATTTTCCAATCCCAGCATCGCACGGTCCCAGGCTTCCTGCCCGCAGACGCGGACCGCTTCCGCCGCCAGTGCGCGCGTATCACCGAAGAAGGGAACGCCGAAACGGAAACCATTCGTACTGAGCAGATCCAGCCGCAAAAACTGCCGCTCCTTACCCATTCGGGAGATCCGAATGACACGCAGATCCTTCTCCGCAAAGGTTGGGGATTCATTGCCCTTACCTAAGGGTTCCAGCAGGCGCAGTTCCTCGATGAAGGGAACAGTCGCATACGATGCCGGCATCGGAATATCGATCCAGACCTTCTCCCGCAGCGCTTCCTCGGTCAATGTACAATTCGCGTTGATCGCAGCGCGGAAGCCTTCCAGGTTCTCCTCCGGGAGGGACAGACCGGCCGCCATCTCGTGGCCGCCAAACTTCGTCATATATTCTCCGACCTGCTCCATCGAGTGGAACATATCGTAACCGGGAATGGAACGGCCCGATCCTTTCAGGCCTTCTTTTGCTTTCGTGATGACGAAGGTCGGCCGATAATAGATCTCGCGGAGGCGGCCGGCGATGATGCCGGCAACGCTTTCGTGGCAGTCCGGCAGGTAAACGACCAGCACATGGTCTGCGTCGGGCGGAAGCTCGTCGGCAGGCCCGATCTGCTCACAGGCCGTTCGTACGCCCGCCTCGGTCATCTCCTTACGGCGCGCGTTCAGCTCATGAAGATCTTTCGCCAACTGCCGGGCCTGCGTCGCATCCTCTGTGATCATCAGCTGCACGGACTGTGTCGCAGTCTCCAGGCGGCCGCCTGCATTCAGAGAAGGTCCCAGAACGAAACCGATCTCATAACTGCTGAAAGTCTCCGGCGACAGATCGCAGGCTTCCATCAGCGCCTGCAGGCCCAAAAAGCCCGCGCCATGGTTGCCGCGGATGCGCATCAACCCGAGCTGCACGATCGAGCGGTTCTCGTCGAGAAGATCCATCACATCCCCCACCGTCGCGATCGCCGCGAACTCGATGAGCGGCCAGAGTTCCTTTGACGAGTGCCCGTCCAGATGGTCATATAAGGCCTGCATGACCTTCCACGCAACGACCGCACCACAGATGCCGGAAAAAGGATACGCGCTGTCTTCCCTCTTCGGGTCTACGACGGCGTTCGCATAGGGCAGGCTGCCGCCATTGGCCGGTACTTCATGGTGATCCGTCACCACGACCGTCATGCCTAAGTCGCGCGCCATCTTCACTTCCGCTCCGGCCGCGATCCCATTGTCACAGGTGATCAGAAGGTCGATCCCATCTTCGTGCGCCTTTTCGATGATCCGCGGATTCAGGCCGAAACCATCTTCGATTCGGTGGGGCACCTGCCAGTCGACCGTGCCTTCGCGGGCAATGCTGTTCAAAGCCCGATATAAGATCGTGACCGAGCATACACCATCTACGTCATAGTCACCCAGGATGCGGATCTTCTTTCCGTTTTGAAGTGCTTCTATAAGCAAAGAAACGGCAGGGAGAACATCCGGCAGGCGCGCAGGATCGTGAATGCTCAAAGGGTCTGCGTCTAGGAAACGGCGCATCGCCTCGACCGAGTTAAGGCCGCGATTTGCCATGATCCGGACCAGATAGGGGGATACCCCCAGTTCCTTCGAAAAACCATCAAAATCCACTTTATTCGCGCGTACTCGCCAGATTTTCTCCATGCCGTTCCTCCGTGAGAGACCGGAAGTGATCCGGTCAGCCTCGTATAGGTCTTCGTATCATAACTCTACTGTTCTCAGATCTTGTGGATGAGTAAGCCGCTGCGCAGCTTCGGCTCAAACCAAGTCGACTTCGGAGGCATCAAAAGGCCTGCATCCGCAACGTCGAACAACTGAGAGATCGTCGTAGCATACATGGAAAATGCAACCGTCATGTCGGTATGCACGCGGCGCTCCAGTTCGGAGAGACCGCGGATGCCGCCGATGAAATCGATGCGCTTATCCACACGCGGATCCTTGATCCCGAGGATCGGATCCAGCAGATAGTCCTGCAGTACGGAAACGTCCAGTCCCTTTACCGGGTCGTCGCTCTTCATGGAAGGCGCCGCCTTCAGTACGTACCAGGTCTCGTCCAGGAACATGCCGAAGGTCATGGGCTCTGTGGGCGCTACCGGTTTTTCACTCTTTGTATAGGTGAAGCCGGCGTCCGTAAGTGCCTTCAGGAACTCATCCACGCTCCGTCCGCACAGGTCCGCTACAACGCGGTTGTACGGCAGGATCATCAGTTCGTCCTCCGGGAACAGAACGGACAGGAAGAAATTAAACTCTTCGCTTCCGGTGTAGCCGGGGTTCTCAGCTCGGCGCTTCAAGCCTACCTTTACTGCCGAGGCAGCACGGTGATGACCGTCCGCGATGTAGGTGTTGGGAACTGTCTCAAACGCCTGCGAAAGACGCGCTACCAGCACGGGATCCGCGATCTTCCAAATGGTGTGCGAGATGCCGTCGTCTGCCGTGAAATCGTAAAGCGGCTCCTCCTGCATCACATCTTTCGTGATCTGCGCGATCTGCGCGTTGGAACGGTATGCCAGGAAGATCGGGCCGGTCTGCGCACTACACGTATCTACGTGGCGGATGCGGTCCTGCTCCTTATCTGCGCGGGTGTTCTCGTGCTTCTTGATGACATTGTTTACATAGTCGTCTACGCTGCTGCAGCCGACGATACCGGTCTGTGCGCGGCCGTCCATGATCAGACGGTACACATAGAAGCACGGAGTCGCATCGGTCACATAGGTGCCGTCCGCGATCTGCGCATCCAGCATCTCCTTCGCCTTCGCGTATACACAGTCGGCGTAGGTATCCACCGACGCATCGAACTGCGTTTCTGCGCGGTCAATGTTCAAAAACGAGAGGGGGTGACCCTGAACCGCTGCTACGGCCTCTTCGCGATTATAAACGTCATAGGGAAGTGCGGCAACTTCTGCCACTACCTCCTTTGCGGGACGAACGCCGCAAAATGGTCTAACGATAGCCATATTTCCTCCAAAAAACGGATTCTCCAATACATTTGCCGCATTGGAGAATCGCAGGTTTTATACTATTTTTTCGTTCAGGTTAAGTGTTAACTTCACTTCGTGATACTACGGATTTCTCCGCGCTTCGCGCTCCCGAAATCCTACATACATTCGCCATCCTTTCGTTTTCCTTCGGAAATCGGTATGGCTCATGTATGTTCGGCTCTCAAGGTCGGCCCTGCGCATGCCAGCATGCGCGTTCCGGACTTTTCGAGCCTAGTATCACTCACTTTTCAATAACACGAACCTTCAGTACGCCGTCGATCGCGGAGAGTTTTGCGATGAAGTCATCGCTTACCTTCGAATTTACGTCGTAGATCGCGTAGGAATACTCACCGCGGCTAGCGGATACCATCTGCTCGATGTTGATGCCGCTCTCGCCTGCGCATGCGGTGAACTTGCTGATCACGTTCGGAATGTTCTTGTGAGCAACGGTCACACGTGCAGCGTGGGTCAGCTTACCAAGCGTACATGCCGGGTAGTTAACGGAGTTGCGGATGTTACCATTATCCAGATAATCAACGATCTCGTCTACAGCCATGATCGCACAGTTATCCTCAGACTCTTCGGTGGAAGCGCCCAGGTGAGGTGTGAGGATCACACCCTTCTTACCAGCGGTGGTAGCGTTCGGGAAGTCAGAAACGTACTTACGAACCTTACCGGACTCGAGAGCCTCGAGCATAGCCGGCTCGTCAACGACCAGGTCACGTGCGCAGTTGATCACAACAACGCCGTCCTTCATCTTCGCGATGGCTTCTGCATTGATCAGGTTCTTAGTAGAATCGAGAAGCGGAACGTGTACAGTGATGAAATCACAGATCTCATAGATGTCATCGTAGCTCTTTACGACCTTAACGTCGCGGGACAGCTGCAATGCGTTGTTAACGGAGAGGTACGGATCGCATCC
>JAFYGB010000031.1 GCA_017543445.1 Lachnospiraceae bacterium | reverse complement strand
GAGTCATAACGCTCCTTCCCGCCGGCCACGACGCCGATCAGTTTCCCGAACGGCCCGTAGGTCGTCGTAAGCGCCTCACGCACACGGTCCACGTCCGCCGCGCCCACGACCACCAGGATCGCGTCCACCGACGCAGCCGCCTCGAACGCATCCAGGGCATGGCAAAGCAACGGCCGCCCCTCCAGAAGCAAATACTGCTTCGGAGTGTCGCCGCCTAAGCGCAGTCCTTTTCCGCCGGCGAGCACGATCGCCGCCGTGCGTATGCGTTTCGCGTCCATCTTATCTACTCCCGTAAAAGTCCGAAGAGCCTAGCGCTCTCCGATCTTCAGTCCCGGGACCGCGTTCAGGTCGTACCCGCTTACGCGTCCCTTCAAAAACTCATAATATGCCGCCGAACCGATCATCGCCGCATTGTCCGTACAGAGGATCGGATCGGGATAGTACAACTTAATTCCTTCTTTTTCACAGGCCTCGCTCATGGCACGGCGCAGTCCCTTATTCGAAGCAACGCCGCCCGCCATCACCAGACTGTGGTAGCCGCGGTCGTGCACCGCCTCGATCGCATGGGAAACCAGCACCGAAACCACCGCGTCCTGGAACGACGCCGCGATGTCCGCGCGCCGGATCTCGTGCCCCAGCATCTCTTCGTGGTTAATGTAATTCAGCACCGCCGATTTCAAGCCGCTGAAGCTGAAATCGTAGGGAGCGCCTTCCACCTTCGCCCGCGGGAACGGGATGCAAGCCTCGCCCTCCGGCGCCAGTTTGTCAATCTTCGGTCCGCCGGGGTAGCCCAGTCCTATGGCACGCGCCACCTTATCAAAACTCTCGCCCGCCGCGTCGTCGCGGGTGCGTCCGAGGATCTCGTACTCGCCGTAATCCTTCATCTCCACCAGGTGGGTGTGGCCGCCCGAAACGATCAGGCAGATGAACGGCGGCTCCAGCTCCGGATGCGTGATAAAATTCGCCGCCACGTGACCCTCGATGTGGTTCACGCCGATGAGCGGTTTATTCGCTGCAAATGCGATGGCCTTCGCCGCAGCAACGCCGACCAGCAGCGCGCCGACCAGGCCGGGGCCATAGGTCACGGCGATCGCGTCCATGTCCTCTAAGCGCATATTTGCCTGGGTCAATGCTTCCATGATCACGGGATTGATCTTCTCCACGTGCTTACGCGACGCGATCTCCGGCACCACGCCCCCGTATAGGGTGTGCAGCTCGATCTGCGACGAGATCACATTGGACAGGACCTTACGTCCGTTTTGCACCACCGCCGCCGCGGTCTCATCACACGACGACTCGATGGCCAATATCGTACAGGATCTTTCTTCCATTTCTTCGTTACTCCTCATCGAACGAAAGCGTTATGCTGCGTCCGTCCTTCGGCAGGACAGCCTCGGGAAATATCTTCTTGACGTCCTTTTCGTATTCTTCAGGGTGATTCAGCGACGGGCTGTAATGCGTCAGCCAGAACCGTCTCGGCTGCGCCTGCCGCGCCAACTGCGCCGCCTCAGTGATCATCATATGCTTGTTTTCCTTCGCTTTCGCGAGTTTCTCCGGATCGCCATACATGCCCTCGCAGATGAACAGGTCGGCGTCCTCCGCCTGCTCGGCGATGATGGGCAGCGGCCGGGTATCCGTCGCATAGACGAGCTTCAGGCCACGGCGTGCAGGACCTAAAACCATATCCGGCGTGTAGATCTTCGCAGGATCTGCCGGATCGCTGACAGTCTCGCCCTTCTGCAGGCGGTGCCACAGCGGCAGCGGGATCTGCTGCTCCTTCGCGCGCTGGGCGTCGAAACGTCCGCCGCGCTTCACTTCAAATTTATAACCATAGCAGGTCACCTTATGCGACAGGCGGAAGGCCGTGACCTCCATCCCCGCCAGGGACAGCTGCTCCACATTCTCACTCAGTTCGATGAATTTGATCTCGAACGGAAGCTCCGGCGCGATCACGCGGAGCGCATTGACCACGCGCTCTAAACCCTTCGGACCCACCATGGTGAGGGGCTCCGTCCGTTCGGCATTTCCCATGGTGAGGAGCATGCCGGGAAGACCGCTGATGTGGTCGGCGTGGTAATGCGTGATGCACATCACATCGATGGGCTTCGCGCTCCATTTCGCCTCTTTCATCGCGATCTGCGTCGCCTCGCCACAGTCCACCAGCACCTGTACGCCGTTGTAGCGAAGCATCAATGAAGTCAGATATCGGTACGGCAGCGGCATCATCCCACCCGTTCCGAGCAAACAAACATCCAGCATTTAATAACCTCACACTGCAAAATGCAGCCACAGGATCTCGGCGTCCTCCGTCGGATCCTCATAGAAATTCTTACGAACGCCCGCACTCTCGAAGCCGAAACTCTCATAGAGTTTGCGCGCCGGCGTGTTCGAAACACGCACCTCCAGCGTCAGGGCAATGCAGTCCGTCTTGCGGCTGTAGTCGCACAGCGCCTGCAACAGACCGCGGCCGACACCCTGGCCACGTGCCGCAGAAGTCACGGCGACGTTCGTGATATTGCCCTCCGCAGCGACGATGTACATACCGACGTAACCCAGAATATTCCCGGTCTCCTCGCCATCCTCATCGACCTCTGCGGCCGCAAAAAAACGATAATTGTATTTGAGCAGCGACTCGGTGAGCGCGTCCTCGCTCCAGGCGTGCGCGCCGAAGCATTCCTGCTCCAGGAGCGCCAGCGCCTCGGCGTCGTGCACCATCGCCGGCCGATAGATCACCTTCATGCCTGATGCTCCTTCTCTTCCATCTCGCGCTCCGCCTGCGACTTCCGCAGGTAGTCGGGCGCAGAGGCTTCGGCCGCGATCGCGCGACCTTCTGCAAAGCGGACGGCACCGAGGGCGGCCACGGCCGCCGCGCGCTGTCTCGCGGTAAATGCGGGCGCGTAGACGAAACGTCCGGGCGCCAGCTCTTCGATCTTCTCTTTATACGCCGGAACGCCGTCGCCCAAAAGCAAGACTTGCTCCGGATATTCTACCAGTTTCGCGACCAATTCCTCGACGCCGAGGGCACATTGGCCGAACACTTCCGAAAAGGCGCCGCGTGCATCGTAGCGGTACAGGCCCGTGTAGACCTGGCTGCGCCGCGCGTCCATGATCGGGCAGATCAGCCCGTTGTAGCCGAAGCACTGGTAGGCTGTCGCCTCGACGGTGCCAACCTCCACGATCGGCTTACAAAGCGCCAGACCTAAGCCTTTTGCGGTGGCGGACCCGATCCGAAGTCCGGTAAATGAGCCCGGCCCGTTCGACAGGGCGATCGCGTCGATCTCCTTCAGATCCGTCTGCGTCATGCGGACGATCTCGTCCAGCATCGGCAGCAGGGTCTGGGAGTGGGTCTTTTTGTAATTCACCGTGTATTCCGCAATGATCACGTCGTCCTTCCACAGGGCGACGGATGCCACCAGCGACGAACTCTCTATTCCTAATACTTGCATATTTCGATCCTCCGTTCGCTTTCGTTTTGCGGATCTGAACGTGTGATGGCGATCGCATAGCGGTGCTGCGGCAGGATCTCCTCGATCCGCAGCGCCCACTCGATCAGCGTCACACCCGTTCCGTAGACATACTCATCAAACCCGATCTCGTCCATCTCTTCGATCTCCTCGATCCGGTAAACATCAAAATGATACATCGGCAGGCGGCCTTCTTCGTACTCGCTGACGATGGTAAAGGTCGGGCTGACAATGGGCTCGGTAATGCCGAGCGCCGCGCCGAAGGCCTGGGAAAAGAAGGTCTTCCCGGCGCCCAGGTCGCCGTCCAGACAGAACACGTCGCCACTCTTCGCAAACTGCGCCGCGGCTTTCGCGATCTGCGCCGTCTCCGCCGGCCCATGCGAAATATAGGTTAGTTTATCACCGGCCTGCATCGAACCGATCAGCGCCGCATCCAGATACGTTTTCTCACTCATAATTCTTTCGTTAAGCCGCACGCACGGGGCAATTATGACTCTTTGCCAGGGTCAGCAGGCGCGTATAGTCCTCGCCCAGCTGGTCCTTCGGCAGGATGTAAGCATTGATCCGGCTCACATACATCAGCAGCAGGTTCTTCTTCACAACGAAGCGGAAGCCGTCCTCCCAGCGGTACACGACGTGCTCCTCGCCCTGGGTCACGGCCACCTCTTCCTCGTCGATCTCATACTCGATGGGAACGAAGAGTTCCGGATGTTTCAGCAACGTGTTTGCCTTCAGCACCGTCATCACCGGCTGCACGACCAGGTAGATCGCGGCGATACCGATCAGGCACACCTTTGCCAGCGTACCTTGCGAGCTCCACGTCAGCACCAGGATCACGATCGCGATCACGCCCAGCGCGAAAAACGCGATACCACGCGCAGACTTGAGCGTCTGCCCGTACACATAATCCTTGATATTCTGCTCGGTCATTGTTATCTTCAGTCGGATCTTCTCTTCCATTTCGTTCCTCTTTTTTCGGCAAATGCATGCCGACGTGATTAGTTCAGCTTGATATTCTTAAACAGCGAGCCTAGGCTGGTCGATGCGCTTCCATTGTCCGAATACTCCACGGGCGCCTTCGTATCCATGTCCTTATCCAGTACGGTCTCCGCTTCCTTCATGGAAAGGCTGACCTTACCCTTCTCGACCTTAATGATCTTCACGCGGACCTCCTGGCCCTCCTTCAGCGCTTCCTTCGGGTGGCCCAGACGCTTGTTGCTGATCTGGGAGATGTGCAGCAGGCCCGATACGCCGTCGCCGATGTTGACGAATGCGCCGTAGTTCTGCAGCGACTCAACGGTTCCGTTCACGATGCTGCCGACCGCGATGCGCTCGATCATCTCTTCTTTTTCCTTATGTGCCTGCTCTGCCAGGATCTCCTTGCAGGACAGCACGAGTTTTTTATTCTCCGCGTCCACATTGATCACGCGGGCCTCGACCTTCTTACCAACAAAAGTCTTCAGGTCTTCCACATAGGTCAATGAAAGTTTCGACGCCGGGATGAAGGCGCGGATGCCTTCCGGATAGCAGATCACGCCGCCGTTTACGGCTTCCTTGATCTGCACGCTGAGCGTCTTCTTCTCTTTTTCATATGCGGCAAATTTATCCCAGGCCAGTTCCTGCCCTGCCTGCTTTACGGACAGCACGATATTGCCCGCGCCGTCGTCCGGACGCAAAACGATCGCGTCCACAACATCGCCGGGATGTACCTCTTCCAGAATGGCGAACTTCGGGTCGTCCGAGAACTCATCCACCGCGATCTTACCCGGTGCATAGTAGTTCAGATCTGCAACCGCGCCCTCAAGCTCATCGACCGAAACGATCGTTGCCTTCAGGATATCGCCCGTCTTCACACGCTTAAACGAAGCCTCCAGTTCCTCTTTGAAATCGTCCATGGAAGGCAATTTCTCCTCAACTGCCTCCGTAATTACTGTTTTCTCATCCATGATCCATTACTCCTTAATTCTATAATTATGTTCTTATTGGTTTTATCCATTGATGCAAGCACGCGCTGTCGGAGCTTCGCTCCTTTACCAGCGCTCCCTCATTCGCCGTTCTCGCAACGCTTCTCGTTGCTTCTCGGCTCATGAGGGGCGTTCGCCGTATGCCCGCTTGGGCATGCCTGCATGCCCATCGGGCACATGGCTCACTGCTTGTATCACTTCTCTCTCAGACCGTAGTACTTTGCGATACCTTTGACGTCTGCGATCGCCAGGCGCATCAGGGCGTCGTGGCTGTCGAAGAACGGTACTTCCGCAGGATTATCGTAGAAGCAGTTTTCTACGACGATGCCGGGAATATCATACGCCGCACAGTGACGATTGATCGCATAATAGTCCAGGTTCGAGTCGCCCAAAAGCTTCGTCGCAATACCGCGGCGGTAGATGCCGAGTTTCTCGAGTTCGTCGAGGATGCAGTTTCCTAAACCTGCACTTGCAGCAGCTACACTCGCCTTTCGTGAGCAGAGCACCGTCGCGCCCGCGGCCGAATGGTTAGCGATCGCATTGAAATGGAAACTGATCATCGCCGTTGCATTGTATTGTTTAGCGATCGCACAACGGATCTTCAGGTCTTCCACCTGATCCGTCGAGAAATGCGTGTCTGTGGTACGTGTCATGATAATGGTCACGCCTTCGTAGTGCTCCTCGATGTACGCCTTCGCCATCAATGCGACCTGCAGTGTGAGATCCTTCTCCAACTGGCCCTGCGGCGTGCGCATGTAGTTGCCGGCACCCGATGCAGAGCCGACCCATTTTCCACCATGGCCGGCATCAAAGACCAGCGTGACCTGAGGTGCAGGTGGCAGCGGAATGTCCGGGATCGGATCCGTCTCCGGCTCCGTTTCCTCGATACTAGCTTCCGTCGGTACGTCCGGCGTTTCCACGATCACTTCCGTGGATACCTCCTGTGTTTCCTGGGGCATTGTTTCTTCCGGTGTCGGCGGCTCAGTCTCGGGTTCTGTCGGCACTTCCGTCACGGTTTCCTCGACGGTAGCCGGCTCGCCTTCCGATGTTTCCT
Organism: Lachnospiraceae bacterium; assembly: GCA_017543445.1. Taxonomy (GTDB): domain Bacteria; phylum Bacillota; class Clostridia; order Lachnospirales; family Lachnospiraceae; genus UBA1201. The sequence continues at coordinate 6,701 of JAFYGB010000031.1, read as the reverse complement.
CTGCGCCCGAAGGCTCAGTTTCCGGAGCCTGTGTCGGTGCCTCGGTCGGTGCTTCCGTCGGAGCCTGCGTAGGCGGCTCGGTCGGCGGCTGTGTCGGAGCCTGCGTAGGCGGTTCGGTCGGTGCCTGTGTCGGCGGCTCCTTAACGGTGATCACACAAGCTGTGTAATCTTCGCCGACAAAAACGGAGATCGTCGTGTTACCCGGGGATATCGCTGTGACATTGCCCCCCTGGTCTACCGTCGCGACTCCGGGCTTCGATGACTGCCATACGATCGCCTTACCGATGGTCGCTTCCGCAGGTGCGCAGGCAACCGGTAAGAACCGCGTCTGTCCGGGCTGCATCGTGATATTTCCATCTACGAACGCCAAAGTCTCCAGCTTCGCCTCGACCACAACGTCGCAGTATACTTCATAGTTCTTCCCGACGTGGCCGACGATCCGTGCCGAGCCCGCTTTCTTCGCGGTAACTACTCCGGCGCCGTCGATGGCCGCCACCTTCGGATTGCTTGACTCCCAGGAAAGAGCGATATTCTGCTTCGTGTCCGCAGGCTCCACGCCGACGGCCAGCTGCTTCTTCTCTCCCGGCAGCAAGTTCAAATTCGAATAATTGATATATACCATCAAGGTCGGCTCGTGCACCTGCACCTGACAAGAGATCTCCTGTCCTGCGAGTTTTGCGGTCAATGTCGTTATACCCGCCGACTTCGCATAGACCATACCGTCGATGATATCTGCGATTTCCGGGTTCGCAGAACTCCAGTAGACCGGTACCGGGTCCGACGTCGGATCCGAGCAGACCAGACCACTCATCTGTTCTTCGCCCGCCTCCAGGTTCAGCACGGGTTCAACAAAGCGATAGGTCGGAGGCTCCTTCGGCTTCGTCTCCTCCACCGTTTCCTCCTCGGTCTCCTCTTCGGTCGTCGTTTCTTCCGAGGTCGACTCTTCCGTTGTGTCTTCCTCCGTCGAAGTCTCCGTCTCCTCCTCGGTCGTCATCTCTTCCGTTTCCGAAGGATCGGTTGGTTCTTCATCCGAAGTAGAACTCTCTACTGCCTCTGTACTGTTTGTTGTGGCCTTGCTGCCTTCTTTCGTTTCGATCGTGGTCTCATAGGCGACCTTCGTTTCTTCCGCACCCCAAAAAGGCAATAAGATCGCCCCTGTGAAATGCAGGATCACCGTAACGATCAACGCTAAGACCATCGCTGCTGCAACGCCGACCCCCGCCAACATCGCAATTCGTTTTCGATCCATAAGTTTCCTTCCTTGTGCATGATTCGAACCGCAAACCATGCAGAACATTTTCGGTGCCTACGCCAAAGCACACATCTTAGCTTAGCATAGCACACCAACTTACATTATACACGAAAACCGCGGAAAATGCAAACTGCGCCCCCTCTGGGAGATACGCACAAAAAAGCCTCCGCCCCTCGAAACGAGGTTTGAAGGCTTTTTCTCAGTAGCGTGTGCGAGAAGATTCGAACTCCCGACCTTCTGATCCGTAGTGAGTTCAAACCCCTGATTTTTCAAGGCTCTTAGCGCCTGTCTAACATCAAATCTAACAAAAGGTGCCTGAAAACCGCCCAAAACGGACTTCTTTCAGTCGTTTGTCGCGCCGGTGTAGTCGCCATACTTCTTCGCAAGCTGCTCATCCTTGCGCTTGAGCCGGTCCGCGAGGATCGCGTCGAGCTCTTCTTGTGTCGTGATAGCCTTTTCCAGGTCTGCCATTCGTGCCTCCTTATAGATCCGGTTTTGCCCTGCCGTTCAGGTAAAATATCTATGAAAAAAGCAACCTTTCGGTTGCCTTCATAGTTCTTAGTAACGCGCCTGCTGTACGACGCGTGGTTTGGATGTTGCGCACCTCCAATGCGCCAGGATCATGCTGTCCATGATTGAAATATCCAGAGCATCATTCAGGCTCTGGTAGCCGAAACCGCCGTTGCTGCCGATCGAACGCTTCTCGCAGTTCGATACGACGTTCACGACCGAAGGCTGCGCACGGTGGCACAGCGAATGCGCGAACACGGCCTGCTCGAAGAGCGCGTTTGCCGCGATCACCTCAGATACCGTCGGGAGCACCGGAGCCTTCAGCTTGTTATCCTTCATCAGGTTCGCCAGCAGCTCCTGACCGTTCTTACCATCGACCACGACTGCTCGTGTCTTCGGGTTTTTGAAAAACGGAAGCAGCCATTGCAGGCCGTCCCGAGTCTGCCTACAGTCGATGCACTCCACGAAGATCTTACCGTCCGCAGCCTTAGCCGCCACAGACAATGCGATATTCGTTCCGTCGTGTCCGAACTTGACCGCAAAATAACGGTCGTCTTCCAGTTTCGGAAGCTCGGCCGTCTGCATCTCCATCCACTCCGGGCGGCTGATCGCCGATTTCTGGTTGTACCTAAGCCAATGCCCGAGGCGCTGGATGTTGAAATCCACCGTGTCTTCACCGATCTCGTCCTGGATCGATCTTTCCGTCAGGATCACACCAAGCGACGGGTTTGTCTCATACCAGAGATCCCGATCATGGATGTCGGAGAGGTCCGGAACGGACCATTCGGCCCATCCGGCATGATCCTTTAGCCCACGAAGGACGTCCTTTCGGTACGATGCGAACACCGTACCGGAGGACACCAGCGTCGGAGGGGTTCCGCAGAGGATCGTCTGCGGGTTTCTCGAGTCAGAAACGACGTACTTAAGCGCCGACTCCTGATCGTTCGTATATTCCTGTGCCTCATCAATGATGAGCAGGTCAAAACCTTCGCCAAGTCCGCCTTTCGTGGAACGTGTCCGGAAACTCGCAGTACCATCCGTGATCAGCATGTCAATTCGCTCAAGTCCGTACTGTTTCGTCGTCTTGTAGTCCGTTCCTTCACGAAGGCCGGACTTGGATAAAAGGTTGATCAATCGTTCCCAGGCCGTATGCGAGGTCGTGGTACGGTGCGCCGTATGCAGGATCCGTTCTCCGGTCCGCAGACCGTGCAACTCCCGCATGGCCACGACTTCATTCTTGCCGTTTCGGCGTGGAACCGCGTATCCGAACCGGGAATGCACCCAGAGTCCGTTCTTTTCCACGGCCATAATGTCGTAGATCATGAGTTCCTGCCACGGCTGCGCCGTTCGCCCTGAAGTATTATACAGATCCACGGCGTCACGGCCCAGCGTAGTCTCATAAGGCAGTACCACTGCCTTTGTGGGCGTCTGTCTGCCCAGTCTCTGTTCAGCCAATCAGCCCACTCCTTTCGATGTTGGTAAATGTTGGATGCCCATGTGCTATACTGATACCAAAGGCCATTCGGAAGGAGGTGATACACATGGATGAAAATGAAATCCGCCGTCTGGTAAATCTGAAGTTCCAAGACGTCCAAATTATGTCGAGAGGAAGTCAGGAACCTATCACTGTTGACGAATTCAACGAAAAAGCCAGAGTCATGAAAAAAGCATTAACCGACGTCTTAATTGAACTAGAAAAAAGACGATACCGTTAACAGCCTTCATCCGAGGGCGCGCGATCCGTTTTGATGATAAGCCCCATCGTCCTTAACAATGAGAGGCAATCCTCAAGCTCCTCGCGCGCCTTCTGCATACGGTCTAGAATTGCACCCAATTCCTCGTCTGTTCTGTCAAAGCACACATGGCAAAAATACATGTTATCCATTCGTTACCTCCTTCAATTCAAAAGGCCACTCTTCCAAGTGACCGCATTTTTGCTTCTTCGCGACGAGCATTCCGTCATCCCGGCGCTCGATGTCGCATTCTTTAATAATTTCAAACCGAATATCGCTCTGATCGACTGTATATGCAGCGATTTTCTCAAGCCCAACAAGTTCGAACGACCTGATCCGAACCGGTATATAAACGATGTCCCCGGTTTCATACAAGCTCTGCATTGGTATCCCTCCAATCAAAAAGACCAGTCACGCGACCGGTCTTTTCTGCGCGGGTTCGAAATCCCCTTCTTTTAACAGTTTATCATAAACAAATTCAATATTCTCTTCATCGATATCAAGATTGATAATGCGTCTTCTACTGGTCTTAGAGTAAAAATCTCGCTCACACTGGATAGCGGCTTCTCTAATGTGCGGAGGCGCGTCGTCAACTAGTACAGTTCCGAGCTTTTCCGGGGAATAAGCCAAGTATTTTTCTATTTCTGCAGGTGTGCTTTGCATAGATTAAACCTCCTTTAGAATCTTAGTGACCATTCGGCAAACCTCTCTAGGCTTTTTCACATAGCTCTCAGCGATACATTCCGATATAAATTCGGCCAAGTATTTCTTTGAATAGTTAGATGGCGCTTGGAGTTCTCCAGAAATAACTCGGTCATATATCTCGCCAATTCTTTTAAGCTTATCGGGCCATTTGGGGTCATACAAGTCATGCTCATTCTGGATAGCGTGTCCGATTTCATGGCGGAACACGTGACGTGCATCCGCAGTAGACCACTCTTTAGTGCTGAACTTTTTTCGGGACACTTTACCTAAAAGCTCCATTGCGTTCTTTTTGTTTGCATATCTGATGCCAAGCATCCCGCCGTTATCATAGTAAACACCGTAATCGTTTGAATTATCATTCAACGCGAATACCATTCCGATTGTTGAAATCGGCCCATAGGCGTCTTGAGCTCTCTTAAATTCTTCATCAAATACCACTTTTACTTCTGGGGTGACAACTCTTTCGAAATTCCCATCAAAATTTGAGATTGTCCCTTTTTCACGAAGCGAGTGAACGCCAACATCGTCCGGAAGCCCTTCGGCCTCCTTCCGCGCATCTATCTTAGCAAATTCCGCATCCGAAATCAAGGCCTTCGACCAAACATCTTGACGTTTTCCGTCTCCGGGGCGAAATTCTACGGAGCAGCCGCAGTTTGCGTGCCTTGCGTAGACCTCCGGCGGTGCGCTTTCGTAGTCGTATGTGCCGGCCAGATCCAGACACCACTTGCAGCAGTCACCGTCTGTTTCCCGTACGATCCGCGGATGCAGTCCGGCGGATGCCTGGAAGGCAGCATCCTTATGAACCGCTTCATCTGCGACGCCTTGGGTGAATGTCGTGAGCCCGGTTTCGACGTCGTTCTGCACAACTTCGTACTGCGGGTAGTTCGCAGCTCGTTCTACCAGACCATGGACCTTATCTTCGTCGAGATCCGCGTCCTGGTAACGCAGGCCGATGCCGGCATCCGCGTTCTGCTTCGTGATGATCTGACGCATCACCTCATTCACCAGTCCGTGGTTCTGTTCCAGCGCCGGCGGGATCAGACGGTTCGCGATGTTGTAGTACATCCGGCCGTCTGGAAGCTGCTCCGGCGTCACGTTTCTGTGGAACACATCCGTAAGCACGGTTCCGAGCTCTCGGGCGAACGCTTCGCCGTCCTTTTGAGTCGCGGTACCATTCTGTATCTTCTCGTATATGGAAATGAGGGTGCTGTCGGTCTGGAAGCTGTTTTGGAAATCCTTTTCTATAGCCTCCTGCAATCCAGGAACGATATCTTCAGCCATAAAGCACCCCCATAATCATCAATTTTCAGTCACCGGCGGCTCCATCTCGCTCGCATCGATGCCTGTCAGCGTCTGCAGGTTGTCCGTGTTGAAGTAACCGGGTACAGACTGGTTGATCTTATACGGACCGTCGCCGATCGCACTGAGCATCGCCGCATCCGTCCCTGGGTAGATCGGATCGAGGATCCGGATGCCTACGTATTCACCGCGGTCTCGTCTCTGGATCCGAACTCGGTAGCCATGATGACGGAGCAGGCCTACCGCAGGCTGTGGGAGTCGATCGTGTGCAGCATGAATATCGCTCTCGGATACGATCCACAGGCGAAGCTGCATAAGACCGAGAAACCGATCAAGGACCTCACAGCGCACGTGTTCCGGCATAACTACTGCACAGAGATGTGCTACCAGATTCCGCGCATATCCACGAAGATGGTCGCGAAACTCCTAGGCGACAATGAGAAAATGGTGCTGGATGTGTACTCACATATTCTGGAAGAACGTGAAGACACTCTAGGGGCAGTAAATGCAGCCTTCGATTTCTAACATTTTTTCTAACATTTGCCTTTTTGAAGCCCCTTCTAACGCCTATCTAACACGCATTTCAGGTTGCTTTTGCCCACTTTCGGGAGCACGAAAAAGCACACAAAAAAGCCTTTAAACCCTTGAAAATCAAGGATTTAAAGGCTTTTTCTTAGTAGCGTGTGCGAGAAGATTCGAACTCCCGACCTTCTGATCCGTAGTCAGACGCTCTATCCAGCTGAGCTACGCACACATATTAGTTTGAAAAGGTATGCCGGCGACCGGAATCGAACCGGTACGGGTATCGCTACCCGCAGGATTTTAAGTCCTGTGCGTCTGCCTATTCCGCCACGCCGGCTTACATAGGACTGCCACAGAGAAAAATCCGTGGGACGCGTGTACCGAGGTTATGCGGGTGCAAGATCGGTACGAATGGGGCCTATAGGGCTCGAACCTATGACCCTCTGCTTGTAAGGCAGATGCTCTCCCAGCTGAGCTAAGACCCCAAAATAAATCGATTGGAATTCGTTTTTCGTCCGAGAGCGCTATCATATATGGCGCGATCGGTTACGAAAACCGAATGACCTAGACGAACTACGAAGTAGTTCGTTTAAAATTTGTGATTTTGTCCAAGAGTGCGAAGCACGATTGGAAACAAAATCCAAAATTTGCGACCCATGACGGACTTGAACCGACGACCT
>JAFYGB010000030.1 GCA_017543445.1 Lachnospiraceae bacterium | reverse complement strand
GGTGGCGGAGAAGAGCGGTTTTCCCTACAATGCGCAGGAAGAAGTAGGCAGCCGCACCTACCTGAACGTTCTGCGGACATTGCCCAAGTCGGCAACGGATATCTGCATGGACGGAGCGTCGGCAGTTGCGGACGTGCCGCAGAATTCGGACATGACCGTGTATTGCGACGATGGCCTGATCAATATCCGCGTTGGCGCGATCATCCTGAAGGATGGTAAGTTTCTCATGGTGGGCAATGAACACGCCGACTATCTGTACTCGGTCGGCGGTCGTGTGAAATTCGGCGAGACCGCGCAGGAGGCGATCGTGCGGGAGGTCTGGGAAGAGACCGGCTATAGGATGGAGGTCGACCGCCTGGGCTTCGTGCATGAGAACTATTTCTACGGGGATTCCAGCGCGAACCGTGACCGGCTGATCTATGAGATCTCGTTCTTCTTCTACATGAAGGTGCCCGAAGGCTTCGAGCCTGTGCGTTCGGACTTCACGGACGACGGAAACCTCGAGCATTCCCGCTGGGTCACGGCAGAGGAAGACATCACCATGTATCCGGAGTTTTTCCGCACGGAACTTACGCATCCGGAGCACGTGGTGAAGCATTTTGTGACGGATCAACGAAAAACCAAATAATACGGAGAGGAAAGAATGATGAAGAAGTTTATCAAGGGCGCGAACCCCTACATGCCGCTGTGGGAGCATGTTCCGGATGGGGAGCCGCGCGTGTTTGAACACAACGGTGAGAAGCGGGTCTATGTGTACGGCTCGCACGATATCGAGAGGACGCAGTACTGCGGTCGCAACTATGTGGCATGGTCCGCTCCGGTGGACGACCTGACCGACTGGACGTACCATGGCGTGTGCTATGAGACTCACTACGATTCGATCCTGTACGCCCCCGACGTTGTAAAGAAGGGTGACACCTATTATATGTACGCGGCAGAGCGTAAGGGCAGTCTGGTCGTAGTAGCTTCTTCGAAGACCCCGTGGGGACCGTTTGAAAACCCGGTCGAAACGAAACTGGGCTTTGATCCCGGCGTCCTGGTGGACGATGATGGTAAGGTATATGCTTACTGGGGCGGCTGCGCGGCGCCGTGCTACATCGCCGAGATGGAAGACGATATGGCGACCATTAAGGAGGGCACTCTGGTGTCGGATCCGCTCGGCCATTCGACCTGTCCTTGGAACCCTGTGGACGATGGCCACATTTCCCTGATCGATGCTTTCTTCGAGGCCTCCAGCCCGCGGAAAGTCATGGGAAAATATGTCTACATTTTCTCGAGAAGATATGAGAAGCCCATCCCCGAGCTCGGCGTGTTTGAGCCCTGCAACGGCTTTTTATCCTATCGCATCAGCGACACGCCGTTTGGACCGTTCCATGACGGCGGTGACATCAGTTTCAACGGCGGCGAGATCCTGCACGACTCCGAGGGTGTCGGCACCATGACCTACCGCTGGGGAAACAACCACGGCTCCATCATGGAAGTGAACGGAAAATGGTACATTTTCTACCATAGACAGACCGGTACGGACGAGTATTCCCGCCAGGCGATGCTCGAGCCGGTGGACGTTGCGATGGGCACGGATGGAAAGTTGTACATCGGCGATGTGAAGTACTTAAATGGCGAGCCGGTTTCTTCGAAGCCGGTGGAGATGACGTCGCAGGGACCACACATCAACGGCCTGGATGCGTATTCGTGGATCTCCGCAGGCTATGCCTGTCACATCTTCGGGAGCAAAAAATATGCTCACATCCGTCCGGAATATGAGCAGAGAGAGGATATTTCCACACCGATCGTGAACATCACGACGGGCACGACCGTGGGCTTCCGTTACCTGCAGTTCGGCAGCAACGCGCCGAAGACCGTTACGGTCGTTCTGGAGGAGGCGAAAGCCGTTGCAGTAAACGTACGCATCGATTCTTATAAGGGGCGCGTCGTTGCGTGCGCGGTCTTCGACGGATCGAAAACCGAAGTTACGGCGCCGCTAACGACCGGCGTGATCGGAAAGCACGCAGTGTATTTTGAGTTCGTTTCATCGGACACGGACGAAAGCTATACATTCGACCGGTTCACATTTGATTGACCAAAAGAGGGAGGTTTCAACATGGAATTTACGACTGACATTTTTTCACAGCTGGATAAGAAGTGGGCGCTGCTCACAGCAGGCACGGAAGACAGTTTCAACACGATGACCGTCAGCTGGGGAGGCATGGGAACGCTTTGGAGCATGCCCGTGGTAACCGCCTATGTGCGGGTATCCAGATATACGCACGAATTCATGGACGCGAACGGATACTTCACCTTGAGTTTCTACCCGGAGCAGTATCGCAAGCAGCTCGGCGTTCTCGGTTCGAAGTCCGGCCGCGACATCGATAAGATGCACGCATCCGGCCTCACCGCCTTGAAAGCCGGGCAGTCCATGACATTTGAAGAGGCAGAAGTCACGCTCGTCTGCAGAAAGTTATTCAAGCAGCGTCTGGAGCCGCAGAACATGCCGAAAGACGTTGTCGACCGTTTTTATGGCGACGAAGACTGGCACGATATGTACATCGGCGAAGTCGTTGATATCATCCGCAAATAAAAGAATGGCCGGGATCTTCGGATCCCGGTCATTTTTGTTCGAATGTAATGATATTGCCCACGATGGTCTGGATGTTCACGTCCATACTTACAGGCACAGTGTTCCAGTTGTCGGCGACCGTCAGGAAGAAGAGGGTGTCGACGTTCGTCAACTGTCCGATCGGCATGGTGAGTGTCAGGTAATCGTAGCCGATAACACTGATCGAGTGTTCTCCATAGGTTTCGGCAAATGTGATGCTCATCTGGACGGGATAGCCTGCGTCGATCGCGGGGATGAGGTCCTCCTGATAGGTCCAGGCATAATGATTGACAGCCTTCATACCACATTCATATTCATCTAGGATCATGTTGAACAGGATCTCATTGACCCAGGGAAATACACCATCTAAGTAGTTGTAGGTCGTGACCACGCGGTCGCGGATCTTCGAGTATACGAGCGGGAGCTCAACGTAAGGCTCGAAAATGTAGTTGGGGTCGTCCACGTATTTTGGATAGTTGGGATCGTTCACAACGTCGATCGTGACAGTCTCATCAAGCGCGGGAAGGAGGGCAGTGTCGTAGAGTTTGTTCCTGCCCAGGATCTCCAGACAGGTATAGACCGCAGAGAGTGTGCAGTTGCCCTCACCACCGTTCGAATAAAAGACGGATAAGTCTCGCTGGCGATGAAGTTCTTTAAATTCCAGGATCTTGGAACATACTGTAAAATATCGATCCGAATATCGATCCGCGATGTAGGCATTCAGGTCAGTGATCTGACCTTCGCCCCGTCCCCGCTGACCTGCGTAAATGTGGTAGGTCTCCGATGGAGTCTGTGTGGTCGAGCGGTCCATGCACATGCGGATACCGTCGGCGGTGTACAAAAGTCCATCGGTCATGGCGTAGCAAAGGTCGGTATAGCCGGCCAATGCGGTGTAGTCGCCATCGGTCTTCGATGCCAGAAGCATGTAGTCATCGTCCACGATCATGTAGCCATTGTCCCCGATAAAATCGATCAGGTAAGCTTCACTCTCAGGGCAGCCCGGTGCCTTCACCGCAATATGGTAGATCGCGTCGAAATCGATGGAGGGCAGTTGATAACCCAGGTCCGTAAGTAAGGTATCCGAACCGGACAGAACATAAGTTACAACGGGGATATCCCGATACTCTATGCCGGGGATGGATGTCGTCTCGGGCTCGGTCGTCTCGGGTTCCGTTGTTGTCTCAGCTTCGGTCGTCGTCTCGGGTTCCTTCGTCGTTTCGGGAACGACCGTTGTCTCCGGGATTATTGTTGTTTCAGGCACGACCGATGTTGTGATCTCGGCGGTCGTCGTTTCGGAAGCCGTGGTTTCGGGCGCACGTGTCACAGGCTCGTCGGAGCTGGCCGACGTGCCGTCTGTCGGTCGGGACTCACATGCATTTGCCGTAAGGGATAAACACATAAGTCCCGCGATCATGAGATTGCGCGTGCGTTTTTTATTCATATTCTTTCGGGTATTCGTATTATATTAATTTGCTTTCGTACCGGGTTCGAAAACCGTTACGATCTCCAGGGCTTTATTGAGGTTCGTATCGTAGTAACGGGGATCCGTGGACCAACCATCGGCAACTTGAAGCAAGAGCAGATAATCCTGGAGACGCAGGTCGCCGAGCTCTCGGGTATTTGCATAGACCTGGTAGCCTGTTACGACCATGGAATGCGAACCGTAAGTGCTCGATTTCGTGACGTTATTCAGGACCGGGAGGCCGCGGGAGATGGGCACGAGGACCTGCTCATAGTAGGATGCACTGTAGTAGTTTTTCGCCGTGAGCGGGCTACCATATCGTATAAGCATTTGACTGACCACATCCTCGACCTCTAACTGGGTCAATGCTTCAACTTCGTAACCGTGGGCTTCGATCGCATAAGCGCGGATCTCTGCATACAACTGGGGCAATACTTTCGGAGTGACGATCACGTAGTTGCGGTCGGAACTGTATTTGCTGTAGAATGCATCGTTCTTTGCATTGACCGTGGTAATGTTGTTGGAGGTGGGCAGATAGCCTGCGTAGGCTGTCGTACTGATATAGTTGAGCGCATTATACATAGCGTTCAATGTGCAGTTTCCTTCCGAACGGCTGCCGCGGCCGCGATAGTAGATACTGGTATCTGCCTGGGACACATAGAGGAAGTTCGGAAGACTCTTTGCATTTACGACGGAGTACTCCGAGCCATAGCGGTCGGTAACGTAGGATTGCGGTTGGTAGATGTCACCGTCCCCCGCCGTTTTCTGGCCGGTGTAAGCCGTCAAACGTTCCCGCTGTTCCGGCACGACTTGCATGGACCCGGTGACCATATGTTTTTTCTTTTTGTAGGTATACATGAGACCGTCATAGGGAGAGAAGCAGACGTCCTCAGCGTCGGTCAGCTGCGGATAGTCGCCATCGACCTGATACTGGTACAGATTGTTTTCTGAGTCTACGATCAGGTAGCCATTCTCCCCGAGGATGTCGATAAAATAGGCTTGCTTCGGATTCACCGGATCTACGTACAGGTCGATCGGCAGGATATAGTCGTAGTCGACTTTATTTCCTTCGTGCCATTTTCCAACAGAAGAAAACCCGAGTCCGTTGATCAGAAGATCCGGGTTATCCAGAACATATTCCACGGTCGCGACATCGTGCTGGTACTTCGGTACATCCGGACTGTTTACCGGAAGGTACTGGTAGCACATCAGGACGATCACCAGAGCTACCGCCAAGATCAAAATAAGATTCATGCTTTACACACCTCAACATCCCTGCATTTGCTTGCTTCCCGGGCAAACAAAGTTCCTATTCCACGAAGTCAGTATAACATAGCAAAGCGAATAAAGCAAGAAAGAAAGGATTGCAATATCGGCCTGTTCGGGGTAAAATCAAACCAAAGACGGATACCGTAGGAGGGTATACAATGAACTTACAGAAAATCGCTGCTTCCGGCTCACCGAAGAGTCTTATGACCTTGCATGAGGATCCGAAGATCTTTCAGGTGGGGACGCTGCCGGACCATAATTATTTCATACCTTTTGCACCCGGTCAGGATCCATTCGCTGACCGTGAGACATCCGAACGGTTTACGCTTTTGAACGGAAAGTGGGACTTCGCTTACTATGATTCCGTCCTGGATCTGGAGGATGATTTTCTTTCGATCAAGTTTAAAAAGAAACTGCCTGTACCTGCGAACTGGCAGCTCTACGGCTATGATAAACCGCAGTACACGAATGTGGACTACCCGATTCCTTACGATCCGCCCTATGTGCCGGACGACGATCCGGTCGGTATCTACCGGACGACCTTTTCCTATACGCCGGATGCAAACCGTCGCATCTTATGTTTTGAAGGTGTGGATAGTTGCTTCTATCTCTTTGTAAATGGTAATTATGTCGGATATTCCCAGGTTTCGCACCATATTTCGGAATTCGACATCACGCAGTATCTGGTTCCCGGGGACAATGTGATCATCGTCGCCGTTTTGAAGTGGTGCGATGGTACCTATCTGGAGGACCAGGATAAATTCCGCCTGTCCGGCATTTTCCGCGATGTCTACCTGATGGCCCGGCCCCCAAAATGCATCACCAACTATCGTGTGATCGCAGACTATAAGGTCGTACGCGGTCGCTCTTATGGTACCTTTGACTTAATGATGAATGGAGTGGGTGCACATATCTGCCTTGCGGACGGGGAAAATGTACTCGTCGACGCAGATGTGCAGGCCGAAGTTCATTTTTCCGTGCGGATCCCAGATATCCACCCCTGGTCCGCAGAGGACCCGTATCTCTACGATCTGACGATCGAGACCGAAACGGAGATCATCGGCGAGAAGGTCGGTTTTCGGACCATCTCGATCGAAAAGGGTGTATTTAAACTGAACGGACGTCACATCAAGTTCTTCGGTGTCAACCGACACGACAGCTACCCGGACACAGGCGCCTACGCCGACAAAGCGAAGATGCGCCGGGATCTCGTCCTTATGAAACAGCACAATATCAACGCGGTGCGCACCTCGCATTATCCCAACAGTCCGGAGTTCTATCACCTCTGTGACGAACTCGGTATGTACGTGATCGATGAGGCAGACGTGGAAGCGCATGGCTGCTGTAACGTATATAACGATCTGCACTGGAAAAACGGAAATTACGGCGGGATCGCTCTGCTCGCCATGAACCCGGATTTCAAAGAAGCGATCTTAAACCGTGAGCGGCTTCTGGTGACCCGCGACATCAACCATCCATGCGTTCTGTTTTGGTCCCTGGGCAATGAAACCGGTCTGGGCGAAAACATGAGATCCGCCGCAGAATTGATCAAAAGTCTGGATGCCACTCGTCCTGTACATTACGAGAGTCTCCACAAGATCGACGATACGCCGGACGACCGGTTCGACGTGGTGTCGCAGATGTACACATCTCCGGAAGTTCTGGCGAAATTTCCGGAAAATAAAAAAGAAAAACGCCCCTTCCTGCTGTGCGAGTACTGTCACGCCATGGGCAATGGCCCCGGCGACCTGGAAGCCTATATGCAGGTATTCATGTCAAGCGACCGTATCATTGGCGGTCTGATCTGGGAGTGGGCTGACCACGCAGTGATCCTGGGAAAGACGAAGGATGGAAAGGTCAAATACGGATACGGCGGAGACTCCGGAGAGCGTCACAACGACGGAAATTTCTGCATGGATGCACTTTGCTATCCGGACCGAACGCCGCACACAGGTCTCCTGGAGGCGAAGCAGGTCTACCGTCCGGTACGCGTTCGCGCCGGAGAGAAGCCCGGTACCTTCGTGTTTAAGAACCTCCTTCGTTTCCTGAATGCGGGAGAATTCTTATCCTGCCGCTACGAGATCACCTCGGATTCCTGTAAGCCCATCACGGGGACGGTGGATTTTTCTGCCGGTCCGATGGAAGAGGTGGAGGTCACGATCCCGAAGGCAACAACGAACCCGTTTGACGGGGACACCTATATCCGCTTTATCTTCACCGCGAAAAACGGCTACAGTACGTTTGAGGACGGAGCGGAGGTTTGCTTCGACCAGCTTAAGATCTTTACGGCTACCGTAAAGAGCGGCAAAAAGAACGGCATTGACCGAAAGGAGAAGATGATCTGCACGAACGAGCCGTTTACGTTTACCGTGGAGACACCGGCTATTACCTATGTTTTCGACCGTCGGATCGCGGCCTTTAAAGCGATGATCGTAGACGGAAAAAACCTCCTTATGAAACCGATGGAGTATAATTTCTTCCGTGCTCCGGTGGACAATGATACTATGAAGGAAGACTGGTACCGCGCACATCTGAATGACTATGACGTGAAAGTATATGATACTTCCCTCAGCGAGGAGGGCGCTGACGTGGTGATCCGGGCACGGCAGTCCTTCGGCTGGAGCATGCATCAGCCGTTTGCGGTGATGGAGGCTTCCTATCGTATCTCGCCGTCGGGAGCGTTGGACGTAAGCTGCAAGATCAAAACCTCGAATAAAGTGGAATTCCTGCCGCGTTTCGGCCTCCGGCTCTTCGTTCCGAAGCGCTTACGGAAGGTTTCGTACTACGGTTACGGACCGTACGAAAGTTACATCGATAAGCATCAGGCTTCGTATATCGGTAACTTTACGGCGGATATCGAGGAACTTCACGAGGATTACGTCCGTCCGCAGGAGAATTCCTCACACTACGGATGTACGCACGCCGAAGTGCGGACGGGCACATCAAAAAGCGCCGCAGGACTTCGGTTTTCGAATGCGGAAGGCTTCTCCTTCAACGCTTCGGTCTACACCCAGGAGGAACTGGCAAAACGGAGGCACAACTTCGAACTTACGCCTTGCGAATACAACGTGATCTGCGTGGATTTCGCCATGGCCGGCGTGGGCTCGGCAGCCTGCGGCCCGCGACTTGCTGATGCGTACCGAATCGCATTGCCCGAAACAGAAGGAAAGATACGGATCGAGTCGGCGGTGAAGTCGTGAAAAAGCAGTTGACCGACGTCGCGATTTTGTGTAAAATGCATAGTACGGGGCAGGGCTTTCGCGAAGCCCCGGAGAATACGAAACAGTGAGCAGTGCGGCGCGAGAGCCTGCAATGCTTAGGAAGGTCATCATGGCAGATTTGAAAGACGAAATCAAGGATAATAACGAAGAAAAAGAAGTGATCTCGAGGAACTTTATCGAGCAGGCGATCGATAAGGATCTGGCAGAGGGTGTGTATAGCGAAGTCGTTACACGTTTCCCGCCGGAGCCGAACGGATATCTTCATATCGGACATGCGAAGTCCATCATCTTAAACAGCGGACTGGCAGAGGAGTACCATGGTACGTTTCACCTGCGTTTCGACGACACGAACCCGACGAAGGAGAAGACGGAATACGTGAATTCCATCGTGGAGGACGTGCGTTGGCTGGGCGCGGATTTCGGTGGTCAAGTCCTGTTTGCTTCGGATTATTTCGATAAAATGTACGAGTGCGCGGTCATGCTCATCAAGAAGGGTAAGGCGTTCGTTTGCGACCTTACGGCAGAGGAGATCCGCGAGTACCGTGGAACGCTCACCGAGCCCGGTAAGAACAGCCCCTACCGCGACCGCTCGGTAGAAGAGAACCTGAAACTATTTGAGGAGATGAAGGAAGGAAAATATCCGGACGGGTCGAAGGTGCTTCGTGCGAAGATCGACATGGCATCTCCCAATATCAATATGCGCGACCCGGTCATCTACCGTGTAGCGCGCATGAGCCATCACAACACCGGCGATAAGTGGTGCATTTACCCGATGTACGATTTCGCACACCCCATCGAGGATGCGATCGAGCACATCACGCACTCCATCTGTACGCTGGAGTTCGAGGATCATCGTCCGCTCTACGACTGGGTGGTACGCGAGTGCGAGTTCGATCCGGCACCGCGCCAGATCGAGTTTGCAAAACTGTACCTGACGAACGTTATCACCGGTAAGCGTTACATCAAGAAGCTGGTCGAGGACGGCGTTGTCGATGGTTGGGATGATCCGCGTCTGGTTACGATCAGTGCGCTGCGCCGCCGTGGTTTTACACCGGAGTCGATCCGTCGTTTCGTAACGCTCTGTGGCGTTTCCAAGAGCGACAGTTCGGTAGATTACGCGATGCTCGAGTACTGCATCCGTGAGGATCTGAAACTGAAGAGGGCGCGTATCAGTGCCGTTCTGGACCCGATCCGTCTCGTGATCGACAACTATCCCGAGGGCGTTACCGAGGAACTGGAAGTCGTTAACAACGCGGAAAATGAAGAACTCGGCAGCCGTAAGGTTCCGTTCTCCCGTGAACTTGTGATCGAGCGCGAGGACTTCATGATCGAGCCTCCGAAGAAGTATTTCCGTATGTTCCCGGGGAATGAAGTCCGCCTGATGAATGCATATTTTGTGACCTGTACCGGTTATGAGACCGATGAAAACGGCAATGTGACCGTCGTTCACGCGACATACGATCCGGCAAGCCGCGGCGGCAACAGCCCCGACGGCCGTAAGGTGAAGGGTACCATCCACTGGGTGAACGCGGCGACTGCAGTACGTGCGACCGTACGCCTCTACGAGAACCTGGTCGACGAAGAGAAGGGTAAGCTCAACGACGATGGAACCATCAACTTCAACCCGAATTCATTGACCGTATGTGAAAATTGCTACATCGAGCCGACGGTAGCCGGCGCGAAGGCCTACGAAAGCTTCCAGTTCGTCCGCAACGGTTTCTTCTGCGTGGACGTGAAGGACAGCACGCCGGAGCATTTGGTATTCAACCGCATCGTTTCATTGAAGAGCAGCTTTAAGATTTGACATAGAACCGAATTCTAAGAGGGGATCAGCTTATGGCAGAGAAGATTTACGCGATACCGGTCAATGATGCTTTTGACCACGACTGTGAGTGTCCGGTATGTCTGATGTACCGCGACCTGGAACAGCAGGCGGTGGATTTCACACTGGGTCCCAGTTATATGGACGACCAGTTCCGCATGATCACGAATAAGACCGGCTTCTGTCAGAAGCACATGCAGATGCTGTACGACAAAAACAATCGTCTGGGTCTGGCGCTCATCATGAAGACGCACCTGGACCAGACGAATGAGGACATCAAGTCTGCGCAGAATAATCCCATCAAATCCGGGTTCTTTAAGAAGACCGGCGGCGGAGCGGTGGACTACATCAAGAAGCTGAATAAGTCCTGCTTCGTCTGCGATCGCATCGAGGCGGTGTTCGACCGTTACATTGCGACAGTCCACTATTTGTGGAAGACCGATCCGGGATTTCCCGCGAAGTATCGGAAGTGTAAGGGCTTCTGTACCGAGCATTACGCGCGCCTGATCGAGGATGCGCCGAAAGAATTATCCGGGCGGTACCTGGATGATTTCATCCGTGTGACGAACGAACTGTACATCACGAATATGCAGCGGATCGCGGAGGATCTGGAGTGGTTCATCAACAAGTTCGACTATAAGTATAAGGACGAACCGTGGAAGAACGCGAAGGATGCGATCATCCGCGGCATGATCAAGACCAATGGCATCGTAAGCGGTGAGGTCGAAAAACTGAAACAGTGACATAAAAGCATAGAAAAACGCCCCATCCGGTACGAACCCGGACGGGGCGTTTCACATAAGCACAGATCTGCTTTATTCTTCTTCCTTTTCTTCTTCATCATCGAGAGAGATATTGGTGTAGGAGCGCTCATCCTCCTCATCCTCATCGTCGTCATCGAAATCATCTTCCAAAGTCTTCTCAAAGTCGTCGCACTTCTTCTTATAGATGGTATAAGCAGCTGCACAGCTACCGATCAAAGTTCCGACCAAAAGCAGTTTCTTTCCGAGTTTGGACATGGTGTTAAAACCTCCTTTGTGTGCCCGCGGGCAGATTATTTACGAAAATGCCGAAGGCCTTCTTACCTCGGCGGATATGCATCTATTGTAATACGTTTCGGCGGAAAATGGAAGAGGATATTTGCCGAAAAAACAAAAAATCAAGAAAAATGGAGAAAATAAGAGTAAAACAAAGGAAACAAACATTATCCACTGATAAATACGGTTCTTGCAGATTGCGTTAAATGCCCCTATTGACTATTATATGATATGGGTTTAGCACTCGGAGACATAGAGTGCTAACAAATCAAAAAAGACACAGTAAGACAGGAGGTCTTCAATATGAAGTTAGTTCCGCTCGGCGACAGAGTCGTATTAAAGCAGGTAGTTGCAGAAGAAACTACGAAATCGGGCATCGTTCTTCCCGGCGCAGCAAAGGAGAAGCCCCAGCAGGCTGAGGTCGTAGCAGTAGGACCCGGCGGCATGGTGGACGGTAAGGAAGTTACCATGTTCGTTAAGGTCGGCGACACCGTTATTTACTCTAAGTACGCAGGTACCGAGGTAAAACTGGGAGACGACGAATATATTATCGTAAAGCAGAATGATATTCTGGCGATGGTTCAGTAAGCAGGAGGTTGATCGATCATGGCAAAAGAAATCAAATTCGGTTCCGAAGCTAGACAGGCTTTGGAAGCAGGTGTCAATAAATTGGCAAATACCGTCCGCGTGACCTTGGGTCCGAAGGGACGTAACGTAGTTCTGGATAAGTCTTACGGAACACCGCTCATCACCAACGATGGTGTTACCATCGCGAAGGAGATCGAGCTGGAGGATCCGTTTGAGAACATGGGTGCTTCCCTCGTTAAGGAAGTTGCGACGAAGACCAACGATGTAGCCGGTGACGGTACGACGACCGCGACCGTTCTGGCGCAGGCGATGATCAATGAGGGTATGAAGAACCTGGCTGCAGGCGCGAACCCCATCGTCCTTCGTAAGGGTATGAAGAAGGCAACGGAAGTTGCAGTGGAGGCGATCCAGAAGATGAGCAGCCCGGTTACCAGCAAGGAGCAGATCGCTCGTGTTGCTGCGATCTCCGCAGGCGACGATCATGTCGGCGAGCTTTTGGCGAGCGCTATGGAAGAGGTTTCCAACGACGGCGTTATCACCATCGAGGAGTCGAAGACCATGCAGACCGAGCGTGAGAAGGGAAAAGGTCTGCAGTT
>JAFYGB010000029.1 GCA_017543445.1 Lachnospiraceae bacterium | reverse complement strand
TCCGGAATGACATGTGGACGCCACCGTAGTAACCCACTTGCAAGTATGAGCTTTCTGGGGTTCTGCTACATATCCGCATACTGTACACTTTTTAGCTGCTTTACACGTCGCAGCCGACTGGTTCCATGTATGGTCCACGATCGGCGTGGATTTCGAAATGGTTGCAGTACAACCGGGAGTACTACACTGATATATAGCAGATCCTTGCTCCGTACAGGTTGCAGCCTTTTCAGTCCTAACAAACTTTGTATAGGTATGGTTATTAGACGGAGGTGTGTCCTCTCCGTTGGTTTTGGCACCACATACTGTACATACATAATCTTTATGGCCTCCGGAATAACATGTGGATGCTACAGTAGTGACCCACTCACAAGTATGTGCCTTCTTCGGCGTGGTTTTCGCAATGGACGCCGGACATCCGGGCGTAGTACACTGATATATGTCAGAGCCGGTCTCCGTACATGTCGCCGCCTTTTCAGTTCGCACATATTTGTCGTATGTATGATTATTTGACGGAGGGAAGTCTTCTCCTTTTGTTACCGCTCCACACACTGTACACCTATAGTCTTTATGGCCGCCCTTGTAGCAATTGCCTGCTACCGTTGTGACCCACTCACAGGTATGAGCCTTCTGGCTTTCTGCAACATATTTGCAGTCCAAACACTTTTTAGGCGCAGAACAAGTTGCCGACGATTGATTATATCTATGATTATTTAAATTCTTCGGCACTGTTCCTGTTGTTGACCACGTACAGCCTGATTTTGTACACGTGGCCACACCTTCACCGGTAGAAATACACGTAGCCGTTTTAGTATATGTTACATTTATACTTGATCGACAAACAGGACAATATGGTATGCTGGTTAAATCGGTTGCTGCTGCTACTTCCTCAACGTACCCGGGCAATCCCGAAACGATCATGAATACGCTTAGTAACACTGCTAATATGCGTTTCAGAAGCCCTTGTTTCTTCTCCTTCATTTTTTTACTTTCCTTTCCTTTTTATCTAAATGCGGCCACTCTCTACCATGGTCACACATTTATCCCTTTTGCTCCCTTATTGCATTTTTGCAACAAACCTTCACTTATAAAGTACACTTTTGAAGCGAAATCTAAAACTTTCCTTATACGACAACTCCGTATGAAGCGGAAAACCGCTCCATACGGGGTGAAACACTAAAAATCTTACCCTATTTTGGGAAATAGGGTTCCGCGAATTGATAATAGTTTGATTCGATAATCATCGTCGAGATCGCCCACTTCGCGTTGATGTAATCCTTATAAGCTTTGATGTATGCACTATCCACAGGAACATCATCTCTTAAGATCTTTTCGACCTGTTTGGTTCCGCCATTGTAGATGCACTGATCTGTGATGAAAGAACCATTCTTAAAGATGACGAGCTGTGAAGTCGGCGAGAAGATATCTCGACCGACGAGCATACGAGAGTCGTACTCGATACCGAGCAGGTTCATAATGGTCGGCAAGATGTCGGTCTGCGTGCAGTATTTATCAACTACGACCTTCTCCTTCATGCTTCCTGTCCACATGATCAGAGTGTTTTCAAACCACTCGATATTCTCTTCGAGAACATGTCCGGCGAGTTCATCCATCTCCGCCTTGTTGTTATACGGAATGTGGTCACCGGTTAGGACGATCAATGTATGATCCGCCATATTATTCTCTTCGAGATACTCAAGCAGAAGCTTTAACGCCTTCTCTAACTCGTAGTGGCAGGCGATATACCCCTTCGACTGCTCGAGTTCGTACGGCAGGTTCTCAACGAGGCTCCAGTTTTTGTATGCCTGGGAGTTACCGGCCTTCGTATAATTACAATGACCGCTAACCGTCATGTAATACGTGTGGAACGGTTCCTTCTTGCTATACAAGGGGAAGGACTCCTTTACCAGAAGTTCATCCGACTGCGGCCATTTCGCCTTTCCGTTTTTGGTCAATTCCGGCTGGTAGCCATTTACCTGCTGTCCATCCATTACCCACGGATATGGTGAGTTTGTCGCGAAGAATTCATATCCCATATTCGGCATGGAAAGGTTTCGACCGTAATAGGTATACGAATTATTGTGTCCGGCAAATGTATAGTAACCCAAAGCACCGAGGCGGCGTCCCAGCGTCATGTACATGTTGGTGCCGTCTTCACCGGTCTTCTTCAGACTTACGTAGCCGCCGTTTTTCGGCATCAGACCGGTCAATGTTGCGAACTCGCCACCGGATGTTGAACCATACCACAGCGGCGTGTAGTAATGTGTGAACTCAAATCCTTCTTCATGCGCGAGACGGTACAACGTAGGTGTGCGTTCTTTGTCGACCGCGTACTTGCAAAAGCCCTCCGCGCAGATCACGATGACATTGTAACCTTTGAATTTTCCGGTCCACTCGTTCTTCAGAGTGGGCATGTTGGTCGAGAAATATGTATTGATATTTCGGATCGTCGGATCCTCGGTCAATGTATTCAGGTATTCGAAATCAATATCGAGGACCTGCGGTTCGTACGAAACCGGCGGTGTTTCCGGCTGCGTCGGCTCTGTGCCGCTCTCGGACGAGGGCTCACTCTCTCCAGGGTTCTGAGAACTCGGATTACTCGGGTCGGTATCACTCGGATCCACGGCTGCATTCGAGGGATCCGTCTTCGAACTATTTGCAGGGTCCGTCGATGAAGGCTTCGTAGTTACAGGGTTTGTACCCATGCCCGGAGGAAGGCCCGTGCCACTGTTATCTCCGAGATTCAGGGCATCCGAAAGGTTAGGTCCTCCGAAAATAAAGTCCTTCAGATCCAGTCGAGTCGTTGTGAGGACGCCGAGTTTCTCAATCTCGTTATCGATGCTGATACGATTATAATATACATCTCGGGTCCCTTCCTCCGCATTTCCGGTGACTTTCAAAAAGCCCAGCGAAAGGAAAAACGTCACGATACCAACCATCGCATAAGCGATCGGAACGGTGTACCTCTTCTTTCGGAAACTCATATTCTTCCAAACGAAGAGGATGTAGAACGGTACAGGCACATAGAGGAATAACAGCGGAATGATCTTCTTCCAGATCGTTTCGAAAACCAAATTCAGGAAATCCAGTGCCTGTCCGGCGGTGCTGAATATCGAAAACAGGGCGAAATACGACTTGAAAACACCGTTATAGACAACCTCCGCAGCGAACAGCGTGCACATCACGCAAGTAATGACCAAACCGATGATCTTATTCGTCTTCTCACTGAAGAAGGTCGGAAAGATCGCAAAAAACGCTGCGATCACCAATGGCAACCATAGGATGAAAAACAAGCCGTTATAGAACACTTCAGCGAAGAAGAATATAACGAACAAGCCGGCACAGGCCGTAACTACCGTTTTTCGTTCCCTGCGGCCGATGATCCGCGGAAAGATCGTGAGTATCAGCATAGTCACGACCGGAGGCACCATGAAATAAAACAGGATGCCATGCGGGAACTGCGCCCGATGGAAAACCATTTCCAGATAGATGAAGAGGCCGATAAAGTATAAAAGCGGATGGAAATACTCCACCGTCGTATCTACTTTTCTGCGGCGGAACGCCTCGCGACGTGCTCGGCTGATCCTTCGATTGGGTCTTCTCTTCGCCGTCGATCGCAGCGATTTCGAAGGCCGAACGGATCCCCCTTCAGAATTCTCATTTAAATACTCGTCCATTTTATGACTCCTAAAAACTCTGTCACTTATTCAGATTGGCACGGCTGAAACTCTGCGGCAACAGCTGATCCAATGTAAAGATCTCGTATTCTTCATCTGCGTCTCCCACGATCACGAAGAAATGATCCGGATCACAGAATTCGGCGAGAGCCTGTCGGCAAATGCCGCACGGCGGACAAAAAGCGATCTTATCGACCTTCAGATTATCCTCCTCATTTGCCTTAACGATCGCTTCCTGTTGCGGCGTCGGCAATTCGATCTGACCGCCGACCACTGCGATTGCCAAGAAGCTGCGCACGCCTTCGCTGACTGCTTTTGCGAGTGCAACGCGCTCTGCACACATTGTAGCGCCATAGCTGGCATTTTCAATGTTCGAACCTGTATAAATGTGTCCATCGGTCGTAAGCAGAGCTGCACCTACGTAATATTCAGAATAGGGTGCGTATGCGCCGCTTCGTGCATTCGAAGCTTCTGCGAGGAGGGAACGGATCACGCGTTCTCTCAGCTCACCGTTCGACAGATACATCGTTTTACGTTCAATACGTTTCATGGCTTTGTTCTCCCTTCACGATCTTCACGAGACGGCTGGTACCTAAACGGTCCGCGCCCAGATATGTGAAGTAGGCTGCATCTGCAAAGGAGGATATGCCTCCGGCCGCCTTGATCTTCACATTCGGTCCGACGTGTTCCGCCATCAGTTTAACATCGGCAAATGTCGCACCACCGCTCGAAAAACCGGTCGATGTTTTTATATAATCCGCGCCAGCCTCAGTGACCACGCGGCACATCTCTTTCTTCTCTTCTTCCGTCAGCAGGCAGGTTTCGATGATGACCTTCAGAAGTTTTCCGTTGCAGGCTGCTTTGATCTGCCGGATCTCATCCAGGACCTGATCGTAATGTCCTGCCTTTACCATGCCGGGATGAATGACCATGTCGATCTCATCCGCACCTTCCGCTACTGCCTGCGCGGTCTCATAGACCTTCACCGCAGTCGTATTGTATCCGTTCGGGAAACCGATGACCGTACAAATGCGGACCGGCGTCTTCTCCTGCAGATACTCATATGCAGGCTTCACATAAGCCGGCGGAATGCAGATGGAGGCTGTATGATAATGGATCGCATCATCGATGATGTCACGGATCTGATCCCAGGTCGCCGCGGGATCCAGCAACGTGTGATCCGCATGCGCAAGCAATTCATCCTTCGTATAAAGCGTCTCCGCAAAATACTTCATCATGGAAGTTCCCGGGCAATCAAAATCAACGCCCAAATATTCGGCAACGGTCGCCGCAATGTCGGCAAATGTCTCCCGCTCGCCTAAGTTCACCGTCTTCTTCATACGCTTATTGTATGCAAAGAACGGAATAAATTCACGTGAATGATCCGTCGACGGCGTCGAAGGATCGTTGCCATGATCCGCTGTGATGATCAAAAGATCCTCATCGGTCAGGCTTTCCAGGATCTCCGGCAACCGTTGGTCAAACGCAGCCAGTGCCTTCGCATAACCATCTACGTCGTTACGGTGGCCATAGAGCATATCAAAATCAACGAGGTTCGTAAAGGA
Source organism: Lachnospiraceae bacterium (assembly GCA_017543445.1). Classification (GTDB taxonomy): domain Bacteria; phylum Bacillota; class Clostridia; order Lachnospirales; family Lachnospiraceae; genus UBA1201. Next base: position 3,595 of record JAFYGB010000029.1, on the reverse strand, counting down.
AAGGCCCTCAAACGAACGCTTGGTGTTCTCTATAGTAAGTTCGATGCCTTCGGCATTACTCTGAGTCGGACGCGACTCATCCATGCCGCGGCCGCCGAACAGATCGCCGATCTTTCCGACCGCTAATACCGTCTTACCGGCCGCCCGGATCGCATCCAGGACCGTCGGTGCCGGCGGCTCGAACGAAAAGTCGTGTCGGTTCGCCGTGCGTGTAAACGAGCCCTCCTGTCCGATAAACGGACGGGCAATGACTCTTCCTACTGCCCAGGGCCCCACACAGATCTTTCTTACCTTTCGGCAAATGTCATATAATTCTTCCAGAGGCACGACATCCTCATGTGCAGCGATCTGCAACACGCTGTCGGCCGATGTATAAACGATGAGCGCGCCGGTCTCCATGTGCTCGACGCCGTAATCTGCGATCACCTGCGTGCCGGAGTACGGACGGTTACACAGGATATATCTGCCTGTAGCCTCACGGATACGATCCAACAGTTCGTTCGGAAATCCTTCGGGAAATACCGGAAGCGGCTGCTGAGATACAAGCCCTGCGATCTCCCAATGTCCGATGGTACTGTCCTTACCCATGGAACGCTCAGCGATCCTGCAGACCAACGACGGCTTCGGATTCGAGGTGTGTTTCAAGCTCTCCAACCCGCGAATGCCAAAGAAACCCAAGGCATCCAGGTTCGGCATATTGAAATAAGGGCTCTTCGAAACGGCAAGCAGCGTATTAGAGCCTTCATCCCCAAACAGTCTGGCATCCGGTGTCTCACCAACGCCTACGCTGTCCAGAACGATCATGAAAACGCGCTTCATATCTTCTCTCTCCTGTTTCCTCTACTCGAAAGATCGCGGCCTATCTGCGCTTTCTCCGAGGTAAAAACTCCGTGACAACAGCGAATATAAAAATCGCGACCATCGCGAACATACAGATGTTCATCCATTTTCGGATAATGGCACTATCTGCCTTCTGAATACCGGCATCCCCTAGGTCCGCCTTTGTTTCATTCGAAGCACGGCTCTCCTGGGTCGCGCCGGAAGGATCTTCAATGGGGGTTATCGCAAATTCGGACTCCCCTTCTGAAGTCTCCGGTGACTTCGTGGTCGTATCCGTCCCCGGGATGACAACGACAGAAACCGGTGCCAGAGAGGTCTCCCCCTCGATCACTTCCTCCGTCGTCGGCGCCTCGGTAGTCGGTTCGGGTGTCGTCGGCTGTGTAGGCTCCGTCGTCGGTGCCTGGGTCGGCTCCTGCGTCACAGGCTCCTGCGTCGGAGTCTGCGTAACAGGCTCCGGTGTCGTCGGCGACTCGGTAGGCGCCTCCGTAGGCACGATGGAAGCGACCGGCTTAACATAGGCGCTCGATACATAATAGAACGCACCGCTGTAATTCACCATGCTCCAGTAATTATCCCAGACCGCAACACGTTTCAGGACGGTACCCTCAGCGATCCGGCCAATGATCTCCGAATCCGTGGTCGGGAGCATACGCATATTCACGCCGCCCTTCGCTCCGCTGACGACAACGTCTTCAACGGACTCCTTCCAGTTCGTCGGGGTGATATTTCCCGCAACGACATCATAGGCATAGTTCAGCAATCCGATGGTGTCGGAATAAAACGAGGATTCCTGACCTTGCATGATGACGCAGATCAGGTTCACACCGCCACGGCTCGCTTCGGTGACCAGCGTACGCCCGGCCTGCGGTGTTCTACCGGTCTTACCGGCAAATACGCCCTCGCAAGCATATCCGGGCGTTCCGGCTACGATACGATGCCCCATCTCGAGCTGACGGGCTGCCGTCGCGTTCGTTCTCGGGATCACATAGGCCGGTGTCGATGCCAGTTTACGGAAGGTGGGATTCTTCATCGCTTCCGCAAAGATCAGCGCCATATCGCGGGGTGTCGTAAAATGCAGGTCGTCGTGCAGACCATGTGCATTTACAAAGTGTGTATTCTTCGCGCCGATCTGTGCAGCGCGCTGGTTCATCAGTTCGGCAAATGCTTCTACGGAACCTGCGGTATACTCCGCCAGCATCGTAGCACATTCATTGGCCGAGGAAAGGAACATACCGTACAGCACATCCTCAAAACGCATCTGCTCGCCGGCTTTCGCCTTCGGATGAAGCTTCGATGAGTCTGAGGGCAGGTTCACCGCCGACTCAGAAAACGTAACGATCGCATTCATATCTGTGCAATGCTCGATCGCCACGAGTGCCGTCATGATCTTCGTTATACTAGCCGGAAAATGGACCTCATCAATGCCTCGGCCACACACGATCTGACCGTTATCTGGGTTATATACGATATATGCGACCGATACCGCTCCGACACCTTCGGAAACGTCCGCATATACCGGACGAGTCATGACCGGCATAGCGCAGATCAGCAGGCTCAGCAGTAGGATCGACAGGGATTTCATTTTTTTCATTCAATAGCTCCTGTAAGGGCCTTATAAAGTCTTTATTGCAATGCAGACAGACCCTCATAGCATTATACCTTATTTTTCGTCAAATTTCAAGTCCAAATAAATGAGCGGATGGCTGCAAAACAACCATCCGCTCTATGATTTATCGCCTGTTACGGCAAATGTTTCAATTACAGTTCAGGACCTGCAGCAACGAGTGCCTTACCTGCTTCGTTCGTCTCGTACTTCTTGAAGTTCTTGATGAATCTGGAAGCAAGATCCTTTGCCTTCTCTTCCCATACGGAAGCGTCAGCGTAGGTGTCACGAGGATCCAAAATAGCAGGATCTACGCCCGGAAGGCTGGTAGGAACCTCAAAGTTGAACATCGGGATCTTCTTTGTAGGAGCCTTCTCGATCGCGCCGGAAAGGATCGCATCGATGATACCACGGGTATCCTTGATGGAGATACGCTTGCCGGTACCGTTCCAACCGGTATTTACAAGGTAAGCCTTCGCGCCGCTCTTCTGCATCTTCTTAACGAGCTCTTCGCCGTACTTTGTAGGATGCAGCTCCAGGAATGCCTGGCCGAAGCATGCGGAGAATGTAGGGGTAGGCTCAGTGATACCTCTCTCGGTTCCTGCAAGCTTAGCTGTGAAACCGGACAGGAAGTAGTACTGAGTCTGCTCAGGTGTCAGAATGGATACCGGAGGAAGTACTCCGAATGCATCTGCGGACAGGAAGATAACGCTCTGAGCGTCCGGACCTGCAGATACAGGGTTAACCTTCTGAACGATATTCTCAATGTGGTTGATCGGGTAAGAAACACGGGTGTTCTCGGTAACGCTCTTATCAGCGAAATCGATCTTACCGTCCTTATCTACGGTAACGTTCTCAAGGAGAGCGTCTCTCTTGATCGCGTTGTAGATGTCGGGCTCGGAATCCTTATCGAGGTTGATGACTTTTGCATAGCAGCCGCCCTCGAAGTTGAATACGCCGTTGTCGTCCCAGCCGTGCTCGTCATCACCGATGAGGAGACGCTTAGGATCTGTGGAAAGTGTGGTCTTACCGGTACCGGAAAGTCCGAAGAAGATCGCTGTGTTCTTACCTTCCATATCGGTATTTGCAGAGCAGTGCATGGAAGCGATGCCCTTCAGCGGCAGATAGTAGTTCATCATAGAGAACATACCC
>JAFYGB010000028.1 GCA_017543445.1 Lachnospiraceae bacterium | reverse complement strand
GCATTGATCTCGCGGAAGAGATAGTTGAGGAAATTATCCCTGCCGGCGCAGTTAAAGTCCAGCACACCGACGAACGCGCCGTCTTCGTCGACCAGCACGTTGGTATCATTAAAGTCCGCCTGGAACACGGAGAACGGCAGATCATAATAGGTCTCTTTCAGCTGGTTGTAGTTCTCCTCCCATCTGCGAAACATGCGGTCGGTCTGCTCTTTAAATCGCTCAGGCAGCTTCTTGCAATACTCCTGAAAATGCAACGCATTTTCCGTGACTTCATCTACCTCATCCCCTGGATCCAGCGGGGTGTACAGTGAATACGCCGAAGGGATGTCCGTGTAGTCAAACTTCTTCGCCGCTACCCTGGCGGTCATTTTATACATTTCGTCCCAGAGATACCGCTGCTTTTCGATATGCTCTGCGGTCCTGTATTTCGCATGTTCCTCAGCATAAGCGATGCAGTTGTGCCCCTTATATTCAACGGTAGGAAAATCCCCGGCCAGAGAAGCCAGGATCCGCGGGCAATAATACCCGAGGTCGATGTACTCCTGCGTGCATCGCTGCCGCATCTGGATACTCTCCGGCGTGGTCATGGAGTTCCCCGCCACCTTTATGACGAAACGCTCGCCACTCACCAGCGTAACGAAGATCGCCTCGCGGAAATCGTCGTCGCCGTGGCCGGTATACAGCGTCCAGTATTCCTTGACCTTTTCCTTCGTGAAGAGACGGATGATGTCCTGCTCCTCGCGGTATTCGATCTTCTGCTCCTTCGCGATCTTTTCCTTAAACTGTACGATGTAGTCGATCTGCGTCGCCATGATCTCCGGCAAATGATCGAGGTCGAACCAGCGCAGCTCCACGCTCTCCCTGTCAGCCTTCAACTCACCGGAGTACTCGGTCACGAGGTAGACGATGTCGGTATAGTAGACTTCGTCCTGGTTCGGGTAGACCATGTGTACATTGGCCCGCACCGTAAACAGTTCCGGGTTTTCGATGTCCAGGTTCGTCTCCTCTTTCACTTCGCGGCGCAGGCCCGCTTCCTGGTCCTCGCCCAGTTCCAGACCGCCGCCGGGGACGCACCACAGCCCGTTGTCAGACCGCTTCTCCATCAGGATCCCTCTGTATTTGTCGTAGATGATGCACATGGACGCCGCCGACATGATCGGTCGGTGTCCCACGTACTTTCTAAGTTCCGATATATAACTCATTATGGTTTTTCCATTTCATTTTCATTTTTCGTAGATGCTTTCGGCATCGGAAAATGCCGGCATCCGCATCGGTGTCTCATAGCACTGCACGCGGATATGACGGGTAAATGCCTGCACGTCGCCGTCGGTGTGGAGGTACTGCCGGTTGTCGGCGATCACCTCGATCTTGCGGCAGGTGAAGCACTCCACCTTCGGGTGCTTGACGTGGGTTCCACGCACGAGGCCCGGAAGCATCGTGAGCACGCGAAGCGGACGGATCTCGTGAGCCAGAACGACCTGGAGTTTTCCGTCGCACGGATCAGCGCCGGGTGCCATCTTAAGACCGCCACCCTCGTACGGGCTGTTCATGAAACACAGGTAAATGACATCTTCGTACGAACGGATGACGCCATCGATGATCACAGTCGCGCGGAACCGTGGGTTCGCAAATACTTGCTTAAACGCGATCATCAGGTAAACCAGTTTTCCGAGGTGCAGTTTATTCAGCACTTTCTTCAGGCGCGACGTGTCCACCTCGTGGCATACCTTCGCGTCGTAGCCCAGGCCGCAACTGCCCGCAAAGCGGACCGTGCCGGACGCCCCAAACGTATCCACGAAGCCGAGGTCGTACCCCTTCGTCTCCTTCGTCGAAAGCAGAAGCTTCGCGCAGGTCACCGGGTCCTTCGGCAGGCCCAGTCCCTTCACGTAGTCATTGCCCGAGCCTCCGGGCAGAAACGCGATCGTCACCTTCGAGGGCACCTCCAGTCCATTGACCGCCTCATTGATGGTCCCGTCGCCGCCGAACACCCAGATGTCCGCCGGTTCGTCCATATGGCAAATGTCGCGCACGAACTGTGTGGCATCGCCCGCCTTCTTCGTCCGCAGGATCTTAAAGAATTCTTTAGCTTTTACGCCTCTAGACTCTGCTTCTTCTTTCAGTAACTTAACTACCTTACTGCTCTTGCTTCCGCCGCCGGCCTTCGCCTGGCCATTCATGATCAAATATATCATAGTATCCCCTTTCGCTCTCCCTATCGATCGGCCAATGCCTCGATCACCGCCACGGTGACCTGCTTTGCGATCCGTGACGCCTCTTTGACGTTGTTCGCAAAGTGCTCGGCACCGCTGTGGTCCGCCGTGTCCGTGATACTGCGGACCGCGAGGAACGGCACCTGATTCACGTAGCAAACGTGAGCCATGCTTCCGGTCTCCATGTCCACTGACAGCGGATCAAACGCATCCAGGATCTCCTGCCGTCCGTCGTCCGTGATGAACGCCTCGCCGGTCACCATCCGGCCGAACCAGATCTTTCCTTTGGTCTTCAGCCCTTCGGTCGCGGCCTTTGCGACCTGAACGGTTTTCTCGTCGGTTTGGAAGAATACCGATTTCATCCAAGGATGGTATTCGGTCAATATCTCTTTGTCGACGTCATGATAAGCGACCTCCGTCGCGATCACCGTGTCCAGGATCTGCAACTTCGGATCCATGCCCCCGGCTACGCCCGCATTGATCACCAAATCCACGTGATGGTCATCCAGAAGGACCTGCGTCGCGATCGCCGCATTGACCTTACAAACGCCACTGTACAACAGCACCACGTCCTGCGCTCCAATCTTACCCGTGTGAAACGTAATCATGGCCCGCTCGGTCACCGCAGTTTCCTGGAGGTCCTCCAAAAACGGAGCCAGTTCATCTTCACATGCACATATAATTCCGATCTTCATATTTTCATCCTTCTTTTGTAAGCCCGCTAGTTCCACTCTTCCAAAAACGTGTAGAGGATCCGCGCGAAGCAACTTAAGTGTGCCTGCATGCGTCCGGGGACGATGTCCTCGAGGACGTTCAGGTCGTCGTATTTCGTGTGATTGATCATTCCGTAAGTATCGGCAAATGCCGAGTGCACGGAGTTATACTGGTATGAGCGCTGGCCGTACGGATACTGCTCGATACCGTTCCGGTCCACCCAGGCATTGGCCTCGAAGTATAAGTACGGGATGCCGGCCGCCGCGAAATAATACTGGTCCGAACCGTAGAGGCGGGTCGGCGTCTTCAGTTCCGGCTCGGCCAGCCCAGCGGGGATGGGACGCAACGGAATCCCGAGGCCGGTCGCGATCTCCATCGCTTTTGTATAGGCCTCCGCACGCACCAGTTTGTTACCATGGTAAGCCCCGCCGTAGGCGAACAGGTGGTCTCCCACGCCCAGGCAGTCCAGATTGATGTACAAGCTGACGCGGCCAATGTCCGGCGACATGTTTACGTAGAAGTACGAGCCTGCGCAGCCCTGCACTTCCTCGCCGTCCCAGAAGCAAAAATCAACATCATAGGGCAGTGGGACCGCGGCGAACCGTTCGGCGAGCTCCAGGACCATGCCCACGCCGGTTCCGTTATCTTCGGCGCCGTGGCTTTCACGGCTGTCATAATGTGCACCGATCACGACCAGACGTGCGTTTTCCAGGCCACAAGGTTTG
>JAFYGB010000027.1 GCA_017543445.1 Lachnospiraceae bacterium | reverse complement strand
GGAAACAACCTCGAAGAGATCGGTAAGGCGATCGAAGCTGCAAAGGCTGAGAAGACAAAGCCTTCCTTCATCATCGTAAAGACTCAGATCGGTTATGGCTGCCCGGCGAAGCAGGGTAAGGCCAGCGCACACGGCGAGCCTCTCGGCGTGGATAACGTAGCTGCTCTGAAGGAGAACCTGGGATGGCCGTCTCAGGAGCCGTTCTTCGTTCCCGATGAAGTATATGCAAACTACAAGGAAAAGGCACAGAAGGGCGCTAAGGCGCAGGCAGCATGGGAAGCTATGTTCGCTGAGTACTGTGCAAAATATCCGGAGATGAAGGCTAAGTGGGATCAGTACTACAAGGGCGATGTTTCCGAGGAACTCTTAAACAGCGAGAGCTTCTGGGCATACGAGGATAAGGCTGATGCTACCCGTAACCTGTCCGGTAAGATGATCAACCGCTTAAAGACCGTTATGCCGAACCTCATCGGCGGTGCAGCGGACCTGGCTCCGTCTACGAAGACGTACATGGCTGACTGCGGCGATTTCTCGAAGGAGAACTACGCAGGACGCAACCTGCACTTCGGTGTACGTGAGCTCGCTATGGCTGCGATCGGTAATGGTATCATGCTGCACGGCGGCCTTCGCGCATTCGTTTCCACATTCTTCGTATTCAGCGATTACGTAAAGCCGATGGCGCGTCTTTCCGCGATCATGGGGGTTCCGCTTACCTACGTTCTGACACACGACTCCATCGGTGTTGGCGAGGATGGACCTACCCACGAGCCGATCGAGCAGCTGGCTATGCTTCGTGCGATGCCGAACTTCGCAGTATATCGTCCTTGTGACGCTACTGAGACGGCAGCAGCGTGGTATTTCGCAGCAACGAATAAGGACATGCCGACCGCACTCGTTCTGACCCGTCAGAACCTGCCGCAGATGGCAGGCTCCTCTAAGGAAGCTCTGAAGGGCGGCTACGTTATCTCCGAGGCGAAGAAGGCTGACTTTGACGGTATCCTCATTGCCAGCGGTTCCGAGGTTGAACTTGCGGTCAATGCACAGGCGCAGCTTGCAGCTGACGGTATCGACGTTCGCGTCGTTTCCATGCCTTGTATGGATCTGTTCGAGAAGCAGTCCGCTGAGTATAAGGAGAGCGTTCTTCCGAAGAGCGTTCGCAAGCGTGTTGCGATCGAGGCTCTCTCCGATTTCGGTTGGGGACGTTATGTAGGCCTCGACGGTGCAGTCGTAGCTATGAAGGGCTTCGGCGCATCCGCACCGGCGAAGATCCTGTTCGAGAAGTTCGGTTTCACTACACAGAACGTAGTTGATACCTTCAAGTCACTGTAATAAGTGATCGAATAAGAAATCGGGCCGTCGGGGCCGCGAGAGCGGTTCCGGCGGCCTGATGTTTCTGCAGCGTGACAGTGGGGACGGTTCTTTTTGAAAGTGACAATGGGGACGGTTCTTTTTGTCACATACCGGAAACTTTACAGGTCATGGTCGATGTGGCTCTCGCAGGATGTGGTCGTCCCCGGCGTCACGTTGGACCGCCATTGGACACGCGTGAAATCAACCCTGGAATGTGACGTACATGCAAGCCGAAATGTAATGATTGAAGGATAGGAGAGAAAACGATGATCTTATATTTGATTCGACATGGAAGACAGGCAAATAAACTGGTGAATTCCAATGTTTCACTGAGTGCGGAGGGGCGGCGGCAGGCTGAACTCGTCGGCAGCCGTCTGCTTCGGTACCATCCGCAGATCCTCTACTCCAGCAACCTGATCCGCGCGGTGGAGACTGCCGACATTATCAATTTCTATCTGGACCTTCCCTACCGGACGAAAGAGGATCTTCGCGAGATCTGCTTCGGCGACCTAGAGAACCACAGCGACGCGGAGAATGCGGAGCACTTTTCTGCCTTTCTGGAGGCCTACGGTCGCTATGAAGAGGATATTCCCTATCCGGGCGGAGAATGTGGCAGGGACGTATATGATCGAGGAATCAAGGCCATCTACGAGATCATCGCGGAAGCCCGCGAGGCCGGCTATGAGCGCGTGGCGGTCGTGACCCACGGTGTTTTCATCCGCAGCCTCTTGGCCGGCATCTTCGGGAAGAACTTCGCCATCAAAGCATTGCTCGCGAAAGGCATGGAAAACGGAAGCATCACGGAACTTCATTACCTGCCGGAGCGTGATATGTTCACGCTGGAGAGACTCAATGATTATGCTCACTTGGAGGATGAACCTGAGTTGCTGAGAAGAACATGGAAATAATGTGTCAGGGGGGACGGTTCCAACTGACACATTATCGGTGTGACAACGGGGACGGTTCTTTTTGTCACATTTCCCGCAAGTTACCGAGCATGTCCATGGTGGCCGGAAATCACAACCGCTCCCGAGACAGCTCATTCACATGCTCGGTTACAGTTGCGATTTCCGAACAACCCTTGGCCACGCACCAAATCATCTCCGGAATGTGACGAAAGATCCGTCCCTAGCGTCGCGATTTGTCGCATACCGGTTTCTTTCGATGGGCTGAAGGAGGGGAATATCACAGCTAAAAAGACCTTGTCAAGGCCGAGCCGCCTGCGGCGGTGCTTCGAAGCCTTGGCAGGGCCTTTTTTCTGTGATATGGGGTAATCAAAATCGATGTAAGGCGGCTTGCGCCGAGGCATACCCAATGTGACAAAAAGAACCGTCCCCGTTGTCACATTCAAAAAGAACCGTCCCCATTGACACATTTTTCCGTCTGGATAACAAGATACGGGATATAACAGGGGAATCAAACACAATCCCTTGACCTTGCGGGTGGATTCGGTTATAATATATCTTGGGTTTTTCCGAGGTGGCGCATCATCCATAAAGGCGTGGCGTGAGTCACCGACGATTCCTGTGTGAAATATGTAAGTTCGAGGGAGGCATTCATGGCGAACAACGAATACAATGCCAGTAGTATATCGGTTTTGGAGGGCTTGGAGGCGGTCCGGGTCCGTCCGGGTATGTATATCGGTAGTGTGACCACGTCGGGTCTGAACCATTTGATCTATGAGATCGTGGATAATGCGGTCGATGAGCATTTGGCGGGTGTTTGTACCGAGATCACCGTTCGTATGGAGGAGGATAATTCCGTTACGGTCACGGATAATGGTCGTGGTATCCCCGTGGATATGCATGAGAAGGGCGTTCCGGCGGAGCGCTTGGTATTTACGACATTGCATGCCGGCGGTAAGTTTGATAATAAAGCATATGCGACCAGTGGCGGTCTTCACGGCGTTGGTTCCTCTGTGGTCAATGCATTGTCCGAGTATTTGGAAGTCAAGGTCATGAGCGGTGGCTTCATCCACTATGACTCCTATGCGCGCGGCATACCGACGGTCGACCTCGAGGATGGCAAACTGCCCATTATTGGAAAGACGAAGCTCACCGGTACCAGCATCAATTTCCTGCCGGATGAGGAGATCTTCGAGAAGATCAAATATAATGTGACGGCGATCAAGAGTCGCCTGCACGAGACTGCCTACCTGAACCCGGGCCTGCGCATCGTGTTCGTGAATGAACATAAGGGTGAGAAGGAAGAGGTCGTTTTCCATGAGACCGAAGGCATCTGTGCCTATGTTAAGGAACTGAATAAAGGCAAAGAAGCAGTGACGGACGTCATTTCCCTCAAAGGAACGTCGGATAAGATCGAAGTCGACATCGCGTTCCAGTTCGTCAATACATTTGAGGAAAAGACGCTCGGTTACTGTAACAATATCTATAACTCCGACGGCGGTACGCATCTGACCGGTTTCCGCACCAAATTCACGCAGGTGCTGAACAACTACGCACGCCAGCTCGGTATCCTGAAGGATAAGGACGTCAATTTCACGGGCCCGGATACGCGGTGCGGTCTGACGGCGATCGTGGCGATCAAACACCCCGACCCGCTGTTCGAAGGACAGACGAAGACGAAGCTCGGCAGCGCGGATGCGACGAAGGCCGTGGCGGCGGTGACGGGAGAGCAGCTGACTATCTACTGCGACCGTAATTTGGACGCATTGAAGGCCATGATCTCCTGCGCCGAGAAGTCGGCGAAGATCCGCAAGGCGGAAGAAAAAGCGAAATCCAACCTCCTTGGGAAGACGAAGTATTCCTTCGATGGCAATGGAAAGCTCGCAAACTGCGAGAGCCGTGACGCGTCGAAGTGCGAGATCTTCATCGTCGAGGGTGATTCCGCGGGCGGCTCCGCAAAGACCGCGCGCGACCGCAGATACCAGGCCATCATGCCGATTCGCGGTAAGATCCTGAACGTCGAGAAAGCGACCATCGATAAGGTATTGGCCAATGCTGAGATCCGCTCGTTGGTACAGGCATTCGGCTGCGGTTTCTCAGAAGGCTACGGCAACGACTTCGACATCTCGAAGCTGCGCTATGACAAGATCGTTATCATGGCGGATGCCGACGTCGACGGCGCGCACATCAGCACATTGCTCCTGACATTTTTCTACCGTTTCATGCCGGAACTGATCAGCGAAGGCCATGTCTACATCGCCATGCCGCCGCTGTATAAAGCGATCCCTTCGCGCGGCCCGCAGGAGTACCTCTACGACGACGTCGCGCTCGAAAAATACAAGAAAGCGCACAAATCGTTCACGCTCCAGCGCTACAAAGGTCTGGGCGAGATGGATGCCCAGCAGCTGTGGGAGACCACGCTGGATCCTGAGCGCCGCAACATGAAGCGCGTGAAGATCGAAGACGCGCGTCTGGCCAATGAAGTCACCGAGATCCTCATGGGAAGTGACGTCGAGCCGCGCCGCGACTTCATCTACGAGCACGCAAAAGAAGCAGAACTGGATGTCTGATCGGAGGAAAACATGCCGGAGAATATCATAACCACAGAATATTCTGCAGAGATGCAGCAATCCTATATCAACTACTCCATGTCCGTCATCACCTCGCGTGCGGTGCCGGATGTGCGGGACGGCTTAAAGCCCGTTCAGCGCCGCGTGCTCTACGCGATGAACGAACTGGGCTTAAACAGCGACAAACCGCACCGTAAATCGGCGCGTATCGTCGGTGATACGATGGGTAAATATCACCCCCACGGCGACAGCTCCATCTACGATGCATTGGTCGTTCTGTCCCAGGATTTCAAAAAGGGTATGGCCCTGGTCGATGGCCACGGCAACTTCGGTTCCATCGAAGGTGACGGCGCGGCGGCCATGCGTTACACCGAGGCGCGTCTGAAGAAATTTACCCAGGAGGTGTACCTCGCTGACCTGGATAAAAACGTCATCGACTTCATCCCGAACTTCGACGAGACGGAGAAGGAGCCGTCCGTGCTCCCGGTCCGCATTCCGAACATTCTGGTCAATGGTTCCGAGGGTATCGCAGTCGGTATGGCGACGTCCATCCCGACGCACAACCTGGCGGAAGTCATCGACGCCATGAAGTATCTCATGGACTATCCGCACGCATCGACGAAGGAACTCCTGAACCTGATGCCCGGCCCGGATTTCCCCACCGGCGGATATGTAACGAATAAGAGCGAACTCCTCGAGATCTACGAGACCGGACGCGGTAAGATCAAACTTCGCGGTAAGGCGCAGCTGGTGCCTGCAAAGCGTAAGGCGGACCGCGACCACATCGAGATCACCGAGATCCCGTATACCATGATCGGCGCCAACATCGGTAAGTTCCTGTCCGACGTCATGGCTCTCGTGGAAGCTAAGAAACTGCCCGACATCACCGACATTTCCAACATGTCGTCGAAGGAAGGCATCAAGATCGTTCTGGAACTGAAGAAGGGAGCCGACGGCGAGAAGACCCTGCAGGGCCTGTATAAGAAGACGAAACTGGAGGATACCTTCGGGGTCAATATGCTGGCCATCGCGAACGGTAAGCCGCTGACGCTGTCCCTGCGCGAGATCCTGCAGTACAACATCGACTTCCAGATCGACATCAACACACGCAAATACACCACGCTCCTGCAGAAGGAGACGGAGAAGAAAGAGATCCAGGAAGGTCTCATCCGCGCCGTGGACATCATTGACCTCATCATCGAGATCATCCGCGGCAGTAAAGATATCAAGATGGCGAAGGGCTGTCTGGTGAACGGCGACATCACCGGCATCAAGTTTAAATCGACGAAGAGTAAGGCGGAAGCGCAGAAACTGAACTTCACCGAAGCGCAGGCGACGGCGATCCTCGAACTGCGTTTGTCGAAACTCATTGGCCTCGAGATCCTGGCTCTGCAGGAGGATTATAAGGATACCCTCGCGAAGATCAAGAAGTACACCGCAATCCTGAAGAGCCGCAAGGTCATGATGGACACCATCAAAGAGGACCTGGACCACATTAAGAAGAACTACGGACTGAAGCGCCGCACACGCATCGAGGATATCGAGGAGGCAGTCTTCGAAGAAGCGCCCATCGTCGAGACACCGGTGGTATTTGCCATGAATCGCTTCGGTTATGCGAAGACTCTGGATGTTTCCGTATACCAGAAGAATGAGGAGACCGTGCTGGCGGATCATAAGGTGGTCTTCACCTGCATGAACACGTCGAAGGTGGGCCTGTTCACCGCGGAGGGCACGCTCCATCAGCTGAAGGTGCTCGATCTGCCGCTGTGCAAGCCGAAGGATAAGGGGGTTCCTCTGGACAATGTCTGCAACTTTGAGTCTTCGAAGGAGAACCTGGTCACCGTCATCCCGCTCGATCCTGCAGCGAAGGAACAGAACTACATCTTCGTAACGAAGATGGGTCTGATCAAACGCGTTCCTTTGGAGGAATTCTTCTCCGTTAAGAAGACCATCGCCGCAACGAAACTGGCGGACGGCGATGCAGTCGTGGCCGTTCTGCCTGAGATCAAACGTCACATCATCCTGATCACGGATGATAAGATGTACCTGCGTTATCAGGTGTCCGACGTGCCGCTCCAGAAGAAGACGGCCGCCGGTGTACGCGGCGTAAAGCTCGGCTCCGGACAGCACGTGAAGAGCGCTTATCTGCTCAACCCGCATGAAGTCTCCATGATCTCGATCGACGAAGATTTCTTCGACATTACCGAGACGAAACTGAAAAAACGCGAGAGCGGTCGCCTCGAGAAATTGTGAAATGTTTGTGTACTTTTGCCGAAACTCTTGCAAATCGGTAAGTAGTGTGCTAAACTTTCCTCGTGTTATTCGATCCGTGAATGAATTGAATAATGCGAGTATTGAAAATGCGAACCAACATCGCGGATGGAGATATTATGAAGAAATATTTTGGTAAAAAAGTTATGACAAAGACCTGCGCCGCAGCGGCCATCGTCGGTCTCCTTATGACCGGATGTGCGCCGAAGCGTGGTGGTGATGCTACAACAGCAGCAGATCCGTCAGCTACCACGGCAGAAGCCGGAACTACGGATCCGAGCGGAAGTCAGGAGGGCACGACGGAATATGCCGGCGTTGACCCGAAGGCGGCCGTGATCGACCTTGCTTCGATCAGCGTAAGTGATTACCTCGATATGTCGAAGGTAAAAGACCTGAAGATCAAGACGAGCGATGTGACCGCATCAGATGCATTCATTAAGTACAACATCGCGGCTGCATTGGCATCGAATTACGGCTTTACTTGGGAAGATGTAGATCGTACCGTTGAGGCCGGAGATCTCGTAACTATCGATTATAAGGGATACATCAATGATATCCTCTTCAATGGTGGAACCGCGGAGGATTACGAACTGGGTATCGGATCCGGTAAGTTCATTCCCGGTTTCGAGGATGGTATCATCGGAAAGAAGGTCGGCGTAGAGTTTGATTTGCCGGTGACATTTCCCGAGGATTATCAGGAAGCATCCTACGCAGGTAAGGACGCGGTATTTAAGGTGACCGTTAAGAAGATCCAGGCGATGCCGACACCTACCGACGAACAGATCAAAGAGAAGTCTAAAGATAAGTACACGACATATCGGGCGTTCTATGATGAGACCGCTGCAGAGATCAAGCAGAATTACCATGACAGCATCATTCTCGGACGGATCATGTCGGTCATCGATGAGAAGAAAGAGCACGAAGGCCTGATCAATGAATATGTTCAGCAGCAGTTGTATAATGTGGATCGTGCATGTGAAAGCTACAACACCGACCGCCTGACCTATCTGAATTATCTGGGTTATACCGCGGATCAGTTTGAGAGCATCCTTAGAGAGAACGGTAAGGCGTACTCAAAGCAGAAACTCACCATCCTGGGCATCTGCCGCGATGAAGGCTTAGAGATCAAAGACGGCGAGCTGGATGCGTTTAAGAAGAAACTGGTCGAGCAGTACGACGAGCTGACGAGCGTAGAGCAGCTTATGGAACTCATGGCGGAAGACGAGCTTGAGTATCAACTGTACTACGATAAGTTCCTGGAGTACCTGAAGAACTACAAGACGGTGGATGACACTGAAGCAGTTGAGAAGACGACGGAAGCAGTGAAGGAAACCGAGGCTGAGGTAACCACCGAGGCTGCTACAGAGGAAGCTACTGAGGCTGCGACCGAAGCAGAAGCTGAATAAAGCAACGTTTACATAATAGAAACCCCGGACAATGCGTGATGCATTGCCCGGGGTTTTGTTTTGCTGTGTGAATTCATCTTGTGGTCAGCTTACGAGAAGTGCCGGGAGGACGAAGAAACTACCTGCGGTGCCGGCCTTTTGACGAAGGGTCACGAGGTGTGTTCCCTTAACTCCGGTGGCGAAGATCTCGACGCTGCGATCGCACGGGGCGGTCAGCGACATGTCTGCGCAGGAAAATGTTTTGATGTAGTTGCCGTCGACGAAGACATCGACTTCGGCTCCGGCGGGATCCGCAACGGCTCGGTAGAGGATGCCCAGGTTGCGGCATGTGATCTTAAACGTGATCTCGAAGCCGGGAGCATTCGCACTCCAGCCATTCGGATGATCCGGGCTGGCAGGGCTGCCTTTTGCGATGCCGGCCTTTGCTGACGGGCGGACGGTTTCATTGTCCGCGATGTGGGAACCGGCGTAGAGGGAGGCCTCCGGCGAACTGTTCGGGAGAACATAGGAGGTGTTGGTCTTATTCGACCGCACGCTCGCTCGCACGTTGTTGAAATATCGCTCCAAAATGGCGGCAAAGATCTTCTGGCCTTCGTCGGTGAGGCGGTTTGTATCTGTAGTCACGGAAGAGCGGTCGGTATATACGTTCTCCTCGAGACCGGTTTCGATCGCATCATAGAACGAGATCATGGGGAGACGGTATCGCACGCCGATGGTTCGCTGAGGATCTTTATCTTCGGCTTGTGCCTCCGTCGAAATGTAGAAGAGCATGACGGCGGGCTGATTTTCTTCTTCCATGAAACGCCGTACCAGGTTTTCCAGATAAAGCGTGGAGTTTGTGGCTGCCGGGCTCTTCTCACTGATGTTTGAATAATCGATGAGTACTAGATCGGGTTTCAGTCCGATGAACAATGCGGCCCGGTGGATCGCATAGTAGGGATCGTCGGAACTGGAAACGTCGCGCGCGATCGTCAGTTCACTGTCGGGAAACGTTTGTTTCCAGTAATCCCGCAGCAGGTAATCGAGAGATTTCTCGGCTTTGGAGGCACCTTCGCCTGCGGCAGCTACACCGCCGAACGCGACGATGGTGACCGGCTCGCCGGCTCTTGCTTTTTTAATTACATTGGCCATTCGGAATGTATTGTCCGTGCCTAAGCCTTTCGTGGCGGCCTCGTACATCTCCTCGGTCAATTTACTTTTGACTTCGTAGTCGATCCAGTCCAGTTCATTATAGGGCTCGGTGGTTTCTTCCTCCGTAGTTGGTACGACTGCCTCGGAAGAGGGATCCGAAACGCCCGTTTCGCCCGAAACCGTCGTTTCGGGGGCGGGGGCGGTAGTCGCCGGAGCGGCCTGGGTCGTCGGGGCGGCTGTGGTTTTCGGTACGCCGATGGTGCTCTGCTTCGCAGTCTCAGGCTGCCACACAGCGTCGCCGGGGCCGCCGCCCTCACATGCGGTCATGGAGACAGCCAGACCGAAACTCAGTAGAAGAGGAGCGACCTTTAAACGTATGGATTTGTTCGAATGGAACGGATATCGCATGAAATGATGATCCTCCTTATTATTCGCGAAGAAACATTACGAAAGGAGCAAGCCTTCGATGGCAAAGCGCGTGCCCTCGGTGCCCGGGGCCGGCTTGATCGTGATCGTGTGCTCCATGGGAGCGTCAGATGTATAGTATTCGAGACTCAACTCATAGTCAGGTCCCGGAGTGGCGTCGCCGCCATTCAGGACGTTTACGAGGTTGCCGTCGATGAACAGTTGCATGGCCATTCCGGTCCCGTCGCGATATACGTGGAACAGAACGCCGATGTTTTTTGCGTTCACGGTAAATGTGATCTCGGGTTCAATCTCGTTTTGAGCAGTTTCTGTGGTTTCGACTGCCTCCGTAGTTTCCGCCTCCGTAGTTTCCGCTTCAGTGGTTTCCGCTTCTGCTGTAGTCTCGGCGGAGGTAGTGGTCTCGTCGGCCGTGGTCGTCTTGGCAGCCGTAGTGGTTTCGTCGGCCGTGGTGGTCTCGGCAGCCGTAGTGGCTTTTGCAGCCTTTGTAGTTTCGGTAGCTGTGGTAGTCGTCGGAACCTTTGTAGTCTCCGTCGCTTTCGTGGCTTCGGTAGCTTTTGTAGACTGTGTAGCCTTCGTATCTTTATTCGATCCCATGAGCAGGAGGTTTTGCGTGTTCCTGCGTTCTGATGCGGAAGTTTTGTCTGCGTTTGACATGGAAACTTCCCGGACTTCAACAGCCCAAGGCGTCGCTGACTCGACTGCAGCGGTCGGTTCTTCCGCAGCTATTTTGGAATACGACCATCCATTTTGAAAGAAGGCACTGTCGCTCGTTCCGGGCACGAAGCCTACATTTGCCGTAGGCTTTAAAGAACGATTATCGTAGATCTCGGCGTGGGCATAGGCGACCGCGTCGGATTTGGGAACATCATAGTAAAGGGAAACATTGCCCGCTTCCGTATTCGCGATGACGATCTGCAGGTAATGGATGACCAGACGGGCAGCCAGGCTGTGACCTGCATCATTCGGATGGACGGCATCGACCAAGATATCGTTCCAACCGAATTCGCCGGATAATACGCGAGACTGGACCGCTTCC
Organism: Lachnospiraceae bacterium; assembly: GCA_017543445.1. Lineage (GTDB taxonomy): Bacteria > Bacillota > Clostridia > Lachnospirales > Lachnospiraceae > UBA1201. Next base: position 14,917 of record JAFYGB010000027.1, on the reverse strand, counting down.
CGGAAGGAGATCATCGGGAGATGATATTTGACTCCGGTCGGAACATGGTAGGCGCTGGCGTCTTCCCCGTGGTCGGACGTCATGAACAGGAGCAGGACGGCGGGACGGGACGGAGCGTTCAGGATCCGATATACCAGGTTGTCATAGTAATTCTGATACAATATGTCCGCTCCATCGTTTACGCTGAACTCGACGATGATGAAATCCGGGTTCGCGCTCAGGAGAGAGGAGACACGGTGCATGCCGAGGTAGGAGTCGGTCGCTCCGATACCGGCATTGATAAAAGTAAGGGGGCTGTCGGGAAATGTCCGACGCCAGAAGGCTTCCACGATGGCGGCGTAGCTGTTCGCAGCCGTGGATGCTCCGGTTCCCTGTGTGATCGACCCTCCGAGCACGCCGATGGTCACGGGCTTGCCGGCCTTCGCTTTTCGAATGGCCTGTGCCAGACGGAAGGTGTTTGTTGTGGCATTGTAACGTGTAGCCGCCTGGTACGAAACGGTGGTCAATGGAATGGCAGGCTTAAGCACCGAATTCGGGAGTTTCGGAAGTTTTGAGTTGCGATTGTCTCCGTAGTATTCGATGCCTTCGTGTGCCGAAGGATCTTCCGTGGTTTCCGGGGTCTCCATAGTGACGTCGATGACCGAGGAGTCTTCGCTTTCCTGCGTATCGCTCGTCATTGGAGTATCGATCGTGATATCGATGGCCGTGCTTTCCGACTCGATCGGAAGCGTTTCTTCGGAAGGGCCTGCCTCCGGGGTATCCTCTTCGTTGGACGCATCGACCGCTGCAGTGTCGGTGGCCTCGTCCGAAAGCGTGCTTTCGACGCCCCACGGCGGCATCATCTGACAGCCGAAGAGGGTCATGGCCGCCATGCAAACGATAAGCAAAAGGGGGATGCGGCGGCGCAGGTTTCTATAAAACATGAGTATTCTCCAATGGTTGTAACCAGTAAAATCGGGTGATCAAAATGTGGATAGCATTGACCGATAGGCAGTCAACGTACCTTTCAGTTTATCATGTATTACGGAAAATGTCAAATGGGAGCAGGATTTCTTTCATTTTCCTTAAGATTTCAAAAACCACTTGACATAAATAGAGATGCGTTGTAACATAGTAATGAAAACTACGTCACGCGATACAGATATATGCAAGACGCGTGGGATAGGAGGATTTCTATGGAAAAGAATATGACGATAAATCAAGGAAATAGAAAGAGCAACGCAGTGTTTGACAGCGTGAAAACGTCGGCGGCACGGGCTTCTGCAGCGGCTGTAAAGCCTCGCAAGGTCAATGACCAGTCGGTGGGAGAGGAGATCGGAAACGCAGTGACCCACGGCGTCGGAGCAGCCCTGGCGATCACCGGCATGGTCTGCATGATCGTTCGCGCAGCCACGAAGGGAACGACGATCGATATCGTCAGCTCCGCCATCTACGGCAGCACCCTGTTCATCCTCTTTATGAATTCGACATTGTATCATTCGATCACGAACTTCAACGTGAAGAAGGTCCTGCGCGTGTTCGATCATTGTTCGATCTTCCTGCTGATCCTGGGCTCTTACACCCCACTGACGCTGTCACTGATCGGCGGGTCCCGCGGCTGGCTGCTCTTCGGAATGAACGCTGCCTGTGCGCTCACAGGCATCACCTTAAATGCGATCGACCTCAAGAAGTGGAAGATGTTCTCCCTGGGCCTTTACGTCATCATGGGCTGGAGCGTGGTCCTCTTCGGCAAGACGGTCATTGAACTCGTGGACGTACGCGGCCTCTTCCTGCTGATCCTGGGCGGTGTTTTCTACACCACCGGCATCGTTTTCTACGTAGTCCATAAGAAGTACTTCCACTTCATCTGGCACTTCTTTGTGCTGGCCGGTGCCATCGCCCACTACTTCTTCTTCTACACATATTGTATCGTGTGTCAGTAGGGAGGCTTCGAGAGACGAGGGGAGAGGGGATATCACAGCAAACAGGCTCTGTCAAGGCCGAGCCGCCTGCGGCGGTGCTTCGCAGCCTTGACAGGGCCTGTTTTGCTGTGATACCTCCTCCCCATCTTAATGTGTCAAAGAGAACCGTCCCCATTGACACATTCGGTCCTTTGGGGCTCATTTGCCTCTAAAATGGTGGTTGACCTGTGACATATTGTGAATGTGTCAAATGGAACCGTCCCTTTTGACACATTCGAGAGTTTGTGGTATAATGGTCAGGTAAATTTCGAGCCGAATATATAACGATAAAAGAAAACAGAAAAGGAGTATCATTATGGCATTTATGGAAAGACCCGCAGTCTATTCTTGCGAGGACGGCGGAAAGTATTGGCAGCACGATTTTGAGAAGTTTTATTTGAAGGCGTATAAGCCGGCGACGGAGATCGACGGGAAGGTCAACAACTACGGTTTCCGCGCGCCGCTGCTTCTGGTTTTTGAAGAAAACTGCAGGAGCATGGAAGATGCGATCACGTTCGCGAAGGAGAGCGGACTGGCGGATATCGCGTCCGAGACGGACACCATGGTTCTGTTCATATACCCGACCGCAGAGGGCGGCTGGGCGAATGCACCCGAAGACCTCTACGCGTCATTGATCGCTGAGTTTAAGATGAGCCCTGAATATGAGGATGGCATCGTTCCGCTCAATGATTTTTTCACCCGTACATTTAAGGGTTATGCGGTTCGCGGCGCGATCTTCCGCGCGGACATCTACAGCTACGGCGTTTCCGCAGACTATGTTGCAAAGAACTTGTTGAAGACACTGCAGGGCGAGTACCTCTGGGGCCCCGGCGAGATCACTCCGGCGATGTGCTCCATGGAGCGCCTCAGCGTGATCCCGAAGCCCGAGCGTACGGATATCGGTATCTTAAGCGTAGGTAATTCCGACGAGGTCAATGCAGCATTTGCCGAGTGTAAGAACCTGCTCGTTAAGGACCACGCAGACTACAAGGCAGATTTCAAGGCTTTCGTACGTAAGTTTAAGATGTGGTGCGGCAACATGGAGATCGAGCCTGATTTCCCGGCACTGGGAATGACGGAAGATGTTGGATACGTTGAGGTCAAGACCTCCGAAGACAACCGTATGATCAAAGAGCCCACCCATAAGGTTGGTTATTTCGCATACTACAACAACGATATATTTGATAAGGGACCGGCGCCTCTTATGCTCGGTTTCCACGGCGGCGGTGACTCCTCCATGTACCTGACCTTCGTAGCAGGCTGGTGGGAAGTATGCCATAAGTACGGCTTCCTCTTTGTTTCGATCGAGAACCATCAGTTCGTGACCGCAACGGAGGCGATCGAAGTTCTGGCCGGCTTGAAGAAACGCTACAACATCGATGAGAAGCGCATCTATGCGACCGGTTTCTCGATGGGCAGTGGTAAGACATGGAACTGCTTCGAGGAATACCCGAAGGAATTTGCAGGATTTGCTCCGGCATCCGCTTTGTTCCCGGTATACAACAATCCCTTCGGCCGTCCCGCAGGCGATTGGCTCAACAAGACCGTTGCGAAGCCCGTATTCTATTCCGGCGGCGAGAAGTCGCATTTGCCGGAGTTGCCGTTCCAGGCAGACAGCGGCTTAGAGCGTATCCAGTATCTGGCAGAAGTGAACCGTCTGAAGAAGAGCTTTAAGGTCGACTATGCGAAGAAGGATGAGTGGGATGAGCCGATGTACGGCGAGACTCCGGACCGCGTCGAGAAGGTATTCGACGAGAGCCGCGGAAGCACGCTTACCATCCGTTATTATGACAGTGAGGACGGCGTATGCCGCACCGCATTGGCCAGCATCAGCGAGCAGGTACACGAGTGCCGCCGCCACACGAACGAAAACGCATGGAAGTTCTTGTCACAGTTCGTGAACGAAGACAAATAAACTTGAAACCATAGTACGCAAATGATATAATATCCCTGGCACGTTTTGTGTCAGGGATATTATTTTGAGAAAATAGGAGAATGAAAAATGAAAGAAAAGTTGTGTGTAGCGTTTTTAGGCCTGCTTCTGGGCGCCGTGATCGTGATCACGGGGATCAATGCGTATACGCTTCTCGGGAATTCGTCGCGCAAGCAGGAACTGACCCTCGTAGGGGCGACTGGCGCGTTTGATTATTCGCATAAACTGGAAGGTTTCATTCCGTTGGGAACGGACCATTACTGGCTGGGCCTGGATCAAACGACGGGGAAGATTTATTATATTCGCGCGAGCCAGAAGTGGTTTGATAAGAATTTCCCGAATGGCGAGCCGAAGGATGCAGATGGAGTAAAGATCACCGGCGTCCAGTGTAAGGTGACGGATCATGAATTGAGAGATGCGATGGACCAGCATATGAAGGACCTTGGCGTGCCGGTCTTGAACCGTGGTTCGAAAAACGGAGAGTTTCTGATGTTGAATTCAGCCAGCGTCGGTATCTTCAGTCTGTTTGTCGCGATCGGCGGTCTGCTGAGTGTCATTTTCGGTATCCTGATCTACGTAAAGAGGGACAGTTTTCCGATAAAAGTGAAGACGATATTCGGGTGCTTCATACTCGTTTGGGCTATGGCTGTGGCCTTCTACCTCGTCCGTTTCGGTCTGCTTATATAAGTATTTTTACGAGCGTGCATAGGTGTCTATGCACGCTTGTTGTGCATTCATGACGTGAATTTCACTATATCAATACAAGGAGTGAAGAGAATATGAGCAAAGTAAGTTTGAAGCCTACGAACGATTTCTGTCCGCAGACTCTGTTTTTGTATGGAACCTATGATGCGGAGAAAAGGCCGGATTTCGGCCTGTTTTGCTGGTTCAGCTACACCTGGGACGGCGAACTCGGCGTCATGTGCTGTATCGGCGGAGATAAACTTACGAAGGAAAATATCCATCGCAACCGTATCTTCTCTGCGAGCCTGGTCACGGAGGAACTGCTTCCGATCGCAGATTATTTCGGCACGACGAACGGGCACGATTCCGGGAAAATGAATGTCGATATAAAGATCGGAGAGGGGCAAGTCCTTCCGGTTCCGATCGTGGAGGCGTCACCGGTCGTTTTTGAACTGGAAGTAAAGGAATTCGTGCAGTTGCATGACGGCGAAGTGATCGTGTGTAAGATCCGCAATGTCCTTCAGGAAGAAGCATTGACCGATCCGAATAAGAGTGCGCAGGAGAAACTGGCAGCGATCCGTCCGGTAAAGACCACGTGCCAGACGTACTTCGGCTTCGACGGAAGCAGACTGGGCGCATGGGGCGAGCCGGGAAAGAAGCTTTAAGGAGGTCGCACGATATGTTGCGGTTGAGACAGTATAAAAAGGCGGATGCCGACGGGATCGCCCGGTGGGTCCGGGAACAGGACACTTTCCTGAAATGGGGAGGCACCTTATTCGGTGACTACCCGATCGACGCTGGCGTTATCGCGGCTACCTATGATGAAAAGAACGGACTCTGCGAGGAGGCGGATAACTTCTATCCTTGGATCGCCATGGATGAAGACGACCGCCCGGTGGGGCATTTCATCATGCGCTACACCAACGGTGACCATAAGCTCCTGCGTTTCGGGTGGGTCGTAGTCGACGACACGATCCGCGGTAAGGGCTACGGCGCAGAGATGTTACGCCTCGGCCTGCAATATGCATTTGATATCCTTAAGGTCGAGAAGGTCACCTTAGGCGTGTACGAGGGCAATGATAGCGCGCACGCCTGCTATAAGAAAGTCGGGTTCCACGATACACACATCGTGGAGAAAGAACCGTGGAACGTGATCGAGATGGAGATCACGAAAGAAGAGGCACGGAGGTAATTACATGTCACTCAAACTCTCGGAACTGTGCAACTATAAAAATATCGTCATCCAGTGTCACGATAACCCGGATGCCGACGCGCTGGCGAGCGGGTTCGCGCTTCGCTGGTACTTCGGAAAGCAGGGAATCGAGGCCCGCTTCGTTTACGGCGGGGCGAATGTCATCGCGAAGAGCAACCTCGTGCTGATGAACGAGAACCTCGGGATCGATTGCGAACACGTGGACAGCCTGGAGGCGCCGGAACTTTTGATCACGGTGGATTGCCAGTATGGTGAAAGCAACGTCACCGTATTTTCCGCGGAAAATGTAGCGGTCATCGATCATCATCAGGTGTCCGGCGATCTTCCCGCCCTGCGAGAAGTGCGGAGCAACTACGGCTCGTGTTCGACCGTTTTGTACGAAATGCTGCAGGACGAGGGGCTCGACATCAACGAGGATCAAAACGTAGCGACGGCCTTGTACTACGGACTGATGACGGATACCGGAGATTTTTCGGAGATCTCGCATCCGAGCGATCGCGACCTTCGGGATTCGGCGGCGTTCAACAAAGCATTGATTACGTTATTCCGAAATTCCAACCTCTCCATCGAAGAGCTTCGGATCGCCGGCGAGGCGCTGAAGAATACCATCGTGGATGATGCGCGCAACTATGGCATCGTGGAGGCGGGACCGTGTGATCCCAACATTCTCGGTATCATCAGCGACATGTTTCTGGAGGTGGACGGTGTGTATACCTGCGTGGTGTATAACCTGCTTCCCTCCGGTATCAAATATTCCGTGCGCAGCTGCGTGAAAGAGGTAAAAGCGAGCGAGCTGGCGGTCTATCTCGCCGAGGGGCTCGGCGGGGGCGGCGGCCATCTGATCAAGGCCGGCGGCTTCCTGAAGCGCGATCTGATCGTAAGGTCCGGCGTACCCTACGAGAAGGAAAGCATTACCCGCTTTATCAAGTCACGGATGAATGCTTATTTTGATAATTGTGTGATCCTCTATGCGGGGCAGTACCAGGCAGACCTTTCTGAATACGCCCGCTACCGCAAACTGGAGTGTCAGGTCGGTTTCGTGCGCGCCATTGAACTCGCTCCGATCGATAAACCGATCACGATCCGAACGCTCGAAGGCGACGTCGATGTGACCGTAGAGGAAGACTTATATATCATTTTGAATGTGAACGGAGAGATCTACCCGATCCGTCAGGCGAAGTTTGAACGTTCGTATCGGGTCAATGACGTTCCGTACACCTATCCCGGCGAGTATCCGCCCAACGTGATCGATAACGATACGGGGGAGAGGATCCCGCTGCTTCCGTTTGCGAAGAGTTGCATTTCCGTGGGGGGAGACGGCATCTATGCAAAAAAGATCGAAGGCAGGGTAAAAGTATTCACTGCCTGGGATCCGGATAAATACTACCTCGGACGCACGGGGGATTACCTGGCGGTCCGTGTAGATGATCTTTCGGATGTCTATGTGATCGAAGGCGGCATATTTGCAAAAACGTACGTACGTTGTGAGGATTGACCCATGAAATACGATGCATTTATCAGTTACCGGCACACGCCGCTCGATATGGAGTTTGCGAAGAAGGTCCATGGGGGGCTTGAGACCTACCATGTGCCCGGCGCGGTGCAGAAGAAGACCGGTAAAAAGAAGATACAGAGAGTGTTCCGAGATCAGGAGGAATTGCCCATCGGCAGTGACCTGAACGAGAACATTTCGGAAGCACTTCGCGAGTCGGAGTACCTGATCGTCATTTGTTCGCCTGAAACACCCGGCTCGTACTGGGTCTGCAAGGAGATCGAGACCTTCATTGAAATGCACGACCGACAGCACATTTTGGCGGTCCTCGTGGCAGGGGAGCCGGATGAGAGTTTCCCGCCGGCCTTGCTTAGCGATGAGGAGGGCAATGCGGTGGAGCCGCTGGCGGCAGACGTGCGTGGTGAGACTCCGGCCGAGCGAAATAAGAAATTCAAGACCGAGCTTCTGCGTCTGGCGGCGCCGATCCTCGGCTGCACATACGATGACCTGCGCCAGCGCCATCGCGAGCGCATCCTGAAGCGGAATATCCTGATCGGCGCGGTCACGGCGGGTATCCTCGCCATCGCCGGTACCGGTTTTGGTATCTACAACGCACGCGTCGCTTCACGCATGAAGAAACTGGCGGATGAAAAAGCCCAGTTGGCGGATGAAAAATCAAATCTGGCAAATGAGAAGTCGAACCTGGCAAATGAAATGTCCCGAATGGCAAAAGAGAAGTCGGAACTGGCGGATGCGAAGACCCAACTGGCCGACGATATCCTGACGGAATACAAAGAGAAGCAGGTGAATCAGTCCCGATTCTATGCGGAAGAAGCGATGACTCAGTTCAGGCAGGGAAACCTCTCGGACGCGGTCCTCATCGCCTCGGCGGGCCTGCCTTCGGCAGACCATGACCGCCCGTACGTTGCGGAGGCAGAGTACGCACTCGCCTCGGCTCTCCACGCTTACGACAGCGGCAGTGAGCTGTCTTTTGACCGAATTCTGGGACATGACCATTTCGTAAGGGATATGCGCCTGGATGGAAGTGGAAGATATCTGGCAACGATCGATGAAGGAAAGAAGGTCTATGCCTGGGACCTGGAGCGCGGCGAACTTTTGCTGAAACTGGTGCCTCAGATCGGAGATGAAAACCTCCGACAGAGTATTATAGACGCATATGCAAATGTACATGGTATCGTTGTCGTGTATTCGAAGGAATTGGTCCGGTATGACTACTCCGGAACGGAGGTTGGTCGGCAACCTTGGGACGTGCTTATTTCCGAATGTTCGATCGATGAAGACACGGATACGATCGTCCTTATTTCCTCGAAAACTCTCTCGATCGTCTCGCTCTCGGATTTTAGTGTCCTTTCCCAGAAGACTTGCGATGAAGGATACGAAATGTCGAAGAACTGTGAGTTTTCGAAAGATGGTCAGTGGATGGCTTTCGGACAGATCTCGGAAGATGAGGTGACCGGTGGAATCACGATCGTGAACCGTAAGACGGATGCAAGTGTTACGGTTTCGCTGTCGCAGCCGAGTATTCTGGACATGGTCGTAACGGATCTGGGGAATGTGGCCGTTATAACTACGAATAGCGACTTCTTTTATAAAGGTCTGGAAAAAGTCACGCTGGATCTGATCCGTGCTTCGGATGGAAAAATCATCTACAGTCTTGACATCCCCTGTTCCCAATGGGAGTATTTCGACTTCAAAATGAGGATCGCAGCGCATTCCCATGATGGACAGAGCGACATCGTGCTCGCCTCCGACTGCGACGCATATTCCATCGACGAAGCAAGTGGTAAGACGAAGGCACATATCGCGCTTCCCGGGTCAGCAGTCTCGATCGCATTGGCCGAAAATTCGGATACCATGTCTGTCTGCTGCCGGAATGGCGATATTATCGTGGCCAGTTCCGATGACGGAAAGATCTACAGTACGGAAACGGTCAGCTCGGGCATATCTTCGGAGGATATGAAGCTTCTGGACGGCGGTATCATACTGCGGGAGAAGAATTCTCCTCGGGTGATGGTGTTGAAACATCATACGGCGTACGACTTGCAGGAACTTCCGGGGCTTGCATTTTACGGTCAGGGATTGAGTGCCTCACCATCCGCACAGTACTATGTACTGGCGGGAAATAAAACGGGAGAGTTTTATTTCTATGATCCGGATGGAAAATGCATCCATACGATAGAAGTCGGTGGATTCCTGATCGCAAACGGGTTCCTTCGGGATCAATGTATCCTGGTGACCCGTCGAGGGATCTTGTTGATCGATCCGCTAACACAAACTGAAAAAGAGATCGCTTTTAAAGATCTTGGGATTCGGGAAAGCTATAGTTACGCCTCCCTGACCGAAAACGGGCGTTATCTGACGGTTTATTCTGCTTATGTCGGGGCCGTAGTCATCGATCTGGAGGAAGAACGTTGCATCTTCACGGATAGCAAAGACGAAAGTATCGGAAACGTCGCGTTGAGCGGAGACGGAAGATATCTGGTGACCTATGGGGCCAACTCTAATCTGGAGATCGTGGACATAACGACCGGGGAGAGGACGAAGCCGAAAGATCCGAACCTCTGGCAGTTCCTTGACGCTTACAACTTCTCGTTTTTGGCGTGCGATGAAAACGGCCGCTATGCAGCCATGGCCTGTGCCGACGGCTACGTACGCATCCTCTCGCTACTTTCCGGAGAAATACTGCAAGAGATCCCGTTGCAGACGGATCTGGTTTGTTTTCTGCGGTTCACGAAAGATTCACAGCACATCCTGATGCAGGGAGGCGACCGCCGGGTGAAGATCTACGACCTGACCGACTGGACCTGCAAAAACATCATTGAGGTTTCGCAGAAGATCGCCTACGCCGTGGAGGATGAGGGACGCATTGCCCTCTGCGACAACGAGAACGTCACGCTTCTGGACGCGGAGAGTTTCGGCCACGTGGCCGATGTCACGGACGCGGCAGTCTACTTGCCGAAGATCGGAACATTCATCCTGGTCAATGGACGTGACGTGAGCAGTACGAAGTATAAACCCTACTCGGAACTCCTTCTGGAGGCGGAACGCCAGTACCCCGGTGCGAAGCTGAGCGAAGAGAAGAAGGTACGGTATAACATAGACTAAGATAGGATTTCTTCTACCTCATGCCGAAGTGGCGGCATGAGGTATTGTTGTATAAATGGGGAAGGGGGAAAATATGGAGAGTTGGGATGGACCTTGACAAACGGAGAATGATGCGCTAAAATATCGGTAGACCGATAATTTTGGAGGTGTTTTATGAAACTGGAAACAAAAATAAAACTAAAATATCATTCGTTAGCTCAGTTCTCCAAAATAACATCCATACCCTATAGCACACTTCACGATCTCTGCAGCGGGAGAAAGGAACTTATGGATTGCACTGGAAGGACCCTATACAAACTGGCTTCCGGATTAAATATGTCCATAGATGAACTCATAAAAGGTGAATCCTTTCAATCCTTTCGCGATAATCTGCATCATCAGAATAAGCAGTGGGGCAGTCTGAATTTTCTGGTTCACTACTTAGAACACGAGGATGTGATCGAATTATGGCACAGTGGTCAGTCGGTGCGTGCTTTGTACTTACTGGCTATGCTGGATACTATATGCGATCGGCAGGGCTTGCCATTGGCAAAGGAATATGCGCAACTTCGTGAGAATTCTCTTTCAGAACCGATGTATATCGGCGATTCGATCTTGGACAAAGAAATGGCCAGAGAGCGTGCCCTCCCGCGGTTCCTGAAGTTTAATATCTATGAAGGGAGTATAGACGATGCCGTTTAAAATCGACAAAGATGACGCCGATCATATACTTATGGAGTTTAGATCATGTAGAGGTTATCTCTAACATGATCTTTTTGTTTTGTGAAGAGATCAAAATCGAAGAAGATTTGACAGGACGCTCATACAAGGATTCTAATGTCTGTGCAAAGGGCGTTAAATGGGTAGATATGCCTATAAAATGAAGCAAAACCAATAGTATTTCTTGCTTTCAGGATATTGACGGAGCTAAAATCATAGGGTATAATAGAAGACAGATAGAGTTGATAGAGTCACGTTTGGGCTTGAACTGATGAATTTAGGTGAACTTGGTAGACAGAAAAAAAGGATCCCTTTCGGGATCCATGTTCTGCACAATGCAGAGCCGCTAAGCGGCGATTTCGGCTAACGCCTTATTTGCACTCGCCTTGTAAATCATAATCATTATAGCACGATATATGGAAGATGTCAATAGAATAGAAAGATTTGGAGGTTCTGTAAATGGAAAAAGATGCTTACTTTTTAGGACTTGATATGGGAACATCCACAGTGGGCTGGGCTGTTACTGATCCGGAGTATCATATACTTCGGAAAAAAGGAAAGGATCTATGGGGAATTCGTGAGTTTGAAGAAGCCAAGACTGCGGCAGATCGACGCTCACATCGTATAGCGAGAAAGAACATTCAAAAGGATAAAGTGAGGAGAGGGATCCTTCGCGACTATTTTGCCGATGCTATTAATGCGATTGATCCGAACTTCTACCAACGCTTGGATAATAGTAAGTACTTCCTGGAAGATAAGGACGAAGAGGTGCAGACCCTGAATGGTGTTTTTAATGATCCGAATTACAAAGATAAGGATTATTTCAAACAGTATCCTTCGATTTATCATTTGCGCAGGGAACTGATTCAGGATGACAAGCCGCATGACGTTAGACTTGTCTATTTAGCGATAGCTAATATATTCAAACATCGCGGCCATTTCTTGAATAGTAGCTTGAAAGCGGATGAAGAAACAGGCGGAAGAAAACTGCATGAGGAGTATCAGAGATTATCGATGCTTTTAGAAGAAAAGTATCCGGACCAGGCTAACATGCAACTTCCGGAGATTTCTTCGGATGAAGTATTTGCTAAGTTCGAGGAGCTTCTAGGGTCTCGGGAATACTCAAAAAAACGGAAGGTAGAGCAACTTTCCGAGCTTCTTGGTGTAGATAAGAAGTCAAAGAAGACATATATGATGTTGAATGGTTTTTGTGGTTTGACGATGAACTGCAAAGATTTGTTTGACATGGAGGAATTAGAAGAAAAACTGGATGTCAAGTTTTCGGATTTCAGTTATGCAGATAAAGAGCCGGAAATCATGGACAAACTAGGCGAGGAATATGGTGAAATCGTTCAATCAATCAAGACGATTTATGATATTGGAGCATTGACCGAAATACTCAAGGGAGAAGACTACCTTTCTTGTGCAAGGGTAAAAGACTATGAGCAGCATCACAAGGATTTAAGGGTTTTGAAGCGGGTAGTAAAGAAATATGTCCCGGATAAATATGATGAATTTTTCCGTAAGGATAATGCGGGTAGTTATAGCGCTTATGTAAATTCATCAAATTCCGATGATTACTATGAGCCAATCGGAAATGGAAAAAAACGCAAGATCCGCCGAAACATGAAGGATCGAAAGAGAGACGATTTTTACAAGAGCGTCAAGACGCTGTTGAAAGGCCATGAAGAAGATGAGGACGTAAAAACGATCCTTACATCAATTGAAAAAGAAACATTCATGCCGAAGCAATTGACCGCATTCAATGGGGTTATACCAAACCAAATCCATGCACGTGAACTCAACAGGATTCTGAATAATGCACAGGCATATTTGCCGTTCCTTAATGAGATAGATGAAAGCGGTCTCAGTGTGAAGGAGCGTATTTTCCAACTGTTTACTTTTACAGTTCCTTACTATATTGGGCCGATTTCGGAAAACAGTAAAACCGGATGGGTTACTCGTTTGGAACCGGGAAGAGTATTCCCGTGGAATTTGGAGCAAAAAATCGATGTTAGCAAGACGTCAGAAGATTTCATTAACCGAATGGTCAGAAGATGTACTTATATGCATGGGGAGCAGGTTCTTCCGAAGTGTTCCGTTAAGTATCAGAAATACTGTGTACTGAATGAGATCAACAACATCCGTGTGGATGGTGAAAAACTTGATCCCAAGATGAAACAGGAGTTGTTTAACGAGTTATATAAGCCAGGCAGGAAAGTCACTCGAAAAAGATTGGAGCAGTGGCTCCATAACCAGTGTGGTATCGATGAAAAGGCGGTAATTACAGGTATAGATAAAGAGTTGAATAATGTATATTCATCATATGCTAAGTTTAGAGACCTTTTCGGTGACATGGTTGATACCGATTCTGGAAAGAAAATGATTGAGGATATTATCTTTAAGTGCACGGTTTACAGCGATGCAAAGAACCGTTTGAAGGAATATCTAAAAGAGTCATACCCTGAATTAAGTTCGAAAGCCATTGAGAGAATCTGCGGTTTTAAGATGAAAGATTGGGGCAGAATGTCTCAACGTTTTTTGGATTTGGAGGGCGTTGATTATGAGACTGGAGAGGTAATGACTCTTCTTCAGGCTATGTGGGAGACAAACCTCAATTTGATGGAACTTATTTATAATGCTGACCAGTTCAGTTTTAAGAATGAACTCGAAAAGCAGGAGAAAGATTCTCTTCAGAAATTATCCGACATCACTCCTCAGGTGCTGCAGGATGAGTTCTATTTCAGCGCTCCGGTGCGCAAGATGGTGATGCAGACGATAGAGGTGCTTCGGGAGATTATGCATGTCATGGGCGTCGCGCCTGAACGAATCTTCCTGGAGATGACACGATCCGATGAGGAGAAAGGTGATAAAGGACGAAAGGACTCTCGTAAGAAGCAACTGTTGGATCTTTATAAAAATATCAAAGATGAAACGCATGGGGACTCCAAGTGGTGGACAGAACTCATAGAAAAAGAGAGTGATAGTGGACGCCTTCGTAGTAAGAAGATGTATCTGTATTTGCGCCAAATGGGGCGAGATATGTATACTGGTGAAGTAATCGATCTGGAGGAACTTTTCACTGCGAAATATGATATCGATCACGTTTATCCGAGACATTTTGTTAAGGACGATAACCTGGAAAACAACTTGGTTTTGGTTCGTAAGGAAGAGAACGCAAATAAAACAGATGATTATCCACTTCCTTTGTCAATTCGAAACGATGCCAAAGTTCAAGCCCTGTGGGAGAGACTGCACATTTCAGGGCTTTTGAACGATGTGAAATACTCCAGACTTAGAGGTAATAGTCCGCTAACGGAAGAACAAAAAGCAGATTTTATCGCGCGCCAGTTAGTTGAAACCGGACAGGCGGCGAAGGGTATTGCTGATATTTTGAAATTGGTGCTCCCAAATACAAAGATTGTATACTCGAAGGCGCGAAATGTTTCGGAGTTCCGCGATGAGTATAAGTTCTATAAATCTCGTTTAATTAACGATGAGCATCACGCACAGGATGCTTACTTGAACATTGTTGTGGGAAATGTCTACAACACGAAGTTCACAGATAATCCGCTTAACTTTATCAAGAAGGAGTATCGCGCAAATAGCAAAGACGGTGAATACAACTTAGGAAAGATGTTCCAGGGCAAGGTTGAAAGAAATGGATACGTTGCTTGGACACCTGCGTCCAAGGGAGAGGAAAGCGGAAGCATTGATCTGTGGTAAAATGATCCCCATGAATATGCAGCAGAAGAAGAGGGCATATCCGGAAGCGGATATGCCCTCTTTTTAAAACGCTTGTGTCATAAGCTCCTGCATGCAGCGCCGAT
>JAFYGB010000026.1 GCA_017543445.1 Lachnospiraceae bacterium | reverse complement strand
GGACTTGCAGGAGGACAGGTGCGGCAACAGATCGCTGTAGTTGTACTCCGCGTAGTTTACCCAGCCCGGGGAACAGGAAGTGATCATGGGCAGGACGCCGCCATTCTTTAAGCGGCCCAGAAGCTCGGTGCCTTCTTCCATGATGGTCAGGTCGGCGCCGAAATTTACGTCGTAGATGCGCTTGAAGCCGAGACGACGCATCGCTGCGATCATCTTACCGGTGACGGGCGTACCGATGGGATAGCCGAACTCTTCACCGAGGGCCGCGCGGACGGCCGGAGCCGCCTGGGCGATAACGACTTTACCTTTGGCAAATGCTTCGTCGACCAGTTCGATCTCGGAGTGCTCCATCAGAGCGCCGGTCGGGCAGACCGAAACGCATTGACCGCACTGGATACAAGGCGAGTCGTTGAAGCCGCGGTCCTCCGCCGGAGCGACGAAGGTGTTGAAGCCTCGGTTCTCGTAGCCGAGGATGCCCAAGCCGTGGGCGTTTTTACAACGTTCGATACATCTTCCGCAGAGGATGCACTTCGATGTATCCCGGACCAGTCCGGGGGCCAGTTTGTCGATATGTACTTCCGAGTGCACGCCGCCGAATACGTCGGCGCGGGCGCCGGTAACGTTCGCTACATGGAGCAACTCGCATTTTCCGTTCTTATCGCACGCCTGGCAGAATTAGTTATGGTTGGAAAGAAGGAGCTCGACGCTCATCCTTCTGGCGGTGGTCGCAGCGGGAGAGGAGATGGTGATCTCCATGCCGTCGGACACCGGGTAGACGCAGCTGGCTACGAGGCCCCGCGCGCCCTTTACTTCGACCAGGCAGACACGACAGGATCCCTGGTTGCATTCTCCGTGGTTAAACGAGCAGAGAGAGGGGATCTCATATCCGCATTTTCTTGCAGCTTCCAGGATCGTAAGGCCTTCTTCCACCTGGTGGCTGACACCTTCGATCTTGATCGTTATAAGTGACATGCTCTTCTCCTCCTACTCTTTCGTGATCGCGATGAACTTACAGTTGCTCTTACACAGACCGCACTTCGCGCACTTCGACTGGTCGATCGCGAAGGAGGCCAGCTTGTGGCCTTCGGCGATGTAGTCAGTACGAGAGATACATCCCGCAGGGCAGTTTCTCGCGCAGAGACCGCAGCCGATACAAATGTCCGGGTTGATCTTATACTGCATCAGACTCTTGCAGACATGGGACGGGCAACGCTTCTCTACGATGTGGGCAATGTACTCGTCACGGAAGTGACGCAGGGTCGAATTGACCGGGTTCGCCGCGGTCTGGCCCAGAGCACAGAGGGAGTTCTTCTGAATGGTCTTACTGAGTTCTTCGAGTGTATCCAGATCCTCCAGGGTTCCGGTACCTTCGGTGATCTTCGTCAGGATCTCCAGGATCCTCTTCGTACCGATACGGCAGGGCGAACATTTACCACAGGACTCGTCGCAGATGAATTCCATGTAGAATTTCGCAACGTCGACCATACAGTTGTCTTCGTCCATGACGATGGCGCCGCCGGAGCCCATCATGGAGCCCTTCTGCACCAGGTTATCGAAGTCGATGGGTTCGTCGAGGAACTCTTCGGTGAGACAGCCGCCGGACGGACCGCCGGTCTGGATCGCCTTAAACTTCTTACCGTTCGGGATGCCGCCGCCGATGTCGTAGATGAGCTCGCGGAGCGTCGTTCCCATGGGAACTTCCACGAGGCCGACATTGTTCACCTTACCGCCCAGGGCGAATACCTTCGTGCCCTTCGAGCCTTCGGTGCCGACACGGGCGAATTCTGCTGCGCCTTCGCGCATGATGAACGGAACACAGGCCAAAGTCTCAACGTTGTTTACGATGGTGGGCTTACCCCAGAGACCTTTCACCGCCGGGAACGGA
Source organism: Lachnospiraceae bacterium (assembly GCA_017543445.1). Taxonomy (GTDB): domain Bacteria; phylum Bacillota; class Clostridia; order Lachnospirales; family Lachnospiraceae; genus UBA1201. The sequence goes on along the minus strand of JAFYGB010000026.1, from coordinate 70,094 downwards.
GGACGAGGTCTCGGCATACCGCGCTTACCCTCGATGGAGTTGAGGAGAGCGGTCTCCTCGCCGCAGACGAACGCGCCCGCGCCGAGACGGATATGACAGTCAAAATCAAATCCGGTGCCCAGGATATTCTTACCGAGCATGCCGGCTTCTCTTGCATTCTGGATGGCCTTCTTCAGACGAGCGACCGCGATGGGGTACTCTGCACGAACGTAGAAGTAGCCTTCCTTCGCGCCGATCGCGTAACCCGCGATCATCATGCCTTCGATGACTGCGATGGGGTTACCTTCCAGGATGGAACGGTCCATGAACGCACCGGGATCACCTTCGTCGCCGTTGCAGACTACGTATTTTTCGTCATTTTCCGAGGCGAGAGCGAACATCCATTTACGACCGGCCGGGAAACCGCCGCCGCCGCGTCCGCGCAGACCCGAGAGCAGAACGGTGTCTGCTACTTCCTTCTGAGTCATGGACAATGCCTTCTTCAGACCCTTAAATGCGCCGAAACCCAAAGCCTCACCGAGGTCCTCGGGATTGATGACGCCGCATCCGTGCAGCGCGATACGGCGCTGCTTCTTATAGAAATTGATATCGTCCTGTTTGGAGACCTTCTCGCCGGAGACCGGATCCACATACAGCAGGCGCTCAACGACCTCGCCGCGGCCGATGTCGGAATCGACGATCTCTTCTACATCATCGAGGGTGACCATCCGGTAGAGGGTATCCTCGGGATAGATCTTAACGAAAGGTCCCTGCGAGCAGAAACCGAAGCAACCGGCAAGGTTCACGGTCGCCTTTTCATTCATGCCTTTTTTTGCGAGAAGTTCGACGAACTTCGCCGCGATCTCTTTGGAATTACTGGACAGACAGCCGGTACCGCCGCACAGAACGATGTGCCGCTTATGGTCGGCGCCGCTTAATTTGCCCTGGATGCTCTTTTGGCATTCCTCGGATATTCTGTCTAAATCTTCGATCGAAGTGATACGGATCATGCTGTCGCCTCCTTCCTGTAGGATGCGATAATGTCTTCGACTTCCTCTACATCCACCTTCGGATAAACTTTTCCGTTGATGCTGACCGCGGGCGCGATGCCGCAGGCTCCGATACAACGGAGTGCATCCAGCGTGAACAGACCGTCCGGGGTCGTCTGTCCGGGGGAGATCCCCAGAAGTTCCGAGAAACGGTCAATGACGATCTGCGCGCCCTTGACATAGCATGCGGTACCCAGACAACAGCCGATGACGTATTTGCCCTTCGGTGTCAGCGAGAAAAATGAGTAGAACGTTACCACGCCGTAGATCTCGGCGACGGAGATGCCGGTCTTCTCGGATACGATCTCCTGAACTTCGAGCGGGATGTACCCGTACTCGTTCTGGATGTCGCTGAGGATCATCATGAGAGGCGTCTTCTCATTCTTGTAGCGGTCGCAGATCTCCCGTATCTGTGACTCGGCAGCTGCATTCAGCTTCCCCATTGCAATACCTCCTGATATGAGTTGTATTCACAACCATTTAATACTATGTATAGTATACCCGAGATAGGGCTGATTGTCCACTGATTTATGAAGAATAAACGCAAAGATCGCCAAAGAAAAAGCTGCCGCACCGGATCGATGCGACAGCCTTTGTCGATTTCGATTTATTTCTCTTTTTTGTTCTTACGGCCTTTCTTTTCGGGTACCGGAATGGAACCGCCGCGGACGCTCTTAATGTCCGTGAGATAGATACCGCTTACAACACCTTTGATCTCTTTCTTCACCGGAACGATGTCGAAGATCTTCGCGTCTGCGATGAGTGTCATGATCTTCGGTCCGATCTTCACCTTAACGAAGGGGAGTTTTGCTTTGCGGAAACGCTTCGGCGTCTGCTCCATAACGACCTTCGGGAGGTTAGCATCACACATACGCATCTTCTTTTTATCGATGACGATCATGGACATCGTCTGCGCCATCTGTTCGATCTGCTCTCTCTGCAGAGCCTGCTTCTTCTGAAGCTTGCTGCCGAGGAAGCCGAGAATGATCAAAATCACGAGGATAATACCGAGGACGACGAGCAGCCATCCCCACCACGCCATCGCCGGGATCATAGGATAAGCCAGCGCTTTAGCGGCAAATAAATAACCGAAATTCATAGGAAGCCTCCTTGTAGTTGTACATCGGAATTAGTATAGCATCTTTCAAGGGTTCTGACAAGGGGTCCCCAAAAGAAAGTTTGCATCGGCGGCTTTCTTGCAAGAGGTCGTATTCTGTGATATAATAAGCCCAATTTCACGACCGCAGGAAGAAAGGAGGACCCGATGGCGCTGATCGATATACTTCATCTGTTTCACAGTTTTTATCGCTTTAACGAAAGCGGCGATGTTTCCGGCACGAAGGAAGCACTTCGCGACGTCACCTTAAGCATCGAGGCCGGCTCCTTCGTGGCGGTTCTGGGGCATAATGGTTCCGGTAAGTCCACCTTAGCAAAACATATCAATGCGCTCTTCCTGCCTTCGAAGGGGCAGGTCCTGGTCGACGGCCGGGACACGAAGGATGCGGCAAATGTCTTGCTGATCCGACATGAGGCCGGCATGGTCTTCCAGAACCCGGACAACCAGATGATCGCGAACGTGGTAGAGGAAGAGGTCGCTTTCGGCCCGGAGAACATCGGCGTTCCCACCGAAGAGATCTGGGAGCGCGTGGGCGATGCGCTCGAGCGGGTCGGCATGACCGCCTACCGGATGCATTCGCCGGACCGTCTGTCGGGCGGGCAGAAGCAGCGCGTGGCGATCGCGGGCATCGTGGCGATGAAGCCGCAGTGCATCATCCTCGATGAGCCGACGGCGATGCTGGATCCGATGGGGCGGCGCGAGGTATTGCGGACGCTGCATGAATTGAATCAGAAAGAGAAGATCACGATCCTGTTGATCACGCATCATATGGATGAGACCATCGATGCGGACCGCGTCATCGTCATGGATGACGGCGAGGTCGTGTTGGACGATGTGCCGCGTGTTGTTTTTTCACACGTGGAGGAGCTGAAAAGCCGCGGACTGGACGTTCCCGTGGCGACGCAGCTGGCATATGAACTTAGGAAAAAAGGGCTGGATCTTCCCGAGGGGATCCTCTCGGAGGAAGAATTCACGGAAGCATATTTGAAACTGTGCCGGTAAAGATGCACGGCACAGGAAATCGGAGGGCTCTTCCGAATAGGGACAGGCTCTCGCGGCGCTAAAGCCTGCGAGTGATGAAATGAGGAAGGCCGTAGATCGGAGGTAGAAATATATGATACAGGCAGGATTGGTTTTGGAAGGCGGAGGAATGCGGGGAGCATTTACCGCCGGAGTCACGGACTTCTTTTTGGATAAAGGTATGATTTTTTCGGATGTTTACGGCGTGTCTGCCGGGAGCTGCGTAGCCTGCAGCTACCTGTCGAAGCAGCGCCGCCGCGCATATCGCGTCATGTCCGAGTTTCTGGACGGTAAGGACTACTGCAGCTGGCGCAACGTCATCAAGACAGGAGATATGTTCGGCGTTGATTTTTGCTACAACGTGATCCCGAATACACTCATTCCCTATGATTACGATGAATACGCGAAGTATGAGGGACGCTTCTATGCGGTCGCAACGGATGTGGATACCGGCGAGGCGGCGTACCTTCAGGTCAAAGATATGCGTACGGACATGAACGCGGTCCGCGCGTCGAGTTCGCTTCCGCTGGTGTCCCGCATCGTCCGAATCAACGGAAAGAGATACCTAGATGGCGGGGTAGCTGACTCCATTCCGGTACGCCGTGCGCTGGAGGACGGATTAAAGAAGGTCGTTGTCGTGCTGACGCGCGAGGACGGCTATGTAAAGAAGAAAAGCTCGACATTGCCCGCGCTGGCGATCCGGTATCGGAAGGACCCTGCGTTTATCGAATGTGCGCGCAATCGCCATGTCAACTACAACGAGTCGCTCGACGCGGTGCGCGCGGGCGTCGAGGCAGGCACGGTATTCGTGCTGCAGCCGCTGGTTCCGGTCGCGATCAAACGCACGGAGAAAGACCTTAAGAAGCTGGAAGCGTTGTATCAGCAGGGCTATGATACCGCCGAGCTTTATTATGATGAAATGATGGACTTTTTACAGAAATAAGATACAGGTAGACGTAAATGATCGAATTCCGCAATGTGGACTACATATATGAGCCGGAAACTCCCTACGAGATGCACGCTGTGAAGAACGTGTCGTTCTCGATCGAAGCAGGGGAGTTTGTTGGGCTGCTCGGACATACAGGGTCGGGGAAATCGACCCTGCTCGAGCTGTTCAACGGCCTCCTAAAGCCGAGCAGCGGCTCGGTGCTGTTCCACGGAACGGATATTTTCTCCGGGGAACTGCCCATGAAGGAGATCCGAAGCAGGATCGGCATCGTGTTCCAGTACCCCGAGCACCAGCTGTTTGAGTCGACCGTTTTGCGCGATGTGTGCTTCGGTCCGAAGAACATGGGGCTGTCCGAGGAGGAGCAGAAGGAGCGTGCGAAGGCGGCGCTTACGAGCGTCGGACTGGACGAGAGCTACTATGAGATGTCGCCGTTTGAATTGTCGGGCGGCGAGAAGCGGCGTGCGGCAATCGCGGGTGTGCTGGCCATGGAGCCGGAGGCGCTGATCTTGGATGAGCCGAGCGCGGGCTTGGATCCGCGCGGGCGCGACGAGATCCTGGGCCTGATCCGCAAACTGTGGCAGGAGCGCGGCCTAACGGTCGTGCTGGTTTCGCACAGCATGGACGAGGCGGCGAAATACGCGCAGCGCGTGATCGTGATGCACGAGGGCGTTAAAACCTTCGACGGCCCGACGCGCGAGGTGTTCACGCATGCGAAGGAACTGACCGAGATCGGATTGGGTGTGCCGGCGACGGTGCGCATCTTCTCGATGCTGCGCGAGCGCGGCGAGCATTTTCCCGCGGATATCGACGAACTGTCGATCGATGGCGCGGTCGAGGCGCTGCTTACGCACATAAAGGGTAAGGAGGGCGGCCATGTTTAAGGACATCACCCTCGGGCAATATTACCCCGGCGAGTCGGTCATCCACAAACTGGATCCGCGGACGAAACTGTCCGGGACCCTGCTGTTTTTGATCGCGCTGTTTATTAATGATAAGTTTATCGGCCTGGGGCTGGCGTTTCTGTTCCTGGTCGTGATGGTGAGGATCTCCGGCGTTCCGGCGCGGTTTATTACACGCGGACTGAAGGGAATCTTCCTGATCGTGTTGATAACTGTGCTGTTTTCGGTGTTCTATGTGAATACCGGCACACTTTTGGTCGAGTTTTGGATCTTCAAGATCTATTCGGGCGGCCTGCTAAACGCAGCGTTCATCGCGATCCGCATCATGCTGTTGGTGCTGGGTTCCTCACTGATGACGCTGACGACTACGCCGACCCGCCTGACGGACGGCCTGGAGAAGGGTTTGCGTTTCTTAAATGTCATTCATTTTCCGGTGCATTCACTGGCCATGATCATGTCCATCGCCCTGCGCTTCATACCGATCCTGACGCAGGAGATGAATAAGATCCAGAAGGCGCAGATGGCGCGTGGCGCGGATTTCGAGAAGCGCGGCTTCCTGCGGCGCATCCGCGGTTTCGTTCCGCTTCTGGTGCCGCTGATCATTTCGGCCTTCCGCCGTGCGGCGGACCTGGCCCAGGCCATGGATGCGCGTTGCTACCACGGCGGAAAGGGGCGCACGAAGATGAAGCCGCTGCGATATAAGCGCCGCGACTTTATCGGTTACCTGGTCCTGTTTTCTTTCCTCGCGGTGACCATTGCGATCCGGATCCTGCCGTATGGGTATTAGGGAGATTCTTCGGAAAATGCTGTGAAAATACAAAAAGTCCTATGACTTTCGCAAAAACGCTTGCAAAAGTCATAGGACTTTTGCAATGATGCTTGCGAAAATGGCACGACTTTTGATATAATTCCAGTAAATCGAAAGCCTTGGGAGAACGAGGAAATATGAAGAGAGTACGTCTTTGGGTCTCGTATGACGGGACCGAATATAGCGGGTGGCAGATCCAGCCGGGCGTTCCCACGATCGAGGGGAAGCTGGACGAAGCGATCCAAAACCTGATCGGGGAGAATATCCACGTCATCGGCGCAAGCCGGACGGACGCGGGCGTGCACGGCCTGTGCAATGTGGCGGTCTTCGATACCGAACATCCCATGCCTGCCGACCGTTACGCATTTGCCCTGAACTCGTTCTTGCCGGACGACATCGTCGTGTTCGAATCCGATGAGGTGGCGCCGGACTGGCATCCACGTCACGTGGACGGAACACGCAAAACCTACGAGTACCGCATTACCCGCACGCGACACGAAAATCCGCTGACGAACCGCTACAGCGCGCATTACTATGGGCCGCTGGATGTGGAGCAGGTGCGCCGTGCGGCCACCCTTCTGTGCGGCACGCACGATTATACTTCGTTCTGCGCGGCGGCCACGGTGGTCACCGACCGCGTGCGCACCGTCTACGATATCACCGTGGAGACACCGAACGACGATACCATGATCTTTCGTGTTACGGGCAATGGTTTCCTCTATAACATGGTCCGCATCATCGTCGGGACACTGCTTTCGGTCGGCCGTGGCGAGCTTACGCCGGAGCAGATGCCGGACATCCTCGCGGCCTGCGACCGTACGAAGGCCGGCCCCACGGCACCGGCGAAAGGACTGACCCTATATAAAATCGAGTATCCGGCGGAAGTGCAGGCATTTCTCTCTAGTCCGGCGTCGTCGTAAACAAGTTAAGCCAGGTAGAAATACATGAATGACCTTTGGCATATTTGGAAATCCATACCCACATGGGACGGTTCCAACCTGCCGGAGGCCTTTTCGTTTCTCTAAGTGCTCTGGAAGGATTAAAAACTCATTTTTTGTCTGACTTGTATTAAGGGCGAAGGATACATATGGTTCAATATGTGCAAATAATTTCAGAAAACTAGAAAAAATAGTTGACGAAATCAGACGGGAGGCGTATAATGATTCTATGCTGAAAACCGATTGTTTATCGGGTAAATGACGAACAGCGTGAATACTTGAACAAAGAGGAGGGATGTATTAAAATGAAAATGTTGCGAGAAGGTGTTAAACGTATTGTATTGTTTGCTTTGGCAGTGGCGGTTACCATATCTGCAACCACACCGGAAAAGGCAGAGGCTTTGCCTCCGATGGCAGTGTATACAGGAGAATCTCATTATGATGCGTTTCAGAATGATACTAGCGTATATAACGTAGCATGGATGCAGGAATATGTGAATATTCCTGTTTGGTGTGATAGCGACGCTGTATGCATTGACGCAATAGGGGTGTATTGTTTTGTCTGCGGGATAGCTAGGGAAAAACGAACCGATAATTATACATTGTTGGTTCGACAAATTATGCAACCTTCCTCTGGCGCAGTACTTGTTTTTGCTCCAGATTATGGGGCTTTTAATGGTTATGGAATAAGTGAATATTGTTCTTTTAGTGTAAAACTTCCAACGCTGGATGATTTTGCCCCTAAGAATACACCTAAGAAGGGGTCGGTTACAGTTGAATGGAATGCGACTACAAACATTAATAAATTGATAAAATTGGATTATAATATCAAGGATGACGTGGATGTTAGTGTTGAATGTAACGTTCCGAAACACATATATAGCATGTCTTATGACTATCAACCGCATGTTATAAATCCATTTGAAAATAACTCATATTTTAGAAAGACGTCGGATCAAAATAGCATGGCTCGGTTCCATATGCCGCAAAAGCAACTTACCTTAACAGTTAATTACGATGCTCGTTTTGGAGTGAGTCATACAAAGGGTGCAAATGCGCTTCAAATAGAGAAGTTTTTAATAATTGATAAACAGGGTACCCTTGTGTTGTGCTTTCCTGCTATCCAGAAAGACTAATTAATAATACGTGAAGGAAACATAAGGAATAGAGGATATATCATGAGCAAAAATAGTTTTAAAATTTGGTTTCCGATAACCGCCTTTTTTTTGACTGTTGGATTTGTTCTGGTATGGGTTGCTCTATCTGATAATGGTCCCGATGATAAGACAAACATAGAGTACCTTAATGATGATGTTGATTTTGTATGTTTGATCTACGGAGACGATTATGATATGAACGGTTTAGTAACAGAGCGAGTAGATAATATTGAAACGGATACTGTATTGCGCGATAATGATTATGTGTATCTCCTTATGTTTGATCTGAGTGGGGGCGGAAACATTACCAAAGAAGATGCATATAGATTAGTTAACATCGCGAATGAAAATTCGAATTTCAATTTTTATTATGTCGGGAGTAAATCCATGGGATTTTTTCAAGAGGCCCGAGGCGCTAATTCGATAATTCAGGACAATTTAGTTTTGGGATATTGCTTCGAAAGAGTGAGTCATTTTGGGTCGGTGGGATTATGGACAAAGGAAGATATGAGTCATCCGGAAAGGAAGCCAGAGATAAGCATCCCTAAGCTTATTATCTCGGATATAACTCGTTTTGTTTCGGAAAATGAAAAAAACTAGAGCCTTATTAGGCGTTTTATTCGGCCTGATTATTAGCGGAATTATTGTATACATATTGGCAAGAAATGATAAACCAGGTATGGATACAGGGGCTGATTAATTTAATAACGACGTCGATTTCGTGTGCCTGGTCTATGGCGACAACTACAACATGGGAGAATTGAACTATGAAAGGGTAACATCGATAGACACGCAAACGGTTCTGCGAGATAATGATTATGTATACCTTCTCATGTTTGATATAAGTGGAGAGGGGAACATCACTAAAGAAGATGCGTTCCGTTTGATAAAACTGGCGGATTAGAACCCCAATTTCAATTTCTATTATGTCGGGAGTTCCGCTATGAGTTTTTTTCAAGAGGCGCTAGGTTCTAGTTTTTCACCTGATACTGAAACTCTTATTGGGGGTACTGTTATCATCGCGTTGCACACTTTGGAGAGATACTATTGTGGACGCAGGAAGACATGGACGATCCTAACTGTATTCCGGAGGAGGACATTCCTCAATTCATTGAAACTTCCATACATGGTAACATAAAAGAAAACGAAAAATAAAACATACCGCAAGAGTCGCTGGTGATGATCGGCGGCTTTTGTGCTTTATGTAGGAGATCGACATGATATTAAGACTGGAGAAACTTACCAAAGTCTATCAATCTCGGAAGAGAACAACATTGGCGGTGGATTCGCTTTCACTCACATTTCCCGAGCGTGGACTTGTTTTTATCAATGGTATTAGCGGTAGCGGAAAGACAACGTTGATGAATATGTTATGTGGGATCGATCGCCCTACATCCGGCTCGATATATCAGGATGAAAAGGACGTGACGCATCTGTCCCAAAGGGAGTGGGATCAGCTACGCAATACACAGATCGGTATTGTCTTTCAGAACTTTAACCTTCTGGAGGATATGACGGTAGCGGAGAACCTGATGCTCCCGTTGAGGATCCAAACATATGAGGAGTCTGTTGCCCAGGAGCAGGTTATAAAAGTCCTGGAATACGTGGGATTGGCAGAGTTCAAAGGGGCCCTTTGTGGACAGTTGAGTGCCGGCCAGAAACAGCGTGTTGCAATCGCTCGTGCCATTATTAAGAATCCTCAGATTGTGTTTGCCGATGAGGCAACCGGTAATTTGGATCCGGAAAATGCTCACGAGATTCTTGATCTTTTCAATCGTATTTCTAAACATTGTCTGGTAGTGCTGATCTCCCATGACTGGCACGCGGCAGATGAATACGGGGATCGCATTATCACCCTCTCCGAAGGAAAAGTAATCGAAGACAGAGATAACAGCAAGAATAAACTCCTTTCGGAAGATACCTACGAAGTTGAAGTGGATATTCAAGGTAAAACGGAGCGGGTTCCGCTGAACCGATTTGATATGAAACAACAGATGATCCGACATGCTAAGTGGAACGGATTCTTTTACGAAAGGCTGAGTGGACGGTTCAAGGTAGAAAAGTCGGCTTCTTTGGAAGAGAAGTCAGCAGAGGCGCTGACGTTAAAGTCGGAGGAAAGCCGAAAGCTTCCATATGGGGACTCTTTCAGACAGGCGATATATTTGATTCGGCATAGTAAGGGAAAGATGGCGCTGGCCCTGATTCTTTCGGCTTTTTTATCTATGCTGTTTTTCTTCACGGTTCTTTTGGTGAACAATGACTACAGCATAGCTGTTACGAAATACATGCAAAGCGCAGACGAAGACGCGTTTGAGATGGTTCGGAAGACTGAGGAGAGTGATGAAGCCATTCCGGAAACCAACGGAAAGGCATTTATAAATGGACTAAACACTGCTTCCGAGGGGAACTATCTTAAGAAGGAGTGGAAACTGCAGGTTTTCGCGCATCCTGCGAATGTCAGCGAGACCGAAGAGGTTGACGGATGGGAACTCATGGAGGAAGGAGAGGACTATTGGAACGCTCAAATTCTTTTCGCTGACACAACCATTCCAGGCGGGGTTAAATTCAGTGACGGAACCGGACCTAAACAAATCGGAGAAGCAGCTATAACGAAAGAGTTGGCCGAAAAACTTAATGTCAAGGTTTCCGACACGCTCCACACCGCTATTGGAGACTTGACGCTATGCGGATTGTTTGAATTGACGGATGCTTCGGGGGCGGTAAAAATCCTTCTGTCAAAGGCTCAGGTTTCCGAGAAAACCGGAAAGATAACATCCGTGGCACTTTCCGCATTGGATGTGACTTGGGCGACGACAGCACATGATTTTACGGAGAGAGTAATAATGGCGGGATCGACCGAGAATATAACGGAAGATGATCTCACGTGGGGACGCCTTCCGCTATCGGAGAATGAAGTTCTGATTTCCGAAGAGAAGGCCATGGGGTATGGCGACTATGTGAACAACGCATTCCCCGTTCATTTTCGCCTCCCGGACTTGTATGACGCAAAGTTCGAAGGAAAATACGACAATCAGATCAACTTATTTGATCGCGTAGGAAAAAAGGTCGACGTAGTAGGCGTATACTCAACCGGAAGTGAAACAGGCTATTCCGAGGTGTTGTTCATGCCCGAGGTCTTTGACTGGATAACGGATATATACAAAGAGTATTATTCCTTTACCGGATGCTTGTATATCCCAAATGAAAATGTTTCACAGCAGATTCATGACCTGACAGAGACTGGGTATCGGATCAATGATGATCGATGTGCGCCTATTTATTCATATCGCAACATTACGATCACGGTGAAGGACGCTCTATATGCGATTCTGTTGGTGCTGTTTGTGATGTTGACATTTATCTTGATCACGTTTCTGGGCTACAGCGTTAAAGATCAGTCGAGAAGAATTGGTATCTTAAGAGCGCTGGGGGTTCAGAGCAGAGATATCCGACGGATTTTCCTTTGGAATGCTATGTTTATTTCGGTCGTATCGATTATCCTCGCGGATCTCCTGACATTGGGAGTCTTTCGTTATCTGAACCGAATGCAGACAGCATTTGCGGACAGTAATGGACTGCATATCGATGTTTTCACGCCAAATGTGGTACTCCTTGTAGTAGCATCTATCGTTGTTTTGGTAATATGTCTGGTAGTCACATTTGTTCCTTTAGCGATCATGTCGAGAAAGAAAACGATACAGTTGCTTCAAGACCGACAGTAGATACGGCATAAAAAGCAGTTTTGCCTTGAATCATTCCAACCCGTGGGTTGTAAATTGATTCGAGGCACTTTTGTTTAGACGCTATCCAGAAAACAGTAGACAAGTTGACAAGAAGTGGCTATAATGTATATCGGGCGAAGATTTGGATTTCGATTTTCGACCCTAAAGAGAGTGGTGATGATGATGTCGCAGAAGACAGAAAACGAAGGCAAAAGACAGGTCGTAAAGGCCTGGACCATGGTGCTTCAGCTGGGCTTGATCGTCATCGCAAATGTCGCGGTCTTCGTGATCATCGGCATGCTTCTGGACCATGTTTTCGGTTGGTCGATCACGGTGTGGATGGTGTTCATCGGCCTGATCTGCGGTCTGGCGCAGATGTTTCGCCAGGCGTTCACGCTGGTCGGGAAGAACGATGAAAACAACCTGGCCGGTATCTACGAGCGGCTGGAGCGCGAGAAGCGAAGCGGCATAGTCGACGATGACGACGAAGACGATGAGGACGAATATGTCAAAGCAGACCCGGGAAGTTTTAAGTGAGACTCTGACGGCCCTTGGCATCATACTGGGCATTAGCCTGGTGGTGTCAGGCTTATTCTATGGCGGTTTTCTCACGTTCTCGTGGGAGAAGGCACGCTTACTGCTGGGGCTCATCCTGGCCGGCGCCTACGATGCGTTCTACATGATCCATCTGGCGCACACCATGGAACGAGCCATGGACCTGGACGCGAAGGGAGCTTCCTCCTATGCGGTGCGCGGTTTTTCCATCCGCATCGCGGTGCTGATCCTGCTGGTCCTGGCCTGCTATTTTTCCGGCGTGGCGGATGTTCTGGCCATCGCATTGGGCGTATTGATGCTGAAGCTCGCCCTCTATTTACGGCCGGTGATCCACCGCATTCGTTGCGGGAAGGAACCCGACTACGACGAGTCGCTCGCTCACCTTCGGATCGAAGATCCCGAGGATGAGGACGACGAAGACGATGTATATGCTTCCGCGGATGCGGATCCGAAGCAGGATCCCGCGGCCGGTGAAACGAAGGGCGCGGAAGTTTTCGATAATCACGATGAAAAGGAGTAAAAGCTTTGAGTTACGTATGCGCGGATGATGCGGAATTTATGATCAAATTCCTCGAAGATCATAATTTCTTCGGTTCCATAGTGCATTTTACAACAACACATGTGGCCATGCTGATCGTGACGCTGACGGTGCTTGTACTCGCCATTTGCGCGAATATCGCGATCCGCAGGGAGTTAAAACGTCAGAAGGCGGGCATTTACCAAAAGCCCGGCGCCTTCCTGAACGTGATTGAGCTGGTTGTGGAATTCCTGGATAATATGGTAGTCGGAAACATGGGGAAACATGCGAAGACCTACCGAAATTACATACTGTCGATATTTGTATTCGTCATCCTGTGCAACATCTCCGGTATCTTCGGACTGCGTGCACCGACGGCGGACTACGGCGTAACGCTGTGCCTGGGCTTGGGAACCTTCATCCTGATCCACGCGAGCGGCATCCGCAAAAACAAACTGGGCCACTTCGGAGCGTTGTTCCAGCCCAGTTTCCTGTTGTTCCCGATCAATGTAATCAGTGAGGTCGCGACGCCGATGTCGCTGTCGTTGCGTCTCTTCGGTAACATCATGGCCGGTACCGTTATGATGGGTCTGTGGTACGGCCTCATGCCCATCTTCGCAAAAATCGGTATCCCCGCATTTTTGCACATGTATCTCGACCTGTTCTCGGGCGTGATCCAGACCTACGTATTCTGTATGCTTTCCATGACCTTCATCGAGGATAAGATCCACGACGAAGAGTGATCGTAAGGGTCGGGAAGCATGGACCGTAAACAAGCGTTTAACGGGAAGGACCGGAAGAACCGCAAACCGTCCCGTGCAAATATATCAGTTTTAATTCTTTAGGAGGAATTTACAATGAACATCAGTGGACACGATTTTATCATGGGTATGTCGGCCATCGGAGCGGGTATCGCAATGATCTCCGGTCTCGGTACCGGTATCGGACAGGGTGGTGCCGCAGGCGCCGCAGCTGCAGCCGTAGGACGTAATCCGGGCGCAAAGAGCGCAGTTACTTCCACCATGCTTTTGGGCCAGGCGGTAGCCGAGACGACCGGTCTCTATGGTTTCGCCGTAGCTATCATTCTTTTGTTTGTAAAACCTTTAGGCTAATTTGGAGGCATAAATGGTACAGCAGTTACTAACGCTCGTGCGCATGACTGTCACGACCGGTGTCGAAGCAACGCAGGCGGCCGAAGAGACCACCCGTTTGTTCGGCCTGGACATGCAGCTCGTCCACGACACATTGATCATGGCGGTCAATGTATTCCTGATCTTTTTCATCCTGTCTTACCTGGTTTTCAATCCGGCGCGAAAGATGCTTTCGGGCCGGCGTGAGAAGGTGGAGGCGGACATCGCAGCCGCTGAGCAGGATAAGAAGGACGCGGACGCTCTAAAAAAAGAATATGAGGCGCGTCTTTCCCAGGCGGATGATGAGGTCGAGGAGATCTTAAGCCAGGCACGTCAGAAGGCCTTGAAGAACGAGGCGGAGATCGTCGCCGAAGCGAAGGAAGAGGCGGCCCGGCTCATGAGTCGTGCGGACATCGAGATCGAGCGCGAGCGCAGAAAAGCCCTGGAGGGTATGAAGCAGGAGATCATCGACATCGCCGGCGCCATGGCGCAGAAGGCAGTCGCTGAGAAGATGGACGTTGAGATCCAGGAAGAGCTCCTGAATGATACCTTAAAGGAAATGGGAGAGGACACATGGCAAAATTAGTTGCAAATGTCTACGGAGACGCCCTGTTTTCCATCGGAAAAGAACGAAATATGTTGGATACTCTTTATGAAGAGGTCCTTGCGGTGAAGACGGCGTTGACCGAAACACCGCAACTGATGAACGTCCTCGTTTCCCCCGATGTGGACAGCACGTCGAAGCAGGATCTTCTGACGAGAACGTTTCAGGGGAGAGTCAGCAACGAAATGTCCGGCTTTCTCTCCATTGTCCTGAAGAAGTCCAGACAGGAGTATCTGGATGATATGTTTGACTACTTCATCTCGATCTATAAGGAAGAGAAGAAGATAGGCATCGTATCGGTAACGACTCCGTTTGCGATCAGCGAGTTGAAGAAACTCGAGATTCATAAGAAACTACTGCAGACGACCGGTTACAGGTCCCTCGAGATCACGTATGATATCGATGAGAGCCTGATCGGCGGCATGGTGATCCGGATCAAGGATCGCGTGGTCGACAGCAGCATCAAGACCCGGCTGAAGCAGCTGGAGAAGAGTCTGCGCGGTCTGCAGATCGGCGAATAATACAGGAAGGTGGTTATTCCACATGAATTTAAAACCGGAAGAGATCAGTTCTGTAATTAAAGAACAAATAGCCCGTTTTACATCCGTCCTGGACGTATCGGACGTGGGAACGGTCATTCAGGTGGCGGACGGCATTGCCCGCGTGCACGGTCTGGAGAAGGCCATGCAGGGTGAGCTGTTGGAGTTCCCGAACGAGATCTACGGCATGGTCCTGAACTTGGAAGAGGACAATGTCGGCGTTGTAATGATGGGTGATACCGGAAATATCCGCGAGGGCGACATGGTCAAGACGACCGGTCGCGTCGTTGAGGTCCCGGTCGGCGATGCCATGCGTGGACGCGTGGTCAATGCGCTCGGCCAGCCGATCGACGGTAAGGGCCCCATCCTCACAAAGACCTATCGAAAGATCGAGCGCGTGGCGCCCGGTGTTATCACACGTAAGTCCGTCAGCGTGCCGCTGCAGACCGGTATCAAGGCGATCGACGCCATGGTGCCCATCGGCCGCGGACAGCGTGAGCTCATCATCGGCGACCGCCAGACCGGTAAGACGGCCATCGCGATCGATACGATCATTAACCAGAAGAAAGAGAATGTTCTGTGCATCTACGTAGCCATCGGCCAGAAGGCGTCCACGGTAGCGAATATCGTGAAGACGCTGGAGGAGCACGGCGCCATGGATTACACCACGGTCGTTGCTTCTACGGCGAGTGAGCTCGCGCCGCTGCAGTACATCGCCCCGTACGCGGGCTGTGCGATCGGCGAGGAGTGGATGGAGAACGGCAAGGACGTCCTGATCATATATGACGATCTGTCGAAGCATGCGGCGGCGTACCGTACCCTGTCGCTTCTGCTGAAGCGTCCCCCGGGGCGTGAGGCATATCCCGGCGACGTTTTCTACCTGCATTCGCGTCTGCTCGAGCGTGCGGCGCGTCTGTCCGAGGAGTACGGCGGCGGTTCCCTGACCGCGCTTCCCATTATCGAGACGCAGGCGGGCGACGTTTCCGCTTACATCCCGACGAACGTTATCTCCATCACCGACGGCCAGGTCTACCTGGAGACGGAGATGTTCAACGCGGGCTTCCGCCCGGCGGTCAATGCGGGACTTTCGGTATCCCGTGTCGGCGGCGCGGCGCAGATCAAGGCGATCAAAAAGATCGCGGCGCCCATCCGTGTGGAGCTGGCACAGTACCGCGAACTGGCAGCTTTCTCCCAGTTCGGATCCGAGTTGGACGACGATACGAAGGAGAAGCTGGCGCAGGGCGAGCGCATCCGCGAAGTCCTGAAGCAGCCGCAGTATAAGCCCATGCCGGTCGAGTACCAGGTGATCATCATCTTCGCGGCAACGCGGAAGTATCTGCTAGATATCCCGGTGGCTCAGATCGCGACATTTGAAAAAGAATTGTTTGAGTTTATCGATTCGAAGCATCCCGAGATTCCGGATGAGATCCGCGAGAAGAGGGAGCTGACCGCAGAGTTGGAAGAGAGACTCGCGGCGGTGATCGAAGAGTTTAAGAGTGAATGATAAGTAGGTGAAGGTTTTATGGCATCGATGACGGACCTTAAAAAGCGAAGAGCGAGCGTGTCGTCCACAGGACAGATCACGAAAGCGATGAAGCTGGTGTCCACCGTAAAATTGCAAAAGACGCGCGTCCAGGCGGAGCATTCCAAGCCGTATTTCGGCTTCCTGTACGACACGGTGACATCGATCATTGCGTCGTCACCGGATGTCTCCAGCCCGTACCTGACGCCGGGCGAGGGCGGAAAGACCGCCGTCGTGGCGATCACGTCGAACCGCGGCCTGGCCGGCGGTTATAACAACAACATCGTAAAGCTGATCACACAGTGGGAGATTCCGAAGGAAGACCTGGTGGTCTACGCAGTCGGAACGAAGGGACGCGACGGCCTGACCCACCGCGGCTACAATGTCGTGGCGGACATGTCGGAGCTCATCAACGCGCCGATGTTCCTCGACGCGCTCTACCTGTGCCAGCAGCTTTTGGACGCGTTTAAGAACGGCGAGATCAAAGAGATCTACCTCGCTTACACTTCGTTCAAAAACACGATGGTCCAGGAACCGAAACTGCTGAAGCTTCTGCCTCTGCAGTTCGATCAGGAGGAGATCGCGAAGAAGCCTTCATTTTCCCCGATGAACTACGAACCCGGGGAGGAAGAGGTCTTAGAGCAGATCATTCCCCAGTATATGGCAGGGATCCTGCACGGCGCTTTCGTCGAGGCGATCGCCTCGGAGAATGCGGCCCGCATGCAGGCCATGGACAATGCCACAAAGAACGCCGAAGAGATGATGGAAGATCTGGAGCTGGAGTACAACCGCGCCAGACAGAGTTCGATCACACAGGAACTCACGGAGATCATCGCCGGCGCGAATGCAATTTCGTAATAAGACAACGTATTCCGGGAATGCGTCACAGCCCCGGAACGAAAGAGGTTAATTATGGCACAGAACATAGGAAAGATAACGCAGATCATCGGCGCGGTCATGGACCTTCGTTTCGAGTCCGGAAACCTGCCGAAGATCAACGAAGCCATCCGTATCCCGTTCGAGGGACGCGAGGGTGAGCTGGTCGTTGAGGTCGCGCAGCATCTGGGCGATGATACCGTCCGCTGTATCGCGATGGGCTCGACGGACGGCTTGCGCCGCGGCATGGAAGCGATCGCGACGGGCGGTCCGATCTCGGTACCGGTCGGCGAAGTTACGCTGGGTCGTATCTTCAACGTACTCGGTGAAGCGATCGACAACAAGCCCACGCCTGAGTGCGAGCGTATGCCCATCCATCGTGCGGCTCCTTCGTTTGAGGAGCAGTCCACATCGACGGAGATCCTGGAGACCGGTATTAAGGTCGTAGACCTGTTGTGTCCCTACCAGCGCGGCGGTAAGGTCGGCCTGTTCGGCGGCGCCGGCGTAGGTAAGACGGTCCTCATTCAGGAGCTCATCCGTAACATCGCGACCGAGCACGGCGGTTTCTCCGTATTTACCGGCGTAGGCGAGCGTACCCGTGAGGGTAATGACCTCTACCACGAGATGGCAGAGTCAGGCGTTATCAATAAGACCACCATGGTGTTCGGACAGATGAACGAGCCGCCGGGGGCACGTATGCGTGTCGGCCTGACGGGACTTACCATGGCGGAATACTTCCGTGATAAGGGCGGTAAGGACGTTCTGCTGTTCATCGATAATATTTTCCGTTTCACGCAGGCAGGTTCCGAGGTTTCGGCGCTCTTAGGCCGCATGCCTTCGGCGGTTGGTTACCAGCCGACCCTGCAGACGGAGATGGGCGCTCTGCAGGAGCGTATCACCTCCACGAAGAACGGTTCCATCACATCCGTACAGGCGGTCTACGTTCCGGCCGATGACCTCACCGACCCCGCGCCGGCGACGACATTCGCCCATTTGGACGCAACGACGGTTCTGTCCCGTTCGATCGTTGAGTTGGGTATCTACCCGGCGGTCGACCCGCTGGCATCTACGTCCCGTATCCTCGACCCGCGCATCGTGGGCGATGAGCACTATAAGACGGCCCGCGGCGTGCAGGAGATCCTGCAGAGATATAAGGAATTACAGGATATCATCGCCATCCTCGGTATGGACGAACTTTCCGATGAGGATAAGCTGCTCGTAGCGCGTGCCCGTAAGGTACAGCGTTTCCTGTCGCAGCCGTTCTTCGTAGCAGGACAGTTCACCGGTCTGGAAGGCCGCTATGTACCGCTTTCCGAGACCATCCGCGGCTTCAAGGAGATCCTGGAAGGCAAACACGACAACATCCCGGAGAGTTACTTCCTGAACGCCGGCAGCATCGACGACGTTTTAGCAAAGATGAAGTAGGAGGCGCTTATGGCAGCTGCAAATACATTTCATCTGCGGATCCTGTCCCCGGAGCGCGTTTTCTACGAGGGCGATGTCAGCATGCTTGAGTTGACGACCTCGGAGGGTGAGATCGGTATCTACGCCGGCCACATCCCAACGACTTTCGTCCTGGCGCCCGGTGTCATGCGCATCCACGAGCCCGCGCAGGGGAAGACCACCGCGAACATCCGCGAGGCGGCCCTTCACAGCGGTTTTATCGAGGTTTTACCCGAAGAGGTGCATGTCATAGCGGAAGCGGTCGAATGGCCCGAAGAAATCGATCTGAACCGTGCACGCATAGCGCAGCAGCGGGCGGAACGCCGCCTGAAGCGCTACAGTTCCGGCATGAACGTCATGCGGACCGAGCTCGCGCTTCGCAGAGCGCTAGTGCGTATCGAAGTCGGAGAGAAGAGATAATCAAATAGTGAAATATAAAAAGACAGGAGACGGATCTTTCGATCCGCCTCCTGCCGTTTATATTGAGGGGGTGATTAAATAATCGTTTTCGCCTACTTGATGAAACCGAAGCTCGAGAACGGCCAGAAGATCAGGCCGGCCTTCGCTTTGATGGCGTCGATGCTGACGTAGTGGTTCTGCCAGAAACGCGAGTCGTGGCTGTTGTTTCGGTTGTCGCCCATTACGAAATAGTGGTTCGCCGGAACGGTGAAGGTAGGTAACGGGGTAGAGGTATCCATCTGGATGCCTGCGGGCAGATACGGTTCGTCCAGCTTATACTCGGTGCCGCCGGCCGGAGTGATGTAGACCGCGTGATCGGCGATGCGGACGGTGTCGCCCGGCATACCGATGATACGCTTGATGAACAGGCGATCGGGGTCGTCCGGATATTCGAAGATGATGACATCACCACGCTTCGGAGACGAGAAGGTGTAGGCCAGACGGAAACCGAAGAGACGGTCGCCGACATTGACCGTGGGCTGCATGGACTCCGAAGGAACCACCGCCGAGATGATCACGAACTTCACCAGAAGGAGGGCGATGACCACCGGAAGGACGATAACAAACAGGAAGTCCTTCAGCAGACTCTTCCACTTGGATGTCTTCTTCTTTTTGTCGAATTTGTATTCGAACGGATCCTGGTCGAGCTTCGGGTCGAAAGCGATCGGGTCGGCCAATGAAGGCCGTTTTGCTGCGATGCGCTGGGATGCAGTCATCGGGCGCTGCTGCGGTTGTGCAGGAGCGGCGGTCGCGCCGAATTCATCCTGGGGCTGGCCGCTTCCATAGGAGGTGCGTACCTGACCCATGTGTTCGGTGGTGCGACGTTCTTCCTTACGCGCGGCTTCGGCAACGGCGGCTCTACGCTGCGCTGCCATAGCGGCGATCTCCTCCGCGTAGGAGGTCTGCTCCTCAGGCCGTTTCTGGGAAGTGTCGCTTAAGTCACGTACCGCGTGCGGATCCGCTTCTACGGTATTGCGAAACTCTAAGGAGTCTTCGATATCCTCCGATTCCAGGATATCATCATCGAGGTCAACATTGATGACTTCGACGGTATCGGAGCCAGTCTCCAAAATAGGCCCCTCGACCTGACGACGTGTTACACGGCGCGTTCCGGCACCTGTACGCTTTGCAGTGGTCTGCTCGGTCTTTGCTTTTGAAGTGGTGGTCTGTTCACTTTCTGCAGCCTGCTCGGCGGGCTTAGCTACCGCCTCTTCAGCCTGTGCAGCGCTTGCAGTCGAAGCCGTTGCGGACTCGGTATCTGCAGGTTCTGCCGCTGCTGCCGGGCGTCTTCTTCTCGCCGGGCGGGCGGGAGCGGCTGTTTCGGTCGCAGCTGCATTTGCCATAGTTGCTTCAGCTGCAGTAGTATCTGCCGTAGCTGCTTCTGCCGTAGCACTTTCGACCGGAGGAACTTCGCTGATCGGAGTGCGTCTTCTGCGAGCCGGGCGAGCTACCGGGGCGTCGCCATCGGAAGTCGGTGCATCCGGGTTCGCGATCGGCTGTTGTGCGTCCGCTGATGTAGCCGACTCTTTCGGTGCGGATTTCGCGCCGGATTTCGCATCTTCGCGCGCAAAGAAAGCGGAGATCGCATTTGCAACATCATCCGTACTGGTAGCCTTACTAGCGGCTTCGTCCTCAGGGGAGGTCGCCAGGCTCTTCCGACGGGCACGGCGCTTCGCTGCGGCTTCGGCACTGTCGGTGTTACTCATATTGTTGAGCGCGTTTGCGATGACGGCCTCGAGGCTTTCATCCTCAGACGCGGCTTTCTTACTCTTGGAACTCTTCTTACGCTTCGAAGGCTGTGCATTCAGCGGAAGCGTGAATTCGGAATCACTATCTGTGCTGGCGTAATCGCTGACATCCGCATAGACCGAGGAGGTGCCTTCCGCCTCGCTGTTGCGCATGGCATTGAAATCCAGATCGTTTTCATAATCCGGCTGTCCCATGAAGTCGGCAGGGGACTCGGCATAGGATGTATTCTGGTTTTCGAAAAGGTTCTCCGGCATCTCAAAGGGGATCGAGAAGGGAGCCGCAGTTTCGGCTGCGGGTTTCTCTTCGGGTGCCGCCTGTGCAGCAGTTTCTTCTACTGGAGGCTGTGCTTCCGACTCTAATGCGGAAGTATCGGCAGCAACTTCGATATCCGGGGTGACATCGATCTTTAATTCCGGAATAGACGCTACCGACGCTTCTTCCGGTTTTTCTTCCTCGACGGGTCGTACGCTCTCCTCGAGCCTGGCTGACTCCTTCGACACTCCGGCCGAAGCCTGGGAAGAGTCTTGATTTTCATTTGGTTCAGGGCCGGTCACCGTCTTCTTACCGTGCATCGTCGTGCGCGGCTTCTTCGGCTTCGCCTTGGATTTTGAGGATTTTTTCGTGCTGCGGTTCGTAAGGGAAGGCTCTTCCTTAACTTCCTCTTCCGAAGGCTCACGACCGGTCACAGAGGCCTGGACCGCCGGCTCCTCGGGCCGATAGGATGTATTTTCCGCTGTCGCATAAGGCGGCAGATTTAATTCTTCGTCCGGGATCACAGCTCCGTCGTCGTTATCAAAGGAGGGATCCTTGCGCGGTGCGCTGTAGGGGGTAATGACTTCGAGGGGAATGAACTTACCATCGTCTTCAAACGGGATGGTATCGGATGCATCAAAAGAGAAGCCGATCTCGAAGTCTTCGTCGGCATCTGCGGCATCCGCACCCGAAACACTGTATTCCGATGCATCGATAAACGGCGTATCGTCGATACCCTGAATATTCTGGATGTTCGCCTCCATCTCTTTCAGGATCGAATTCGACTCTTCTTCACTCGGGAGCGCTGTGTTTTCATGCGTTGCGAACGGCTTTAAGACCACGTTCATCGTGGCCTCATCCGGTTGGGTTCGGGTTGTCATATATTCAGTGGCATCGATACCGCCACTGCTCTCCACATGGGGGATCTGGCTTAATGCATCCAGTTCATCGGCGCTTATGGTAAAGTCTTTATCCCGGTCGATCGCGGCCTGACTCACCAAATCGTCGAAGTACTTATCGGCACGTTCATCCATAGTGTTATCACCAATCCTTATTTTCTACCCGCATAGGGATGCGGGCACATACCTTTACAATATTATAGCACAGAATCCCCACGATGTGAACAATGAATTTGACTCAAAGAAACAGCGGAGGCCCATTTGGGACTCCGCTGTTTCTTGAATGGATATGCTTGAAAAAGATTGAAAGCTATGACAGTATGCAGGCATCTCGGACTGTTACTGAAGAACTACGACTTCTGAGTAGGATAAAGCATTAGTCGAGGTTCCTGCATTGATTGGAATGAATGTCATGGAAGTCGAATTCGAGTTTCCAAAGTTATACTGTACGATCGTTCCAATATGGCTACTGATAGTGTGAGCGGTGATATATTTACCTCCGCTTGCAGTTTCTCTAATACTGTGGAGTTTAGCTACAGCCCCGCTCGGAATATTTGAATAGTTTACAGTGATAGTAAGTGTTTTTCCAGTATTACCTGAGGAGATACATTTATTATATCGACAAGCGACTTTGGAGAGTGTTTGGGTTCCTGGAGGAGTGTAAGGATAGTTGATGATCGAGGTGGAATTGCCAGCAACCCAAGAACTGGGAACTCCAGAGTAGAAATAACTTGGCTCATAGTTGTACGTGGCACATCCGGAAAATGCCTGAGCTAAATTGTATCCATAATAGGCTAAACCGGAGTTTATGGCAAAAAGAGGCTGATGGTTTGAAATGGAATAATTAATCAGTATTTTTTTAATCGTGTCAACTCCGCCTTGTTGCTGTTGAATATATAAAGGAAAAACACAGGATCCGGATGCTCGATTTTCCTCACCGGGTGTGCTACTGTGTTG
Source organism: Lachnospiraceae bacterium (assembly GCA_017543445.1). Lineage (GTDB taxonomy): Bacteria > Bacillota > Clostridia > Lachnospirales > Lachnospiraceae > UBA1201. The sequence continues at coordinate 46,954 of JAFYGB010000026.1, read as the reverse complement.
AGTCAAGGGTTTATAGGGGGCAGAGGTGAATTGATTAACACGATAATAAATGTAATTGGCATAGTTTATAATATAAGCTAGTCCAGCCCACGTAGCAAAACATTCATGCATCCAGATTTCATCAGATGTGCCATAAGGAATACCATAGCGAAAGAATATTGCGTGCATATATTCGTGAGCAATGACGCCGTAATTTGATAGAGTACCGGAAGCAATTGCATTAGCAGTTGGAAGAGAAACTTTTATGTAGGATCCTTCACTTTCATGACGAATGGTTTGTGCGGCGTATCCCACGGAACCCACCAAGTATACATCATAGTAGGTGGCAATTGGGGTATAATAGGGTCTATTAAATCCCCAAGTAGTATAGAACAGTGTATCGACCCCCTCAAATACGGATGCTACAGCATAGGCAACCGAAGAGCTGGTTTCCGAAGCGTCATAGTTAATTCTAAAATGCCCACTGCTAGAGATGACAAAGGATAGAGACTTTGATGTACCACAAACAGAGTTAGTGAAAGTGTCATTTTGACTTTTGGATTCAATGAACGTAGCTGACTTTGTGTTCTCTGTTGAATGGACCTCGTAGCGAGGATCCATTTTTTTCATCGCCGCGATGATTTGTGAAAGATCTTCCTGTGCAGATTCGGGCGAATCAAGATAATTACGTAAGTTCCAATACAACTCAGTTCCATCTACCGGGAAGTCGGTGTCGGAATATACCTTTTGAGGATTTAGAATATAGAAACTTAATAAGTTGACATATTCGAATCTGGTAATTATCCCGTTTTCGTAGAGAATGCCTGCTTTTTGATAGTCGCTGGAGTAGTTAAGGATGACATTGTCAGATAGAGTATAAAGGGTTCCTTGTACATCAACAACGTAATTCTTGGTATATGAGATTTGATGGTTTTCTGAGTCTACGGATAGGTTTAAGATCGAGGTTTCGTCCGTTACACTGGCATTTGCCAATAAGGGTAGCCCGTTAGCCGCCTGAATGATCGGACGGATCTCTCCGTTCTCATTTGTGATATCTACAGTACTGATTTCACATAGCGCAATGTGATGTTCATTCATATTTGGCATAAAGAACCAAGTACAACTATCAATTCCATATCCGATGGGAAGTGTATCCAGATTTACTTCTATTGTAAAACAATCGGAAGGCCTGGAAAATATAGCTACCCCACAGGCATCAGGATAAACACTGCACGTATAGATACCATCATAATAAGCATAGTCGTTTTCGACTTCCTTGTACGAGAGAACCGAGGTATAGATCTTGATTTCCAGAGAGGATAGATCCAGATTGCTGTTCGCGCAGTCTATACTCAGACAAAATGGATTTGAGTCATCGGTCGGCGATGCATAAACAAGAGAATGAGCAAGCGTTATGAGAGCACAGAATGCGACTTCAAGAGACAGTATCAGAAGGCATAGTTTTCTCATTTTCTACCTCCTCTCGAGGGTATTATCTTTCAGGGCTTTCTGTGGGGTTGTATGGCCCGCTTCGGAAAGGCTCCAGTTTTATGTCCAGGTAATTACATAGATCAGGAATATCCGAGTTTGACGTCATCCATTTAATGGTTCCGTTGTGATTAATTCCGATCAGATAGGAATACGAAACATACAACTCAAAAAACTGTTCGTTGTCTCTATAACACTGGATCAAATATCGGTATTCGTGATCGTCCTTGCTTTGATCAACGCTTCCTAAAAATGCATTGAATAACGTTTGAAATTCATGGATGGAGGTGTCGTCTTCCAGAGTAGCAACGTCATTTTCGTGAGCCTTATCGGTGATGACGATTTTGGTAATGTCGTTAGGAATGGCCAGTGTTTCCATAGAGGGCTGCTCATCACGCTCCAGGTAGTCCACCCATTCTTTGTAGGCGTCGAAGTATTCGATCACGTCCTCAAGAGACATGCCATCCGAGAGTTTTTTCAGCGGCATTTCAGCTTCTTTTGTTCGAATTGCGTACCCGTTTATCGAATACTGAGTTATCAGGTCGACCAGTTCATTCAGCGAATACAAAGGTGCAAATCCCGCCGGGCAATCCGTGGAGGTTCCTTCCGGAAATACCAGTTTGCCGTTATCGATCGCAAGGTATTCAACATTTCCGTCTTTGGTAAATGCCGGGAGGCAGAAAGCGCCTTCCATGTGCTGAACATTTCCCTTTTTCATCTGATACGGAATATCGCCTCTACGGATGATGATCCTGTCGTGGGAAGCGATCTCCTGGGCCATGTGTGCAGGGACGTAGATCGCCTTCAAATTCGTGATCGGAACTTCGAACCCTTGTAATTCGGTCCCGCCGCCCAGGCTGATATATAAGTTTGGACCATTTGTGTATCGAACGTTACAGGATACTTCTACCAGTTCCAGAGGATCATCAGAAGTAATATCCAGCCCGATGTATCCGTTGGACACGGAAAGGTTCTCTAAAATAATATATTGTGTTTTCGCCTGCCCGTAAGCGTTCGACGGATTGGTGAATACACCTTGCATTACGATCGGATCGGTTTTTTCTTTCGCGTAGGTGTACAGGGGAAGGGTATCTTCCGAGTGGAGCATCTTTCCATTGTAATCCAGCCACCGAATACGTACATCTGTCTCCGAAAGGAGGTAATAGGTGAAGCATTCTTTTCCATGGCTGTAACCATGGATCATGTATTTGCATTCGGAACTATCACGTGCGACCTTATCTCTAACGATCGTTCCGGATGTACTCTGAAAAACTTTCATGAATTCGTCCAGATCCTTTTGGTTGTAGAGGGTCAGAGAATACCCGATGGTCAATTCGGAGATCATGATCCGGGTGATCTCCTCCTCCGGGAGGGTCAGATGGTCCGCAGCCTCGGTGGGGGCAATGGCATCCGTAGGAGCCTCCGCCTGAGTGTCAGCGAGAGATTCATTTCGCGCGATCTCGGCAGCGGTGGTCGTATCGGAGACACCCACAACGGGTACGTCGGCCTTATGGTACATTTTATAGGCATAAGCGCCCCCGATAAAGGCAAGCAAAACAGCAGCTGAAGCAAGGATCGCGGTGATGATGTTCGCTGCTTGCTTAGGGTGTTTAACCGGTGTGACCGAAGTCGTTTCCTGTGCGTTGAACTCCATGTCGAGGATGAGCTCTTTGTTTTTATTCTTTTCGACGGGAGCCTTTCTTACGGGATGGGTGGATGCGGGATCCGCCTGTTCCGCATTTTTGATGTATTTGTTGTCGATGTTTCCGATCGCGTCAAACAGATCGTGTTCATTCATAGTGGGTAGCCTCCTTCCTTGAGGGCTTGTTTCAGATCTTTTCGCATCCGAAATAATAAACTTTTAACTTTGCTTTGCGACATGTGGTATTGTTTGCTGATCTCTTGGATCGAGTCGCAATACCAATAGCGGCGAACGAAGATGTTTTGCTGTTCCTGCGTGCGGGAAGCTAAGAAAGCTTCGATGATCCGGGTGATTTCTTCACTGGTGAGCTTTCTCTCGACTTCCTCTTCCGGCGTGAGACACTCTCGTAATTCCTCGGTGAGTTCACATGTTGCGCCGTCTCGCTTCTGGCGGTGGAGCTTCTTAAGGCGATTCAGTGCGACCGCACGGGTGATCTTACCCAAAAAGGCAAAGAAATAATCGCGCGGCTCATGCGGCGGAATACGGTTCCAGGCTTCGAGGTACGTGTCGTTTTCGCATTCTTTCGCACTCTCGAAGTCGCTTAAGATCCCGAAGGCGATGCCGCGAAGCCGTACGCCGTATTTTTCCGCGGCCTGCGTTATGGCGTTCTCGTTTCGTGCCAGGAACAGGTCAATGATATCATTATCTTTCAAGGGGATATCTCCTCCTTTATTAAGGCCTTCACTATCTATATCAACATTTTTGCGCGTTGGTTGCGCGTTTTTTGAATTTTTTCCAAAAAAGTTTTAAAAAAGTTCGTTTCACCCCTATGGTAGCACAGATTTTCGGGGGTGTGAACAGGGAAAGTGCATGATTTCCTTGCGATTTTTGATAAATTAGAGTAATATGGTAGCGTGAGGCCGCGTGCGGCCGAAAGGATCCTATATGAAACACGTTTGGTTACGATATTTTCTGCTCGTGCTCCTGTTTGTTCTGCTGGGCGTGGGCTACCTGATCTTCACGGGCCGGCGCTCGGGAGAGAAGATGACATTTCGCGATACACAGCCGGAGGCATTCCCCCTGGTTTCTTTTTTGTACGATAAATATGAGATGAACACCCTGTACGGGTACGCGAAGCCGGAGGGTTCACTGGCTTCCTATTATGTGCACGACACGATCTGTCCGATGAATGAGGACCACGATATCACGATCCGCGTGCGTGAGAATTCCAAAGAAGTCATCGGTGCTTATTTCCAGCTGTACGATATGGCGGGCGAGCGTTTATACGAGGAGCAGGAACTTAAACTTACCGAAGACGGGAACCGCACCTTGAAGATCGAATGCAATCCGACGAACCTGCTGGGACAGGGCGAGGAAGGCTTATTCTGCCTGTTTTTGAAACTGGACGACGGCCGCGAGGCGTTTTACCCGACGCGTGTGGCATACTACGAAGGTACGCCGCTGGAGGAAGCATTTACCCTGTCGTCATCGATGATTGAGGCGATGCTGAGTAAGAACACCATCTCCCTGCAGCAGTACATGAGCTTCACGGGCAGCGATGCTCAGATGAACCTGAACCACGTGACGATGGAGTCGACGCCGCGTCAGGCGACGTGGGCGGGCCTGGAGCCGCGCGTATCGAACGAACGGACGCTGCGCATCTACGAGATCAGCGCGACGCAGGTCGAGTTTTCCTGGTTATACACGGCAAATACCACCGAAAACGAGAAGGAGATCTACTACGACGTAGAGGAGTATTTCTCGATCCGCAGACGAAGTGAGAAGAATTATATCCTGGCGTACGAGCGCTTCATGCAGGAGAAGTTTCCGACGGACGACCGCTGCATGGGTACGACGTCGATCCTGCTCGGCATTCAGGATCGGGAAAACGTTTCGATGTTTAAGGATGCCTCCGGTAAGAAGGTCGCATTTACCGTGGACCATGCGGTGTATGCCTATAACTTTACAAATAACGAGATGACGCAGGTGCTGGCGTTCGATGCCGGGACCGTGAATTCGCATGTCCGCGACCGCATGTATAACGTGAAGATCCTGAACATGAATGAAAACGGGGACCTGAATCTGGCGGCGAGCGGGTATTTTCCGAGTGGAAGTCACGAGGGCGAATGCGGCCTGGCCCTGTATTATTACGATAATGAGCATAATGCCCTTAAGGAGGTCAGTTTCGTTCGCCTGCAGGGTAGTTACGAAACGGCGATCGAGAAGAGTTCGCACCTTCTGTACGCGAGCGACGATGGATTGTATTATTATGAGTTCGGCGGGGTGATCTATTCGATCGACCGCAAGAGTGGAGAGTCACAGATCGTGGCGAGGGACGTTTCGGACCAGCCGCGTGTCAGTGCCGACGGTTCATTTGCCGCATGGGATGCTTCCGGCGAGCCCTCCGTGATCTACATTCTGGACATGGAGATCGGGCGTATCCACAAATTCGAAAAACCGGGTGAGGAGATCACGGCGCTGGGCTTCATCGAGCATGACCTGGTGTACTCTGTATGGGCGAAGACCGACTATAAGACCGTCGTTTTCGATGACGTTCGACTGATGAAGAGCGTGCACATTCTGGACAGCGATCTGAATGAGCAGATGGCATATGCGAAGGACGGCGTTTATATCGAGAGCGTCGACATGGAGCAGTATTCGGCCGTTTTGCATCGTGTGCGCGAACTGGAGAACGGGACGTTTGAGCAGTTGAACGAGGACGTTCTGACGTACACCGAGCATGAAACGAAAAACGAAACCATCGCTCTGAAGGTCTCCGGATCCAACATCAAATTCAACTACTACTATATCAATTTCGGTAAGGCGATCTCTACGTCGCAGATCTTCGGCCGCAACCAGAGCCGCCTGCTTTCGAACGAGCCCCGTACGGCGACGCTGATGCCGGACGATGCACACGACCGCTACACCGCGTACTACGCCGGAAGGCGGATCCTGTCGTCGGACGAACTGGCGCCGGCGATCGAGGCAGTCTATGACTCCATGGGCGTGGTCCTGGAGGGACATGAAGTCGCATGGAGCCGCGGAAGCCGCAACCTGTATGTGACGCTTACGATGCCGGAGACGGCGAAACTGGCAGAAGAGGCCATGGATCCGAAGGACAGTCTCGAGATGTCGCTCCTGACCATGAAGGAGTACGAGAAGGGTGCGGCCGATGTAAATATCGCGCAGATGCTCGTTTCGAATACTTCCGTGGTCGATATGATGCAGGAACTCTTCGGAGACCGCATGGTGAACTTAAGCGGCTGCAGCACAACGCAGATCCTGTACTACATGCACCTGCGCCATCCAGTGCTGGCGCTGACGGATAACGGACGGCGTGCCGTCGTCCTCTACGGATACAACTCTGTTTATGTTTATGTATACGATCCCGTGACTGGCGAGAAGTCCCGCCTGGATTTCACCACGGGCGCGGCGGACGAATATTTCGAGCCGTCCGGAAACCTGTTTATCAGTATTCGTTAGGGGTACATTGTACTTCGAAAAATACTTGCTTTTCTGCGGCCAATGTGCTAATATCTTCCATGTAAATACATTTGTCCACCGTACACGCACAAACGGTGCGCATTGTCCGAGTGCGAGGAACAATTCGGGCCATGAAGTACGCGGACAGGTATTTGCGGATCAAAGACCCGCGAGAGGAGGGTGGCCATGGATGACGATAATCGGTACTATGTCGTAAAAAAGCGTGCATTGCCCGAGGTTTTGTGGAAGGTCGTGGAGGCGAAACGCCTGCTGGAGACCGGACGCGTCGGAACCATCAACGAGGCCGTGGACCGCATCGGCTTAAGCCGCAGTTCGTTTTACAAATATAAGGATGACATCCTTCCGTTTCACGAGAACATGAAGGGTAAGACGGTCACCTATATCCTGCAGATGGAGGATATGCCGGGTGTGCTGTCCGGCGTTCTGAAGAAGATCGCGGATTACCGGATGAACCTTCTGACCATCCATCAGGCGGTGCCGATCAATGGCGTGGCGACGCTGACGCTCAGCGTGGACGTGCTCAGAGAGTCCGGCGACGTGTCCGCGATGGTCGGAGAGATCGAAGCGATGGACGGGATCTATTACATGAAGGTCCTGGCTCGTGAATAATAGGGTTATTAGAGAGGTTAGTTAGATATGAGTAAGGTAGCAATTTTCGGATACGGAACCATCGGCAGCGGTGTGGTCGAGGTGCTGAATAAAAAGCGCGAGTACATCGAGAAGCAGGTCGGTGAAGAAATCTCGGTGAAATATGTGTTGGATCTGCGGGACTTCCCGGGAGATCCGATCGAGAAGATATTGGTACACGATGTGCAGGTGATCTTAGATGATCCTGAGGTCGACATCGTGGTTGAGGTCATGGGCGGCGTACATCCGGCGTACGAGTACGTAAAGTCGGCGCTGCTGGCGGGTAAGAGCGCGGTGACCTCGAATAAGGCGCTGGTAGCTGCATGCGGCCCGGAGCTCTTGAAGATCGCACGCGAGCGCAAGCTGAACTTCCAGTTCGAGGCGAGCGTCGGCGGCGGTATCCCGATCATTCGCCCCTTAGAAGATGCGCTTACGGCGGGTGATGCTTCCGGTATCTATGGTATCTTAAATGGTACCACCAACTATATGCTTACGAAGATGTTCGACGACGAAATGTCGTACGAGGACGCGCTGGCACAGGCGCAGGCGCTCGGCTATGCGGAGCGTGATCCTTCGGCAGATGTGGAAGGTTTCGACGCCTGCCGTAAGATCTCGATCCTCGCGTCGGTCACATCCGGTAAGTTCGTGGATTATCAGGAGATCCCTACCCGCGGTATCGTGGGCATCACCCAGGAGGATATGTCCATCGCCGATCTTTTGGGCTACGGCATCAAGCTGATCGGAAGTTTCAGCCGCGAGAATGGTAAGAACTACGCAGAGGTAACGCCGATGCTGGTTCCGTTCGATCACGCCCTCTATCCGGTAAAGGATGTATTTAACGGCATTCTGGTCGACGGCGACGTAAACGGCGCCATCATGTTCTACGGCAGCGGCGCGGGTAAGCTCCCGACCGCAGGCGCAGTGGTTGCCGATATCATCGACATCGCGAGAAATGCGGGACGCACGATCCAGGCCGGCTACAGCGAGGAGAAACTCGAACTGGCGGATCTCTCCGCACGCGAGCGCGCGTTCTATGTACGCGTGGCAGGCGGCTCGGAAGATCAGGCGCAGGCATTTGCATCCTCGTTTGGGGCAGACTCCTATACCGAGATCGAGAGCGGCACCTATGCCTTTATCACAGCTCCCATGACTCGTGCAGCAGCAGATAAACTCTGCGCAGACGCAGAAGGAAATATCAACATCATCCCTGTGATCGGATGATCCTAAACGTATGAAACAAAAACGATGGTTTCGGTATCTTTTTTCGGCCAATGAACGCAGGGACCGCCTGTTTTTGCGGTGCGTATGCATCGTGGTCCCGCTGATCGCACTGTGGGTCGCATTTGCCGCGGGATGGTCCGAAACGGCGGCGCGGATCTACCCCGGCTGCCCGGTCTACCGCTATACGGGGCTCTACTGTCCTGGCTGCGGCGGCACGCACGCGCTGCGCGCACTGGCGCATGGGGAGATCGCTTCTTCGCTTTCGTTTCATCCGCTCGTCCTGCCGGCGGTCTGCTTTATCCTTTTGTATCTGGCAGCGCTTCTGGTGTGGAAACTTCGGGGCGGGCACGGTTTCAAACCGCATTTTCGCCGCGTGTATCTTTGGATCACGATCCTCTTGATCCTGTATCATGTTATTTCGGCCAATGTTTCATCGGGCCTCGGATATCCGCTATATTGATAGAATACGTATCACCGTTCGGCATAGATGAATGTGCCGAACGGTGATATTTGTTTATGGGAGAGAAAATGCGAAAATACGATATGCTTAGGGTGCCGAGCATTTTCGAAGAAATTTCACTACACCGAACGGTGTAAAATTACTATCCGCTCGGATATACTGTTTCGATCGGATCGTTGTTAAAATGTAGGTGATGTTTTTGGGTTTATTATGAGGCATTACCAATGGCTAAGGATTTACATTTACAAGTGGGAGAGAATATATATCGAATTCGGAAGAAACTGGGGCTGACGCGGCTGCAGTTTGCGGAGCGTTGCGACATTTCCGAAGGTTACCTGGCGACGGTGGAGAACGGAGCTAAGGGCATGCGCATCGATACGCTCATGAAGATCTGCCACGGTGCCGGCGTTTCGCCGGATTTTCTTCTGAAAGGGGAGGAGGCCGACGACGAACAGATGCTACTGGAGTTTACGAGTCAACTGACGAAGGCGGAGCAAAAGCAGGCGCTCAATCTGATCGTGACCTACCTCAACAGTCTGCACGAACTCGGCGTGAAGCAATGATAGTCAGCTCTCGAAGAAAAAACTACATAGAAATACAAAAACTCCTATGATCTTTGCAGAAATGCTTGCAAAAGTCATAGGAGTTTTGTGGTTGGGATATTATATTCCGGACATATTATTTGTGAAGTTTTCCATGAATTTCTGTCCTTCCGGCGTCTGCAGATAGGTCATCGCGATCACGAGGGCAATGATCATCAGGACGGCGGCACAGATCCCCAGGATCAGTCCGTAGACTCCGCGCTGAGGGAGCTTTCCCCGGTTTTTGGACTGAAAGGAAAGGACGATAGCGGCGACCGAAGCGGCGATCGAAATGAACGGAATGAAGATCGTGAAGATCGCGACCAGGCCGAAAACGAAACTCTGCTGGGCGCGGCGTTCATTCGTCATGGAGAAGGAAGGATGGTCGCGCATGGCGTTTGTATAGCCGGTGTAGTAACCATCGTTAAAGCCTGCTTTATACTGATCCGCCCGTGCGTCCTGCTCGCTGTATGGCATGGTAGGTGCCTGCGAAGGCTGCATTACAGGTGTTTGCTGCTGTGGATAGTACTGCGGGATCTGCTGGGCAGAATCGGTCGCGGGAGGGGCCGATTTGGTTTCGGGCTTCTCCTGTGTTTTTTTCTTCTCGGGATCCGGAAGGTCAAAAAAATCATCATCCATGGCAAACACCTCCTTTGGAGTGGGTTAGGTTCGTTCGGGACTCAAGGTCCGCTCCGTCCATGCAAGCATGGCCGTTCGGGACTTTTAGTCCCTTGGATCATACAAAAAATGCGCGTCCCGTGTTGTGAAGGATAAATAGGCGTTACCTTAGTAGTTAACTCGGCCCAAGCTTCCTCACGGCACATAACAGATACCACTTAGTGCTGCTCCATCTCTGACCTGACACGGTTCATGGGCTGCTATTGCGTGAGACTCAAACGTCAACGTCACTTGCTAAGGGCTGCCCTACCTGGCCAACCCGAAACGGGACATCACCCTTGCTATAGCGGATTGCAAGTACAGGGCACCGCTAACTCCCCGGCTGCGCCCTTATACTATACATTTTTTTTTGCAGTTCGTCAAGCGGAAAATGATTTTAGCATTTACCTCTCGATTTTTTCGCCTCAACGTGTTATACTCAGGATAGGAAAGTGCGGCCCGCAAGGGCTTGAAAATATACGGAGGACACGATATGAAATCGATCGATGTTTTTGCGTGTTACTATGCGGCACAGGCAACGGTGAATGGGCGCGACCGCCATGCGGCGAGCGTGAAATTGACCGCGACTTCGGATGCCGGAGTGATCACATACGAATACAGTGTGAGTTTCTTCCCACACGATGATCCGGAAGACTTTGCGATCAGCTACGACGCATGCGAGAGCGAAGTGCTTTTTCAGGGAAAGGGACGCCGCTCGAAGAAGCGCGACGCGCAGTATCTGAAGACGGAGACCCTGCGTGAGCATGTGGACGCATTGGCGGAGAAACTCGACGGAACCGTGTTCTGGGAGCAGCCGCTGATCGAACCGCGTCTGGGCTGAGGATAGTTACATAAAGCGGAACCGACACGTATTGACCATGTTATAGACTGAAGAAAGGAGGCCCGGTACGATGACGAACGAATCCGACGAGGAATTATATGACCAGTTTCTTGCATCTCGTGACGAGAACATTTTCCGAGTGCTAGTCGAACGCCATAAAACGAGTCTTCTTTTGTTTTTGAACGGTTTCGTGCATAACTTGGATGACGCCGAGGAACTGATGGTGGACACGTTCGCGGAGACGGTCGCGGGGCCGACGCTTTTCTCCGGCCGCAGCTCGTTCAAGACCTGGCTGTTCTCCATCGGAAAGCACTTGGCGTTGATGCATCTGCGGAAGAATAAGCGCCATTCGTTCGATGAGGATGCGATCGCCGAGGAGGTCGCCGATCCGGCACAGACGCCGGAGTTGCAGGTGCTCGAAGATGAAAAAAAGCGCCAGTTATATATGGCGATGAAGCAGTTAAACAGTGACTACCGGGAGATCCTGCTGCTTCTCTATTTTGAAGATATGTCGCACGAAGAGGCGGCGCGGGTCATGGGTAAAAACAAACGACAGACCTATCACCTGGCGGAGCGCGGGCGGGCCGCGCTGAAAGAAACTTTAGAAAGGATGGGATTTTCCTATGCGTGATACAGATGAATTGATGCGGGATATCATGTCCCGCGGGAGCGTTGTAAAAAGACGGCGCACGGTGCATAGACAGCAGATCGTTTACGGTATCTGCGCATTTGCGAGCGCCCTCCTTTTGCTCATTACAGCGGCGTACCTGCCGAAGATCAACGAAGCCGCTGCCGACTCCGTAGAGCAGCATTACGGCAGTCTGATCCTGCGGACCCCGTACATGGGTTATGTAGTCATCGGCTTCCTGGCATTTGCCTGTGGCGTTTTTGTGACAATGATGGTGTGTAGCAAGATGCTGGTGAAACGTGATAAGAGTGAGTAAGGAGTCGTTATGAACATAGGCGTCGTCCTCCTTTTTATCATAGGTGTACTTTTGTATGTACTCGGGTATTCCGTCTGGATGCTCAAAAAGGGCGTGCATTCCATGCGCCTGGTCCTTTTTGGGTTCGCGATGGCGTGCGCGTTGCTGTCCTATACCTATTGGTGTATTTTTGACCTCATGTATGCAGATGAAGAGAAAGCGCTTCCTTTCGCGGCCAATGAGCTGGGAGAGTGGGCGCTGTTTCTGTTGCTTGGGGCGACATTGACCTTCGGCCTCGCAAAGAAACGTGTTTCGCTGTTTTTAGAGATGGAGGCCATGCTCGTTTTTGTTGCGGTCAATGTGATTTTGTGGATCCATTGGAACGGTGAATGGATGCAGGACATCGTGACCGGGCTGGTAATGGCGTACTTGCTCTCCGCCATCATCCGGCGGATGAAATACAGCGGGAAGTTTACGCGAAAACAGTGGATCCTCATTGCGCTGAGTGGCTATCTCGCCGTAGCCTTCCAGATCGTTGCCGTTTGGACGGAACCCTACATCGAGGGTTGTTTTATTGTTGAACCTCCGCTGCATGACTGGGCGGAGAAAGCAGGATATGTATATTTGCTGGTCGCATCCCTGGTTTACCTTGGGGTGTCGCTGGCGGAACTTTTGAAAAAAGGGGTGGAAGAGCGAAGCATTTGCCTGTCCTTTATGAGCATCGCCTTTTGCACATTTTCCATGTACATGAGTGACGGCATCTGGTATATCCTCGAGATGATCGGGTCGACCTTGGCCATCCTTCTGATGTTCTTCAGTTTGCGGAAGGAGGTGGTCGCTTCATGACGATCTATGCCGAGAATATCCTCCTGTGTATCGCGATCCCGCTGGCGGTGAGCCTTATGTTTACGCGCGGCGAGTCCCGACGTTTTGTGGCGGCCTTTCTAATCGGAATGGGGATGTGCCTGCTGGCCGCCTATATCAGCGGCTTCATCAGCCTCGTCACCGGCCTATCGGAGAAGGACACCGCAGTCTTTTTGTCGCCGGTCATCGAAGAAGTGATGAAACTGGTCCCGCTTATGTTTTTCTTCCTTTTGTGGGATATGAAGGGCCGAGGGCTCACGAATGTCGCCGTTGCGATCGGCGCGGGCTTTGCGACCTTCGAAAACTGTTGCTATCTGCTGTCCGTCGGTGCGGAAAGCCTCTTCTTCGTGCTGATCCGTGGTATGGCGGTCGGCGTCATGCATGTCGAGAGCGTTCTGGCCCTCGCCGTCTGGTTCCTGATCGCGAAACGCCTGCGTGCGCTTTCCTTCTCGACCGTTCTGGGTGGCGTGGCGCTCGCTACGACCTTCCATGCGATCTACAACTTGCTGGTCTCGAAGCCCGGCGCTTCGACCGTCCTGGGTTATATCTTCCCGCCGGTCACAGCATTGGCCATGTTCCTGCTGTACCGCCTCCTACGCCCCCAGTTCGCGCGTGTCAATGGGGACGGTTCTGTTTGACATGGATAAAGAAGATGGGCCTGATTTCGGTTAGTATGTGAACCAAATAACAAAAATCCTTGACAAAAAGCTGAGGGAGATATAAACTTTAATTGCATGTTTGGAGGGCATTCGTGTCTTCAAATGAAAAAACCCTTGCGTGTTGGTAGCACGCAAGGGTTTTTGTTTGTTTGCTTTTTTAGTTAGTCAAAGCTTAACTCATTGCAGATTTCGGCAAATGATTTGCCGTGAAAAAGCTCTAAGGAGACTGACAAAAGTGTCTTAAGGTTTTTGTGAGATCTTACGGCATTCCATTTGGAATCATAGATATGGTATTCGCCGTAGTCGTGTACTAAATAGTAGACTTTGTTCTCATAAACAAAAGAAACATCAACGGTTAACGGTGGATTGTCGGCGAACTCCGGGAATTCATCCCATCGTTGCCATTTTTGAAAATCGGTCCAAGTCATATTATCCATGCTGCTTCCTCCACTTATCGTATACAGTTTCTGACCAAATGGTGGTAATACGTTTTACCATAGCACGTTCTTTGTCAGTCAAATGAGCAAAACCCTTGGGAGTATCATTCTCATTATGTTCATAACCATGATGTGTATGAGGCGACACTCCTCTATGAGGAACTGTTAAGTCAATTTGTTTTGTTCGTTTGTTGTCCTTGTCATAGTATGAAATATACTTCGGTTTACCCTCTTTGTCAAGGGTAACGTATACACGGCCTTTGGTCATGGTTTCCATTGGCGCGGTGGGATTTCCCTCGTTGTGGACAACGAATTTAACATTTCCTGCTGTATGAAGCGACTTGTATTCGGTACCATATGCTTTTCCGCTTTTGCTGGTACCAGAACTACTTCCTCTGCCCCCCATATTATCTCACCACCTTTCTGCTGGACAAATAATCAACGACATAAAGGGGGCCTTTCATTTCAGTGAAAGGAGTCCCGAAGCATATAATTGCCATGGGATCGATAGCATTAAGCATGTTGTCGTAACCAAGAAGAAATTCCTGCTTACTCCTTTTGCATCCGATCATTCCTATGGCCACGATAGACCCGCGTTCGACAGCGTCAAAACAAAAGTCGAATGAATCTGGCATACTCCAAGTTATAGTTGGGACGACAAGTAAGCCCTGGCTTTGCCAAAAAGCACCGCACCACCGGCTGTGAGCTACGCTTTCTAATTGCCTCCAATAATTCATATCGGAATAAGTTGAAAAGTCTGGCGTACAGGCGAAAGCATATTGTGAGAGACGGGAAAGTGCTCTTTCGGGTGACCTATACATGGATTCAAATTTGTAATCATCTACGAAGAAATGCACTCCTTTTCTCCTATTAATTGAGTTATCATGATATCGGGTGTCTGATATAGAAATCAAATCCAATTTATCAAGATCGATCTTTTGCTTGCGTACCAGCGGTAATTGCCACCGACCTGCTGTTTCGTACGCATTGCGTAAAAACAGAGGATTTGTTCGAAAAAATGAACTTGTCATAATAGAGGCCCTCCTTTGACCTCGAATTTGATTTGTATGAGGATACGAGAGCCATTTGATTTACATGTTTGGAAGGCATTCGAATCCTCAGATGTTTTGAAAACTGTTATTGGTAGTAACAGCCTTGTGTGGTACAGTTGATTAACTAATCATATACAAACAATACAACCACATCCTTTCATTTATTCTGCTTCTATTCCTAGCTGCATCAATATCTTCTGCTCATAATCTGTGTAACTGGCAGGACCATAAGAGAGCCACTTATCGTAGTTTTCATTGGCTATAGATGCGGCTTGAAATCCTATTTTAAAAGTTGCCATTATATTTTCCACGCTTTTTTCTTCTGTCAATGTGTGGATAAGAGGTGGAGGGGCGAGAGCATATTTGGCAAAAAACTTTGCTTCAGCCTCTTCGACTGGCCCTTCGCAGGTGTGCCCGAGAATATAGTGCCCGATTTCATGCATAATGGTCTGATGAATTCTAGGGATATCGAGAGAGTCGTCGTTATAGTAAATAAGCCATGTATTGTCAATTGTTTCCACAGAAAAACCATCGGAACTATATCGAAGGGCTTCCGCCTTTGCTTTCCCATCAAGGCTAGAGTAAGGAATGATGGAGATCCCCATTTTGTTAGCCAATTCAAAAGGGTCAAGGGGGATTTCGTGAATCCCGTAATCTTCAAATATATCTGCTACGGCCCGTTTTATATATTCATAGGTTTCTGAATTAAGTTTCATCATCGCCCCCGTTGCTTAGTAATAACCAGATAAACTCCATTTTTTCCTCCTGGGTCATCTGTGACGCATTACGTGCGATTAATGATTTGGCAAACACCAGGTCGTTTTCTTTGTTCATTTCTTTGTCCCCACTGAGAAGATCGTCTGCGGTGGTTCCTAAGGCTTTAGCGATTTTCATTAAGTTCGCGCCTCTCGGAATTCGGTCTCCATTAACGTAACGGGAAATGGCGGATTCGGTAAGACCAGTCATTTCAGATAACTGCTTTTGGTTGATCTTCTTTTCGTTTAGCATTTCCCTGATTCGATAGGTTAAGGTTCTTTCCATAGGTTATTCCTCCTAGAGTATCTAAAGTATAATATGGGCCTAGAGTTCTCTTCCTGGTACTTAGCATAGCACATGATTGTCATAAAGTCAAGAGGTTTTTCGACTTGTAGAGCAAAAATGGCATTTAAACACAATATACACGGGAATCCGATTGACAAATAGGCAAGTGTGCGCTGGACATAATCTATCTTTCCATTCATGGGATATTTCACGGATATGCCAGGCCAGTACTAGTTCTTGCTTTACGAAATCTACATTGTTTTTCCCGCGATTATGTGGTATACTTAAACGTAAGTATGCCTGCAAATGCAGAGAAAGTGAGGCAATGTATGTTGAGAGTCGGAATGTTGACCAGCGGAGGCGATTGCCAGGCGCTGAACGCGACCATGCGAGGCGTGGCGAAGACATTGTATCAGTCGAAGGAGAAGGTTGAGATCTACGGATTTCTGGAAGGCTATCGCGGCCTGATGTACGGGAATTTCCGCAAGATGAAGCCCTCGGATTTTTCAGGCATCCTGACCATCGGCGGAACCATTCTGGGTACGTCCCGAACCCCGTTTAAGTTGATCAATGAGCCGGATGAGAACGGCCTTAATAAAGTCGAGGCCATGAAGAAGACCTACCGCGACCTGAACTTAGATGCGCTGGTCGTTCTCGGGGGCAATGGTTCCTTGAAGACCGCGAACCTGCTCTCGAATGAAGGGCTGAACGTCATCGGCCTTCCGAAGACCATCGACAACGATGTCTGGGGCACGGACGTGACTTTCGGTTTCCAGAGCGCCATCGACGTCGCGACGAATGCGATCGATATGATCCACACCACCGCGGCCTCCCACGGACGTGTTTTTGTAGTTGAAGTCATGGGACATAAGGTCGGCTGGCTGACCCTGTACGCCGGCATGGCCAGCGGGGCGGACATCATCCTGATCCCCGAGATCCCGTACGATATCGATAAGGTCATCGGTGCTCTGAAGGAGCGCACGAAGGCGGGTAAGGGCTTCTCCATCGTGGCAGTCGCTGAGGGCGCCATCAGTAAGGAGGTCGCTGATCTCCCGAAGAAGGAGAAGAAAGCCGAACTGGCCGCCCGCGCGGCGAAATATCCTTCGGTCGCTTACGAAGTATCCGCGGCGATCTTAGAGCACGGCGGACAGGAAGTCCGCGTGACGGTTCCGGGCCACATGCAGCGTGGCGGCGCACCTTGCGCTTATGACCGTGTGCTTTCATCGAGACTCGGCGCAGCTGCAGGCGAACTGATCCTGAAGAAGAACTTCGGACATCTGGTCTGCATGGTCAATGGTGAGACCACTCCGGTACCGCTGTCCGAGATCGCAGGAAAACTCAAAGTGATCGAGCCCGATTGCAGCATGATCCGCGAAGCGAAAGCGATGGGCATCTGCTTCGGCGACTAATATTTCGATTAAAGAGGAGAACGAATGGCTTACACAGCGTTCTATCGTAAGCACCGCCCGCAGACCTTTGACGAGGTGCGCGGCCAGGAAGCGGTGGTCACGACATTGCGAAATCAAATAAAGAGCGGACGCGTGGGCCATGCGTACCTGTTCTGCGGAACACGCGGAACCGGTAAGACCTCCATTGCAAAGATCTTCGCACGCGCGGTGAATTGCGAGCATCCCGTGGATGGAAGCTGCTGCAACGAGTGTCCGACCTGTCAGGGCATCTTAAACGGTACCTCGATGAATGTCGTGGAGATCGACGCCGCATCCAACAACGGCGTGGATAATATCCGCGAGATCCGCGAAGAGGTGAAGTACCCGCCGACCGAAGGCAAGTACCGCGTCTACATCATCGACGAGGTCCACATGCTCTCCGCAGGCGCCTACAATGCGTTGCTGAAGACTTTGGAAGAACCGCCGTCTTATGTGATCTTCATCTTGGCGACGACGGAAGTCCACAAAATTCCGGTGACGGTTTTATCCCGTTGCCAACGTTATGATTTTAAGCGCATCCCGACCGAGTCGATCTACGACCAGCTCGTCAGCATCACACAGAAGGAAGGGGTGGAAGCGGAGGAGAACGCGCTACGCTATATCGCCCGCGCGGGCGATGGCGCCATGCGTGACGCCCTATCGATCCTCGAGCAGTGCGTTTCGTTCCATTATGGCGAGCGCCTCACCTACGAGCAGGTGCTCGAGATCATCGGTGCCTCCGATATTGACGTTTTCGTTGACTTGATGACCGCGATCCGCGACTGCGAGACGCGGCGGGCGTTGAAAACGATCGATGATATTTGCTACTCCGGCCGCGATCCGGGGCAGTTTATTTCCGATTTTGTCTGGTTCATGCGAAACCTGCTGATGCTGCAGACCGGCGTGGTCTCCGATGAGGAGATCGGCATCCTGCCGGAGCGGCGGCCGAAGCTGGAGGAACTGGCACAGTCCCTCACCATGGACCGGCTGATGAATTACATTCGCGTTTTTTCCGAGACCGGAAACCGCCTGCGCTTAGCGACGCAGAAGCGCGCTGTGCTGGAGGTCGACGTCCTGAAGCTGATGTATCCGCAGATGCTGGGCGCCGAGACCGGACAGGCACTGTCGATGCGCCTCGCGAAGCTCGAGCAGATGGTCGCCGATCTTATGAAAAATGGTGTGTCCGCGGCGGATGCGCAAGCACTTGCCCAGGCGATGCAGAACGTTGCAGGAAACGCAACCGAATCCGATGCGACGACCGCTCGCGCAGCTGAGCCCGCACCGACCGGAACGGAAAGTTCCCCGCGCCCCGCATCTTCTTACACGAAGGCGGAAGGAGCGCAGGATACGAGTAAACTTCCCGGGGCCACCGAAGCGGATCTTACCTTGCTTCAGGAGAACTGGAGCGAGATAAAGCGGACGGCTTCTCCGCTGATTCGGGGCGCGCTCGATTTCGCGAAACCGGAGTACCGGAACGGCTTCAAACTCGTATTTTCCGAGAAGGGCAGTTACGGGATCCTGACGCAGACGCGACTGGAAGAACTTCAGAAGAACATTGCCCGCATCGTCGGAAAGAACTTCGTTCTGGGCAGTGAACTCGAGGTCAGACACACAGCCGGCGCCGTAGCGGACGACGGCACAACTCGTATCATGAATATTGACTTCCCGATCAACCGGGTCTAAATAGTATCCAAACATTTCAGGAGGATTTTAAAATGGCTAAAAAAGGCGGTTACGGCGGCGGTATGATGCCGTCCAACATGAATAATCTGATGAAGCAGGCACAGCGCATGCAGAGACAGATGGAGGAGCAGCAGGAAGAGTTCGAGAAGAAGGAATTCGAGGCAGCTGCAGGCGGCGGCGCAGTGAAGGTCGTTGTGAACGGTAAGAAGGAAGTAGTTTCCGTTACCCTCGCTCCGGAAGTAGTAGATCCCGACGACATCGAGATGCTGCAGGATCTCATCGTGGCAGCGGCAAATGAAGCACTGCGTAAGATGGAAGACGAGAATCAGGAGAACATCAATAAGCTGGCCGGTGGTTTCGGCGGCAACCTGGGCGGTCTGGGCGGCTTAAGCGGCCTGTTCTAAGAAACCGTAAACGACGGTTTTCTTTGGGAGAAACGATGAAAGAACGAATCCGGAATTGGCTGGAAAACCATCGCGAAGAGATGGTCCGCGACATATTCGATCTGGTCAGGATCGACAGTGAGAAGATGCCGGCGAAAGAGGGCATGCCGTTTGGCGAGGGCCCCGCGCAGGCACTGGCGCTCGCGCTTTCGAAGGCGGAAGGCTACGGCTTTTCGACGCAGAACCACGAAAACTACGTGGGCAGCATCGACATGCAGGACGCCCCGCGCGGACTCGACATATTGGCGCATCTGGACGTGGTTCCGGCGACGCCGGGCTTCACGGTGACGCAGCCCTTCGAGCCGGTCGAGAAAGACGGCAAACTCTACGGACGCGGCACGGCGGATGATAAAGGTCCCGCGATGGCGGCGCTTTACGCCATGCGCGCACTGAAGGAGCTGGGCGTTCCACTTACGAAGAACGTTCGCCTCATTCTGGGCTGCGACGAGGAGTGCGGAAGCTCGGATATTGAGTATTATTACAAAAAAGAAGCGGCGGCGCCTTGCACATTTTCCCCGGACGCTTGTTTCCCGGTGGTAAATGTGGAAAAGGGTCATCTGGTCGCCGCATTCGTGTGCAAAACCGAACCGAAATCGGGAGCGAAGCCTTGCATCACCGAGGCGCAGTCCGGCGTGAAGTTCAACGTCGTTCCGGACACGGCGATGATGCGGGTAGCTAATGTGGATCAAAAGATCCTCGCTGCGGCCGCGAAGAACCTGGCCCGCGAACTTCCGGTGAAGGTCACGATCGAGACCTTTGCAGACAGCCTGCGCGTGACTGTTAAAGGTAAGAGTGCGCATGCGTCGACGCCGGAACTCGGGGTGAATGCGCTCACGGCCATGCTGAAACTGCTGCACGACGTGAAGGGATCATTTGCCGCGACGGACGACACTGCGACGAAGGCGTTGCTGGCGCTCTCTGAAGTGCTGGTGCACGGGGACCATGCCGGGCAGGCGTTAGGCATTGCCCGCGACCATGAAGTGACTGGGCCGACAACGGTAAGTCCCGACATTCTGGAACTGACGGAAGGAAGCCTGCAGCTTACGATCGACAGCCGCATGGCGCTCGGATCGACGCGGGAGAATACCGTCGGAACGCTGGAAAGCGTTGCCGAAACCTGCGGATGCACATTCGACGTGGAGCGGTATTCCGAGACCCATTATGTGCCGGCGGACTCGCAGTTCGTGAAGACACTGATCGCTTGTTACGAGGATGTGTTCGGACGCGAGGGAAGCAAGCCCATCGCCATGGGCGGCGGCACCTATGTACATGAAGTCGAAAACGGCGTGGCCTTCGGCTGCGTGGAAGACGAAGATGAAACGAACCTGCACGGCGATGATGAACACGTCGCGGTGGAGGATCTGCTAAAAGGAAGCGTGACATTTGCGCTTGCGATCTACGCCATTTGCGGCGGGGAGTAATTGTGGAATATTTCAGTGATGAATTGACGAATCTGATCAGTGAACTGTCGAGGCTGCCCGGCATCGGGAAGAAGTCCGCGCAGCGCATGGCGTTCTACCTGATCAATCTTCCGGTCGACCGCGTCGAGAAACTGACCTCGACGATTCTCGATGCGCGGAAGAACATTCGGTATTGTAAGACGTGCCTGTGCCTGACGGACAGCGAGGAGTGCCCGATCTGCGGCAATCCGAAGCGGGACCATTCCACCGTGATGGTGGTGGAGTCGACGCAGGACATGGTAGCGTACGAGCGTGTCGGCCAGTACAATGGTGTATATCACGTGCTGCACGGCGCGATCTCGCCGGCCTTGCATATCGGACCGAATGATATAAAACTTAAGGAACTCATTTCCCGTTTGGACGGCAGTGTGAAGGAAGTCATTCTGGCGACGAATTCCAGCGTGGAAGGTGAGGCGACGGCGATGATGGTGAAGAACTACGTGCGCGCCGTCGGGGATGTGCGTTGTACCAGGATCGCGAGCGGTGTGCCGGTCGGCGGTGACCTGGAATACATCGATGAGGTGACGCTCCTTCGTGCACTGGAGGGCCGAAGGGAAATTTAACAAGAGGTGTAACTGTGGACAAGTACGAGTACGAAATCAAAACGGAGCAGATACGAAAACTGATCCTGCTGAAAGAGTATGATACGGCAAAAAAGATCGCGGACGGGATGAAATGGGGAAAGGAAAAAAATCCCCGCCTGCTGTCGGAGGTTGCCGAGCTTTACGTAATGAGCGGTGAATATGACGATGCGATCGACCTGCTTTTGCAGGCTTACGATTACGCACATCCGGGACGCCTCATCCTGAAGCGTCTGGTAGAGGTCGCCATCCTGGCGAAAAACTACCGGAACGCGGCAGAGTATTGTGAGGAGTTCCACGATCTGGCTCCGCGGGATACCGAGTACTATTTGATGCGATATAAGGTGGATGAGGCCGCGGGCAATGTATCCGTGGAGCGCCGCATTGCCCTTTTGGAGAGATACACTGCCTCCGAAATGAGTGAGGAGTGGAAGCTACGTCTGGCGCAGTTGTACGCTGAGGCCGGTCGTGTTCCGGACTGCGTGAAACTGTGTGATGAGATCATTTTCCTGTTCTGTAATGGTGAGTATGTTATCGAGGCGATGGAGCTGAAGCAGCAGTACGCGCCGCTGGATAAGTTCCAGCAGGAGAAGTACGACCATCGCGAGGAGTACCTGCAGAAGTACCACGAGGAGCAGGAGGCGATGCGCCTGCAGGAAGAGGAGGCAGAGCGCGAGAATGTCGAGCGCATGCTGGAGAAGGAACGCAAGCGTGCGGAGAAACTGGGCATCGTGGACACACCGAAGGAGGAGCCGGTAGCGCAGGAAGAATGGAGTCCGAAGCTTCCGACGAAAGAGGCAGAGGCGATGGCAGCGGCCGCGCAGGGAACGCCGATGGAGTGGACGCCGGAGGATGCGCAGGCAGCCGCGGAGCGCGAAGCACAGGAAGCTGCAGAGGCCGAACGGGCAGCTGCACAGCAGGCGGCTTACGATGCGGCCGAAGAGCGGCGTAAACGTCTGTTGGAGATCGCATTGAAGGAAGAAGCGATCCTGACGTCGAATACTCCGGAAGTTCAGGAACATAAGCTGACGACGATGATGGAGGATGAGCAGTCGAACCTTGCTTCGAACATCACCAACATCCTGTCGAATGGAAATGACACGAAGAAACGTGCGGAGAGGGATCTGGAAGATACACTTTCCGATTTCATGCGCGGCACACAGGTGCGCGTACGCTACGATGAAGATGTACTGGAGCAGGAAGCGGAAGAAGCTGCTTCCGTAGTTGAAGAGACCGCGCAGGCAGCCGAGACGGTTGCTGAGGCAGCACAGGAGACCGCCGAGGCGGCGGCAGAAGTAGAAGAAGCGGCAGAGCAGACCCTCGAGGCAGCGGCCGATGTTGCAGAGGCAGTTGCACAGCAGGCGGAAGCAGAGGCGGTTGAAGAGACGCTTCAGGCAGCCGAAGCGGTGGAAGAAGCTGCGCAGGAGACGGCCGAGGCGGCGACCGAAGTGGAAGAAGTCGCAGAAGAGGCGATCGAAGAAACGACGGATGCAGTGGCTGAGACCGTATCCGAGGTCAATGACAGCGTTCGGAGCATGTTTGCGGATAACCGCAAAAAAGAAGATACCGGCTTCTTAACGAAGGCGCAGAAGCAGGCGTTGCTGAACATGGTAGGCCGTCGTGAAGAGGCACCGGCAGCCGAGGTTTCGGAGGCCGTGGAAGACACGGTTCGCGAGGTTGAGAACTCGGTAGAGGAGACCATTGGCGACGTTGCGGAGGCGACGGAGCAGATCGAAGCCGAGACGACGGAGCAGATCGAAGCCGAGACGACGGAGCAGATCGAAGCCGAGCCGCAGGAGACCGCACAGATTTCGGAGACAACGGACACAGAAGAAGCACTCGAAAACTTCGACGCGACCTATGTAAAAGACGCAGAAGCGCTTCAGGAGGAGCCTGAAGTTGATTTCGATAAAGCACAAGACGAAGACATCCTGGCGGAGGTTTCGAAGAACCTGAACCGCACGCTCGAACTGCAGGAGATCGAGCAGGAGGTCGGACCGATCCATATTCCCGGACCGGAGATGCCGGCATCCGATGAGACCTATACTAACGTATTTGAAGGCGACATCGACGAGGCGGCCTTCGAGGAGACCTACCAGAATGTGATGGAGCAGGCGGCCCTCGAGGAGATGATCGAGTTGCGTGAGCAGGGTCAGGAGATCCCGACAGCTGCCGTAGCTACGGTCGAAGCCACCGAGGTAACGGAAGACGAGGAAGCGGTCGAACCGACAGTCGAACCGGAACCGACATTTGCCGAGGAAGAACCCGAGACGCCGGTCGCACAGGCTGTACGCAGCCAGCTCGGCGAAATCAGTGTTGACGACGCAGCTAAAACGAAAGACAGTGCCGCCGACGAGGTATGTTTCGCGATCACTTGCGACAACGAGCAGAAGGGCCTGGCGTACGCCATCGAGCTTCTGAAGCGTCTGCCGAAGGAGAGCGAGCGTCCGTCGAAACTGGCGCGCACAACGGCGGAGAAACTCAACGAAAACGGCCTGCTGGTACAGGAAGAGCGTCTGGAGGACGTACTTCTCGTGATCGAGCATGCGGGCCAGCTTTCCGAGGAACTGGTCAATGAACTCCTCCAGTTCCGCAAGCATTATGAGAATGCGATCGTCGTTATCATCGACAGCGCCGAAGGCCTGCGCAAACTGTTCGCACGCCGCCCGGAACTGGGCCTGATCTTCGTGCTTCGTTATGAGTACGAGGAGAAGACCGCGGACGAGTGGTTCGAATTCATGAAAGAATATGCGGAGGCGCTGGAGTGTGTGATCGCGCCTAACGCGGAGTACCTGATCAAAGAATATCTGCAGGATCGCATTGACCACGACGAGATCGTCTTCGAGACTTTGCTGAAGGAGATCGTGGATGACGCTGAGCACGAAGCGGACCGCTTCACGGTGAAAAACCTCTTCGCGAGCGCGTTCGGCCGCAAGTTCAATAAGGACGGCTGGCTGATCTTGAAGGCAAGACATTTCTAGGCACGCCGCCCGTTTCTACAATTTGAAAAGTGGTGATTGAATTATTATGTTAAATTCCATACTTTGGGCTTCCCAGGCGACCGCTGAGGCCGCTACCGAAGCCGTGACGCAGGCAGCGGAAAAGGCATCTTCCGGCGGCCTGAACTGGATGTTTATCAGTGCCATCATCCTGGTGGCCGGCATGACCGTGATCGGTTTTGCCGTTGGTTTCTTCCGTATGCTTCTGAGCACGTTCGCATTGATCCTGGCTCTCATCGGAGCCTACTTCCTCGGAGGCCCCATCTCGGATAAGGTGGCCGGCTCAGGCATCGGTCAGTCGGTCGAAAAGCGGATCGAAACCTTCATAAACGAAAACGTTAATCTCATGCCGAGTGAAGAGGATATCACGAAGCAGAACGAGGTGATTCGAAACCTGCCGCTCCCGGAGCGTATTACGAAGCACATCGTAACACACAACAACAAGGAGACCTACGAGCAGCTCGGCGTTGATAAGTTCCCGAACTTCCTTACGAAGTTCATCACAGCCATGGTGATCGACGCAGTCGTATATGTGAGCATATTCCTGGTTCTTTTGATCGCGCTGCACATTCTGATCTACCTGTTGGATTTTGCATCGATGCTGCCGATCATCAATGGTCTGAACCACCTGGCCGGCGGCCTTTTAGGCTTCATCTACGGCGTGGCGGTCCTCTGGTTCTTCTTCATCCTGGTTTCCGCATTTCCCACGGTGGAATTCTTCGCGGACTGCCAGCAGATGATCATGGACAATAATATCCTCGGTACTATGTATAACAACAACCTGCTCATGCGGCTGTTGATGGGCGTAGGGTTCTAGGAGAAAAACAAAATACAGTACGTTAAGGAGCCTCGATCTCGCAAAGAGATCCGGGCTCTTTTCGTTGGACCGCACGTAAGAAATCATTAAGAAAAAACTAAAGCATTTGTCGTTTTCTCCCGCCGACTGTATGATACAATACTATCGAGGGAGTGCCCTCAGAAAGAGGTACGCTATGATCAAGATCCGCGGATTGGTGAAGAATACAGAAGTGAAGGGACGCGAGGTACCGGTTTTGAACGACGTTACCTTTTCGCTTCCGAAGCAGGGGCTGATCGTTTTGACGGGTTCAGACCGTCTGGCGATAAAGACCCTTTTGCGCGTGATCGCCGGCCTGTCCGA
This sequence comes from Lachnospiraceae bacterium, assembly GCA_017543445.1. Taxonomy (GTDB): domain Bacteria; phylum Bacillota; class Clostridia; order Lachnospirales; family Lachnospiraceae; genus UBA1201. Next base: position 21,226 of record JAFYGB010000026.1, on the reverse strand, counting down.
GTTTGATTCGGGGGAAGTGATCGTGAATGATAATGCCCTCGTGGAAATGACGGAGCAGGAGCGCGATTTATATCGAAATACAGATCTCGGAATCATTTTCCGGGATAGCAAACTGCGCCCGGAAATGACGGTCTACAGGTGCCTCGAACTCGCCCTGAATATCCAGGACTGGGAAGATAAAAAAGCGGAAGATACCTGGGAGAGGATCCATGCGATCCTCGAGGCCGCTGCGCTGGAAGAATTTGAAGCAATGCCGATCTCGAAGCTCTCAAAGACAGGCCGTCGCCTGGTGATGATTGCCCGGGCTCTGGAAAAAGACCCGAAGATCGTTCTGGCGGAGGAGCCGACCGCAGACTTGGAAGAGGATATTGCAAAAGAGGTCATGACGACCTTAAAAGAGGCATCCAAAACACGCCTCGTGATCGTCGCGACCGAGGAGCCAAAACTGGCGTCGAGGTATGCCGATCACAAACTGTGCGCGGAAAACGGACAGTTTGTGGAGGAGAAACGTATCAGCGTCGGCAGCATCATGCCTCCGGATGATTTAAGTGAAAGCATAACAGTCGAAGAAAAAAGAAAGAACACTCGGGAGAGCGAGAAGATCCTCCCGCAGCGTTACGATGTAAAGGCGCGGAAACTGCCGGTTCGTGACCGCATTCGTCTGTCCGGCATGTTCCGAAAGGAAAGAAAAGGCCTTGTATTCATGGTGATACTTGCGCTGGTAGCCGCGCTTTTGTTGGTATATTGCGCATGTTTTGATGCGAATAAGACCTTGAAAGGGTATTTTGAAAAATATCAGCCGGAGACGCTTACGGGCGTAGTAAAGGTTACAGACGCATCCGATGACGATTCGTGGACTAAGGATATAAACCGGGGCTCGTATTATCTGGACAGAGTCGAAACACTGGCGCAGGAGACCGGACATCCGCTGATCCCGACGGTCCAAACCTGGGCGACCCACAGGAACAGAGGCGAGGCGACTAACACCCGATGTGATATTACATTGGCCGCGATCACTGAGACACAGCAGGCAGCATTTCCGGTCACCGAAGGACATTTTCCGGAGAATAATTCGCAGATCGCCCTCACCGATTATATGGCGGGGGAACTCGGCGCTTCGCTCGGGGATGACATAATGACCAGTTTGGGCAGGTTCTCTGTTTGCGGGATCATTTCAACGGATCATGCGGAATACGGGCTGGCCGAAAAACTGACCTCGCAACGCAACGGGGATTTCGCATCCTACTTTTTGAAGTATCGATATGCGATCGGTGTTATGCGAAAAGAAGCGTTCGTTTCGCACATGGAGTATCAGGATTACTTGGAGCTCCCGTATGTGCTTCCGTTCGGTGGAGAGACGCCGGCAGCATTTCTGAATAAACCTGTGAGTGATGGCGTTGTCGGCGCTCTGTCCCTCCTTCAGGAGGATCAGTTCCGCGTCGGCCGTATGCCGGAGAAGCCGAACGAAGTGCTGGTTTCGGCAAATATGGCCTGGATGTACGATATCTCATTGAAGATGAATGAGGGTGAAGCGCATTATAGCTTCCTTGACATTCATGACCCAGACTATCATGAGTACTATTCAAGCTATCTGAGCATGGCGGAGTTCTTTCCCGATGGTATCACGGTCGTAGGCGTTTATAGTGATGATGTGCCCGCAGATTATTTGATTGCAGATGAGATCTTTGAGAAGATCTGTGAACGTCATCTCGACTATTACTATTTCGATGAATATCTGCTCGATTGCACTGATATGACCGATTACACAGCACTGCTCAAAAGCGCGGAAAAACTCGACATCCGGTTTAAGGAGCCATACGCAGAAGGCGTGTACTATATCAAGGATACGCTCCATGGAGCACTTCCCGTTGTATGGGCGATCGCAGGCTTCCTGGGGATTATTGCGATCCTCATCCTCGAAAGCTACTTCCGGGTAACAACACGTACAAACGTGGATTATATTGCGGATCTTCGCATCCTCGGCGTAACCAGAAAAGACATTTCAAAGATCTTTACGGTCAATGCTCTCGACATCGCCCTGACCTGTGTGGTATTGACCACACTCCTTAGCCTAGGCGTCATGGCAGCGTTCAACCTGCTCTTTGCGAGTGAACTGTCGGAGCGGTACTATAATGTTTTGACCTGGACCATGCCCATGACGTTGCTGCTCGTCGCGGTGGCGGTAGTGATCCTGGTTATGAACCGCGTGATCGTGAAGCGGAAGATGCAGGCGGTTTCGAAGGAGAGCGTCTGACGCCGGTGGAGATCATTCGCCGAAATGACAAATAAATAATACTTGCATATTCAGCGCCTTATATGTATAATGTATAAGGCGCTGTCTGCTTGGTGGCAGCAAGGTATTATGAGAGAGAAAAACCGAAAATAGAGATGGCAGAGATGCCGGAGAGGTGGTTAGAATGGAAAGACGTGTTGGAACCGTTTCCAGAGGTATTCGCGGGCCTATTATCCGTGAAGGTGATAACTTAGTTGATATTACGGTAGAGAGCGTTCTCGAGGCCGCTAAGAGCGAGGATTTCGAGCTGCGTGACCGTGACGTCATCGCATTGACCGAGTCCATCGTGGCTCGTTCCCAGGGCAACTACGTGACCGTAGACGACATCGCGGACGACGTTCGCGCAAAGCTCGGCGGCGGCACCGTGGGTGTGATCTTCCCGATCCTGTCGCGTAACCGTTTCGCGATCAACCTGAAGGGTATCGCAATGGGCTGCAAGAAGGTCGTTCTGATGCTCAGCTATCCTTCCGATGAGGTGGGCAATGCGCTCATCACCATCGATCAGCTGGACGAGGCGGGCATCAACCCGTATTCCGACGTTCTGACGCTTACGCGTTATCGTGAACTGTTCGGCGAGAATAAGCATGAGTTCACGGGCGTTGACTACGTTCAGTATTATTCCGACATCATCACCGAGGCAGGCGCTGAGGTCGAGATCATTTTCGCGAACCATGCGAAGACGATCCTAGATTACACCGATTGTGTTCTGACTTGTGATATTCATACACGTAAGCGTACCAAGCGCATTCTGAAAGAGGCGGGCGCGAAGGTGGTTTGCGGTCTGGATGACATCTGCACTGCACCGATCAATGGCAGCGGCTACAACGAGCGCTACGGCCTGCTCGGCTCCAACAAATCCACCGAGACGAAGATCAAGCTCTTCCCGAGAGAGTGCAAGCAGCTGGTTCTCGACATTCAGTCGCAGATCCTGAAGGCGACCGGTAAGCACGTCGAAGTCATGGTTTACGGCGACGGCGCGTTTAAGGATCCGCAGGGTAAGATCTGGGAGCTGGCCGATCCGGTCGTTTCCCCGGCATTTACCGACGGACTCATCGGAACACCGAATGAACTGAAACTCAAGTACCTGGCGGATAACGATTTCGCAAACCTGTCCGGCGACGCTCTTCGTGAGGCGATCTCCAAGAGCATCAAAGCAAAGGACGGCGACTTGAAGGGCAACATGGCGTCCCAGGGCACCACACCCCGCCAGCTCACCGATCTGATCGGTTCGCTGTGCGACCTCACCTCCGGCTCCGGAGATAAGGGAACGCCCATCATCCTGATCCAGGGTTACTTCGACAACTACACGAACGAATAAAAAATGTGCCAAAAGGGCTCGTCCCTTTTGGCATTTTTTTTATTCGTTCCCCTGCCACGGCGGAGGATCCGCACATGGCGCCCCCTCCCTGGACTGTGTCAATGAGGACGGTTCCGTTTGACACCTCTCGGTTGTGGTCCGCCGCAGCTTCATGGTTTTTGCGTGATGCCGCTCGTTCCCAGTCAGGTCGCTTCACGGTGAAAAACGTTGCCGCGAGCATCGCATTCGGATTTGATGGTACCGCTTCGAATTCGGCCGTTTTCTTGATGAAAACGACCTCAGCTAGCTCAAAATCGGCCTCGGAGTCCGATTTTGCCCATCATCCGACTGCTCTGTCGCAGCGTTTTTCATCCGCTCGCTCCAATGCCTGGTCGCGGGCGGCATCACGCTTCCCTCTGTCCGCGGCTGTGCACCAAGCTGTGGATGTGTCAAATGGAACCGTCCCCGCTGACACACGGGAGAGTTGTGGAGAGCGAACAGCTTGTGGTGCGAGGGATTTTCTCAAAATAGAACACCCCCGGCGGTGGTCCGCCGGGGGGTTGTGTGGAGGCGTGTTGCCTCCTAGGTTATGGAGCATCTTGGGAAGATGCTTGAAAAAGTTTATTTCAAGTTGTATCCGACTTCGAAGGCTGCCTGGTTGATGGCTACGGTCTTCGGGGGCACGGTCTTTTCGATGACTTTGAGCCATGCTTCTTTGTCGAAGTCCATGTGGGCTGCGGCCATGCCGATGATGATGGTGTTGAAGACGCGGGGGTTGCCGAGCTTCAGTGCCTCGGCGGAGGCGTCGGCCGAGATGACCTTATACTTCGCGCGGAGGGTGTCCAGGATGTCAGCGGGGTACTGGGCTGCGCCGGTCACTACGGTGATCGGGTCGATGCGCTGATCGTTGACGATCAGTACGCCGCCTTTCTTCAGGAAGTGTGCGTAGCGGAGGGCTTCCAGACGCTCAAAGGCGATGAGGACGTCCGCCTGGCCTTCTTCTACGATGGGCTCTGCAACATTGCTGCCGTAACGAACGTAGGTTACGACACTGCCACCGCGCTGCGCCATGCCGTGTACTTCGGAGAGCTTTACGTCATAGCCCGCGTCGAGCGTGATACCGCCGAGGATACGGCTGGTGAGGAGGGTTCCCTGACCACCGACGCCGACGATCATGATATTTTTCGTTTCTTTTGTTTGTACTGCCATGTTTGCCTCCTTACAGAGCGACCTGCTCGAGTGCTCCGAACGGACAACGCTTCGCGCACAGTCCGCAGCCATTGCACATGGTCGCATCTACTTTTACAGTGCCGTCCTCTGCCTTCGTGAGAGCAGGGCAGCCGGGCTTCAGGCACAGGCCGCACTTCTTACATTTATCGGAGTGAACGACCAGCTTATGTGTGGTCTTCGTGGTCTTCAGAAGAACACAAGGAGACTTCGTGATGATGACCGAAACGCCGTCGCGGTTTACTTCTTCCTTAACGACCTTCTCGAGTGTCTGGATGTCGAATGCATCGACCTCAACGACATGCTCGATGCCCATCGCCTTACACATGTGGTAAATGCTGATGGCGGGAACTTCCTGGCCCATCAGGGTCTTACCGGTAGCGGCGTGGTCCTGGTGGCCGGTCATACCGGTCGTGGAGTTATCCATGATGATCACGGTACCGTTCGACTGGTTGTAAACCATGTTCATCAAAGAGTTGATACCGGTGTGCATGAAGGTCGAGTCGCCGATCATCGCTACCCAGTTGCGGATGTAGTCGCGGCCCTTCGCCTTCTCCATGCCGTGCAGGGTGCTGATGGAAGCGCCCATGCAGACGGTGGTATCGATAACATTCAGAGGAGCTACGGCGCCGAGCGTGTAGCAGCCGATGTCGCCGGCCGCGTGGATGCCGAGCTTATTCATAACGGAGAATACGCTGCGGTGCGGGCAGCCCGGGCACAGGATGGGCGGACGCGCCGGAACGGCAGCGGGCGCCTCGATATCAAGCTCCTGATGCAGGATGGCCTTACGCAGCATATTCGCGCTGTATTCGCCCTGCACGGTCAGGATCTCCTTACCGATCGCCTTGATGCCCCAGGACTTCACCTGCTCTTCGATCACAGGCTCCAGTTCCTCAACGACATAAAGTGTATCTACATTCGATGCAAACTCCTCGATCAGCTTACGCGGCAGCGGATGTACCAGGCCCAGCTTCAGAACGCTGGCATCGGGCAATGCTTCGCGGACATACTGATACGGGATACCGCTGGTGATGACGCCGATCTTCGTGTCGCGCATCTCCACACGGTTTACGGGCAATGTGCAAGCGTCCTCCGCCATCTTCTTCAGACGCTGCTCAACATATACATGACGACCCTTCGCGTTGCCGGGCATCATGACGAACTTTGCGGGATTACGGCTGTACGGCTTATCCTCGACCTCCACACGCGGCTCCAAGGTAACGATACCCTGCGAATGCGCGATACGGGTCGTGGTACGAACCATCATCGGGGTGTCGTACTTCTCGGAAAGTTCGAAAGCTAGCTTTGTGAAATCCTTTGCTTCCTGGCTGTCCGACGGCTCCAGCACGGGCACCATTGCGGCACGTGCGACCATACGGCTGTCCTGCTCATTTTGCGAGCTGTACAGACCCGGATCGTCGGCAGCGACTAAAACAAGACCGCCGTTCACACCGCCGTAAGAGATGGTGTAGAGCGGGTCGGATGCAACATTGACCCCGACGTGCTTCATGGACGCCATGGCACGAACGCCGCTGATCGAAGCGCCGATGGCAACTTCGGTCGCAACCTTCTCATTCGGCGACCACTCGCAATAGATCTCGGGATATTTGACGATGTTTTCACTGATTTCGGTACTCGGAGTACCGGGATACGCAGCGGAAACCTTCACACCGGCTTCGTACGCACCGCGGGCAATGGCTTCATTTCCCAGCATGATTTTCTGCTCAGACATTTCGTGAACCTCATTTTTATAATTCGTACCGGGTCTTCTCGTGCTAAAACGAGTAATGATCCGGCCGCAGCGGGAGACAAAAGCCCCCGGCATCATTCTGTAAGTATACCACAGATTTGTGCCGGGGGCAATGTATATCCTTTATTTTCAAGCGTTTTTGCGGCTGATTCCGTAATTCTTCACCATGGAACGGTTGATCGCGGAGCCGAGTGCGTTGATCGACGCGCGGATGATATCCGGGTCAATGCCTACGCCCCATACCACGCCGTTATCGGTGCGGATGCCGACATACGCCATCGCCTGCGAAGACGAACCCTTCGAGAGCGCGTGCTCTTCGTAGGTCTCCAACAGATAGGTGATGTTGAAGAACTTCTTCAGCGCGTTCGAAACCGCGTCCAGACGGCCGTTACCGGTGCCGGTGACCGTAGAGGTCGTGCCATCCTTCGTGACGGTCAAATTCACCTCAGCAGTGATGCCTTCCTGGCCGGAAATCCGCTTAAACTCGCACTCATTGATCGCAAAGCAATCGGACTTATTTGCGTATTCCTTGCAGAACTCGTCGTAGATCTGGTCGGGTGTGAGTTCGGCGTGGGCACGATCGGAGATGCCCTTCATCATGTAGCCGACTTCCTCACGCATAGGATCCGGAACCACAACGCCGTGGGAATTCTTCAAAATGTAGCTTACGCCGCCCTTACCGGACTGGCTGTTGATGCGGATAACGTCTGCTTCGTAAGTGCGGCCGATGTCCACCGGATCGATGGGCAGGTACGGAACCGTCCAGTGCTCGCACGCATTGTCCTCGCGGTTCTTCATGCCCTTTGCAATCGCATCCTGGTGGGAACCGGAAAATGCGGTGAAGACCAGGTTGCCGCCGTAAGGCGCACGATCCGGAACGGTCATGCGGGTCAGGCGCTCGTAAACAGAACGGATGGCAGGGATGTCGGAGAAATCAAGCTCTGGATCCACACCGTAAGAGAACATGTTCAGAGCCAATGTAACGATATCAACGTTACCTGTGCGCTCACCATTGCCGAAGAGCGTACCCTCGACGCGGTCTGCGCCGGCTAGAACGCCGAGCTCCGCATCGGAGATGCCTGAGCCGCGGTCATTGTGCGGGTGCAGGCTCAAAACGACGCTGTCGCGGTATTTAATGCTCTTGTGGATGTATTCCACCTGGCTCGCGAAAATGTGCGGCATCGCGATCTCAACGGTCGTAGGGATGTTGATGATGGCCTTGCGGTCCGGGGTCGGCTTCCAAACGTCGAGAACGGCGTTGCAGACCTCCAGTGCGTACTCCACCTCGGTGCCCGGGAAGGACTCGGGGCTGTACTCAAAGGAGAAATCACCCTCGGTCTCAGCGGCCAGCTTGTTGAGAAGCTCGGCACCGTCGATGGCCAGTTGCTTGATCTCTTCCTTCGATTTTTTGAACACCTGCTCACGCTGGGCCACGGAAGTCGAATTATACAAATGGATGACGGCGTGGGGCGCACCCTTTACCGCCTCAAATGTCTTGCGGATAATGTGTTCACGTGCTTGTGTAAGTACCTGTACAGTAACATCGTCCGGGATCATGTTGCGCTCGATGAGGGCGCGCATGAAGGCATATTCGGTATCGGAAGCGGCAGGGAAGCCGACCTCGATCTCCTTGAAACCGATCTTCACCAAAAGGTTGAAGAACTCCAGTTTCTCCTCCAGGCTCATGGGCTCGATCAATGCCTGATTACCGTCGCGCAGGTCGACACTGCACCAGATGGGTGCCTTCGCGATGTAGTCCTTGTGGACCCAGTCCATGCACTCTACGGGCGGTAAAAAATACTGGCGTACATACTTCTCACAATTCTTCATAAGTAACCTCCAATCTCTCTGGGTGGGGGGGTGATCTCTTTCATGATCCTACGGATTTCTCCGTGCTGCGCACTCCCGAAATCCTACAAAAATTCGACTTCCGCTCGTTTTCTTCGAAAACGGCTCCGGTCTCATTTTTGTTCGGGACTCAAGGTCCGCTCCGTCCATGCGAGCATGTCCGATCGGGACTTTTCGTCCCTTGGATCATAAAAAAAAGCCTCCCATCTCTATTGCTTTTTAGAGACGAAAGACGAATCTTACGCGGTACCACTCTAATTCATGCGATATCGTTCGCATGCGCTCATTCGCGCGAAGCTTATGCTTGACGCGTCACCTCTGTAACGGGAGAAACCCGGCCGATCCTACTATTGGTTCAGATGGCAGCTCCAAGGGGAGTTCCGTAAAGCGCAGGTACCGTCTCACACCAACCGACGGCTCTCTGAAACATGCCCAGAACGTACTGGTCCTTTTCATTGCGGTTAGCATGTATTTTACCAAAGAACTTCGAAAAATGCAAGAGGAAAAATCAAAAAGTTTTTCGAAACCCGGCGCTCCGATAAACGCTATTGAAAAAAACCACAATAAGTGCTATACTTAGAATGATACATTTGAGACTCATAAGCTGGATCGATTGTATTTTTTTGGGGAGTAGTCTTAGGAGAGTAGCTGCCATGGTACAAAAACAAAACAGAGGGTATGAATTCGCCATCGCTTTGCTGGATTCGGTCCTGCTTTTTATTGCTTTTTACTGTGCATCCGCGCTTTGGCGCATCGTCATCATGGACATCAAGTTTGAAATCGATGACTTTTTCAAACAGCAGTTCATGATGCTTTTCCTTGCGTTCTGGGTCACGAAGCTGTTCTCGGCGAGTAGCGGAGCGGCGATACGAAGAAGCCTGTTCGACGAATTTTTCGCGATCATCCGTACACATTTCATCACGCTGTTGCTCGATACCCTCATCATCTTTGTTGTGAATGAGAGTACCATGTTCAGCCGTGGTACATTGGCCGTGACGATGGTCTTCAGCGTAATATTGACCTGTCTGGTGCACATGGGGCTGCGGTCCTATCTGATGCGCCGCCGCGACCGTTCGAAGTCCGTAACGCAGATCCTCGTGGTCACTACGCGAGATCGTGTGGAAGAGGTCGTCGACCACATGGAGAAATACTGTGCATGGACACAGCGCATCTGCGGTATCATCGTTGTGGATGAGGATGATGAAGAACTCGGAAAACACTATCACGGGCACACCATCCTCGGTAACTTCAACAACATGTTTGAGGTGGCCAGCCGCCAGATCGTGGATGAGGTTTTTATTTTTGTTGCATATGACACCGGCGCTTCGATGCGTAAGTATGTCGAGCGGTTTGAGGAGATGGGGGTAAATGTCCACCTCTACATTCAGATGCTCGAGAACTACGAGAGCACGAACAGTCGTGTAACTTATTTTGCCGGCTATCCGGTCGTAACATTTTCCGAGCGTTTTTTCAGCTGGGGCCAGTTGCTGACGAAGCGGATCATCGATATCATCGGTGCACTGGTCGGCATGGTCTTCCTGATCATTGCGACGATCTTGTTGTTTATTCCGTTGAAACTCGAGTCCCGCGGACCGCTGTTCTTTAAACAGAGACGTGTCGGTAAGAACGGACGCTACTTTACGATCTACAAATTCCGCTCCATGTACGTTGATGCAGAGGAGCGTAAGAAGGAACTGATGGCGCAGAACGAGATGAAGGGCGCTATGTTTAAGATGACGAACGACCCGCGTATCACGAAGGTCGGACGTTTCATCCGCGCGACGAGCATCGACGAACTGCCGCAGTTCTGGAATGTACTTAAGGGCGATATGAGTCTGGTCGGTACCCGCCCGCCGACGATCGAGGAGTTTAAGGAGTATTCTCCGTATCATAAGCGCCGTCTGGCATTGAAGCCCGGACTTTCCGGACTGTGGCAGGTCAGCGGACGCAGTGATATCTCGGACTTCGAAGAAGTCGTAAAACTCGACCTCCAGTACATCGACAACTGGTCGCTGTCGCTGGATGTTAAGATCATTTTGAAAACCATTCTCGTCGTATTTTCGAAGAGAGGTTCCCGATAGATCCGCACGAAAAAATCTCACGTGACCGGCCGAACCTTCGGCTTGCCACGGGAAAGGTCTCACGTCGCGATGCATTACATCGTTTTTGACTTGGAATGGAATCAAAGCCAGAATCCCGCGTTAAGCCTTCCGGAACTTCCGTTTGAGATCATCGAAATCGGTGCGGTCAAATTAGACAAAAACGGCCGTATCGTTTCGCGTTTCTCGGAACTGGTACGGCCGTCTGCTTATCCATCCGTAAATCCGATCATAAAGAAGGTCACAAAACTGGACAGCGCCCAACTGAAATGCGCGCCGGAGTTTCCCTCCGTCTGCGCGGATTTCCTGGAATGGTGCGGTAAGGATCCGGTTTTTTGTACGTGGGGAAATGGTGACATGACGGTCCTGCGTTCGAATATCGACTACCATGGGATGGAGTATGAGTTTCATTCGCCGCTGACGTATTACGATGTGCAGAAACTCTACAGCCTGCAGTATGCAGATGGTAAGGAGCGCGTGGCGCTGGAGACGGCCGTGGAGCAGCTTGTGCTGCCGCATGCGGATGATTTTCACCGGGCGCTGCAGGATGCGTATTATACAGCCTGTGTGTGGCAGAAACTGGACTTAAAGCGCTTCGGCGCCTATCTGTCCGTCGACTATTATGCATTGCCCGCAGAGGGCGAATACTGGAATTTTGACTTCGGTACGTACACAAAGACGGTCACCGGCGCATATGAAACGAAGGCGGCGGCCATGCACGACGACGAGGTCTGCCGCGTGCGCTGCAGCCGCTGCGGCGAGTACTGTGACATGCTGGTGCCGTGGTTCGCGGTGTCCTCGCGGTACTATCTGACGCTGGCCGACTGCCCGACCCACGGGAAGATGCAGGCGAAACTGCGTTGGAAGTCGTTGCCGGGCGGTGAGGTCTTCGCAGTGAAGACCGTTAAGACGGCAAATAAAGAGCGGTCGGAGAAGGTCCGCAAGAAGTATAAGGCATTTCTTAAAGGAGTTGCAAAAAGTGAAGGAGAACGAGAAGAAGACGGAACTTCCGAAGGAGATACAGAGTGATCCGGAGTTTCCGTTAGCTACAGAAGGAGCGGACGTGGAAACGCCCGACACTCCCGCCGAGATAGCGGACGACGAGGACGATGTGGTCCCCGCGACGTTCGCGACGGTGAAGGTATTTTCGAAAGAGAAACGGAGCGAACAGCCGGAGCGCAGAAAAGCGCAACCGGAAGCGAAAAAAGCAAACGAAGTCCCGACAGGCGCGAAGAAACCGCAGCCGCAGCCGAAAAAACGGCCGGCGATCTTTGACGGTTTTACATTGAAGATGATCGCGATCGTGACGATGCTGATCGACCACACTGCTGCGGTATTTCTGAATAAAACCTGGACAGAAGAAGGGTTCGGGGATCCCCTGTGGGTGACCTATAATGCGATGCGCCTGATCGGCCGCTTTTCATTCCCGATCTTTTGCTTCCTGTTGGTGGAGGGCTTCTTCCATACCCGCTCCCGCCTGAAATATGCGATCCGCCTGGCGGCGTTTGCTGTGATCTCAGAAATTCCCTTCGACCTCGCATTTGCCGATAAGGACCTGAAGTTCATCGATCGTGTCTTCGCCTGGAATAAGCAGAATGTGTTCATCACGCTGCTGATCGGTTTCCTGGTGATCTGGGGCATCGAATGGTGGCTGCGCCCGTGGATCGAGCAAAAAAAAGCGCCGAAGACCTTCGGCGAGATCAGCAAGTTTTTCTTCCCGATGCTGGGCTTCGTGATCCTCGGCGGTCTGGCGTCCGTATTCTCGAAATGTGATTATGGCCTCGGCGGCATCATCGTCATCGTATTTATCTATTTCAGCCATGGCGAGCTGCACCCCGGGATGAACATGATCCGCAGTAGCCTCATCCTGACGCTTTTGGCGAGCCGGACCGAAGCAATCGTTTTAGCTGGTTATCCATTGACCGAATTCTACAGCGAAAAGCGCGGCCGTAACTGGAAGTGGTTCTTCTACATCTTCTATCCGGCACACCTGTTGCTGCTGTTCCTGCTTCATGAATTCTTGTAAATGTGTCAAAAAGAACCGTCCCCATTGACACAGGAACGGTATAAAGTTAAGTTAAGCCTTCCCCTCGTGGGGAAGGCTTATTTTCTAATGTTGGGATCATCTTAGGGATCTACGTTTTCCATGTTGATTCCGTATACATAGGTGACAGCTTGCACTTGGCCTTTATCCTTAACTGACCAGTACATGAACAGAACATGATCGAATTCCTCAGTACCTTCTTCCCATCCGGACTGGCCGTTTGTGGTAAAGATATCCTGGTCGAGATCCTCGCAGGTGGTAATAAGTGTTAGGTTCTTTTGCAGATAATGCTCTATGATCTTTTCAGGAGAATGTATTAAGTCATAGCTGGTCAGCCCGATGGAATCATCATAGGGGTCGATATTATTGCATTTATCAAAGTCAAAAGAATCGTAGAACTCCTCGTCCTTGAAAATAAAAGCATGGAATTCCCGAACGTAGTCGGGGTATTTGGAATAACCTATTTTTGCGAATTCGTTTAAAGCTTCATTCAATTTCTCATAATCGGTGCTATACAGGTATATATTATAATATGGCTGGCTGGTAGGATCTTCATATATGTGAAACTTAGTAAAATACTCGCCTAGCAGTTCCTCAAATTCTGCCTTCCGAATGATCGCATCTAACCTCAGATCATCATAGTAATTGATCGATACAGACCGGCTAACCTCCTCAGAACCCACCCTGTTTTTACGAGTTAAAGTGTATCCGTCTTCATAAATTCCATGTACAGTTGTGTTATACTTGGAAAAAGTGATTTCCAGAGGGTAGCTGTGTCCGTTTTTTATCATTACATACTTCCCGCCGCCGAAATAACTTCCGTCCATACTAAAACCATCTTCTGTTACACGCTTCAGGTCATTTTTACCGAGTATCTGGACCTCTACCTCATCCTTATAGGTGGAATACATATAGTCCTTCACATATTTGATTATTTCCTCTTCGCTTAACGGATTATCTTCAACTTTACCTTTCGCGCCAGAATCCACTCGATCGCCGCATCCCGTAAGGCAGAGCAGAATAAAGAATGAAATAAATAAAAGTGTTTTGAATTTCAAACTTTGTTACCTCCTCATACGATCATCTTTTTCTTTCTATACGGTGGATTCAAATTCGATCTCGCAATTCTCCTGTTCGATCTTATCTTCGGGAACGCCGAAGAGGGCACCATTCGCCGAGCGGACGTCGATGTGGCCGACGCAGCGGTAGAACGATACCGAACCGCTCTTGTTGGTGCTTCCGAAACCGATCACGGAGGACCCTTCGGCTGTGACATCGAGCGTACTGTCGATCATGGTCGTATCCATGAGGGAGTCGGGACCGCCGATGATGAAGATCTCCTTACCGCGGAAGATGTTCTTACATTTCGTACTGATGAGGGTGACGCTACTGCCGGAGGCCGAATAGGTCGTAATACCGCAGACGCGGTCACCGAACGAAACGATATCCGCATCACAGTTTTGGATGATCGCCTCGACGCCCCTGCCGCCGACGAATGCGCTGGTCGAGCAGCGGGAGTCGTAAGAGACTTTTGTATTCTCGATGCGAATGCTGGACTTGGAGTCGTGGCATCCGATGGCCAATGCTTCGCGGCCAGTCTGTTCGATGATCAGCTCCTTACCGCGGATCGTGATCGGATTCCCTCCTTCGTTCGAGCCGCCGCCGATGACGATGGTCTTCGCGCCGTCCATATGCAGACGCATAGTGTTATTCAGGAAGAGGTTGATCTTACCGTGGGAGTGCGACAGATCCTGGCCGATCATGTACTGGCGTTCCGAGGAGGAAACCATGTTCAGAAGGCCATCGCCCACGATCGTGAACTCCGAATGCTCCGGAACCTTAATGCTTCCGTGGATATTCACCTCGCCCTGGATGTCCAGCGTCAGTTTGCTGTTCATTCCGAGGGAAATGCAGTTATTTGCCGCTTCCTCGCGCAGCATCAGGTCCTTCAGATGCACGGTACATTCGATGTTATCCATGATGTGGATGGCGATCGAAGAGTCCATCTCCCGATTTCCGATGAGGGTGAAGTTTTTCTTCGTCACCATGATGTCGGTATAATTCTCGAACTCGAGCGCCGCGATGGACATCTCCATGTCCTCACGCGTAAAGAAGGTCTTCTGGGCGCGCTGGTTACCGCGCGCACGGTTTGCCTCGCTGATCTCCGAACGGATCGGGAACGGGATCTCCGGGACGATATCCTTCGCCGGACAGGCGGTGTAATAGCCCTGGATCAGATCGAAGTCCATGGCGATGACTGCCGCCATTTCCTCCGGTTTCTCAACGCCTTCGGCCAGCACGAGGAAGTTGTTGTCGTGCGCATAGTCGATGATATTCTTAGTAAAATGCCGCTTGCGGCGATCGGTATGGATGTTCGAGATCAGGCTGCGGTCTACCTTCACGTAGTTCGGCATGAAGTTTAAGAGGGAGCTGATGTTCGAATAGCCCGTGCCGTAATCGTCGATCGCGATCTGGTAGTTGGTGCGCTTGCTTCGCTTCAGAAGCACCGCCAGCTGCGCCGGGCTCATCTCGGTCTGCTCGGTAAATTCGAGCACCACCTGGTCCATGATGTCACCGTAGAGCGAGTAGAGCTGCTCAAAATCCGCGTCCGACAGAATGAATGCCGGGATACAGTTGATGAACAGTTTCTTCTTTCCGAAGAGGTCCCGGTGTTTCTTATAGATCTCGAGCGTGTTGAACAGAGTCAAACGTTCGATGTCGCCCAAACGGCCAATGTCCTCCGCATGGTTCAGGATGGTGAGCGGAGAGATCTTGTATTTTCCGCCCGAGCGCATGAGTGCTTCGTACGCGAAGATCTCACCGGTCCGCGCATCGATGATGGGCTGGAACACATAGTTGAACAGGTTCTCGTTGATGATGCGGATCACGTTGTTGCGCTCTTCTTCATCCGCCGCGGAAACGGCGCCATTTGCCTTTTGCGAGCGCTGCATCTTCTGATCGTTGCGCTTCTTCATGGAGCGCTGGTATTCGGCTTCATACGGCAGGTTCGCGATCACCTCGGCGCTGGTCAGCGGAGCCGTCACGCGTGCCATATGCAGGTTGATGCTGTAGTCGCGTTCTGCAGATGAATTATAGGCTTGGATCTGGTATTCCAGGTTCTTCGGAACATCGTCAAATTCGTCTTCAGAGTCGAGGATGCCGGCGATAAAGAATTCGTCGCCTGTTACGCGGACGCACAAGTCGCCCTCGCTGGCGCTGACCGTAAGGATCGCAGCCAGACGCTCCAGCATACGGTCGCCTTCATCGTGGCCGTAGGTTTCATTGACCCCTTTCAGATTCTCAACGTCGATCGAGATGACGCGCAGGAGTTTATTCGGATCGTCGAATTTGCCGGCGCGCTCCGTCATGATGCGCGTATATCCGCGAACGTTTAACAGACCGGTCAATGAATCACGCACCTGCGTGTCCATGATCGTGTCGGAATAGATCAGGTGCTTGCGCTGGTTCTCTAAAGCACAGGTCGCCTTACGCAGCCACTTGACATAATGTTCATTGTATACCTGACCGGAGTCTCCATAGGAAAGGACGGTGTAGCCGTAATTCAGCCCGAGGAAATGCAGGGGCACGAAAATATAAGCCTGCGGCGTTTTGTGCGGTTCGAAGATCGCCCCCAGCATCTGTTCCTTCGGGAAATTCCGGAAATGATTGATGTCGCCGATGCCGTCGACATACTCGTACGGAACGTAGATCGTGTCGGTGTATTCCTTCGCGGGGTGCGCATTTCGCATGACACCGTCGTTTAAGCACAGCCAGAGGCTCTTCACGTCGCCTAAGTATTTCATGTGTGTCTGGATCGTCTGCAGGAAGTTGTCGAACGAGTCGGCCTCCATGAGCATCTCCGACATAAAGTTATAGTAAGAGTCGAAATGATCACGGTTGAAACTGATGCCGGGGCGGTAGTCGACGGCGCCGGTCGCGATGCCCTTCAGATCGAGCGGGCGGCATCCGCAGGAGAAGCCGGGGATCAGCGAGTACGTGTCCTCGAAATCGATCGTGACCATGTCGCCTTTCAGGATCTGCGCCACGAGTTTACGCGCAACGTAGACCGCCATGGGTTTCTGGTTGCGCTGCACCGTCGTCAGGTTGAAATAGTCGGCGATCATCGGTTCATTCTTTGAGTAGCCGGTGACGATGACGTCGTTCGGAACGCCGAAGCCGCGGTCTGTCAGATTGCGGATCACGTGGACTGCAACAAGGTCGTTGCAGCAAATGATCGCTTGCGGCAGATGTACTTCGGTCAGTTTGGTGATCAGTTCCTCGTAGGAAGCCTCGGTCCCGGAGATCGTGTAGACTTTATCGTCATCGATCGGACAGCCGATATCTTCGGAGAGGGAGAGGATATATTCCTGCAGTTTCGCTGCGACCGGACGTTTCGCTTCCAGCGTCACGTAAACGGCGTCCGTCACATTGTGGCGGATCACCAGGTGCTCGAGCAGCTGCTCGGCGCCGGACGGATCCTCGATCGCGTCGGAGTCAAAGCCGGAGATCTCCTCATCAATGCAGATCACGGGTTTCGAAAAGTTCATCCGAATCTGTGTGATGATCTCTTGTTTTGCCTTCAGGTCGTTGAAGGACGCAGGAAATAAAACGATACCATCGAGGAGATCGTAATTGATCAAATGAAAGATCTCATTCTCCGATTCCGTAAACTTGTGATCGTCGATCGTCATCAAGCTGGAAAAGATTGCTACGTCGATGTTCGCTTTGAAAAATTCTTTTTGCATATAGTAGAGCGCACCCGAGAGATGACCTCGGTCCGCCTCATGTACGATAATACCCACCAAAGGGCGTTCTTTCTTCAAAAGGATCCCTCCTTTTTCGCCGGAATGGCCACATCCCTAAGGCCATTCATCGGTTTTTTCTGCCTAAAAACCGTTTCCCGATCATACCTAAAGGGTACAATTGTCTATATTAAAATAAGTATAGCATGAGTTGGCGGAAAATGCAACGATTTTCAGAGATTTTATAGACGATACTTCAAGGCGGAAGGTGGAGAAAAGCCTTCCTTGACATTCTGTCGGAAAACGCTTAAAATATAAGCACTGCCGATACGATCTCGATCGCGGATCCTTATAGGTACGAAAGCGAAAACGGAGGAAGAGCGCATGCGGAATTATCTCAGTGCCATCGGATTTAAGGGCGTCTGGTCCGCTCCGGAGTCGAAACTTTGGAGCCTGCTTTCCGCTACCTCAAAAGCGCCGACCCGCGAGCATGTGTATACATTGCCCGACACCGAGGAGATCCGCCGCGTGGCCTGCCGTGAATTCGACGGACAGCTGGGCCTCGCACAGGGCGGTTACATCGCGCACGACCGTTTCCGCCGTGTGTATTATTTTCCGTATCTCATCGGTTCGACGCTCACACCCGCTGAAAAATGCGAGATCTATCCGCGCCACGACGGCCTGGCCGTTCTGGGCGTTTGGGATTATCCTGCGTTCGGCTGCACCGCGATCTTTCACGTAGTGAATACCTGGGATTATATGCAGCGCATTCCGCTGTCCGGTCACAGTTTCCGACCGGTCGGCGTGCGACTTTCAGGTCTGGCTGCCGGCGGCATGATCCTCATCCCCATGGAGAAGACGGAAGAGGACCGTAAGTTCCAGAAGAAATATCTCGAGACCATGAAGCGCGACGAGGAAGCCTGGGCTCGCGGCGATTTTGCCGCATCCAACCGCGTTCTGCGCCAGAACGAGATCTCCGGCCGCGCATCCATGCACATGATGGGCCGGGACGACGTCTACTCGATCGTCGATACCTTCTTCCTGCCCGAAGGCTTCGAAAGCGACACCTACCAGATCCTCGGCGACATCACCGCCGCCCGCCAGGTGCAAAACGACATCTCCGGCGAGAAGGTGTGGATCCTCGACGTTTCCGTCTGTGCCACCACCATCACCGTCGCGGTCAATGCATCCGACCTTCGGGGCGAGCCCGCCATTCACCGCCGCTTCCGCGGCAACATCTGGCTGCAGGGCAGCATCATCCCCACCTCGTCTACCGAGGCCTGATGCTGGCATTTGCCACACTTTGCGGCACATCACAACCGCATATTTGTCTGCGTAGCTCAGTTGGATAGAGCGACCGCCTCCTAAGCCCCATGTGGACATGAACCCTTCCGAAAACGAGTCGGAGTTCGAAACTGCTATGTTACATATCTTTTTTTTCTCGAGGCGGTAAGGTATAGTATCATTTTTGAGCATGCCGCCGGAGTTAGAAGAAATATTTGATGAAACAAAAGCCTTTCCGTTGGCTTTCGGAAGTGCGTAAAACCCAGTAAATAAGCCGATAATCACACATTTTTGTTCCGGTAGTTTAATGGATAAAATAAGGGCCTCCTAAGCTCTGGCTCCGGGTTCGATTCCCGGTCGGAACAGTTCACGAGAGTGGAAGCCGTTAGAAGTTGGTTAGAAGAACGGCTTCCTTTTTCGTTTCAAAAGTCTCATTTTCTTCTAACCGAAAGCCGTCCGGTTAGAAGAATTTCTAACCAAAGAGCCCTTTTTTCTAACCGGCCAGTTTTTCCCGAAACTTCAACTGGGGCGGTTGATCCGTCTAACCGCGGGAAAGAAGGTATTGATCACATGAAATCACGGGAAAGCGGACGGTTTTTTGCAGAAAGCATCCGGAGAGAGGCCTGTCTTCTAACAGCGGTTAGACAAAACTTCTAACATCCGAAGGCCTTCCGTCTAATCCTATATATCCACCACCATTTTTAGAAACTCCATATTCCTTTACATACACCGATGAAGAAAACTTCGTTTCTGTCATCGGTGTTTTTTGTTTCCGCTTATTTCAAAGCGGATCAGATCTGCGAAACGGAGGATATATTATGAGCAATGACATTATTATGATCGACGGCGTCCGTTATCACGCGGACCGTCCGAAGGACTGCAGGAACTGCTTCTTCTTTAAGAACCGGAAGAAAGGATGCTCCCTGGGTAAGGGGAACTGCTATTATCTGGCGCAGTCGCCGAAAGCGGTATCACCCTGCAAGACATGTCCCTATGGCCCTTGCATCAGCTTCTGCATGCGGAAAGTCCTGGGGGAGAAAGGAGTGCCGAAAAATGCCTGACAAAGAGACCGTGATTCAAACGATCAGAAACCAGAGAAAGGAAGCCGTCGTTGTTGACCGGAACCGGTCGGTCCCGAAATGCAGACGCTGCATGTACTACCATCCGGAGTTTAAATACCGCAGGTGTCTGTATGCCACCTGCCCTTTCGGAAAGGATGAGAAGGAGATCTTCCGAGTAAAGCCGCCCACAGGCGCTAAGAAGCAATTCCGATCCTACGCAAACGAGGGGAGAGGTCCTAAGATAGGAGGTGGCAGAATGAGTGAATGACTATATCTACGGAATGGAGGCAGAGCAATACTCCTTTATCCGTGTTCCTAAGATCCTTATGGAACACACCTATTATAAGGGGATCTCTGCCGAGGCAAAGCTACTGTACAGCATTCTTCTGGACCGCATCAGTGTGTCCCTTAAGAATCAGTGGAAGGACAGTCTGAACCGAATTTATATCTACTATACGATCGAGGAGATCATGCGGAGCATGAACTGCGGCAGGAATAAGGCAGTCCAGCTGCTTGACGAATTGGAGAATAAGACCGGCCTGATCGAGAGAAAACGCCAGGGTCTGGGAAAACCCAACCGCATCTATGTGAAGAACTTCATCCGGATTGTGGATAACTCAGGACAGCGAAACTTCCTGAAGTTTGAAAATGAAACTTCAGGAAGTTTGGAAACGAAACCTCTGGAAGTATCAAAATCACACTCTATCAATACAGATATGAATAAGACTGATAGTAATAAGACTGAGAAGATACGAATCCTTCCTTCTTTCCCGGAAGGAGGAAACCCGGAGAAAGCAAAACGAAACGAAGCGAAGGGAAGCGATGAGGCAGATCCTTCGGACCCGTTGGACGAAAAGCAGTACAGGGAGTATTTTCGTGAAAAACTGGATATGGACCTGCTGATGGAGCGATATCCGTTAGAGAGGGAAACGCTTACGGCGCTTCTGGAACTGCTCGTTGAGACCTGCGCTTCCGGAAAGGAGACGATCCGGGTCGCCGGGGATAAACGGTCTGCGCAGGAGGTGAGAAACAGGCTGATGCAGCTGACATCCGAGCATATCGCGTATGTGATGAACTGTCTTAACCGGAACACGACGAAGGTGCGGGACACAAAGGCGTATATGCTTACGACGCTGTATAACGCGCCGGCCTCCATGGATATGTATTATCAGCTGCTGGTCAACCACGACATGTACGGATCACAGGAAGGAGGTTGAAACAAGTGTCAGAGAAAACAGTGATCATTTCCGTAACAAACCAGAAAGGGGGCGTGGGCAAAAGCACGACCTGCGAAAACCTCGGGATCGGTCTGGCTATGGCGGGAAAAAGGGTCCTTCTGGTGGATACCGATCCGCAGGCATCGCTCACGATCGCCCTCGGCTATCAGAGGCCGGATGAACTGCCGGTTACTTTATCCGATGTTCTGGAGAAGGTGATCCGCGATAAACCGCTTGAAAAAGGCGAAGGGATCCTTCATCACAGCGAAGGGATCGATCTGATGCCGGCAAACATTGCCCTGGCAGGAACGGAAGTTTCCCTGGTAAATGCGATCAGCAGGGAGACGGTTCTGAAGCAGTACCT
>JAFYGB010000001.1 GCA_017543445.1 Lachnospiraceae bacterium | reverse complement strand
CCGTTCGCACCGAAGTACGGCAGGCCCTGCTCTTTTAAGAAACCAACGGTGGTATCAACGCCATAGGCCCCTTTATCGAGCACGTGGTTATTTGCCATGTTGAACACGTCAAAGCCTGCATTCACCAGAGCCTCGCCGACTGCGATCGGTGTTCCGAAACGTGGATAATCACTGACCTCACGCTCGTCATCCACCAGCATCGTCTCGAGGTTGATCGCCGCGATGTCCGCGTCGCGGATCGTCGGCGCGATCTTCTCGTAAAGGGCCTCTCCGCTCGGGTCTTCCTTAAGCAGCGGCAAATGAATGAGGTTATCGCCGACACAGACCAGGTCGATCTCTGCCGGTTTCGCGTCCGCCACATATTTGATCCCGAAGTTCTTCCACGCCCACAACTGAGGGCCTGCGCCGCCTACGTTCAGGATGAGCTGATCCCCGGTCCCGGAAGCGATGGAGATGATGGGGAATTTGACTTCCGAAGACATCCAGATCGAACGCATCCGGATCTCTTCCTTCGCGTCATAGGAGAAGATGAAAACATGCTGCCGAAAGCGGTTATCATTTTCCTCCACCCAAAACGGCATGCTCGTTCCATAACTGCCATGTTTCCAAACCAGCAGGATGATTTCTTCGTTCCCGTCACCATCAACATCTTTTACGACCATATCCTGCACGGACCAGTCTTCGTTTCCGCTCCAGCGAAGCGTGGTACAGGATGCATCCGCGTACAGGGATATCTTTTTATCCTTCAAGACCACGTAGGAGTCCCCAAAATCGGTCGCGCCCTCTTCCCACTCTGCCCAGGAGGGGAAATCCTCCTCCGCCTCCGTGGGGAGCGCCTCATCCTTAGGCAGAGGCTGAAGCATCTCCGCCGAACCCGGTTCGGAGGTCGTCTCCGCGACCATCGACGAAACCGATGTTTCGGCTCCGTATTCGGCGGGAGACAGCTCCCCCTTCGGGAAGGGCTTGAAGATCAGCGCCATGGTGAGGCTACCCAGCACCACGATCCCGGTCAATATGTATTTTATGATCTGGTGCATAGGCTCACCTCACTTCCTCATTTCAATCGCTTCATCAATCTAAGCATTTATAGTCATACGTCCACTCCGGGATCCAACCGGTACTTGTATCGCTCGACAGACGATACAGATCACTTCTCCACTCTTCATCCGACATACGATCTGCGACCGGCTGCTCGAACTGGTACTGCGTGAAGACCGCTCCACGTGCTATGCGCAACTCTCCGTCGATCGGGAAGATCACATACATATAAGATACGCTCGTTCCCTCTTCGAGGCACTTTTCTTCATCCGTGATAGAGTCTGTGCCCGTAGCTACATCCGCAATTACCGGAGCGTCCGGATTGGGATATTCCCAATACGCCTCGTCGCTCTCGATCCACGTCTCCGTTGCTTCATCCCAGATATACCCATCAAGCGGCACCCGATCTGTGGTATCGTCCCAGAAATGCTCCAGGCTTCCGCCGTAACCACGGATCAATTCATATTCTTCATCCGTCAGGCCCTGCCCCTGCAGTTCCTTAATGGAGATCTCTTTCAGAGCTCCGCTTAATTCGATCAGGCGATTTATAGCCTCTTCCTTCTCTTCCGGCAGGTAGCCTAGATCCTTAAGGCCGTCTCGAGTAGCTGCGGCCAATGTTACTAACCGCTCGTAGAGTTCCGGCTCCGGCTCCACATATCCGCGGTCATCATAACGATGCACGAAACCCTCGCCACCGCTTTCCGAGATTTCATACGCCTGTTTTGCGTACAGGATCGTATCATGTTTGAGTTCGGTCCAGCTTCCGAGGAAACCTTCCAGACTTCTCCGGATCCATGCCTCATTCGTCATAAACGAAGGGTATCCTGCACCTTTCTCCTTAAGCAGCGGCATCAGTGTGTACAACCAGCCACCGGTAACGGAAGATGTCCAGTACGTGTCGGATGAGGATACCGTCTCGCGCATCTCAGCCATTTTCTCTAAGTAGTTGGGGTATTTATCATTGCCCATCCGGATCAGAATATCCAGAGCAACATCGGAACCGAAGGCCGCCGGAATATCCAGTGCATCCGGTAAATATCTTCTCAAGCCTTGCTCATCTTCTTTGACATCACTGTAGATCAGGTTCTGGAATACCTCTGCGTCCAGGACATAACGCTGTCCCAAAAGGCGAAATCCTTTTACCTCGGATCGCCAGTCATCCGGGTCGTCCGGCCATGCCATCATGGAGTTGATCTTTGGGTCGCGAAGCAATGTGATGGCGGTTGTAAACTGTTCCCAGGCAGCCTCGTTTCCGATCAGGGCATCCAATGTAAAATCGTTTCCGTAAATACCGGTGATGATCGGGATATACTCATTGTAGAGCAGATCATCACTGGAGCCGACCAGGAAGGAGGTTACTTCGTTGATCGTGTACCATTCGTTGTAGCACTCCGGATCTGCCAGCGCAATGTTCATCAGCAACGCACAACGGGTTTCCTGCTCATACTTCTGCAAGAAGTTGATGCGGCCATACCACATCATAACGCGGAAATACTTCTTCAACTTAGGATCATCTGCGTAATAACTTCTGGGCTCGTACTGCGAGTAGTCTTCTCCCAGCTTCTGCTCAGGTACTACCAGGCTGTGCCCTGAGCCCGAAGCCTGCATCACTTTTTCAACTTCTTCAGAGATCATGACTCTGATATCACTCGGTACCGCGGTTTCGATGCCGATGAGTTCTGCCGCTACGCTGAAATAAACAACATTTCTCGTGGCCGCTTCTTCCCATTCACTACCCTTAAGAGAAACATACTGCTGAAGCGAATTCTTAAGCATTTTCTCTGTCAGCTTCTTCATATTTTCATACAAGTACTGCTTCTCCGTGTTCTTCTGAAGGTTTTGATAGAACAGATGGAATGTATGCATAAGGGAGTCCGTCGTAACAAGGCTCGGAACCTCAAGATATCGGTTGGTCTCATATATCTCGTAAAACTCCGCAATGTCCGTCGGAATTACCGCGAAATTATACGACGCCAGAATGTCTTTCAACTCTTGTGAGAAACGAAACTGCTCCAAATTCGTCACATTGCTCAGATCCGAGTCCACGCTATATGCCCCTACGGACGGCTTATAGTTCTTTGTGTCTTCCTTGTGTTGCGCAGAGAGGAGTTTCGGCTTCACCTCGCCGATCTTCACGTCCTTCGAAACCTGGCCGAGCCACTCTTCCCAGTTTTCTTCGGCAACTTCCGTCGGTGCCTCGGTCGCTTCTTCCGTCGGTGCCTCCGTCGCTTCCTCAGTAGGTGCCTGCGTCGCTACCTCGGTGCTCTTCTCCGACTCTTTCGTCGGTGCCTCGGTCGCTTCGGCACTGCTCGGTGCCGTAGGCTCCGGCTTCGCCTCGGTAGTATTCTGCGCTACCGCCGCCGCGGTGGTCTCTTCATTTGCCGGCGTGTCGCCTTTGTGGGAAATGGCCTTAATTCCCCAGACGATCCCGATGACCACTGCGCACAGGCAGATCGCAAGGCCGATCCATTTTATCACTTGCTTCTTCTTCATAAGTCCTGTCCTCCTTACTCATTAAAGATATCTATATCGCTCCGGTCGGTGTACCGGAAGCCTTGTATTTACAGGTCCGTACCTCTTAACCACCTTGAGCATAATGGATATAAAAATCGGAATCAATACTTCCAAACGAAATATAAAACTTCTGTAACAAACTTTAAAACAAACGAAACACAATTACACAAATCTGTAACATGATGTAACAGATTTGTCACAAAGCCCCGTTTTTGAAGCATGCGGGCAATGCAGGGTGCGCGCACAAAAAAAGAGCCGAACACACGATGATCGTGCGTCGGCTCCTGCCGTATATATCACCAAATGCCGAGCTCTTGGAGTAAGCCTCGGCAGCCTTCTTCGATGTCCCGATAGGCCGTTTCGAAGTCCCGCGTATACCACGGATCCGAGACCTCCTGACCCCCCCGGTCGGTGCAGTCCAGCAGCATGAGGATCTTACCCTCGTCGCGGGAATGGCCGCACATCCTCTCCATGTTGCGGATATTCGCCCGGTCCATTCCGATCAGCAGATCGAAGCGGTCATAATCCGAGCGCGTGAGCTGCCGCGCCCGCTTTCCTTCAAAGCCGCGGATGCCATGCGCCAGCAGAACGCGGGCCGCGGGCGGATACACCGGGTTTCCGACCCCGTTCCAGATCTCCTCCGTGCTCGTCGCCGCCGACTCTACATAGAGCCGGTCCTCCTGCTTCGCTTTCTTCATGAGATCCTTCAGGACAAACTCAGCGATCGGCGAACGGCAGATGTTGCCGTGACAGACAAATAATACCTTTATCATAGCTCTAAACAATTCTCCAGCAGTTTATTTTCCAGATCACGGATTGAAGATCATCATCGGCAGCACGCCTTCACACACGCGAAACCCGTTCTTCTCGTAGAACGGAACGACGCCCTGACACTCCGCGTTGAGGGCGATGTAGAGGTAATCCTTATACTTCTCCCGAACACGACCCAGCAGTTCGCTTCCGATGCCGCTCTTCTGGTATTTCGGGTCAATGAGCAGATAATGCGCGTACGCTGTCATCTCGCCGTCGTCCAGTACATTGATCAGGCCGACCAGACGGTCGTCCTCCCATGCCGAAAACACCGAGTCGGAGTTCTTCATAGCGCGCACCAGACGGTCGCTGTAATGCGCCGACACCCAGCCGACGGACGTAAACAGCTCCTTCAGATCCTGCTCCTTAAAAGCTTTTGTCTCTTTGTAAACGATCATTTTCTTATTCTCCCGTATATTTATATTTGGCACCCGCCGAGGATCACTCGATTGAACCGCCATGAAAGTAGCACTCATAGATCAGGTCGCCCTTGTAGCAGATGGTCTCCCGACCTTGGAACCATTCGAAATCACCCGTGACTTCACAATCATACGTATAATCGCCGTTCGCGTAGTGCTCCGGGCCGCGAAACGGTTTCTCTTCCGGAACGTGGAGCAAGGCCTCCTTCAAGAAGTCGCCACTAAACGGCTCCCCGATAACACGCCCCACGTAATTCATGCTCCAAAACGGTACGTCCGATGCCCAGAGCGCCTCCTCGCCGGCGAATTTACCACCGCCTAGATAGGTATCCAGATACATCCGGTCGCCCTCTTTATATACCAAGTCATGCGATTTCACACGGGACGAGGCAGTCTCCGCCCCCTTACCCGCATAGGTCGCCTGCTTCGCTCGAATCAAAAAACTAATGATCTTCTTATCCATACAATTTGCCACTCATTTCTTCTTTTTCTTAACTTCAGGTAGTTCGGGATACATGCCTTCCAGCAGTTTCTGCAGGAACTCGCGGTTCTCCACGTCGTCGACCAGGAGCATCTCCTTCGCGCCCTCATACGGCAGTTCCAAGGCCGCCTCGGGCATCAGAGCGCACGCTGTCTTCGTGGGCTTCACCAGGAAGCGGTCATCGTAAATGCCGCCGACCACCCGGCCGCGGTAATACAAGATATACTCGCCCATCATGGGACGATATGTGATCTCTTCCAGCCGCGAAAGCTGGTCCAGGATAAAATCCAAATAATCTTTACTCGACGCCATCTGAACTCCTTTCCGAGCGATCACTCGTCAAACAAACTCATCTGCGGATACTTCTCCGGCAGTTCATTCATGTAGCGGAAGCACTCTTCCGCATTATCCATCATGCCATGCTCCCGGCAGATTTTATGAAATACTTCCCATAACTGCCGCGTGTTCGGACTCGGTATCTCGTAGGCATAACCGAACTCGCGGATATAGCGCTCCTTCAGTCCCGGAAAATGTCGGTCCAGCGCCTCGTAGTAATACTCGCGGTCGCCTTCCCGCAGGGTCAGCCCCATGCCGAACACGATGACCCCCTTCACGCCCACGCGCGCACACTCGTTCAGGATCGGCGTGATATTCTCCACTGTGTCGTTGATGTACGGCAGGAGTGGCGTCATCCAGACCATGGTCGGAATGCCCCGTTTTTGAAACTGCTCCAGGACCTCGATGCGTCGCCTCGTGTTGCACACGTTCGGTTCCAGGATCCCGCACAGCTCGTCGTCGAACGTGGTAAGCGTCATCTGCACCACACATTTCGCCGAGCGGTTGATCTCATCCAGGAGGTCAATGTCCTGCAGGATCCGGTCGGACTTCGTCTGGATCGCGATCCCGAAATCGTACTTTTTGATGATCTCCAGACACTTGCGCGTCATGCGCAGTGTTTCTTCGCAATGCATGTACGGGTCCGACATCGCACCCGTACCAATCATACACCGTTTCCGCTTGGAACGCAACGCCCGCTCCAAAAGCTCGGGCGCGTTCTGCTTCACCTCGATATCCTCGAACGGGTGCGTGAACTGATAACACTTGCTGCGACTATCACAATAGATACAGCCGTGTGTGCACCCGCGATAGATATTCATCCCGTAGTGGCCGCCGCCACCGGTCAATATTCCCTTTGCATCCACAAAATGCATGGCATTCTCCTCTATACTCT
>JAFYGB010000025.1 GCA_017543445.1 Lachnospiraceae bacterium | reverse complement strand
TCCCAGGTGAGATGCTTTCCTTTCTTTCTGGCTTCTTCAGGCATTGTCCCTCCTATCTGCAGGAGGATACTCTACCATTATCTCATATACTGCAAGACTTATTTCCGGTTTTGCCTATCAAACCAGAATTTTAAAAATCAACTAAGGTTTTTTGATTTTTTTCCTTCAGTGGTCATGTGGAAATCTGCTTTTTCTCCTCAACCATACCTGATGAAAAACCCTGTTAAAGGTGCAATATTACATAGAACGACATAAACTCGATCTATAAATAGCAGAAAAATCAGTTCAAGTCAAGATTTCAGGCCAAAAAATGAAGAATTATTGCCGCGCTGCCCGGTAGTGGGATCGCAATCAAAAAATCCCTGTGAAATCATCATTTCACAGGGCATTATCTTATATCTGCTTTCGTACGATGGTGTATTCGTCGCCTTCCCGGTAGAACGGACAGACGTAATGGCTGTCCATCGCCAGGCGGGCAATGTCATCCTCATCGAGGCAGTCTTGCGTACAACAATACTCCTCATAGTCATAGTCGTACTCATAGTACATACAATTTTCACAGGATCTTCCTGCCATGTTCGTTCTCCTTTCCGCGACAGCGGTCCGCAGTCCGTCTACTTCGCCAGCGCTTTGCGGATGATCTCGTCGATCTGATCCGCAGTGTAAGAATATCTTCCGAGTCCTTGTTTCAGGCGCTCCCGTGTCGCATCGTTCCGCTTCGCCTTGCTTTCATTCTGCTCCGCCTCATAGATCGCGGACATGAACGCAGCGTGCGCGTACTGTGCCACCCGGTAGCTGTCCTCAAACCCCGGCTGCGGTTCGAAGTTACTGAGCCGATCTGCCGAATAATGGCTTATGATCTCATTGTACGCCTGATGTCTCAGTTCGTACTCAAATACCATACCGTGTGCTTCAGCCGGGTCCTCTTTTTCCCGGTTTTTGTATTTAACTGAGTCTGCAAAGAGAATAAGGCAGATAAAAAACGCAACGCCGGCTATACCGAGCAAGATATTGAAGATGAGGTTCAGTTTTTTATTTTTCATCACGGATCACCTCCTCGATCTTCACGGCTTTCTGTCCCTGTGTCAATTCCATAAACGCGGCCAATTCTTCGTCATCCAAAGAGAAATACAACTTCATGGCAAGCTTAAGCTCCTGCTCCATGTCCTCCATGTAAGCCTTGTAGTCCGCATTCTTCTCCTTTGTTCTCACATAACCGTTCCACGTCTCATAGAAGGAGTCCAGACTTCTGCAGAAAGAGCTGATCGCCGTGTCCAGACTGTCGAAGTAATCCGGGTCCGTGGACCGAAAGACCATCTCTTCCATCTCCTGAATGCAGTTCTCGTAGTCATGCAGTACATATTTGATATTCCGAAGATGCTCATATTCATCCGCGAAGATATTCATGATCTCGTGCGCATACAAGAAGTCAACGCACTCCATGTATTCCCCGTTTTTCAAAAATCCGTCGATCTGCGCAGAGTATTCCTCCGCATGTTTCACCGCATCTTTCCGTACTGCCTCGTCCGGATCGGGATCCTTATAATTCGCGGATGAGATCATGGATAATACGACACATCCGATCAGAAGAGCCATCAGCACAGCCGCCTTTATTCCGATCTCCGAGATCTTCTTCGCAGAGGCGGAAACATGCTGTTCTGTCTTATGGAACGTTTCGCCGAACTGCTCCATGTTTTGCTTATGCTGCAGGGCGAACAGGTTATCCGCGCCGCAATGCGGGCACTTCAACTCCTCCGGCCCAACCTGCTTGCCGCAATTCTCACATTTCATCGATTTGACTCCTCCACTTGCGTACTGATGCCCTGGTTTTTCAGGAAGTCATCTTTTCTCTGCTCGCTTTTATCCCGCTCTCTGGAGCTCGCCGACCATATGCCGCTGACCACAAACCAAACGATCGCGGCGATCACCAGGAGGGCTATAAGGAGCGCTGCTGCCAGCTTCTTTCCCGGTTTTTTTACATTTTCTTTTTCATATTCCTGCAGATCCTGGCGAATGTCTTCCAGGTTCTGCATGTGTTCGTTTTCTTCTGCGGGCAGGTGGCCGGAACCGCAATACGGGCACCGTACCAAAGCTTCATCAAAGCTCGCTCCGCAACTCTTACAAATGATTTCCTTTCCCATATCCGTCACTCCCTAATCGTTTTCTTCACACTCTCTTCGATCTTATCGAGCAGTTCCGAATAGGCTGGCATCTTCTCGCGGATCTCGGCCAATCT
Source organism: Lachnospiraceae bacterium (assembly GCA_017543445.1). Taxonomy (GTDB): domain Bacteria; phylum Bacillota; class Clostridia; order Lachnospirales; family Lachnospiraceae; genus UBA1201. The sequence goes on along the minus strand of JAFYGB010000025.1, from coordinate 1,913 downwards.
CTGATCGCACGCCGTCGCGGTAGCGGTATCGCCCGATTTTTCGAAGATCGCCTTTAAGAACAGCGTATCCGCATATTCTCCGAGCAGGTAGTAATCCTCGTCCAGTTCGTCGATCTCGGCGCCGCCGCGGATCGGGTGGGACAATGAAGCCGCAACGCCGTAATTCTCCCGTTCCAGATACATACGCAGGCTGTCCGGGCGGAGCGTCTCCTGCTCAACATATTCAAATTTCAGTTCCTCTCTGGCATCTATAACGCCTTGGATGAGGAAGTATGCCAGGACCAGATTGATAAGGATCGATATCCCCAGGATCACTTTCTTAGTCATGCAGGATCACCTCCTCCAGATAGGCTTTCTGTTTGGCATCAGAGGCTTCGAAGTAGGCTTCGCGCGCCGCATCGTCCATGCCCAGATAGATCTTCAGGATGATATCAGCTTTCTTCTTCATGTCGTACATTCGGTCCTTATATGGATCCGCGTCGATCTTCGACTGGTTCCATTTGAACTCATCATAGAAACGAGAGATCGCCATCTGGACGTCAAAAACATCCGAGTCCTGATCCCTTAGTTTTGCCTCCGGTCCCTGGATCAACGCCGACTCCACGGCGGAAACCAACCTCGTATACACTTTCGTTATATCCCAGAGCTGGTTCAGTTCGTCATAGGGCGCTTCATACTCCGCGATATTGTGATACTCTTTAAACGCCGAAAAGCCAGTATAATCTCCCCCATCCAGGTATTCCTGGATCTTCACGGAATACTCGTCGTATTTCTTTACCGACTCCCTGCGCATCGCGTCCTCGCGGAAATGGTAGGCGTTCTCGCTGATATAACTCGCAACGCAAATACCGACGATGAGCAAAAGCATCACGACCGCACTGATGACGATCGGTATGTTATCGGACAATGCTTTCCGCAGACCGCCTTTGGACTTCTCGCTTTTCTTCTGAAACGCTTCCGGCTCCGCCTGGTGACCAGCCGTTTCCGTCAGCAACCTGCCGCAATAAGGACAGGTCTTATCGGTCAGGCGGATCTCGCCGCCACAACTCTTACACTTCATGGCACACTCCTTTCGAAGTCAAGTTTTTCTCAACGCCCCTATTGTAGCACAAGCCACCCGAAAGCGTCAAATCATGGGCCGGCTACACAAAAAGCGGCGAGGAATGAAGTCTAAGCTCCACGCCTCGCCGTTTACCGATCGGTCTCTCGGTCAGTCATCTGTATTCTCTTCCACCCAGCAACCCTCTTCACTCAGGGTCATCCGGGTCTTCTGCAACGAATGCTCTTTGATTCGAACCGCGCCGTCCGCTTCGCGGGTGATCGTTATCTTCGCGATCCCGCCTTCTTGTGTCCCCGGTTTCATCTGGCCGGAAACGAAATTCCCCAGGGAGTAGTATACGATGGTCTCATGGCCGGTCTCGGGATCTGCGACCACATCCGTCCTCTGCAGCACGTGCGGGTGCGACCCGATCACGACGTCCACCTTCTGCTGTGCGAAAAACTTCGCCCACGTGGTCTGGCTTCGCGACGGTTCGGTCTTGTATTCACGGCCCCAGTGCGCATATACGACCACGACATCTGCGTTTGCGCGGGCATATTCGATCTGGCGGATCATCCGTTCCTTATCCCCAAACGTCTCCGTCATGTACGGATACTCCTCGGGACACTGCAGGCCGTTCATACCGTAGGTATAGCCCAGGAAAGCCACCTTGATGCCTTCCCGCTCCACAAAAACGATGCTGTCTTTATAGTCTCCGGTGTAGCCAATGGTTCCGTTCGCACCGAAGTACGGCAGGCCCTGCTCTTTTAAGAAACCAACGGTGGTATCAACGCCATAGGCCCCTTTATCGAGCACGTGGTTATTTGCCATGTTGAACACGTCAAAGCCTGCATTCACCAGAGCCTCGCCGACT
>JAFYGB010000024.1 GCA_017543445.1 Lachnospiraceae bacterium | reverse complement strand
TTCAACCTGGAATAGGCAGGAGGCCAGCACAACTGTTTTTGAAGGCCTCTACCCGAGGTCTTGTTAAAGTTGAGCCTTTTATCGGATTGCTGGCTAAATAAAAATCTTAGAAATTTATACTTGACTTTTCATAGCTGGTCTTGTATTGGTATTTCATATTCTTACATCCTTCCTGTCATATCAGGCTTAAGCATAATCTCATAATACAGATAATCGCCGGTATAGGCGCTTTCCGTCTCATTCGTTTTTCTGTCATACAGCCGAAACCCATCGGATTCCTTCCAGTTGCTATCCCAAATGATCTTATTTCGTTCATCATCTGCGCATTATCTTCTGCGCCCTTCTCTGTGAAAAAAGTATCCGAGATTGATCCTGACCTCCTTGCGACCAATATCATTGTTTGTATAACAGCAAGTGTCAAAACCGATCATTTCAAATCCCTGATGAAGGTAAAATCCAATAGCATTTGTATTGCAGGACTGCGTCTCCAATATGACAGCACGCCGTCCCTGACTGACAGCAACTTCCTTTGCTTTATCCATCAGCCTTTTTCCGATGCCTTTTCCTCGGAGCACTTCGCTTACCCACAGCTCTGTGACCATAAGCCTGTTCGACCACTCCTCCGGACAAACTTCAATGCAGGCCAACATTTCTCCAGAATCACTTACTACGCCATAGGCTTCTGCGCCCTCCCAATAATCCTGATAAAGCGAATCGGGGTAATCATATTCCTCTGGGGTGTGAACGATCTCTATTTCGACTGGTTTCCTGACAAGAGAAACAGTACACCCTTCACTGTTCAGTGGGCTCAGAACAAAGTCATAATAACTGTCGCTTTTTGTGGTCAGGGGTATGGCTGTGCCTTTCCACTGATCCTTCGGCAATGCAACTATATCATACTGCATATGTTTTCCTCCGCTCATCCCAATTTGTGCCTTAGCACGATATTTTCAAAGATAATAATCTCTACAAACTCCGATATGTCGAGATGTTTGGAGACTATGATTTGGCCCGGCAAAAGCCATACCTTTGCATCTTCCAGTCCCTCAAAGGAACCAAACATAACTGTCCACCAGCCATTCAACGCCGGATTCCGCCTGATCCACGCCCGGGTTTTTATTCGTCATAACAACAGAGATCTCGCCGGACTGAAGGTGCATTTTCATCATGCATTGTCCGTTTTCTCCCCACCCTTTTGAGACCGGTGTGTCCTCTCCGTCGAGGAAAATGCCTAGCCCAACCCACGGAAAATGCTCCACGGGTTTTATGATCTCACGTGCGCTGTCTGCCTGTAAAAACGTGCTCTTCCCATTTAGGGCGCGAATAAACTCTCCGGCAAGGGTCAAAAGATCCTTCGGGGTGCTCCACATTCCCGATGCAGCAAGATCCGGCGTCACGGGGAATTTCCCGGGGATCGGTGAACCGGCATCGTCAAAGCCGGTCGCCATGTTCGCTTCATGTTTTTCCCGTTCGGTCGGTGAAGCGAAAAATGTGTGCGTCATCCCCAGTTCTTCAAACACCAACTCGTTCAGCAGGGCTGCGAATTCTTTGCCTGTAACATCCCGGATCATCTGCTGCAGAACGCAGTATCCCGCGTCGGAATACTCAAAAGCAGTCCCTTGCGGTTGCTCCGCTCTCACAGGCCGTTTGTTGTACTTCGTACGGCCTTCCAGAATATCAAGCAGACTGACCTCGGGATCTCCGATGCGCAGTCCGTAAAATGCTTCTTCACCGTCAATAATTCCGGCTGTATGGCTCAGGACGGCCCGGATCGTCGCGTCACTTCCTGCTCCGTCCGCGGTAAGAAGCTTCCACTGATTTAAGCGGTCATTGACCCGTTCATCAATGTCCAGCATCTTCCGTTCCTGCATTTTCATCACGCAGATCGCGGTGACAAACTTCGAGATGGAACATGCCGGAAAAATCGTTTCCCTGTCCACCCTGGTTCCGCCTTCCTCGTCAGCGGCTCCAAAATACTGCGCACTGTTTTCATCCGCAGTCCCGTAGGCAAACGCCACTCCCGGAAACCGACTGACGACCTGCTCCCTCTTATCCAGCACGTCCGACTTTCCGGCGATCCATTTTGCGCTCGCCCATGGCGCGAGCTCTTCGTAATTCTCGTCAACGATCCTGTAATACCGCTGCGTATAATAATCATCATCCGACTCAAACAGAACTCTGCCGCTGCCGATCAGTTTATCGGCTTCTGCATCATCGCCGAGTTTATTATACGTCTCGGCATCGATCTCGCAAAGCTGGTAAAAGCCCCGCCAGCTTCTCTGTGCCGTGTAGATGTTTCTCTCTTCGTCGTAGCACGCCTTCCATCCGAGGCCTTCTTTAAACTGCATTGCATTCCTCCAATTGCTACTATTATAGCAATTTCACCCGTTTTCGTATATAAATTGCTACTATAATAGCAATTATACTTTCATCCCGCCGCCCACTGAATCAGCAGGTGCAGTGGATACCACACATAGAAAAAGTATTTGGAAAATGTCGGAAAATGCCCTTTCTTCCCGCTGTACAGGAAGGTGATGGCAAGCCCGGCGCACCACATCGGAACCAGGATCCTCCAGCCCGACGTCAGCGTCGGAAGTTCCTCAAGGTTCATCCATACCACGCAGTAGATCAGCGGTATATAGACCACCAGCCGAAGCAGAGGCATGTTCCGTAGTAGATCGAACATCAGAATAACAGCGATACCGCCGACTGCCCACTCAGAGTTCAGCACGTAACTTATGCCCATCAACCCCGCGATCACGAGGAAACGCAAGGGATAAAAGCTCGTATCTAAGACCCCGCTAGGCCGATCCGGGCTATCACCCTCCCACTTCTTAGAAGCCCCGTCCTTCCGGCTTCGAAACGTGATCGTTCTCCACGTTCCGTGCAAGACCAGCAGACTGCACAGTCCCAGAAACAGTGTCATCAAAACGCTCCACCGTAAAAACAACGTCTGCGGCGTTAGACCGTCCGGATCACTCAGCGCATGCGGCACTTGCGTGACGATCGCAAAGATCAGCAACCGCAACGCATATTTCCCCTTATTCTTCGAGTAATGATAGCCCTCCGCGATGAAAAAGAAAAACACCGGAGGCGCGAAAAACTCCGCCGACGTCGCAAACCGAACCAGCGTCCGGTTATGCGTCCAGCGTAGCAAAAGAAGCGCCCAGTGCCCGAGTGTCATCAGCAAGAGCGCTATATACTTCAGCAGATCGCGGTTGACGACCTGCGTCGGAAACTCCCGTTTCGCGAGTTTTTCATCTATCTTCATCGGATCTCACTTCCGCCCCATTCTACTACTGTAAAGCCACTCCGGCTCGGTGCCGAGAGCTTCTGCTCGGGGATCTCCACATAGTTGTCGCTACCGTACCACGCCATAAATACGCGGATCAGCGTATCCGGCGCCGGATCGACGATCAGCTTCGCATTTTCCGTGTATGCATCTGTCTGGAACGTGATCACGTTATAGTCGTTCTGCTCCATCAGCGGCAGCCAGTACACGATGAATTCATTCGCCTCCCGCCGGTTCAGCCCGAGTTCGGCCAATGCTTTCTCCAAAAACTGTGCGGTTTCGCTTCCTTTCACGCAGAACCCCTTCGAAAAATCGTAATCCACCCGAGACTCAGCCTCCCAATACAAGTAATTGTACGTCATGCCTTTCGCGTCCCTCAGCGTTCCGTCCGGAGATGCAGTCACCTTCCATCCATTTTCATACTTCGGATATGTGGTGGTCAGTTTTCCCTTAAGATCCAGTCGGACCGAAACCTCCGTCGTCTGCTCCGGGTAGAGATAAACCACCGGCTTCTTAACAATGTTTCTCTTCTTCGCCATGGCGATCAGGGCCAGGATCACCACAATCGCTATAATGATGATCCCCAGAACGACCGATAAGATGATCCATTTTTTTCTCTTCTTACGCTTCTTTTCTTCCTCGAGGTTTTCCTCTTCGAGCTCTCTCAAGTTTTCATTTTCACTCATAGCATTTCCCCTTTATTCGGGCAGTGACTTCGCGTACCGTTCGCGGCACTCGTCGATGATCTTCAGCGCGTCCTCTTTTCCGTGATATCTGCCAGTCTTCACCTCGATATTCTGCAGCACCTTGTAGTTATCGAAGAAATTTTTGATCTCCTTCAGGATAAAGTGCGGCAGGTCCGTGAGTCCCTTATACTCTGCGTAGATCGGGTCGCAGGCCACCACCGAGATCAGTTTGTAATCGACCTTACCGTTGTCGATCATCTCCAGATAGCCCAGAATGCGGGCCGGCACGTAGCATCCGGGAAATGTCGGATTATCGCTGATCACCAGAATGTCCAGCGCATCACCGTCCGGTGCCAACGTATTCTCGATGATCCCGTACTCCGCCGGATAGACCATGGACGCATACACCACGCGATCCAGCCGGATCTTCTTCGTCTTCGGATCCATCTCGTACTTATTCTTCGAGTGAAGCGGTATCTCGATCAAAGCTTCTACAACGTCCTTCATACATTCGTACCTCCTATTCTCAATGCTTCCAACAGCCCGGTGATGCTCTCGACACCCTCGGGCACAGCCTTCCCGAACCGGTTCAGCCACAACGCGCGGATCCCGACGCCCGCTGCGCCGCGCACATCACTGCTCACGGAGTCTCCGATGTGGATCACCTCGTCCGGCCGAAGTCCGGTCTCTCGCAATGCCAGCTCAAACAGTTCCTTCCGCGGTTTATAACTCCTGGCGTCCTCCGAAGTGAATACCCCCGCCGGTCGTAGTCCGTGATAGGCCAATGCCTCGCAGATATCCGCGGTATCGATGTTTGACACCACGTAGATCGGCAGCGGGCACTTCGCGAAAAACTCCTTCGTATCCTCAAAGATCGGCGGCTGCACCCAGTGCGCGAACATCTTCTCACTCAGTTCCTTCGAGTCCGCATGTGCCTCAAACCGCTCGATCGTATGCGCTAACGACCTCTCCTCCAGGGCACGTTGCGTCTCAAACGTCTCCCCGTAAGAGTTCATAAACATATCTCGAAAACCCTCCCACCAGAACGAGTCTACTTCGGAAGGATCTTCCACCCGCCCGGTTTCACAGAGGATCTTCGTGATCTCCCGGATCACCTCTCCATCCTCATGAACGAGCGTTCCATAAAAATCCACAAAAAAAGCTTTCGTACTCATCGTTGCATTTCCATTCTATAGCATATATTTCTCCAAAAAGAGGATGCATCAAATCGGGTACTGTCGCCTCCGAAAAATGCATATTTTCGGGAAATGCTCCTCTTTACGCCTGCACTTCCTTAAACCAGAGCAGGTAGCAGCTGTACTTTCCGATGAACTCTGCACTCGCGTCTGCGCCGTACTCATCCTCTCCTTTGAGAAGCACATCATCATCCTGGATCAATGTATCGTAGAAATCGGGATTATCCATGCGCGCCACGATATGTACGATCTCCAGCTCGCGCAACTCGTCATCCTCGTGCACATACATGTACGCCTTGTCCCCGGGGCAGTTACTAAACTCATTCATGTAATAGTCGATCTGCTCGTCTGTGCCTTCGTTGTAGGACGAAACCGCCCAGTGCTCTTCCAGATACTCTCTCGTTATCTCTCCCGCGGGCGCAGACAGGAAACTCAGCGATGACGCCGGCTCCTCTTCGTCCGCATGATATCCCTTATGGATATCAAAGTCCGAGGACATGTGGTTGTAATACTTCCGCATCAGGTTTTCAACGATCTCCCGCTCCTGTGCGTTGCAATTCACGAAGGTGCAGTTCAGCATATAGCCGAGGTATCCGTTGTAAAACTTCAGCCGCTTCTCGACCCCGTCCTCCGTCACCTTCCGCAGCCTGAACGTCACGAAATTATTCTCCTCCCAGTCGCTCTCATTTTCCCAATCGGAAAATGCCTCGAGCAATTCAGGATACATCGGCCTTACGTCGACCTTCGTATACCTTGCGGTCTTCTCGCTGTCGTTCTCATACAGACAGAGCCGGAAATACGCGATCACATCCTGGTCGCTTTCGAACGACTCCTCGATACTCCATCCGTACAGATCCTGCTCCGGATTTTCCTGATTTTTCTTCTTTCTAGCCATTTTTCTCCCCCTTATTTGTATTATGATTTTATATATCTTTGGTTCTTATTATCTTGCTTACTATCTTGCTCACTTCACAGGTATATCTTAGCATTTCCGAAATTAATTAGCAAGTCTCCATCCCCGCCCTTACCGGCTCTTCTCGAGTATTTCCACGAGTTCCGCCCACGAGTTAATCACCGTCACGTCGTCGTGGTCTTCCTGCTCGAAATCCATCGCGCCCTTATACCAGATCGGCGTCAGACCGGCGTTACGCGCGCCCACCACATCGCAGAGATACTGGTCCCCGACGTACCAGACGTCCTCGGGTTCCAGCCCCGCCCGCGTCCCAAAACACGCGGTCGATATCCGCCGCCGACAGGTCGATCTTCAACCCCAGCGACTCATACAAATACGCCGTAAACATATGGTTCGGGATCTCCACGGTATTCTCCGCCCTCTTCGCCGGGTCAAAACGATTCAGTTCACAATTGATATCCTTCGCCTCCTGCTGCACCTGCTCCGCCGTCAAGCCACGGCGGTTCTCCACCGCGTGCGCCAGCACCGCCTCCGTGCCCTTTATGCCGTCAAACGTCGCCTCCGCGACCAGCGTCTGCCCATAGTCAAACAAGATCATCTTCGGACGCTTACGAAGCGCGTCTGTCATCAATGATGTCGTACGCATAGGTTCACCTCCATTAAAAATCCCTTATCTCCTTCGCCAGTGAAAACGGAATGATCTCTCCGGGTTTCGTCTTCAGATATGCATTTTCCGCATGCATATAATCCACGATTTCCTGGGCTTTAAAGTTTTTAAACTTTCGGATCACCATGTCCAAAACTTTTTTATCCCGGTCACTCAATTTGTGATAATCCATGCCCTTTTTGGGGTATATATGGAGCATCGACTCATAGTTAATACTTTCCTCTTCGCGAACTTCAATGTTGTCGAGGTTCATCAGTTTATAGTGTCCGACTGGCAGCGCACCCATATCATTATGCCGATATACCAATCCGGTCATGGCCGATCCAAACATCTTATAGGACAATGAATCCACATACCACAGCATCTTCATCAATTTAACCTTGAACAGATTCGATACCCTCTCCGCTATATAGGAAACAGCCGCCTCGATCTTATCGATATCAAGCGTCACAAATCCATTTGAGTCAGAAGGATCCTCATAATCCGCGTACTCTGCTTCAAATGCCTGACGAGTCAGGTACTCCTTCCCGTAGGTGTCCAACTTTTCAACGATCCTGGCCTTGATCTCCTTTTTCTTCGACTCAGAGAATTTGGACGCATTTTTCTTCAAAAAATCCAGCGCCTGCAAGGGATTATCCTTGATCAACCGCAACATCGTATCATACGCTTCATCCTGGATAGCCTTGCTTTCATAACGAGAAATCGTAGCCTCACCCCAGCCCAGCAATCTGGCGAGATCTACTTGAGAGAGTCCGTAGCTTTCCCGGATCTCAATAATCTCCCCAGATGTCAGAAGCGCGTGCTTCAATCGATAAGCATTACGTGCATTAAGGAGGTTCTCATTCATCATGGCCCCGGTTTCAAATTCATTTTCATCCTCGGCAACATTCGCACAGCAATAAAACCTCTCTTCATACGTGACCTTATCACCTTTCAAGGTTATCTCAGCAGTTCTTTTTCTTTCTTCAATTTCATGCATTTTGTCACACAGAGGACATTCCATGTGAACCTTTCTGATCAATGTGCTGGCTTCCATGTCTTCTCCTTTCAAACTCCTGATCATGCATATGGAAACTCCATTGGGTCCCTCGCGTAGTGGAACGACACGCATAAAATGCGCTTCTTCTGATCCCCTTTGATTTTGAGTTTTATATATACAACTTTCCTGTTTATTGTCTTCCCAAACACAAACAACAGCGGCGGATTTACATCATCCTTATCTATCTTTGTCTCAGAATACTCTTCAACCGTTAACTCATTAAGCCTATCTACAACATCCCATGTATCATAATTCAAATCCAGCAACGTATATGGCGTCGAGTGTTCTACATCGCCTGGTTTCCTCTTCCTTACAAATGTCACGTCCCTATCTATGTCAAAATCATCTTTCTCTAACAGTTCCTTCAGTTCTTCCAAAAATGCAATTACTTCCTTCTTCTTGGATCGTATGGCGAGAAAAATATATACCCCCTCCTAACATATTATTACTATCAATTGATAGTATACCTATCATTTGATGGTTTGTCAAGAGGGGGGGTAAATATTTATTTATGCTCGCGCATCATCCTCTGGCCGACTTCCATGATGCGGTCGTCCAGCACGGCGAATACGATGTCGATTGGGCAATCCTCGTGCGCCTTTAGAAACGCCGCGCATAGGGTCACCTCTCTCTTCCGTTCCGGCTCAGGATCACGCCTCCGTTCTCCTTCAGCCACTTATTCCACTTGCGGTACTCGGGGTACGCTTTCAGCACCTCGGCGTAAAACCGCGGCGAATGATTCATTTCCTTGCGGTGGCACAGTTCGTGCACCACCACGCTGTCTATGACCTCCGGCGGCGCCAGCATCAGCAGGCAGTTGAAATTCAAGTTCCCTGCCGCGCTGCAGCTCCCCCACCGGGTCTTCTGGTTGCGGATCGTGATCCGCCCGTACGTCACGCCGATCTTCTGCGCGTAGAACCGCACCCGCTCCGGTATGATGGTCGCAGCCTGCCGCGCCAGTTCACGCAATTCCTGCTGCGTGAGCGGCTCCACGTCCGCACGGGCCGCCGCCCGCTCCTGCGCCTTCCTAAGGTGCGTCTCGATCCACCGACGATGCTTCTCCACGAACCGCCCGATCTCCGCGTCGCTCGCCCACACCGGCGCCCGCACGATGACCTTGCAGTCCCGGATCTCCACAGCCATGGTCCGCCGTCTACTGCGGATAATGTTTACGTCCATAGGAACCTCCGGCATCTTTTAGATGTTGCACATCGCCCGCAGTCTCGCCAGGTCCGGCTCCGGTATCCACTCCTCCATAAATCCGCAAACGCTGCAGACATAACGGTCGACCTGCACATACTCTTCTTCGTTCGTTTTCACCTTAATATATCCGGACGGCATCTTTTGTATTCCCTCCAGGTAAATGATCGGTGCCCCCTTGCATTTCGGGCATTTTCCCGTATCTTTCATATCTTCATCCTCCTATCTATGCATTAACCACCGAAGCACGCCCGCCGCGACAAGCATCACGCCTCCGGCCAGCAACAAATAACAACCGAACCCCAAGGATGTCGAGATCGCCCACATATTGGGGAATTCCACCACATCCATAAGACGGACCACAGCCAGCACATCCAAGCCGATCACGACGCCTCCCAGGACGAGACACTCCCATGCCCGGATCCGCCTCTCCAACGCCATAAGCACCGTACCGCAGATGAGGAAAATGAGTATCATGATTCCCTCCAACTGCGGGCCTTTCAGCAATCGCCGAGTCAAAGTTATGGGGATGTCATTCATCGCCGTAGAAAACGTATGTGTTTCTTATATAAATGGCAAGAACAGCGACAAAAGTGACAAAATGATGCCTCCAACGGCCAATGTCTGGCTGATACTTAGCGTTTCGCTCTTCACCTCAAACACCGCACCGCAATTCGGACATATTTGCGTATCCTCCGGGAATTTGTGCCCGCAATTTCTGCACTTCATGATCTTACACCTCCATGGTTTAAGGATAAATTCCAACCACCTCCAGTATATCATATTTCGCCCCATTTGGGGCGTCCAATCGTCGCCCGTTGACATCCGGGCTGATCCATGCTAAACTCAATCAAAAGCAAGTGTTTTCGTGAAATAAAGCAGGGAGGGGATACTATGGGATTTTGGGATCATTTTTCCAAAAGAGAGCAGCGAAATAGCGAGAAGGAACAGGGTTTTGCGGAACGGGAGGCAACGCGCCGGGACAGCCGCGATGCGGCGCGAAGGTTGGCAAAAGTCTATCGGGAACTGACCTATGTACCCGCTTGGTATGACGAAGAAGGAAACAAGCAAGCCACCTACGTCCGAGAGAACGGAGTGGTGGTCTACCGCATCGAACCGGATTTATTCGGTTATGGCATCTACGACGTACAAAACGGCAACCGTTGTGTCGGCAGCATCACCGACACCAATATCCGACTGGAGGGCGGGTACGATTTTACCTATGCTCCCTATATCCCGGAGCTCGGTTGGTTTCTCGAGGACCCGACCATGTTTCTCTCCATCTACGATAAAAATGATCGGCTCATAGCCGAGTCAGGACCGACGAATTATCCGAACCGGGACAAGTATACCATCCGCATCTGCAAACCACGCGTTGACCTGTGCGTTGTAGCAATCGTCATCCTCAATGAAATGTTTCACCGCCTGGCTAATGTCCGTTACTCAGACATCTGATCAACGACACAAAAGGCTAAACTATTAATCTTGGAAAAAGCCCTAATCAAAGCAAGCTACTTATATCGATTGACATACAAAACAACAAGCCAGGCAGGTTTCCCTGCCTGGCTTTGTTCATTTATTTCAGAAAGTCGTCTTTTTACTTCTCTTTCTTCGGGATCAGGACCACGATCGAGATGATCACCAGTGCCAGTCCGAACACCGCCACGGCGATGTAGAGGATGTTATACAGCTGGCTGGCGGTTTTATTTGTGATCTCGGGGATCTTATAAGTTCCGTTCTTCGCCTTATACACTTCCACGCGCACCGTCTCGCCGACCTTCACCTGAGTGTCGAATTCATCCACGCCGTTATACTCCGTGCCGTCGACTGTGTATGTCACCTTCGCCTTGTAGTAGTAATACTTCGTCCCGTATTCGTCCTTCCTGGATTTCGTCTCGACGCTCGTCACCACGGCGTCGACCTTGCGGACGTCCTTCGAAGCCTCATACTCCGCATATTTGTCGCGGTTCGAAATAAAGCCTACCACGCCCAGCACGAGCATGGTCAATGCAAATACGATCACGATGATCGCTCCTCGTACCAGCTTCCGCCGCGCCTCTTTCTTCCGCTCCTCCGCTCGCCGTTTCCGCTCCGATCTCTTACTCATCTTCCGCTCTCCCTATCGTTTCATCATCCGGATCACACCAGAGGCGATGATCAATATCCCTCCGAGCATCAACAAAAAGAAGCCGATCCCGGGACTGATCTCAACAAACGAGCCATCCGCTTTCGACATGTTTTGGGTCAGGTCGAACAGCCCTACAATGCACACGATCGTTCCCACCACGATGTTTCGAATTCCCTTGCTCTTCTTACCAACCGCGATGAGCAGTAAGCCTCCCGCCAGAATAGCCATCAGGATCAAGCCGTCGTTCCTAAGTTTCCCTTCCATCAACGACAGGCTTTCCGAGAAACTGCTTAAAAGGCTGAATTTCAAAAACGGCAGAAACAACGCAATTATCGAAATAACCGTACCGAACGCCGCCAGGAACAGGCTTTTTTGGTACGAGCCCGTATCCTCCGTCGTTGCCTTCGGCGGCGCCGCCGCATACCGCGGATCTATCGTGAACATTTCCCCCGGGATGATCTCCTGCTGCTGTCCTGCTCCGGCGGGCAATGTCGCCCCGCACATCGGGCAGAAGTTCACACCTCCCGCAAATTCGCTACCACAACTGTTACATCTCATAAAATATCCTCCTCTCACTTATCCCTCATCCGGAGCAGCCCTGCGGTGATGATCATTAAACTTCCGATCAGCGTCCATACGAACAGGACCGTGGGCGATCCTCGAAAGATCGACTTCGTCGGCTCGTTCAATTCCTTGACGAAAACAACGATGTTCCAAACGAGCAACAGGCCGCCGACGCAAAAGTGTCGGATCCCCCGGCTCTTCTTATCAAACACCAGATCCAGTATCACAAACAGGATTAGCGGTATCACGATCAGAAATCCCCAGATCGGCAGATCAACCCCTCGCAGATCGATCCAGGCGTGCCCTGAAATACAAACCCAGCCAATCACTAAAAAAAACGCCATTATGAGGCCAATGATCACGAAGCCATTGCTCTTCCACCGGGTATACGCATCGGCCTCTTCTGCTTTACCTTTACCAAACATAGATTACCTCCAAATATCTTCTGGTTAAAAATCCTCCAGTTCCTTGTCTCCGGCATTATCCGGCAGCAAGCATATCATATCCTCGCGCTCCTTCATCTTTCGGATCTCCTCAGCCCAGGATTCGTCGGATTTCATCTGCTCCTCCATGAACCGCGTCCCTTCTTCCGACATCACGTGGTCAATAAACTCCTGCGGCAACTCTAATCCATATTTTACCACATATTTCCACGTATCTCTATCCCAACTGTATGTACCATCCTGGTACCAATATGGTCCCAGCAAAGTCACACCCTCTTTGAATGGATGCTCATATATTCCCAGGCACATCACATACGGCTTCGCCATCTTCAAGTATGCGATCACCTTATCCGGCACGGTGTACCCCTCGCGAACATGATCGTATATACTCTCATCTCCGCCTTTTATTTCTTTATATGGTGTCAGGCATATCAGCCGTGGCAGTTTTTTAATGTTTTCTTCCTCCCCAGACGATGTAGTAGAAATTGTATTTTTCATGTCATTCGTCCTCTTTTTCCTTTGTGCCTCTTGCTGGTACAAACTCAGAGTTTTTAAGTAACTCCTCGTAAGCATAGATAGACTTCACAGTTACCTCGATAACTTCTATATAACGAAGGAGAATGTGCTTCAATTCATGATCGAATTCATATATATCCTGTATATTCCGAAAAGTTGTTCCGGGATGGAAGACATCGTTCGATCGCAGAGTAAGCGAATACCCACTGATGCGGTAGTAATTATTTCTTAGCAAGAAGGCTCTTGCGACTATTTCATCCTCAATCGAGAGCCCTCTTCCCTTAAGGATCTCTATTTGTTCATCAATCGTTTTGAACTCTTTCTCAGCCATATTCTACCCCCAAATAAACAGAACGCCCCCAAGTGTGCGTCCAATCTTCTAACGAAGACTGCAGGGGCCTGGGGGAGTAGTTGAGTATATTATACCCAAGTCAAGAGGGCTAGTCAAGAGCCTCCGTAAATTTCCTATGGCTCACACTCCAAGGCTCGCAACTGCAAGAGCGGCTATCTGTACCAATGTTCTCCTCTTACGTCTCACCAAAGACTCCGTACGCAAATTTGGAGGTTCACCTCTCAGCGAACCTCCTCTATTCTCCCTATTCACTTCATTGACCGTTTCTTCGTGGGCCGGGAAGGACTCGAACCTTCGGTGTTTCTTCGTGGGGGATTTACAGTCCCTTGCCCTCGCCGCTAGGCTACCGACCCGTATGGGGATGGCCGGGGTCGAACCGGCAGCCGGCTGTGTATAAGACAGCTGCTCTGACCATTGAGCTACATCCCAGCGCAGACAGGTGGACTCGAACCACCACGCCGGTTGCCCGGCTACTCGCGGTTTAGCAAACCACTGCCTTACCGATTAGGCTTACGTCTGCGGATGGGGCTGCTTCGGGGGAAGCAGCCCGAAATTATAAGACTTTTACGACGAGGATGTCGTCGATCTTGACTCCGAAGAGCGATGCCAGAATGAGCATATTGTCCAGTGTGGGCAATGCTTCTCCTTTGAGCCATTTGTATACGGCGTTGCGCGTGGAGAAGCCCATCGCGGCGGCGATCGCGGCGTTCGTCAGGCCCGCGGCGTCGCGCAGGGCGCCGATCCGCTCCCCCGTCCTCTTCGCATCGATAACAGGCATATTCATTGACCTCCTTTCAAAAAAATAAGACCACTCCGGAATTCGGAGCGGTCCCATCAAAAAGTCAATGGAATATATCTGCTACCGCAGATGCACGCCACCTCGCACGCCACTACCGAATCCCATAGCAAAGCCAACCTGTGAATAATACACTTCACAAGCCTGATATATGCTCATACTATAGTCGCGGTAACGTCTTGCAAACATGGCTGTTATCTCCTTTACTGTGATGATCTGGCGGCGATTACGGATGCCGCTCTCCGTGTTTCCGAACCTATGATACCACACTTCCCCCCATTTGTCATCCCACCGCTGGTTGGAAATGTGTCAAGGGGGACGGTTCTATTTGACACATTTCTTGCGCTCACTATAATATCTCTTCCCAGTCAGATGGAAACCCCATAAACCCTAAATTGACCTCTGAATATTCCTTTAGAAGTACTTTCAGGTTTTCCAAGAATGCGTGCCACATATCATTATCGACCAGCCCCTTTAGAACAACTAATCGAGGAAATAATCGATTACCATTAACCGAAGCATATTGTGCGTCCAAAGCCGGCATTTGTTTATATAGCATGTTATATATGCGATTATAATGAGCACACATATTGCGTAATTCAAGAAGCGCCAGCATCCAGCCATAAAGCCGTTGCGGATTCGCGTGATACTCTTTGGAAACACTCTTTCTGTCAGTGTTCTTGCAAATACTGTACAGAGAACATATCATACCAAAACTAAAAAGTTCGGATGCTGCCCAAATCGGAAAATGCCCATCGTATTGTGTATTATGGTGCTTTACCAAGGGCAGATTGTCTTGATGCCTGATTTCAGCCGCAAGCTTTTCCATCATATTTTGATGAAGTGACACGCCATTTCTATCAGTTTTATCCTTAAAATTCTCTGCATTCGTATATCCCTCGGCCCCATAGGTCACAGCCAATTGATACGCCAGTTTTGTCCTGAACGATATTTCCACAGCTTCAATTAGCGGAAGCAGAATATTTCGAAGTTTGCTGTCAAATTGATACAAATGATAGATGTGGTCCAAAGTGATCCCTGGAACATATAATTCATGGTTATCTGCTTGTTTGAGTCCAATTCCATAAGCACTCAACCGATAATAGCTGACATTCGACAGAATCATTATGGCTCTGTTTCTATCCGAAATTATCAATCCATGGTTGTTTATGAGATTATCGACCTGTTCTTGATATGTTTTTGCCTCATTTACCGGACGCGACATTATACCTCCAAGATAAAAAAATGTCCCAGCGTGGTTCGCAGTACAAAAATATGTACCTAGGCGTGCTGGGCTCTTACAACTATAATATACTCCAAAAACAATCAAACCGCAAGACTAAATTTCGAAATAGTTATGTCTTATCGTTGTAGCCTTCAACCTGTAGTGTGTCAAAAAGAACCGTCCCCATTGACACATTCCAAAAGCAGGGGCCTGCCGAATGGCAGGCCCCTGCTTGCTACAATCATCTAAAACAATCACTGGCCGATCTGGATCCACATCGCAGGGCGGACAGCATAAGCATCGTAACTGACACCCATGCCGAGGTTGGAAGTGGAGTTGAGCCCATTCTCGTGTACAGCCGAGTTTGGAGCGCTACCGGGCGTGCGCAGCCACCAGTGGCAACAGCCCCAGCTCTCTTCATATGCGCCTTCATTGTAACAATAGGGTGTTCCCATACATCTTGCAGCTTCTATAGGATCGGTAAAATATCGATTTACTTCTTCGATACTGAGCAGGAATACCCGGTCGACGGTATCATTTCCCGCAGGCGTATCATGCTCGGGGTTCTTATCCGCCGTCACCGTGGTTTCCAGGATCCGGCTCCGTTCCTCCGTTGTAAACGTTGCCATATAAAATTCGTTGTTCAGCCATTTCCGCAGAGAGCAGGTCTCCCAGGTGACGTCCACATTCTGGTTGTTATACGGCTGGCAATCCAGGCCGTACCGGCTGATCACGAGGATCCGATCCTCCTGCTTATCCAAAACCAGCCAACCGATGGCCTCCTCCCGATTGGAGATGTTGCCATCCTGTTCATACGAGCCGAACACGATGAAGTCGCCGACCTCGATATCGCTGCTTAACGGGGTTTTCTCCGGCGTCTCTACAGGCGCAGGCGATGTCCCCTGCTGCGGGTCGGTCGCATTCAAATCGATCCACATGGCAGGACGCAGAGAGATCGATTTACACTGTGAATCGCTCGCATAATTGAATGTACCATCTTTGTCGACATACGCGATTTCGGGGGAAAATGGATCTGCGGAACGCAGCATCCAAGCGGTGTTTCCATTTGCATCTTCATACGCGCCCTGTCGATTGCAATAGCGTGTCGCCTCGGTGATACGGTGCGTAACATCACTGTCATAATACCGATCCACCTCATCCATGCTCAGCAGGAACACGTGGTCAATGGTATCATTTCCGGCGAGGCTATCATAGCCGGCCTTTTTGGCTGCTTTCACTGTAGAGTTCGCTATGATGTTCTTCTCCTCCGTGTTAAACGCAGTTTCATAAAACGAGCTGTTTAGCCAGTTTCTTATAGGGCCGGTTTCCCAGGGAACATCTTCCTTCGTCGCATCCATGGGCTGGCAGTCCAGGCCGTACCGGCTGAGTACCAGCAGTTTATCTTCCACGCGATCCAGGACCAGCCACTCGATGGCTTCCGTTCCGTTCTTTAGGTTGCTATCCTGCTCATACGAACCAAATGCGATGTAATCGCCGGCCTTAGCATCGCGGAACTCTACTGTCTTCACCGTTGTTTCGCTCGGATCAGACGTAGTCTCGCTCGGACTGCCGCTGTCATCCACTGCGATCCACATCGCAGGACGGACAGCATACATGTATCGGTTATTGACCTTACCAACATCGGTACCATAGTTTTTGGCACGACCGTCGATGAAAACGTAGGAAACTGTATCCGGATCCTGACCCGGCGTTCTCAACAGCCAATCACAGCTTCCTTCGTGGTTCCGCTCTGCCTCTATTCTGCTCAAACTTATATGTATATACGCGCCTTGAGCTTCACTATACGGCGTTCCCAAGCATTCTCTATCGCTTTCATGCGCAAAATACTGAAAGAGTTCATCCGTACTAAGCAGGAAGATCTTATCTGTGGTGTCATTTCCCGCAGGTGTTCCATACTCCGGGTTTGCATCCGCCACGACCGTAGAGGTCAGAATGGTGTCCTTCTCTTTGGAGGCAAATGCGGTGTCCATAAACGTGCTGTTTAGCCACTGTCTCAGAGAACAGTTCTCCCAGGTGACAGCCACATTCTCGGAATGATACGGCACACAATCCAGACCGTACCGGCTGATCACGAGCATCCGGCCCGCTTCTCTCGCCAAAACCTGCCACTCGATAGCTTCCTTTCCGTTTTCGAGATCATTGTCTTGCTCGTATGAGCCGAAAGTAACATAGTCGCCGACCTTTGCGTCGCTGATCTTCACAGTCTCTATAGACGTTTTTTTCCACAGCCCGGGCGATATCAGCTTCGTAGGCCCTGCCGACCCCGTGATGTTGTAGGAGGCTGATTGGATCCACATAGCAGGGCGGACAGCGATCCCGTCCTTATTAGCATAATCCCATCCAAAACCTGCATAAGTTATGAACGAAGCAGGGTAACCATAGAGGCCGGGCGAGCGGAGCCACCAGCCGCAATAACTATCCATTTCCACGCGCTTTTCCATATCCGGATACGTTTCTTCCACTGCACCTTGGGCGTAGCAGTAGGGTGTACCCTGGCACACGCTGGCATAATCATCATTGAAATACTGAGCGACTTCATCAAAAGTGAGTAGGAACAACTTGTCTTTTGTATCGTTTCCTATTGGAGCCCCTTCCGAGCCGGTTTCCGCGATAACCATAGAAGTCTGAATCGATTTCTTCTCCTTAGAACTGAACGCAGCCTTATAGAATTCATTATTCAGCCATGTCCGCAAGGAGCACTCCTCCCAGGTGACATCCTTACCCTCCGTATGGTACGGCTGGCAGTCCAGACCATAGCGGCTGATAACCAGGATCCGGTCGCCCTCTTTCGCCAGTACCTGCCACTCGATGGCTTCCTTACCGTTTTTGCTATTATTGTCCTGCTCGTACGAGCCGAAGGTAAGATAATCGCCGACCTCCGGTTCCCGCATTTCCGTCGACTCCGTCGTCGTAACCACATCGCTGCGATCCGGGTTCCACAGGAATACGAACAGCAGGATCGCTGCTGCGGCCAATGCAACGCCCATGGTGATCCAGATGATGTTGGCAACCTTACGCTTTGGCGCCGCTGTAGGCTGCATCTCCGGCTCATCATCCTCATCATCCGCCTGCGTCGGGAAGTACTCCCGGATGCGCTCGTCCTTCGTATTTGCGTTTTCATTTACCGCTGAAGAACCAACCGTCTTGTCGATCTCCGGCGCATTCAGGCGCTTCAATTCCTCTTCAGTATATTCTGCTTCCAGGATAAAAGCATCCCGGATCTCGCTGATGTAGTCCATCAGGCTGTCTTTCGTAATATGGATCGTCATAATGTCACCCCCGCTTCTTCCAGGGCCACCTTCAGCTTATTCCGCGCGCGGGACAGGCTGACGTGGACATTATTCACCGTGATGCCCAGTGCCTTTGCGATCTCCTCGATCGAACTGCAGTACCAGTAACGGCGCACGAAGATACGGCGATGCTGCGCGGGAAGCTCGACCAAAACACGATCCAACACCTCCCGGATCACCATATTCTCCTCGATCTGATCCGCGCTGTGCGCGGTACGATCCGGGATACACTCCTGCAGCTCGTCAATGGCGATCACCGCCTCACCGCCGCCACGCTTCACCGCCAGCGCATTGCGCACACGCTTCAGCGACACATTACGCGTGATCTTACCCACGAACGTCTTCAGGCAATTCGGCCGCATCGGCGGCATCGTATTCCAACTGTGAAACAACGTGTCATTGAAACACTCCTTCACAGTCTCCTCATCATTCAATATGGTCCGCGCGATCTGTCGGCAGTAATTCCCATACTTATCCGACGTCTCCGTCAGCGCACGCTCATTCCGATCAAAATACAGATCGATGATCTGCTCATCTTGCAACATTTTCTCTGTCCTCCCTCTTTCATGGACGGCCTCTCATGCCCTCCTCACTTATCTACTCCCCGGTTTTTCGAAATACTTACAGCCTTATTGTAACTTTTTTAACTTTTTTTCACAAGATGTCAATGTGACAATGGGGACGGTTCTGTTTGACACATTTTCGCCCCGGAATGTGTCAAACAGAACCGTCCCCATTGTCACACTACGCAATCAGGGGCCTGCCAAAAGGCAGGTCCCTGATTGCTCAGTCTTCTATCGTATGATCTGGTCGACGTAGATATAAGTCGGATGCGTATATGTTATGTAAACCTTTATTCCAGGGTCCGTCGGTCTGGTTTCCACAATTACGGTTTTACCAATGGGAAACGTTGTGAGCGTATAGCGGTCAGGAATATCATCACCAAAGTTATGAGGAGCTCCATCTACAGGAAACACGCCCCAGAGGCCCAACAAGAGCCTGGTACGATCCTTCTCTTCTTCCCATTTATCCTTCTCGGTATTATCTTGAGGTGTTATTAATTGATTGATTCCCTTTTCGTCGACGGCAATTTTATAGTAGTCTCCGTTATCTTCTCGATTATCACGTTCCCATAAAATATCTCCCTTTTTAAGCTTTGAGAATTTATAAGAGCGTTCCGAAACGGATCCGTCGTTCTCGTCTTCAACTCGAATGGTAAGCACCGGATCACCCCTCTCCCATGTTACATCTGTATCCTCTTCATGAGCTCTGTAAAAAACACTCAGCATGGTTCCTGAATACGATGTCGGCGTCGACAGGCTCTTAATATCCCAAGGATACAAGGTAATTGTGTCATCGCTTATTTCATCAGTACACAACCCCTTTTTCATCAGGACGAGCTTTTGGTCGTCGATCTCAGAAACATAGAGTCCGCGCTCTATCCTCTCCTCACCCGTAGACTCGTCTAGGTATTTTTCTTCCCACAATACATCCCCGGGTTTTAGCGTGGCAAATGTGAGCGTCTGGAACGATAATATATCCTTGTCATACAATCCGCTATTCTTGTCATACAATCCGCTCCAGTTTCTGACATCAATGACTAGAAGTGCGTCTTCCGGAGCAACAACCGTCTCGGCCTCATTAGTTGTTTCCGCCTCGGCTTCAATAGTCGTTTCTGACTCCACTTCACTGGTAGCTTCGGTTTGCTCCTCGGTCGTCGTCACGACGTCTTTCCAATTCGGGTTCCACAAGAATACGAACAGCAGGATCGCTGCCGCGGCCAATGTCACTCCCATGGTGATCCAAAGTATGCTGGTGGCCTTATGCTTCGGTGCCGCCGTAGGCTTCATCTCCGGCTCGTCATCCTCTTCGCCCGTCTGCATCGGGAAATACCCTTGTATACGCTCGTCCTGCTTATTCGGACTTTCTTTTACCGCCGCCGTACCGCCCTTTTTCTCGGTGTCCGACGCCTGCAGTCTCTTCATTTCCTCTTCGGTATATTCTGCCTCCATGATATATGCATCACGGAGCTCGCTGATGCGGTCCATCAGCCCGTCTTTCGTAATATGTAACGTCATAATGCCACCCCCGCTTCTTCCAGGGCAGCCCTTAGTTTATTCCGCGAACGGGACAGGCTGGTACGGACATTGCCCTCGGTCAATCCCAGGGCTTTCGCGATCTCTTCGATGGAGCTGCAGTACCAGTAACGGCGCACGAAGATACGCCGGTTCTGCGTCGTCAACTCCGACAGAACGGCATCCAGCACCTCACGAATCACGATCTCCTCCTCGATCTGCTCCGCCTCATACGCGGTCGTGGCCGGGATGCACTCCTGCAGTTCGTCGATGGCGATCACCGCCTCACCGCCGCCACGCTTCACCGCGTGCGCGGCCCGCACACGCTGCAGCGACACGTTGCGCGTGATCTTCCCCACGAACGTCTTCAGGCAATTCGGCCGCTTCGGCGGCATAGCATTCCAACTGTGAAACAGCGTGTCGTTGAAGCACTCCTTCACAGTCTCCTCATCATTCAATATGGTCCGCGCGATCGTCCGGCAGTAGTTCCCGTACTTATCCGACGTCTCCGTCAGCGCACGCTCATTCCGATCAAAATACAGCTCGATGATCTGCTCATCCTGCATCATTATCTATTTCCTCCCACAGTTTCCGAGTGGCTTATCCAGCCCCCTTCACTTATCTACTTGCGGGTTTTCGGTTATTGTTACAGCCTTATTGTAACTTTTTTAGGTTTTTTTCACAAGATGTCAATGTGACAATGGGGACGGTTCTGTTTGTCACATTTTCCACCTCGAATGTGACAAACAGAACCGTCCCCATTGTCACATTCAAAAAGCGGGGGCCTGCCAAAAGGCAGGCCCCCGCTTGCGTATTACCGTATTACTATTTCACTCCTCAGTCTCCCGTCGTGTGTATCTCCGTAAGCCTTTCGCAGCCGTCCGTATTCAGCGTAGTCAGCGGGCTATCATGGCAGTCGAGGTAAGTAAGTCTCGAACATCCGCTCACATCCAACGAAGTCAACTCGCTGTTGCCATAGCAGTTCAAACGCGTCAGCGAAGTACTGTTGCTCAGATCCAACTTCGTCAAATTGGTAAACACTAAATCGACTTCCTCCAATTTGGTATTCTTACTCAGGTCGATCTCCGTCATGTAAGAATTAACACAGTAGAGTTTTTTCAGGTTCGGCAAGATGCTCAGATCAAATACCGTATAATTGTTGAATGAGATGTTGATATCCTCGATTGCGGTATTCGAGCTCAAATCTACTCCGTCCAGTAAATTTGCGGAAAAATCCAGTTTCGTCAGTTTTGCATTCGCACTCAAATCTAACACTGTAAGTGAATTGCTTCCACATTCCAGCTTAGTAAGCGCTGTGTTTTGACTCACATCCAGCTCCAGCAGATCGTTAGAGGAACAGTCGAGTCTGGTGAGTGCTGTATTCCGGCTCACGTCCAACTTAGTCAGTTCATTCCTAGAGCAGTCGAGCACGCGAAGTTCGTTATTCTGACTCACGTCCAGTTCGGTCAATGTGCTGCTCCCGCACTCCAGTTGTCTGAGTGCCTTGTTCCGGCTCACATCCAACTCCGTCAGATCCTGACTAGAACAAATCAGCACGCGCAGATCCGAGAGATATTCCAATCCTTTTAAACTATGGATCGTCACAGCGTCTCCAACCGTCGCATAGCCAAAATCCAGTGACGTGATCTCCGCGATCTCCTCTTCGTTCAAATAGCCATCTCTGTCCTTATCACAGTATTTCGATAAGTGATTTCGGAAACCATCATCCGGGAAATTCTCGTTACTAAGTTCAACCTTGACAGCCGCAGGTGTTTCAGGTGCAGCCGTCGTCTCCTCCGCCGTTTCTGCAGTCGTCTCAGCCTCGGTCGTCTCGGGCGCAGTCGTCTCCGCCGCGGTCGTCGCTTCTTCTGTCGTTGTCTCCTCCGCAGTCGTGTCCGCCACCATCTCTGCAGTCGTCTCGGACGCAGTCGTTATCTCCTCTTTGTTTTCGTCCGTTCCCAAGTAGAGCCATATTGCAGGCCGCACAGCACGCAAGGGTTGGTCAACCGGGTCCGTGAGGTATCGGCCGTCAACAAATACAGCCTCCGCCCGATACGAATAGGCAGGCGTACGCAACCACCAGGCACATGTACCATTCACACCGTCATATGCTCCCTGTGAGAAACAATAGGCTGTTCCTGTACACTTTCTGGCATCTTCACTATCGAAATATCGGTCGACTTCGTCCTTACTAAGCAGGAACACCTTATCCGCAGCAACCGTAGATGCCATTATTATACTCTTCTCTTCGGCCTCGAACGCATTTTCATAGAACGCTCCATTCAGCCATTTTCGCAAAGAGCATGCCTCCCAGGTGATATCCGTCTTCGCCTCATTGTAGCGCTTACAATCCAGCCCATATCGGCTGATCACGAGCATGCGATTGCCCGATTTATCCAGAACCAGCCACTCAATGCTTTCCTGGCCGCTCTTAGTCTTGTTATCCTGCTCATAGGAACCAAGCGTGATATACTCGCCGACCTCTGCTTTCTTTATATTCTCCAGCCGTTCCTCGATCGCCTCACTCATCGTCACTACGTCCCTCCGATCCGGGTTCCAGAACAGCACAAACAGTAATATCGCTGACGCGGCCAATGTCACGCCCATGGTGATCCAGAGGATTGTCGCGGCCTTCTTCGGCGCCGCCTCAGGCTGCGGTTCGATATCGTCCTCTTCTTCCGCCTTCGATGACGCCTCTTTCACAAGCTTCTCTTTCTTCTTCGGAGTTTCGGTCACGATCACCGCGCCGGCCGCTGATTTCCCCTCGGCAGGCGTGCCAAGGCGCTTAAGCTCCTCTTCCGTGTACTCGGCTTCTATGACGAATTCTTCCGGGATCTCGCTGATATTATCCATCAAAGCCTCTTTCGTAATCTTCAAACTCATACCGTCACCCCCGCTTCTTCCAGGGCCGCCTTCAGCTTACTGCGAACGCGGGACAGAATGGTCCGAACATTGCCCTCAGTCAGGTCCATCGCCTTTGCGATCTCCTCGATCGAGCTGCAGTACCAGTAGCGGCGCACGAAAATACGGCGGCTCTGCACCGGCAGATCGGTCAGGATCGCCTTCAGGGTCTCGCGGATCACCAGGTTCTCCTCGACCTGCTCCGCGCTCGTCGCGGCGATATCCGGCACGCACTCCTCCAGTTCGTCGAGGGCAATGACTGCCTCTCCTCCGCCGCGTTTGAGTGCCTGCGCGCTCCGTACGCGCTTCAGCGACAGATTGCGCGTGATCTTGCCTACAAAGACGCGGAGGCAGTTGGGCCGGTGCGGCGGCATCGCGTTCCAGCTCTGGAGCAGTGTGTCGTTGAAGCACTCCTTCACCGTCTCCTCGTCGTTCAATATATTCCGCGCGATCGTCCAGCAGTAGTTCCCGTACTTATCCGACGTCTCCGTCAGCGCGCGCTCATTCCGATCAAAATACAGATCGATGATCTGTTCATCTTGCATCATGGTTTCTCATTTCCTCCTAAACCAGCGGTTCTCTCCGCCTTACATCGACCTGCAACACAGGCCCTTCACCTATACAATACCCGTCTGCAGAAGTATGTTACAAACATATTCTAACTTTTTTACATCTATTTCACAAGATGTCAATGTGTCAATGGGGACAGAAGCTGCTGGGCGGCCACGGCCAGGTATTGATCATGAACGGACGTTTCACCCTCAATAAGGCTAAGAACCACAGTTATCTTCCGTACAACTCATATCTCTATTTATTTATGAACGAGGACAATGCCGCTTGCGTCTACATTGTTAAGTCGGCAGGCCTCAACTTAGGCGGCATCACGGCCTACGATTACTTCGGCGACTTCCTCCTCTACGACATGGGAAATAAAGTCCTCTACGACCTCGTAACAGGAAACACCCTGCTCAAGGACATCACCAAAGCCTACTCCGCTTACGGCTACGTATACGTAGAGAAAGGCAAACACATTACATCCTATAAAGTGTATACCGAAACCGATATGAAATAAAAAAACGGCGGGAAGGTGATATGTACCCAGTTTCCTGGACACATTGATTAACGACCGAGGTTCATCAAGTGGATGCTACCCTGTACTTTGCAGGGGGCATCCACTTTGTTTTTGCCTGGATGCGTTCGTTGTTGTAGTAATCGATATAATCGGCTA
>JAFYGB010000023.1 GCA_017543445.1 Lachnospiraceae bacterium | reverse complement strand
TCCGTTATCTTCCGTGCCGTACTGCACCATGCCGCCCTTTTCCATGGCACGGGCGGAAGCGATGTTTTCTTTGTCACAGCCGCCGTGAACGCCGGAAAGCGCAAAGTCCTCCGCCGCAATCCGCAGCAGTTCCTTTACGCACTCCGTTCCGTATCCCTTGTTCCGGTATTCTTCCTCCAGGAGGATGAAGATTTCCGGCTCCGAGTGGTTCCTCGTACCGTCCAGCCCGCACCAGCCCATAATCGTTTCGGGATGCTCCTTCCCGCACACTGCAAGGCAAAGGTGATAGATGCAGCCGTTCGTATTCCTTTCGTAATTTCCGCGCATATAGGCGATGGCTTCCCGTGCCTCCGCATCCGAGAGCGGATGATGATCGGCGGGCCATTTCCCGGCAACCTCTGCCAGATCGTCCTCTGTGACAAAATGAAGGATCAGTTTTTCTGTTTGATAATCCATCCGATTCTCCTTACTCCTGCGCCATACAGGCATACAGCGTCACCCACTTATTCTCTTCCCCGACATTCCCGGCCTTGAATGCCGGTACGCTCTTGGACGCTGTAAGCAGGTATCTACCATTCTCCAGCTTGTGCTGATTAATCACTTTGTAACCCGCCTGCATGGCCTCCGACTCCGGATCGCAACCCAATGCACGCAGCGCGTAAACAATCTGATGCGCGCCGATTTTGATCGGATCCGGCGGATAAAATGTGCCAAGCATCACATCCACCATAGGCGTCTGCATATCGTCTGTCCGATAGAAAATGTTTCGCTTCGTAAAATAATGCACCAGAGAGTCTTCGCACGCCGGCTTGTATCCCTTCAAATGCAGCTCTGCCACCAGCAGCAGGTATTCCACCGTCAACCTTGCACAGCTCTTATGGGGCTTCTTAGGATCATTGATCTTTTTGTTGGTGCTGATGCAGCCGAAGCCACCGTCGTCCTTGATCAGCTTAAGTACGCTGTCGATTTCATTTTTCACGACATCGTCCGTATCATATCCCAGCTTTACAAGATTTCTTAGTAGAAGCGGTTCGCCACACAGCATTTTGAAGCCTGTGTTCTCGATCAGAGCGTACACTTCGCTGTCGATATCCTTTCCAATATCAGCCCGGGTCAATCCCCACTCGGCAAAAGCCATGATCGCATCATACTTGTCCCAGGGCTTGTCTTTCTTTAGTTTTTTCAGTCCGCGCTCATATACCTTGCTCTGAAGAAGTTCTTTTTTGCAGTTGACAACTCTTTCATCGTCTCCCGGCAGTTTTTCGTATTCCTTCAAGGCTCTGAGCTTTACCTCCGGAGTGCTTTCCTCCAGTAGCCATTCAAGAATTGTCTGTTCCATCCTACTCCTCCCGTTTGTTTCGTCCCACTTTAACCTTCATCAGAGCTGAAGCCCTTCCCTTAATCATTCCTTATCCCTGACAGTTTTATTCTACACGAAGGCGCCAAAGAAATCCCGTCAATTTGTGCTCTGTTTTGTCGGGTACCGATCACACGGTCCACTCCGTCCATTCGATATGATTGTATTTCATGACGTCATCCGCCTGTTTCATACCGAGCTTCTCATAGAACGGAACCGCCTCTTCATTTGCGATCAGATATACTGCGATATCCTTCTCGCCGCCTGCCAGTTCATGGGCCGTTTTCATTAGGCGGGTGGCGATACCCTGCCTCTCGTAATCTCTGTCCACTCCGAGGTCGGTCACGTACAGCCAGTAACAGTAGTCCGTTAGCCCGAACAAAACGCCGACCATCAGCCCGGTCGCGTTACGCGCAATCAGGCTGATGGTGACTGTATTTACCAGTTTCTTTATTCTTTCTTCAAAACGCTCCTTCGGGTATTGCGACCCCAAGTCGGTCCGTTTCAGGAAATCGATGTATTCCTCTGGGGAAATGCGTTCTTCTCGGACCTGAATTCCAACCGTTTTATGCATCATATATCGGTTGCCGTCATCTCGGAAGATCGTGTACCCTAGCCTTTTATACAATCGAAACGCTTCGGTATTGGATTTCTCCACATGAAACACGATATCCTGTATTCCGATCTCCTGTGCATAGGCTTCCGCTTCCCGAATCAACGTGCTACCGATTCCATGATCACGATAAGCTTCCGTAACCGACAGATCATCCAGGTATATGTAATCTGCTTCCGGATCATGATGTACTTCGACCGAAAGATAAGCTACGACCGTTTCATCCTCCGCGACGAGGATACGTTCTTCGCTCTTCGTCCAGTATCGGTCCAGACATCCCGGCTCATACCCCTGAACATCCCGGGTATGATAGATCGTCTGAAGCATCTCTATGAATAATTCACGTATCTTCGGTTCATCCTCAGGAACCGCTATGCGGATCGAATAATTCATTTGCTTATTTCAACTCCTAAATCACTTAACACGTCACCTTTGAAACTGTTTGCCGAAGTTTTTCAGATAGTATTCGTACTCTTCTTTCCGCGCGAAGATGAACGCATGATGGGCATTCTTCTTTTCCTTGCGCAGCATGGACAGATGGTCTCTCCGGCATATCACATGAAACCTTCGGCCTTCATACAAAATGATCAGCGGTACATCTCTGAAATTTGCTTCATCGCGGTCATCCGTTACTTCACTATCATCATCGATCAATCGTAGCGGCATCTTTACAAGTTCAGACAAAAAGTACTTCTCACCGTCCGGCACTTTCACACCCACGGACTCAAGATAGATCCGCACCCATTCCTCCCCCAGTCCGGCGTTGGAATACTGTCCGGCGGAATATACCGAGGGGGAGTACTCTGGCAGGGTCACTTTCTTTCCATACACGATCTTTTTAATGGTCTCCGGAGAGAGAAAAAACTCTTCGGCGATCTCCAGGATCGATGCTCCCGATGAATATCGATGCAGGATCGCACCGTTTCTCTTATTCAGTTTTTCTTGATAACCAGACGCTTCTCCCCAGCCTTCCCGCTTGGTACGTTTGGGAATGTAGATTGCCTTTCCTTCCGCGTACTTCTGCACTTCTTTAAGAAGGCTTTCGGGGAGAATGTCCTTGGCATTTTCATACTGCATATTAATCCGCCAGTCTGTTCATTCTTTCTTCGAGTTCGTTTATGGATTTGGTAATGGACTCGCAGGACTCCAGGTCATCAATAGAAGCATGCCACATCAAAGTGTGGATTCCCTTGAAATACGCCATGCACAGGAAGCGCTCCCGGAAGTTCCGGATCTCGATGTTTTTCCTCTTAGCATAGTCATATAATTTCTCGGGGACCAGCAGATACGGCTTATTCAGATCCAGTATCGCAAAGTCCATCAGAAAATCCATGATCCCGGCACGTCCCCAGTCCGTGCAGTAGGTCTTCCCGGCATCATCTACCAGCATGTTGCAAAAAAAGGTGTTGTTGTTTGCCAGATACCGCTGACCCTCGCAGAACTCTGCGTACTGCATGACCTTAGCATAGATCCTGTCGAAATAATCCTTCTTAAGAAAGGTGGTATCAAACATCTGGGTCCAGTTGTGCCAGTAGCCTTCCTGGTTCTCATCGAAAGTAGCTTCTACGAACTCCTTAAATGTCTTATAAGGGGCTTCATTGTTCTCATCGAACTCTCCATAACCGGCAATACTGCTTATATCCGTAGCCGCTATCTCGAAGATCATCTCAAAGAAGCTCTCATAATTCTTTTCGAACTCTTCAACGGACAATTCATTGGCATTTCTGCCCTTGGGGCTGAGCTCGATCCTGTCCCCGGTCAGGTTTCTTATAAAAATATCTCTATTCATGTTTATATCCTCTCATGTAAATGATTTTTTCTGTAGGCGCCTTACATAAGAAAGCATAACAGAATGCCTCACCCATGAAAAGAGACAGAACACTTATAACCAAAGAGTACCTATGTTACTTACAGGCAATGTAGACATCCATGCTCTCTCCGTCCGTTTCAAAGCACGGGATCACTTCGTCCTCCACACGTTCCAGGCCGTTCGTTCTCATGAAATCAAACAAGGTGTGATATGCCCCAGGGATGGTTACAAAGGGGTTCTCGAACGGCCGTTCAATGTGGATGGCCACATATTTATGCGTAGCCTGCTCCTTGATCTCATATCCCTCAAGGCTTACATCCTCGGGCAATACCAGCGCCGCCGTATAGCCGTGCATATTGAAGACATTGACCTGCTCCTGCGAAACGTTCGGGAAATCCCATCCGATTACTCTCGGGTTCTCAATGCCATTCTCTTTAGCGATCCTATACATCCTGCCGACCGTGTCACTCTCGGGCTCGGTGCTGATCACCGTATATGCTATGTAGCGGAACCCTGCGACATCTTCCACACGAAGATTTGAATATGCATCGCTTCGTTTATCCATTTCTTCCCGGAACAGATTATCCAGGGTGCAGTTGAATATCTTGCAGATCTCAAGTGCCTTATCCATTTCGGGGTTCGCCGCATCCATTTCCCACTTGGAGATGGTCTGGCGGCTTACATTCAGTTTTTCTGCCAGGGCCTCCTGTGTCATATTCTTACTAAGTTGGCGTAAGTATTGAAGATTTTTACCAAAACTCATAGCTGGTCTCCTTTTCATCTGTATTTGCTTTGACTTTAAGTTGCTTTTGCTCCGCGTCGCAAATACAGATTAACAAATATGCACAGTAAGTTCCACCAACCGACGATTGCTGTTTTTCAGTTTTCCGCAACCACAGGTTGCGGACACAATTCATTCACTATTCGCTCATCACTGCGCGCCCCGCCTTGCGGACTTCAACGATTCGGTAACCGCCTTCTTCGTAAATCCTTTTGGGCGTCTCCCCATCCGGCCATATATAGATATTGTCAATGCTGTTCTGCCGGCACCATTCCACATATTCATAAAACAACGCACGGCCAGCTCCTATTTTTCTATGCTTCTTCGACACGAGAAGGTAATCCACCCGGCAGGCCAGCTCCGAAATATGTCCATACAATAATCCGACCGGCTTACCATGCAGACATGCCGCAAACATCCATGTCTTCGGCTGGCTTAATGTTTTTTTCGCCACCTGGATCTCCCAAGGTTCTTCTGCCTCGAGAAAAACATTTTCGATCTCTTCCGACCATTCCGAGACCTTTTTCACCTCGAGCTCCGGATTGGGAGTAATGTTGTTTTCACCTAACGGAAGCATATATTCCTGATCTTCGATCCAGCTCCGATATCCGGCGGCCATTAATTCGTCTTTGATCTCATCAAACCAGTTGTCATCCAGCATGGATTGATAAATGATCGGCCGGCTCCCCCGAGCTCTGTAAAACTCGGCGATATCCGAGAGGACTTTCGACAGATCCCGGATCTTATCCTTATAGATCACCGCATGGTTCGAATCAAACGAATCCTTATTTTCGGTGTTGTAAAAAAGGATGCCGTATTCTCTCTCTTCAAAGTTGGTAAAAATCTTGGGAAACAGATCCTCTTCCAAATAACAATCTCGCAGGTTCATTTATCCGCTCCTAAAAGCTTATAATCTCTTTCATCAACATAAGTATCCATCACAGTTTTATAAGAACTTCCCATCTGCCATTTTTCTTTATCGATCCGCGGCATCCGTCTTCACCTCCATTTTTGATTTACCATTTTCATGTGTTATTCTGTCGGATATGGTTTTTCACCGAGGAAGAACGATACCTCATCTTCCATTTCTTCCTCAGAAAGATCCCAAGGAAACGGGGTGGCATCTTCCATAGTGTTTTTCATCAATTCATCCTGTGTTCCGACCTCAGCAACAATAAATGGCTTTTTATCAAAACACACTTCGTCGATCCTATAATACAGATCTTTGTATATATATACTTTTCGATGACTTTCCCGGACAATTACATCCGAATCCTTTTGGACGGTTGTTGCCGTTTGGGAATAAGGCAAATCAATCTCTTGAGCTACTGCTCCATGAGCGACCATGATCTCTTCGATGTGATCTTTGATCCGCTCAAACTCATCTCTTGTTATATCTGTATATTTCCACATATAGCATCCTCTTTCTTTTGGTTGCTCAAGAGGCATACTGTCTCCACATGTGCCGTTCCGGGGAACATGTCGACAGCGCGGGCGCGAACGACGTGGTAGCCGTGCTGCTGAAGGATCTCCAAGTCGCGGACCAGGCTGGTCGGTTTGCAGGAAATGTAGATCATGTTCTCGACGCCGTAGGCGATGATCTTCTCGAGGGCCTTCGGGTGAACGCCGTCACGCGGTGGATCCAGGACGATGAAATCGGGGCGTTCCTCGATCTCATCCAGTTTCTTCAGCACGTCGCCCGCGATGAAGGTGCAGTTATCCAGGTGGTTGCGGACTGCATTTTCCCGAGCGGCTTCGACCGCCTCCTCCACGATCTCGACGCCGACGACGTGGCGAGCCACAGGGGCCAGCATCTGGGCAATGGTTCCCGTACCGCTGTACAGATCGAAGATCGTGCGGCCCTGCGTCTCGCCGACGTAGGAACGCGCCACGCGATAGAGCACCTCCGCGCCCAGCGTGTTCGTCTGGAAGAACGAGAACGGGGAAATGTTGAACGTAAGGCCCAGAAGGTTCTCCGTCAGAAACTCTGTGCCGTACAGGACTGTGGTCTTCTGACTCGCGACCGTATCCGCCACGCTGTCATTGACCATGTGGAGGATGCCGCGGATCTGAGCACCGGCCGGGAGCGCGCGCAGCGTCTCCACATAGCCCGGAAGATCCAGTGCCGCCGTCTCCCCGGTCGTCACCAGCGCCACCATGTAGCCGCCGTCCGAAAAACTCTTGCGCAAAAGCAGGTGGCGCAGAACGCCGTCGTGGCGCATCTTATGATAGTAAGGCAGGCCCTTCTCACGGTAGAAACGCAGCGTCGCATCCAGGATCTGCCGCATGCCTTCATCGATCATCTGACATTCGGTCACAGGGACGATGTCATACATACTGTTGCGTTTATGCAGGCCCAGCGCCAGCGGGCCGTCCTTATATTCGTCGCCGAAGGAAAACTCCATCTTATTGCGGAATTCCGCGGATAGCGGGCCGTGGGTAATGGGCTCGAATTCATAGGGGGTATCGATGACGCTGTCGAGCAGGCGCCGAATCTGCCCCTCCTTCATGGCCAGTTCCTCCTCGTAAGGCATGCTGCGGTAACAGCAGCCGCCGCAGAGGCCGAAGTGCGGGCACAGTCCATCCGCGACAGTTTTTTCATTCGGCGCGGGCGCGAGCACCTCCAGAAGCTGGCCCTCCGGCCTCCCGTGGCGCTTCTTGATGATGCGCGCCTCCACGGTCTGTCCGGGCAATGCATTCTTCACGACGACTTCCCGTTCCTGCCCCTCTGCTTCGTCCATCGCGAGCAGGATCCCTTTATTCGGATAATCCACGCGGATGACCTTTCCGCTTACGATCTCACCTTTTTTCATGCTTCCATCCTGTCATTTTCATAGTTATAAAAAATCCCCACCCGGCACACGCCGAGCAGGGATTCCGATAAAACGGATATGTACTCAGTCTGATGAAACCTTAAGCCTCAGCCTCGGTCTTATCATCTGCATCATCCTCGTCATCATCGAAGAACTCGTCATCAAACTCGTCCTCGAAATCATCATCAAAATCTTCCATGTAATCCGGTGTAAGCAGACGATATACAAGATAAGCGATAGCGCTGACTACTACAAGTCCGCCGATCACTGCCAAAATCTTATAAAGCTTCTTGTGCGACTTCTTCTCTTCTACTGCGCTTACTGCTGCAACGATCTCTTCAATCTTATTATTCTCCATAGTCCTGTTTCTCCCTTTCGATCAGTGTCATATAATCTTTGGGTCGATTATGCATCCCCAACATGATTCATGTGCAAGGTAATTATATCATACAATTCACGGAATTACCATACCTAATTTGGAATTTATTCTTCGATCTTTTCGAATTGCGCGAAGCCGGCAAGCATGACTTTCGGCGAGACCTCCTCGTCAAACTGGACGCGTACCTTGTAGTCCGTCGGTGTCTCCGTGATCTCCAGTACCGTACCGGCTCCGAATCGGGACTGGCGTACGCGGTCACCGACGCCAAAATCCAGATGATCCGCTTTCACGGTCGGGATGGATTTGCCGAAGGATGTGGGCTTCGGACTTCCGTAGCCGAGCGAACCGAGCTTCGGCTTCGCATAAGGCTTCGGCGTGGTCCTCTCGAACGACGGTGTGCTGCGGAACGTCGACTGAGGTGCCGAACCGGAAAATACATCATCGTCCGTATCGCGGTAGCGGTTCCGGAAATTGCCGCCCCAGTCATCGTCAAAACGCTTCTTCGCGGCCGGGACCTGGCCCTCGGTTATGAGCATGCCGTCCTCGATCTCGCGGATGAAGCGGGACGGGATGCAGAACATGGTCTCGCCGCGTAACATGCGGACCTTTGCCATGGTCAATGTCAGGGTCTTCTTCGCACGTGTGATGCCGACGTAGCACAGGCGCCGCTCCTCTTCGATGTCCTTCGGATTCCCGGAGTCGATCGACATGCTGCTCGGGAACAGGCCGTCCTCCATGCCGCTTAAGTACACATGGTCGAACTCCAGGCCCTTCGCGCCGTGCAGCGTCATGAGCAGCAAACGTTCCTCGTTCTCGCCGACGCTGTCGATATCCGCCACGAGCGCCACTTCTTCCAAGAATGCGGCCAATGTCGGTTCGTCCGCGTCGCGGTCGAAATCCGCTGCCTTCGAAATAAGTTCGTCGATGTTCTCGCTCTTCGACTCCTGCTCCTCCTCTGTGAGTTTCATCAGTTCGTCCTCATAATGGATCTCATCGAGCAGCTGTCCGATCAATTCATCGACCGCCAGTCCCTCTGCCTCAAAGCGATACCGACGGATCAGGTTCACGAAGCCGCGGATCTTCTCCGCCGTTGCTTTTGAAACGCCGGGCACATCCTGGGCCACAGACAGGGCGTCGAACAGGCTCACGTCGTGCGCGATCGCATAGTCCATGCATTTCGTCACGGTGGTCGAGCCGATGCCGCGCTTCGGCACATTGATGATGCGGGCTACGGCCAGATCATCCCGGCCGTTATCGATGGTCTTCAAATAGGCCAGGACATCCTTGATCTCGGCGCGCTGATAGAAGTTGATTCCACCTACCACGCGATACGGTACATTCTGGCGAATGCAGCTTTCTTCGAAAAGACGGGACTGGGCATTCGTCCGATAGAGCACGGCAAAATGATCATATCCGCACTCCGAAGTCGCATGCGCCGCGATTTCGGAAACGACGCGGTCCGCCTCCTGGCGTGCATCATCGAACACGCGGAAACGCACGGATTGACCCTCTTCATTTGACGTACGCATGGTCTTACGCTTACGCGAGCGGTTGTTCCGGATAACGCAGTTCGCCACGTCCAGGATGCGCGTTGTCGAGCGGTAGTTCTGCTCGAGTTTGATGACCTTCGCTCCCGGGAAGCACTGCTCGAAATCGAGAATGTTCGTGATATCCGCGCCGCGGAAACTGTAGATAGACTGGTCGTCATCGCCCACCACGCACAGGTTGCGGTGCATCTTCGAGAGCATCGCGACCAGACGGAACTGCACATGGTTCGTATCCTGATACTCGTCGACGTGGATGTAGCGGAAACGGGTCTGGTAGTACTCCAGCACGTCCGGGCACTGCTCGAAGAGGTCGACCGTCTTCACCAGAAGGTCGTCGAAATCGAGCGCGTTGTTCTTCTTCATGTCCTGCTCGTAGTTCTCGTAGATCAGGGCGATCTTCTGCTCGCGGAAGTCCGTCGCCTCGTGACGGCTCTGCTCCGGCGTGATCAGGCGCTCCTTAAAATGCGAGATCGTCTCCATCACCCTGCGCTCCGGATACTGCTTCGGATCCAGCGCCAGGCGCTTCACGATCCCCTTTACCATGGCCTTCTGGTCATCCGTGTCGTAGATCGTGAAATGATTATCGTATCCGATGCGGTCAATGTGTCGGCGCAGAATGCGGGCGCAGCTCGCGTGGAACGTGGCCACCCAGATGTCCTGCCCGGCGCCCGGAACGATGCGCTCCACACGGTGGCGCATCTCCTCTGCCGCCTTATTCGTGAAGGTGATGGCCAGGATCTCCCACGGTTTCGCCAGTCCCTGCTCCAGGATCCAGGCGATGCGGTGTACGATCACACGCGTCTTACCGGAGCCCGCGCCGGCCAGGATCAGAAGCGGTCCCTCCGTCGTGGTCACGGCCTCTTTCTGCTCTTTATTCAAGCTATCGTATATGCTCATAAATACTCCTGAAAAAACGTGGACTGCAGCCATCTTGCCGCAGTTCCTGCTACCCCTTATCATAATACAAATCGGCCCGTTTGTCACTTCATTTTTCCTTCACTTTACTTCTTTACCTCTTTATCTCGTTGCCTCTTTACTTTGTTAAAAAGAAATGGTATAATGGGAACGATAGGAATCATGGAACTTGATTTACTAAATACATGGAGGGCGCATGAGCAGTTACTATACGATTTCCGAAAAGAAGATCAAACCCTGGACGTCGATTCTCGTCTTCTTCCTTTCGATCCTCATTTTTTCGGTCCTATATTTCTCTGTCCTGGCTCAGGATGGTAAGCTCGTTCGTGAACGGGAACGCTACCACGCCGTCGGCTGTGCGACCGCGATCCAGGAAAAACTGGAGACGATCACGTCACGCGTCCAGACATTGGCCGACAGCATCATCGAAAAGCCGGATGACACGGAATTTCACAAAGCCATGGTCATCAGCATCTGGCAGCGTCTGCACGACGAAGCAGATATCCCCTTAAAGAACATTCTTCTGGCGCCAGACGGTGTCGTATCCTACTTCTACCCCACCGAGGGCAATGAATCCATGACCGGTTTCAACTTCATGGACGATACCCTCCCCGGCAATGCACCGGCCATTCAGGCATGCAAAACGGGACAGATGCTCATCAGCGAACCCTTCGACATGAAGCAGGGCGGCAAGGGCATCGCGGGACGCTACCCCATCTTCCGTAAGGACGGCTCCCTTTGGGGACTGATCAGTTTCTCCATCGAGATCGATGACCTGGTCCACAGCCTGCACTTAAACGATATGCTCGGTGACAACGTCAATTACTCCCTGTGGTACAGAAACTCCGCAGGCGAGAAAACCATCCTGACCGAGCGCGGTAAGGCTGACGACCCGATCGACTACGATTTCCCGATGAAGAACCTCAACTGGACATTGACCCTGTCATTGACCCAGAACCGCATTGACCGCATGCGTATCTTCACCGCGATCATCATGATCCTGATGGTTTCTTCCATGATCGCACTCTATGTGTACGAGCACAGCCGCATGCGACTGACAAACGAACTTTTGTACGAACTCGCGAATAAGGACAGCCTGACCGGCTGCCACTCGCGGCGTTATCTGAATACCTATGTCCTGAATCTCGAAAACGGAAAATGGCGTGACGATACGAAGGAGTATTCTCTGGCCATCGTTGACCTCGACCACTTTAAGCAGATCAACGATGTCGGCGGCCACTCCAACGGCGACGATATCCTGCGCACGGTCGCACATCTGCTTGCATCGACAGTGAACGCGGACCGCGGCGATGCCATCATTCGTTTCGGCGGCGACGAGTTCATCCTCCTCTATGCCGACCGTACGCCGGAGGAATTCCGCTCCGGTCTGGAGCATGTTCTGGAGGAAGTCCGCAAGATCAAGCCGGAGGCCAGCCCGAACATCAAAGTCTCTTTAAGCGGCGGCGGCGTTCATTCTTCCGAGCTGACGAGCCGCTCGTACGTTGAATTCTTCAAGGTTGCCGACCAGCGCCTGTATATTGCAAAGCAGCGCGGCCGTGATCGTTTTATTTTTGATTCCGAGATCCGGATCATCGAGAAATAGGAGGCGAAAATATGAATAAGCGACTGAATACTCCTACCGTGGAACAACTGTTCAAGGCGATCCTGACCTTGAAATCCGTGGATGAATGCTATGATTTTTTTGAGGATGTCTGCACGATCAATGAGCTTTTGTCGATCTCGCAGCGTCTTGATGTCGCGCGCATGCTTTGCGAGCACCGCACCTACCTCGACATATCCAACGAGACCGGCGCTTCGACCGCGACCATCAGCCGCGTCAACCGGAGCCTCTCCTTCGGCAACGATGGCTACAACATGGTCTTCTCACGCATGGGCCTGCTCGGTGAGAACGCCGAGGCCCCGGAAGAAAAAGAATGAGTATCTCTGCTACATCAGCAAACCAATAAAAAGCCTGCTGCAGTATCCCACTGCGGCAGGCTTCTTTTTGGATTTTTGAGGATTTGTATTTCTTAAGGTTAGGATCATGTCTTTGCATGGATCATAGTTTTGTGCGGATCATTCTTTTGTGCTGAGCCACATGGCGGGGCGGACGGCGTACAGGTAGTCGTGGACATGACCCGCGCTGTTGGCAACGCCACTGTCAACGATGTATGCGGCCCGGTAGCCATCGACGCCCGGGGTTCGCAACCACCACCAGCAGTTCCCGTTACCGGCCCGAAACGCCCCTCGCGCATAGCAATACGCAGTCCCCGCGCAAGCTCGGTCGCTGACCGAGTCGAAGTAGCGCTCGGTCTCCGGGACACTCAACAGAAAGACCCGGTCCGTGGTCGCATTGCCCGGAGAGGTAGCATGGTTCGGGTTCGGATCTGCTGAAACTTCCACACTCAAGACCCATTCGCGCTCGTAAGGCTCGAAAGCCGCCTCCAGGAAATCCCCGTTCAGCCAGGCGCGCAGCGTGCAGGTCTCCCAGGTCACGCTCGCTTCGAATGTATTGTATTTCATCCAATCCAGCGCATAGCGGCTGACCACCAGAATGCGGTCGTCCTGCTGATCCAGGACCCGCCACTCGATGGGCTCCCGGCCGTCGGCTTCGACATTGTCCTGCTCATAGGTACCGAACGTGACGTAGTCGCCGACATTCGCCGTCTGCAGCACTTTTTGCAGATCCGCCTTATTCTTCTCTCCCGTGTCAAGAAGTTTGAATATATAGTTTGACAGAAGCCATGCTGCAGCCAGAAGGACTCCTATGATGCATATTTTGATCGCAAGGCTGCGACTTTCTTTCTTCATGGTTTTCGTTCTCCGATTCTTTCTGACATTGTCTAGAACAAGTCCAGACTACTGTCGAGGTAGATCTCCTCGCGGACCCTAAGCTGATACTCCGGCTTCGTCATATAGTAGAGCAGAAACTCGAGGACGACGGCGCTGCCTAAACTGCGGCCCTCGATCTTAAACTGGGAAAACCCATTCGGCAAATATATATTTCGGATGTCGTCGTTTCCGATGAAACCTGGGTTTTTCATCGCATCCGAGAAGCGGTAGCCGCGCCCGGCCTGCGCCGACGGACATACATGATCCTCACGATCCTCCCCCAGGCTCTTACGACTCACGTTTTCATAGCATTTTCTACGTTGCTTACAGTCAAAGCTGCAGCACTCATTGCACAGAAACTCGACCTTATCCTTCCACACATCGGGCAATGCAAACAGGCGGTCGAAGGCTTTATTCAACCGGAAATCCGGCACCACGTAGCGAAAGTCCTCACGTTTCAATTCGTCCTCTAGCTGCCCGAAGTCCGTCAACACCTTCGTCGTAGAAGACACAAAATAGAACCCGGGGTACTTCGACTTTATGTAGTCCATCAACAAGTCCGACGTGAGGATGATACCGTTTTCCACAACGCCATGAGTATTCAACATGCTGTCATTTCCTGTCGCTCCGCTCTTTTCAAACAGAGCACACAGGCGGTTGCACTTCCGATCCGAAAGATGCTCTTCCCTAAGCAGCGAATTGCTGAACGTAAGCCGCGCACTGATCCCGTACTCCCGCATCAGCGCCGCGACATGTTCCGCCGGCTCCTCACCGAACCCGACACGCCCGCCGCCCCACAAACAATCCGCCTGAGCGCCGTAAATCGACCCGATCTCACACCACTCGTAAAAATACTCACGGTGCCCCCGAAAAACCGGAAGAAACGCCTTATAGAGGTCGTAAAACTCAAACAGACCTGGTAGGTGATAATACGCTATTCGATTTTCACTTGATTTTTCTGCCTGCATACCCTCACCTGCCTGAACGGGATTAATTTCTGACTTGCTTCCACACAATTATAATTCACGCCTCCGATACAGTCAATGATGAAGCTTCCTTTCTCATTTCAAGCTACTCTCTTCTCCCATCAGCCCTCTGCCCCGCCGGGGTTCCCGACATGCAATGTGACACAGGGGACGGTTCTTTTTGTCACGTTCAAAATGTGTCGCGCCACCACGAAGCGGGGCTTACGTGGAATATGCTTTCGACCGGACATTGGAACGAGTTGTAGAAAAACACCGCAAGTGAGATATCGGATGAGGGGCATAAATCCAGTCTCCGAGACTGGATTTTGCGCGAGCTGAGGGCGTTTTCGCGTCAGGCTGGAGCTTGGCGCTATCAAGAAAACGCCCTCTGTCGAAGCGGGCCCCCTCAAATCCGATTTCGAACGAGCGGCATGTTTTTCACGACGAGCGACCTGGCCGGGAGGAAGCATATTCCACGGAAGGTACCCCCGCCCGTGGTGGCTTAAGAGCCAAAAATGTGACAAAAAGAACCGTCCCCTGTGTCACATTCTCTGCAAAAGAAAACCCCGGCCGGGGCCGGGGCGTAAAGTTTTATTCTTCGGTAGCGGCGGCTTTTGCCTGCTGCTCTTCTTTTTTCTCGAGATATTCGTTGATCGCGGTCACGAGCTCGTCAACATCCATGCCGTGAACGAAGGATGCCTCCTCCAGCGTCTCACCCTGGGAAGCCGGGCAGCCGACACAGTGCATACCCTCTGCCATAAGGATCGCCGCGATGGTGATATCGATCTTAAGCATATCTCCGATCAACATATCTTTAGTAACTCTGGTCATCGTATAAACCTCCTTTGGGCTCCCATATTCGGGAACCACATTATCATAGCACATTTTCCAAAAGGTGTAAAGACCTAGTCAATAAATAGGCGGATTGGATCAGCCGAACGCGAGCATCGCGTCGATGGGACGGCGTGCCGCCTCGATCACATCGGCCGGCAGGACGATCTCCTCGCCGCCGCGGCCGTCGCGCAGAATGTTCGCGACATCGCCCAGGGTCGTCAGCTTCATATTCATGCAGATCAGACGCTTCGACAGGGGGTAAAACATCTTTCCGGGGCAATCATACTGCAGATGCTCCATGATGCTGTTTTCGGTGCCAATGATGAACTCCTCGGCGTCGGACTTCTTCGCGAAATCCATGATTGCTGCGGTGGAGCCGACGAAATCGGCCAGTTCCACCACCGCGGGAACGCACTCCGGATGCACCAGGAACAGGGCGTTCGGGTGGGCAGCCTTCGCCGCCAGAACATCTTCACGCGTCATCGCCGCGTGCACGGGGCAGCCGCCCTGCATGTAACGGATGTCCTTATCCGGCACCTGTGCCTTTACATATTGGCCCAGGTTCTGATCCGGGATAAACAGGATCTTATCCTGCGGCATATTCTTTACGATCTTCACTGCGGAGGAGGATGTCACGCACACGTCGCAGACGGTCTTCAGCTCCGCCGTCGTGTTGATATAAGCCACGACCGCGCAGCCCGGGAACATCTTCCGCGCCTGCTCCACGATCTCGACGGAAAGTTGCTCCGCCATCGGGCAGCCGGCGTCGGGCGCGGACAGGATGACGGTCTTCTCCGGAGAGAGGATCTTCACGGTCTCCGCCATGAAACGCACGCCGCACATAATGACCGTCTTCTGCGGGCAATGTTGTGCCTTCACGCTCAGCTGGAACGAGTCGCCAACAAAATCCGCGACCTCCGCGATCTCACGCGCCACGTAACTGTGCGCCAAAATGCAAACGTCTTTTTCCTTCTTCAGTCGCAGGACTTCTTCCTGCAGAGTCGCCACGTTCATGGGGAACCTCCTTTACTCTATCACTTTTTGCCGAGCTGCGCCGCGCGCTCCAGCGCAGCGTCAATGTTCGCGCAGATATTGTCCGCGCCGACCTTCTCCAGAAAACCGGATTTCTCCAGCACGGACTTCGGCTGCGGCTGCAGATGCGACAGCACCAGCGTTATTTCGTTTCTCTTACAATGATCCAGGACGTTATTCAACGAGCGCATAGCCGTTGCATCTACGACCGGCACACCACGCATACGCAGGATGAGAACATTGACCCCGCGCTCGATCGGGAAATCGGTGAATTTCTCCGCCGCGCCGAAGAACATCGGGCCGATGATCTCAAACACCTGGGTATTCGACGGAACCAGTTTGCGGCCAATGGCGTTCTCGTCGTTTTTGATCTCTTCTTCGGTGAAGTACTCCCAACCACTGACTTTCGTCGTCTCCGCCATGTGCTTCATGAAGAAGATAACGGCAACGAGCAGGCCGACCTCGATGGCTACGACCAGGTCGAAGACAACGGTCAGAACGAAGGTGAGCACCAGCACCAGGATATCGCTTCGCGGCGACGTTTTGCAAAGTTTCACGAACGAGCGCCACTCACTCATATTGTACGCCACCATGAACAGGATAGCTGCGATGGTCGGCATGGGGATCCACTTTGCGTACGGCATGAGGAGCACCAGGATCAGCAGCAGGACCACAGCGTGTACCATGCCGGCGACCGGCGTACGTCCGCCGTTCTTAACATTCGCCGCGGTACGCGCGATCGCGCCTGTCGCGGGAATTCCTCCGAACAACGCGGACAGAATATTACCGCATCCCTGACCGATCAACTCCGTGTTGGACTGATGGCGGCTGCCGCACATACCGTCGGAAACCACGCAGGAAAGCAGGGACTCTACCGCCGCCAGGATCGCAATGGTCACGGCGTCCGGGAAGAGTTTATGGATCGTATCAAAGGAGATGGTCGG
Organism: Lachnospiraceae bacterium; assembly: GCA_017543445.1. GTDB lineage: Bacteria > Bacillota > Clostridia > Lachnospirales > Lachnospiraceae > UBA1201. The sequence goes on along the minus strand of JAFYGB010000023.1, from coordinate 20,167 downwards.
AGCGGTGAATTTCGGCAAGCCGGACGTTATGTTGTACAGGTTGCCGATGGTATTGACCCGAAGATCCATGCCTTTCACGAGGCCAATGCCCACCAGGACCGCGATCAGCGAACCCGGGATGACCTTATTGATCTTCGGCCACAGGATGAGAATGGTCAGGCAGACCAGACCTACGAACAACGCATGCAGGTTGATGGTCGACAAACCTTTTACCGCCTCGATGAATTTCTCGGTGGTCTCGATCGGCGACTTCTCCAGACGCAGGCCCAGGAAATCTTTGATCTGGCCAATCACGATGGTCACCGCGATACCGGCTGTGAAACCGGTCGTGATGGTATAGGGAATGAACTTGATCAGACTCCCCATCCGCAGGATACCCATGAGGATCAGCAGAACGCCGGCCATGATGGTCGCGAGCGCTAAGCCGGACATGCCGTGCTGCGCCACGATGCCTGCGACTACGATCGCGAAGGCCGCCGTCGGTCCCGAAATCTGCACGCTACTGCCGCCTAAGAGGGCAATGAAAAATCCCGCTACGATGGCGGTGTAGAGGCCCTGCTCCGGCACAACGCCCGAAGCGATCGCAAGGGCGATACTAAGCGGCAGGGCAATGATCGCTACGATGATACCTGCTACGACGTCCTTTGCAAACTGCTTCGAAGAATAGGTTTTCATGGATGAAAACAGTTTCGGTTTCCATTCGTTCATTTTGTTGTTTCAACTCCTGAATTCTAAAAAACTTATAAGCCCCAAATACTATCTCGCTGTGGAGACGATATCAATGATCATGTACTCGGAATGCGCCGCCGTACGCACGGGAAATCCCCAGCCGGAGATGCCGTTCGTCACGATGGAGGTCAGGTTCCCGAATTTGCGGGTACCCCTGTTCTGCTCCTTCGTAAGTTCATTGATCACATTGATCGGAAAGATCTGCCCGGCGTGCATGTGCCCGCCCAGCTGCAGGTCCGCGCCTAAGTCCGCATATTCCTGCATATCCTCCGGAATATGCTGCGCCACGAGTACGTATTTCTCCGTGTTCACACGCTTCATGATGTTCGCGTTACTCTCTCGTCCGCCCTGGCGCTGCACGTTTTTGTCATCGCGTCCCACCAGCACGATCTCGTTGTTGATCGATACGATCTCATCAAGCAGGATCTTAATGTTGTTCTTTTCGATCACAGAGACCAGCATGTCCTCCGTGTAGCCCGCCGAGCCCGCGGCGTAGCGCCTGCGGTCATGGTTGCCATACACAAAGTAGATACCATAGTTGGTCTTCACACTGCCCAGGATGCGGTAGCACTCCTCCAGCATCTCCGGCGTGGTGCTCTCATCCGAGAGGTCACCGCACAGGATCATAAAGTCAACATTTGCCGCGCTGATCTGATCACAGTATTTCTGCAGCTGCTCGCCCGTGATCGAGTTGCCGTAATGCAAGTCCGCCAGAAGCGCCACGCGATAGCCTTCAGCCCGCAACGGCTTATCCGTCTCAACTGTGATGCGCGTCTCGTACACATGGAACATATTCTGATAGCCGTAGATTACGATCAGTGTCGTGAGAACTACCGGAATGAGGCCCAGATGGAAGATCGCATAAACCTTCCCATTCGCCTCTTTCAGCGCCGTCTTACGCAGGATCAGGTACACCAGATCCGTGACGAGGGCGGTGATACCCAGATAGATCAGAACCGGGATGCCAACGCGTGTCAGCATGCAGATCCCGTACATAAAGCCCGCGGTGAAGACCAGGCTGCCGATAAACAGCAGTACCCGATGTTTGTTCCCGACCAGAAAGACTATAATACGGAAAAAGAAAAACGTCAAGTACAAAAGGATCGCCACGGCGGCAATACAGGCAAATAAAAAGAAATACGGCATAAAACCCCCCCTATTTCTATTGCTCCACGCCTTTCATGGTAAGTGAAATGCGCTTCTTCTTTACGTCTACCGATAAAACCTTAACATTCACTACGTCGCCGACCGACACCGCCTCGAGCGGATGCTTGATATAACGGTCCGTCAGCTGGGAAATGTGTACCAGTCCGTCCTGGTGCACGCCGATATCGACGAAGGCGCCGAAATCGATAACGTTGCGGACGGTGCCCTTCAGCACCATGCCGGGCGTGAGCTGCTCCATGTCGAGGACGTCGGCGCGTAGCACCGGCTTCGGCATCTCCTCACGCGGGTCGCGCGACGGCTTCTCGAGCTCGCCGATGATATCGGTCAATGTCATCTCGCCGACGTTCAGTTCCGCTGCCATCTTCTTGATGTCGCCCACGCGCTTCTTCAAACCGGCCAGCTTACCGATCTCCCGGTCGGTCGCTCCGACCTTCGCGAGCACCTGCTCCGCGATTTCGTAACTCTCGGGGTGTACGGCCGTCGCGTCGAGCGGCGTCTTTCCGTCGCGGATGCGCAGGAAACCTGCGCACTGTTCGTAGGCCTTCGGACCCAGTTTTGCAACCTTCAGGAGCTGCTTACGGTCCTTAAAGCTTCCGTTCTCCTCACGGAAGGTCACGATGTTCTTCGCGATGGTTTTATTGATGCCGGATACATATTCCAGCAGGGAGACCGACGCGGTGTTCAGGTCGACACCGACCTGGTTTACGCAGTCTTCTACGACACCGCCGAGGGTGTCGGACAGTTTCTTCTGGTTCATGTCATGCTGGTACTGACCCACGCCGATGGACTTCGGGTCGATCTTCACCAGTTCCGCCAGCGGGTCCTGCAGACGGCGGGCGATCGAAACTGCGCTTCGCTGTCCCACGTCGAACTTCGGGAACTCCTCGGTCGCCAGCTTCGATGCGGAATACACGCTCGCGCCGGCTTCATTGACGATGATATATTTCAGCGGGCGGTTGATCTCGTGGATGAACTGCGCGATCACCTGCTCGCTCTCACGCGACGCCGTTCCGTTTCCGACGGAGATCAGCTCGACGTTGTATTTTTCTACCAGTTTCTTCAGGATGACCTTCGCCTCGTTCACCTTATTCTGCGGTGCCGTCGGATAGATCACGACGGTGTCCAGGACCTTACCGGTGGCATCCACGACCGCGAGCTTACAGCCCGTACGGAAGGCCGGATCCCAGCCGAGCACCACGTGCCCGCTGATGGGCGGCTGCATGAGCAGCTGGCGCAGGTTCTTACCGAACACCTTGATCGCACCGTCCTCTGCCGCCTCTGTCAGCGCATTCCGCACTTCTCGCTCGATGGAAGGCCAGATCAGGCGCTCATACGCGTCCTGTACTGCCTCTTTCAATGTCGGCGTCGTGAACGGGTTATCGCGGACAATGACCTTCTTACACAGGTAGCCGATGGCCCGCTCGTCGTCCGTCAGGATCTTCACAGAGAGGATCTTCTCCTCCTCGCCGCGGTTGATGGCGAGAGTCGCGTGACCGGGCTGTTTAGCGACCGGTCGCTCATATTTATAATAATTCTCATATACGCTGGCCTCTTCGCCGACGCGGCTTTCGCAGACCACCGCGCCCTGCTTCATGGTCAGATCGCGGATATACGTACGGTATTCGGCATTGTCGCTGATATTTTCCGCGATGATGTCCTTTGCGCCCGCGACCGCGTCCTCCGGGGTCGGGACCTCCTTCTCCGGGTCCACGAAGGGCGCCGCCTCCGTCAGCAGGTCCTTCTTCGTCATCTGCAACAGGATCAGGTTCGCCAGCGGCTCCAGGCCGTGCTCCTTCGCAATCGTCGCGCGCGTACGACGCTTTTGCTTATACGGGCGGTAGAGATCCTCCACCGCAACCAGCGTCATCGCCGCCTTGATCTCCTGCTTCAACTCATCGGTCAGCTTCCCCTGCTCCTCGATGGATGACAGCACTGCTTCCTTACGCTCCTCGAGGCCGCGCAGATAGCGCAGACGCTCATCCAGGTTACGCAGCACCTCATCATTCAGGCCCCCGTGCGCCTCCTTACGGTAACGCGCGATGAACGGGATCGTATTGCCCTCGTCGATCAGTTTGATGACCGCCTCGACCTGTGTCGTCCGTATCTTTTGTTCCTCTGCCAATACTCTTACGATATCCATACACATACCCTCTTATTCCTATATCTCACTGTGAGAAAATCGACTGCCAAACGCCGTAATTACGGGGCGTACAGCAGCCGATCTCGTTGCTTATATTCGGGAATGTTCCCTGCTTTAGAAGAACGAACCGTTCCTCTTCTTAAACATCAATGCCAAAACGATGACAGCGCCGATGAATACGACACCCAGTACGACCGCAATGATGATCACGGTTGTATTCTTACCTGACTTCTGGTCTTCGGAAGCCGGTGCCTGTGTCTCGTCTTCCTTCTGCGTCTCTTTCTCTTTTGCTGCCGTGGTTTCCTTCGCCGGCTCTTCAGTCTCCGGTTCCGGAGCTTCCGTCGCTACCGTTGCATCCATGGCCGGTTTCTTCTCGCCGGCAGCAGCTGCTGCCTGAGACAGACCGATGATCGGGAACGCATAAGAAGCATCAGCAAATGAGATCAGGCCGATCTCATCGGTGTTTCCATTTTCCTTCCAGAAAGCGACCGTACCGGCATCTTTCGCACCGGTCGTGAAGTCATATGCGTACTGCACACGTGCATCGTAGTTATCTTTGTTGAGTGCTCCAAACGAAGTGATGATCGCCGGAACATTCTTCTTCTTCGCTTCGTTATTCGCCTTAGCGATCTCATCCTTCAAGATACCCGCTGCTACGGTCTTATCCCATTCTTTATCTGCGTAGGGTTCGAACTCCACAGACAGAGCCAGGTTCGTGACCTCAGTGAAGGACATATCCGGGATCAAAGCCGGATCACTTTCGTACGGGGAGAGCAGGATCGTTCTGGCCGGGTTGTTGGTACCGGTCGCGCGGATAACGCGGACGATCTTATCCTGCCATGCGGAAAGAACGGTATTATAATCGGACATACCGACCGGTGCGGGCGGCTCCTCAGCCTCGGGATCTACGGTCGGCTCCTTCGTAGCCACCGGGTGATGCAGTGTCTGGAGCAACAGATGATCTCCGAAACCATCCATCGCGATCGCAAGCGAAACATACATCTTCGTCAAGCGGCTGTCCGTAGCGCTACGCAGTTCCGGCAGAGGCGAAAGCCAGTCGCCGGATCCGGTCATAGACAGAATGACATAGAAACCTCTCGAGATCGCATGATCCACGAGGGTCTTAACCTTCTCGAGGAATGCCTCGTTGATGGTATTATCCTCGTTCATGTGATTATCATAGTTTACGGGAATATATAAGGACTTAATGCCCATAGCCGCATATGCGTCGAGCATCGCATCCGTGATCTCGTCACCTGTGCAGTCTGCCTTATCCAATGCATTCGTGATGCTGACACCGGCGCCCATATCCGGCAGAATCTCATCTCTGGTGCGGAAATCGGAACCATCCGGGTTCTGCGGGCCGACCCACTCACCACGCTCATAGGAAACGAGCTGGAATGTGCAGGAAACGCGAACCAAGGACTTCACCAGGCCGGACAACGGCAGGTCGGGATATGCACGGCGCAGATCCTCACGAAGGCTGACTTCGACGGAGTTTCCGGTCTTACCCCAGGTTGCTTCCTTACACAAGAAGTTCGCCGTCTTATCTATGTCGGCGATGCCCGTGAATTCCGGCATTCCGGCAAAGGATAACTTGATGTTCTTCACGGTGAAATGAACGGAAGCACTCTGGCCGATCTGCAACGCATTATCCGCGAGCTGGAAACCAAAGGAAAGGCTTCCACCGATCTCACCGAACTTCTCGTTTGGATCCTGGCTCCATGAGATCTGCATAGGTTCATTATATAATACGGGAATCTCGTCGTATACGTGCCACGAATAGTTTACGCTGTCCTGGGCAAATACCTGGAATACGACATCCTCGAGTTCCTCGCCTTTGGTAAAGGACTCCGCCTTAACGGGTACCTGTACGACGGTGAACATCGTCAAGATTAGGGAAAATGCAGTTAGCAGAGAAATCAATCGTCTGCGGTTCTTCATGGGAAATGACCTCCATTATTTTAACCCGCGACAGCTCATCCGAAAAAAATGAACCGCCCCAGGGCGTTCTTTGACTATCTTAACACATTTCATTTTGAAATTCAACGGCAATTTCTGCCAAAAAAGTCAAAAAATCAGGGGCATCTATTGACGTTTTTTCACATGGGTGTTAAGATTATCTTTACGGGTGTTTTTTCCGAAACCAGTCTTGTGAGACCGGAACACATTGCCCGCAAACCTATGAATTCCATACATATATTAAGGAGAACTAAGATGAGCACTTCATTTGAACAACTTTTGTCACACCTTTCCGAGTGTGAGATGAAAAAAGTAGCCGTAGCGGTAGCTCAGGACGGTCCGGTACTGGAAGCGGTTAAGATCGCAAAGGATCGCGGTATCGCAGAGCCCATCCTCGTCGGCGACAAAAAGAAAATCGAGGAGATCGCTGCTGAGCTTTCCATCGACCTGACCGGAGTTGAGATCGTAGACGTTGAGGACGAGCAGGAGGCAACTCTTACTGCAGTTTCTCTCGTACATGACCACAAGGCAGATATGTACATGAAGGGAAAGATCGACACGAAGTCGTTCCTGAAGAGCGTATTGAATAAGGAAGTAGGTCTTCGTACCGGACGTCAGCTGTCCCACGTGGCACTGTTCGAGGTACCGGGCATCGACCAGCTTCTGTTCCTGACCGACGTTGCATTCAACACCTACCCGACCCTCGAGGAGAAGGCAGGCATCATCCACAACGCGGTAGAAGTTGCACACGCTTGCGGCATCGCAAACCCGAAGATCGCTCCTCTGGCTGCGGTTGAGGTCGTTAACCCGAAGATGCCGGAGACCGTTGAGGCCGCCGAGCTGACCCGTCTGAACGAAGTTGGTGAGATCACCGGCTGCATCATCGACGGACCGCTCTCTCTGGACCTTGCGATCGACGCTGAGGCTGCGAAGCATAAGGGTGCTGAGGGACGTAAGATCGTCGGCGACGCGGACATCCTCCTCTTCCCTGACATCCACTCCGGTAACCTCGTATATAAGACATTGACCCATACGACCCAGGCGAAGAACGGCTGCATCCTCTGCGGTACCGCAGTTCCGGTCATCCTGACCTCCCGTTCCGACTCTACCGAGGTAAAGGTAAACTCCATCGCACTTGCAGCCGTTGTTGCAAACGCAATGAGCAAATAATCGAAAGGTAAGGTAACTACCATGTCACATAAAGTTCTGATCATCAACCCGGGCTCCACTTCCACGAAGATCGGTGTTTTCGAGGACGAGACCCTGTTGTTCGAAGAGACCCTCCGTCACAGCACTGAGGAGATCTCTTCCTATCCTTCCATCGTAGCACAGAAGGACTTCCGTAAGAACCTGATCACGGACCTTCTGGCTCGTAAGAATTTCGACATCAAGTCGCTGGACATCGTTGTCGGTCGCGGCGGTATGCTGCGCCCCATCCCGGGCGGTACCTATCCGGTCAATGATGCTCTCCTTGCAGACTTAAAGGCCGGCGTTTCCGGTCAGCACGCTTCCAACTTAGGCGGCATCATTGCCCGTGAGATCGGTGACGAGATCGGCGCGAAGTCCTTCATCGTAGACCCCGTTGTAGTTGACGAGATGCAGGACGTAGCCCGCTACTCGGGCGTTCCGGAGCTGCCTCGTAAGTCCGTCTTCCACGCTCTCAACCAGAAGGCAGTTGCGAAGCGCTACGCGAAGGAGCAGGGTGTTCCTTACAGCAGCCTGAACCTGATCGTCGTTCACATGGGCGGCGGCGTTTCCGTAGGCGCACACACCGGTGGTAAGGTCGTTGACGTATTCAACGCACTCGACGGCGACGGTGCATTCTCCCCGGAGAGAGCCGGCGCAGTTCCGAGCGGCGCACTGGTCAAGATGTGCTTCTCCGGCAAATACACCGAGGCAGAGGTTTATAAGAAGCTCGTCGGCGGCGCCGGCCTGAACGCTTACCTCGGCACGAACGACATGCGCGACGTCGAGAAGTGGATCGGCGAGGGCAATGAAAAGGCAAAAGAGATTTTCGATGCATTCGTATACCAGGTCGCTAAGGACATCGGTTCCATGGCTTGCGTTCTCAAAGGCAAGGTCGATCAGATCATCCTGACCGGCGGTATCGCTTACGATAAGAACGTCGTAGCATCCCTTAAGGATTATGCAGGCTTCATCGCTCCCTTCACCGTATATCCCGGTGAGGACGAACTTCTGGCACTGTGCCAGGGTGCACTCCGCGTTGTAAACGGCGAAGAAGAAGCCATGAACTATTGATCAGTTATTAAATAGTACATAAAACACAGGCCGTCCGGTCAAAACCGGACGGCCTGTTGTTTTATTCTTTTTTCAAAATACTACGCCGCATTTGTCAGCAGCATGTAGGCGACGGCCGCAACGAAGGCTGCAAATAAAAGGGCAGAAAACACAGTCATCTTTTTATATGAGATGATGTGCTCGATCCGGGTGCGGATCTTCGCGCCGCCGAAGGCAGACGCAAACACCGTCTTACTCTGCTGCACATTCAAAAGTTCCAGCGCGTAGGCGTTCTGTTTCTCCTGCGGCAGCTTCGCAAGCGCGGACTCATCGCACGCCAGTTCGACATCCGAGAGGAAGCATTTCAGGAAGATCCAGACGAACGGATTGAACCAGTGGATCGCCGCCGTGATAAACGCCAGGAGGCGCCAGAAATTATCCCCGCGGCGAATGTGCCGCTTTTCATGCAGCAGGATCAGGTCCAGCCCCTCCGCATCCCGCAAATGCTCGGGGATGATGATACGCGGGCGGATGATCCCGTATACCGCCGGTGATGTGACTTTCTGTGAAGTGTACACATTGCCATACAGGCGTTTCGCGCCTCGCAACTCCGCCATCGTGACTACATAGATCATGGTCAATGCGATGAGAATGGCGGCGGCGATCATTGCCCAGACGAACGACGCATAATCGAAGACGTCGGCCAGAAGGTCGACCTTATAGGTCATCGGATTATAGGATCTAGCCAGCAGTACCGAGTTCATCATGCCAAAAGCGGACTTCGAAGGAATGGCCTCTATTAAGTCGTTGCTATAAATGGTCCCTCTCACGACATCAGAAACAGGTACGGTCCGCACCGCATAGCGCGGCAACAGCGATAACAGGCTGTATTTAGAACTGAGCCCGAACGGCACCAAAAAGCGCACCAGCGGGATGGCCCAGAGGATCACGATGATCCTGCGAGGGATCCGCCGGATCTTTCGGATCAGGAGCACGATCATGCCCACCGCCGACGCGAGAATGCTCATGTTGAGCAGCCAGTAAAAAACAGCAACCATAGGCCTACCTCTTGTTGATCAGTTCACGCAATTCGTCGATCTCCGCGTCGGAAAGCTTCTCATCCTCCAAAAGCGCCGAGAACAGCGCTTTCTTCGAGCCGTGGAACAACTTCTCCAGCAATCCCTTCGCCTCGCTCTTCTGCGCCTCTTCCTTCTTTATCAACGCCGTGCAGATGAAACCGGGTTCCTCCCGCTTCACATATCCCTTCTCGATGACCTTTTTTATCACCGTATAGGTCGTATTCTTATTCCAGCCGATCTCTTTATCCGCGATCAGGCTGATCTGCTTCGCGCTGACCGGCTCATTCGCCCAAATGATCTCCATCAGTTTGATCTCACTGTCAAATAACTTCATAGCATGCCTCCAGACTATTTATGTAGTCTATTCTACACCAATAGTCCGTTCCTGTCAAGACACGTTTTTATTCGTTGAGGCCTGCGCCGGGCAGGATCTCGCGGATGCTTTCGATGACGGGCTGGCGCTCCTTGGAAACGAAGCCGTTGTCACCATCGCCGGCGCACTCCTCCGCGATCTGATCGACGATATCCATGCCCTCGGTCACACGGCCGAAAGCAGCATAGTTTCCATCCAGGCTCGGCTGGTCAGCCAGGCAGATAAAGAACTGCGATGTCGCGGAATTCTTCGCAACAACACTGTCCTGCGGACGGCTGGCGGTCCGGTCGCTCTTACGCGCCATCGAGATCACGCCACGCTCATGTTTGATCGGATTGTCGATTCCATTGGCCTCGAATTCGCCGTCAATGGTGCGCTGGTCCGGCTTACCGGACCCTGTGCCGGCAGGGTCACCGCCCTGGATCACGAAGCCGGGCAGGATACGATGAAATGTCAGGCCATCGTAAAACTTCTCATTTGCCAGGTCCAGAAAGTTCGACACCGTGATCGGCGCCGCATCTGCATCCAGTTCCAACGTGATCGTGCCATAGTCCCTTACGACGATCTCGACCGTATGCTTACCGCTGACGATCGAGAAACCATCCTTCGACCCCTCTTTCTCCTTCGACGGTGCGGATTTGATCCAAAGAACACCGGCTATGATGACCAGGATCGCCATAATTCCGATGAAAATATACGAGCCGCGCTTCGAGCGCTTTCTCTGCGTTCCCGCGCCGCGCGCGACCTGATTTGTGCTTGTACTCACTATAGAAACCTCCGTTTCCCCAGGATCAACGCCCGCACGCGAGCATTGCCCTGATATAAAAAGCGGGCAGGAAGAGAACCCTCCCTGCCCATGTATGGAAACCCACCGACAGCACCGGCGGCCTCCGCAGGGGATAAATCCCCCGGTAGATTACTTATTTGCAAGTTCTGCCTTCAAAGAAGCGGTCAATGCAGGAACGATCTTATTCAGGTCGCCTACGATGCCGTAGTCAGCAACTTCGAAGATCGGAGCGGTCTCATCCTTGTTGATCGCAATGATGATATCGGACTCTTCCATACCTGCCAGATGCTGGATCGCACCGGAGATACCGATCGCGAAATATACATGAGGACGAACGGTCTTACCGGTCTGTCCTACCTGCAGATCCTTCGGCTTCCAGCCTGCGTCAACAACTGCACGAGAGCAGCTAACGGTACCGCCGAGTACTGCAGCGAGGTCCTCGAGAAGCTTGAAGTTCTCAGCGGAGCCAACGCCACGGCCGCCGGATACGAGGATCTTAGCGTCCATGATATCTACGGTGTCGGTAACTGCCTTAACGACCTTCAGGATCTCAACGTACTTGTTGTCCGGAGTGAAGCCCGGGTTGTAGTTGATGATCTCAGCCTTAGCGCCTTCCTGCTTCGTAAGCTTCTGCATAACGCCGGGACGAACGGTCGCCATCTGCGGACGGAAGTTCGGGCAAGCGATGGTAGCGATGGTGTTACCACAGAAAGCGGGACGGGTCATGAGAAGCTGATTATGAAGCTGCTCCTTACCCGGGATCGCTACGAGCGGGAAATCACCGATATCGAGCTGTGTGCAGTCTGCGGTAAGATCGGTGTGTACTCTTGCGGAAACGCGAGGGCCCAGGTCACGGCCGATCGCTGTAGCACCAACCAGAACGATGTCCGGCTTGAATTCCTTAATTACGGAAGCAACCGCATGTGCGTACGGCTCGGTTCTGTAATCCTTAAGTTCGGGATCGTCGATAACGATAACCTTATCTGCGCCGTAAGCTGCAAGCTCGTCAGCCAGGTCTGCAACCTGATAACCTGCAAGAATGGCGGTAACTTCTGTTCCTAAATCTTTTGCGAGATCCTTGCCCTTGCCGATAAGTTCGAAAGCGATGCTGCTTAACTTATTGTCTACCTGCTGAGCAAAGACATATACGCCCTTGTATTCTTCTAATGCCATTGTAGTCACTCTCCTGTTTAAATTACGTGCTTTTCTTTCAACTTGCCGACAATGTACTCAACGGAAGCATCTGCGTCCAGATTAACCTTCTCGCCTGTGCCCTTACGTACCTTATCGGAAGCCTTTGCGATCTGTGTGGGTGAACCCTTCAGACCGAGGTTAGAGTCATCAACATCTACCAGGTTTGCTCTGCCCCATACAGTGATGTCTGCCTTGAAAGCATCGAAGATGCCGCCCGGAGTCATGTAACGAGGTGCATTGAGCTCTGCCAGAGCCGTGATGAGGCAAGGCATCTTAGCCTTTACCACATGGTAACGGTCGTCGTACTGACGCTCAACGATCACGGAGTCTCCGTCGATCTCGATCTTCTGTGCATAGGAGATAACCGGAATGTTCAAATGCTCGGAGATCTGCGGACCAACCTGTGCGGTATCGCCGTCGATCGCCTGACGTCCGGTAATGATCAAATCGTAATCCAGGTTGCGGATCGCACCTGCAAGTGTGGAAGAAGTAGCCCATGTGTCTGCGCCACCGAGTACACGGTCGGTAACAAGGATGCCCTTATCAGCACCCATGGCCAATGCTTCACGAAGAACTTCCTCAGCCTTCGGAAGGCCCATGGTGATAACGGTTACTTCTGCTCCATACTGATCTTTTAATCTAAGTGCTGCTTCCAGTCCGGCTTTGTCGTCCGGGTTCATGATGGTAAGCATAGCAGCACGGTTCAATGTTCCGTCAGGATTAAACTTTACGCCACCCTTTGTATCGGGTACCTGCTTGATACATACTATGATCTTCACAATCTTACGCTCCTTAATTATTCTTTTAGTGTATTACATTGATACTACGGATTTCTCCGCTTTTCAAGCTCTCGAAATCCTACAAACATTCGCCGTCCTATCGCTTTCCTACGGAAATCGGTACGGCTCATGTTTGTTCGGCTCTCAAGGTCACGTCTGCGAATGCGAGCATTCGCTACGTGGACTTTTCGAGCCTTGTATCAATCAAATTACTTCAGTAACGCAGCAGAGATAACCATTCTCTGAACTTCGCTGGTTCCTTCGTAGATCTCAGTGATCTTTGCGTCACGCATCATACGCTCTACATCATACTCTCTGGTGTAGCCGTAACCACCGTGAAGCTGAACTGCCTTTGTGGTAACTTCCATCGCAACCTCTGCTGCGTAAAGCTTAGCCATAGCTGCTTCTACGCTGTAAACGGTCTTGTGATCCTTCTGATACTCATCCTTCTTGCGAGCAGCAGCGTATACAAGATACTGAGCAGCCTGGCACTTGGTTGCCATATCAGCGATCTGGAACTGTGTATTCTGGAATGCAGCGATCGCCTTACCGAACTGCTTTCTTTCCTTCGTGTAAGCGATGGTGTTGTCCAGAGCGCCCTCAGCGAGGCCCAGAGCCTGTGCAGCGATACCGATACGTCCGCCGTCCAGTGTATGCATGGCGATCTTGAAGCCCTCGCCATCGCGGCCCAGAAGGTTTGCCTTCGGGATGCGGCAATCCTGGAAAATGAGTTCGTAAGTGGATGATCCGCGGATACCCATCTTCTTCTCTTTTACGCCGAATGTAAATCCGGGTGTACCCTTCTCCACGATGAATGCGGAGATGGTCTTCTTAGAACGACCCTTAGCGTCTGTTGTAACGCCTGTGATCGCGAAGATAACATAAACGTCAGCTTCCTTACCATTGGTAATGAAGATCTTGGAGCCGTTCAGAACGTACTCGTCGCCGTCCAGAACAGCCTTCGTCTGCTGGCCCTGAGCGTCGGTACCTGCCCCCGGCTCAGTAAGACCGAAAGCACCGAGCTTCTCGCCCTTTGCAAGCGGAACGAGGTACTTCTGCTTCTGCTCTTCCGTACCGAATGTAAGGATCGGGTCGCAGCACAGAGAAGTGTGTGCGGATACGATAACGCCTGTGGTACCGCAAACCTTGGACAGCTCCTCAACGCACATAGCATAGGTCAAAATATCGCAACCCTGGCCGCCGTACTCCTTCGGGATCGGGATGCCCATGAAGCCGAGCTTTGCCATCTTTTCAACTGTTTCTCTGGGGAAGTTCTCTGTTTCATCCACTTCCTGAGCAAGAGGCTTAACCTCATTCTGTGCGAATTCCTTAAACAGGGTGCGCACCATCTCATGTTCTTTGCTCAATGTAAAATCCATGATTTTGTTTCCTCCGAAATAATCTATTTAATCTTACTTGTTGGTATAATCGTAGAAACCGATACCGGTCTTTCTTCCGAGCTTACCGCCACGAACCATCTTCTTAAGAAGAGTGTGAGGACGATACTTGGAGTCCCCGGTCTCGCTGTAAAGAACGTTCATGATCGCAAGAACGATATCCAGACCTACCAGGTCGCCGAGAGCCAGCGGGCCCATCGGGTGGTTCGCACCGAGCATCATAGCCTGGTCGATACCCTCAACGCTTGCGATGCCTTCTGCATAGATACCGATCGCTTCATTGATCATCGGGATCAGGATACGGTTAACAACAAATCCGGGAGCCTCAGCAACCTGAACCGGAGTCTTGCCGATCTCTTCGGAGATCGCCTTGATGCGGTCTACGGTAGCAGCCGGTGTGTTAAGTCCTGCGATAACTTCAACGAGCTTCATACGGTCAGCAGGGTTGAAGAAGTGCATACCGATCACCGGATGCTTCAGGCCTGCGCCGATCTCGGTGATGGAAAGAGAGGAAGTGTTGGTAGCGAAGATAACATCTTCCTTTGTGCAGATCTCTTCGAGTTCTTTGAATGTCTGCTTCTTAATAGCCATATCTTCCAGAGCTGCCTCAACGATGAGGTCGCAATCTGTACAAATATCCTTCAGGCCGGTCGTAACCTTTGCCAGAATTGCATCTGCCTGCTCCTGTGTGATCTTCTCCTTCTTTACCAGGAATGCCATATTCTTAGCGATCTTAGCCTTTCCGCCGTCAGCGAACTCCTGCTTAATATCGCAAAGACAAACCTCGTAACCTTCTGTCATGGCAAATGCCTGAGCAATACCGGAACCCATTGTGCCGGCACCAATAACGCCTACCTTCATGATAGTACCTCCTAAATGTATTTATATATGATTTGGAAATGTGAAATAGCAGATCAATTAAGCGTTCTTAAACGGCTCTTTAACCTTGTCTTTATTCTTATCGAGGAAGAATGCCATTCCGTAAACCTGGTCCTGTGTCTCGAAGCAATCGCCGAAGAGCTTCTCTTCGATCACGATCGCGTCGTCCATATTTGCGTCCAGGCCCTCGTTGATCGCCTTCTTGCAGTTGCGAACTGCGATCGGAGCGTTCTTCGCGATGGTAGCCGCCATCTTCTTAGCTGCTGCAAGGAGAACTTCCTGCGCAGTCTTTGTAACATTACCCGCTTCGTCAACTTCTGCGGAGAATACCTCGTTAACGAGGCCAATGCGGTACGCTTCCGGAGCTTTGATGTTTCTTGCTGTGTAGATCAGCTGCTTCGCCATGCCTGCGCCTACCAGACGAGCCAGTCTCTGTGTGCCGCCGAAGCCCGGTGTGATGCCGAGGCCTACTTCCGGCTGACCGAATACTGCATTGTCCGAGCAGAGACGGATGTCACAGCTCATGGAGATCTCACAACCGCCGCCGAGTGCGAAGCCGTTTACGGCTGCGATCACGGGGATGGGGAATGTCTCGAGCTTGCGGAACACGTCGTTGCCCTTCTTACCGAATGCCTCGCCCTCTGCCTTCGTCAGAGTGCTCATCTCGCCGATGTCTGCGCCTGCAACAAACGATTTCTCGCCTGCGCCGGTCAGGATCAGACAGCGAACGGTGGACAGATCCACCTGATCCAGAGTCTCGTTAAGTTCATCGAGAACCTGGCTGTTCAGCGCGTTCAGCGCCTTCGGACGGTTGATGGTGATAACGCCAACACCGCCTGCTGCTTCATAAAGAATGTAATCCATTTTTTATCCTTTCTGGTACAAGGCGAACCTTTCAACGCCCCATACGCGTGAAATGTTTTTCGAACGGGACACACTGCATGTCAAGTTCTGAAAAAATAAATCCATTTGCGGATTTGAAACGCAATTTCCGTTTTAACACGACACGAGGCAGAAAGCAAAAACTTGCCTTCCGCCCGGTCAGTATACCAAATATTCAGTTGATTAGTCACGCTCTACAATAGTAGCGCATCCCATTCCACCGCCGATGCAGAGGGTAGCCAGACCCTTCTTTGCATCCTTCTTCACCATCTCGTGAAGCAGTGTTACGAGGATACGAGCGCCTGAAGCACCAACCGGGTGACCCAGCGCGATCGCGCCGCCGTTCGGGTTCAGCTGCTTATCAACGTCGATGCCCAGATCCTTGCCGACTGCAACGGACTGAGCGGCAAATGCCTCATTTGCCTCGATGATATCGAAATCTTCGATCTTGTAACCACACTTCGCCATAGCCTTGCGAGTTGCGGGAACCGGACCTACGCCCATGATGGACGGATCTACGCCGCCCAGAGCGCCTGCTACGAAATATGCCATAGGAGTTACGCCGAGTTCTTTTGCCTTCTCTTCGGTCATCAGAACGATCGCTGCAGCGCCGTCGTTGATACCGGAAGCGTTACCTGCGGTAACTACGCCGTTCGGGTTGATCGGGCGAAGCTTTGCAAGGCCTTCGATGGTGGAACCCGGACGCGGGCCTTCATCGACCTTGAACTCAACCATTTCTTTCTTCTTCTTAACCATGACCGGAACGATCTCATCGTCGAATGCGCCGGTCTGCTGAGCCTTCTCAGCCTTCAGCTGGCTCTTGAGTGCGAACTCATCGAGCTCTTCACGGGTCAGGCCCCACTTCTCTGCTACATTATCTGCAGTCTGGATCATGTGGTAACCGTTGAATGCATCCCAAAGAGCATCATTTACCATGGTGTCGACCAAAGCGCCCTGGCTCTGGCTCGGCCATGTCATTCTGTAACCAAAACGACCGTTCGGGATCGCGTACGGAGCCATGGACATGTTCTCCATACCACCTGCTACTACGATATCGGCATCGCCTGCCTGGATCATCTGAGCTGCCATGTTTACGCAGTTCAGACCGGAACCGCAAACTACGTTAACGGTTACGGCAGGAGTCTCCACCGGAAGACCAGCCTTAATGGATGCCTGACGAGCTACGTTCTGACCCAGACCAGCCTGGATAACGCAACCCATGTATACATGATCAACTGCTTCTGCGGGAACGCCTGCTCTTTTGATCGCTTCTTTGATAACGATAGCGCCCAGTTCCGCTGCGGGAGTCGTGCTGAGTGAGCCGCCCATTGTGCCGATCGCCGTACGGCATGCACCGGCAAGTACAATTCTCTTTGCCATTTAAATATCCTCCGAAATTATGTGAGTTGAATAACGATAGACTGGCATTTTCGGCATCCGAAAAACCGATTGTTAATTTTTTAACATTATTCAGGCTCTATTATACCATAGTCTGCTCATCATTGCAAGTGATTTTTTGCAAGCGGCGGTAGTGAATCGTATAGTCGGACTCCTTACGGTATTTCTTCTTCATGATCAGCAGCTTGTAAGAAGAACCGATCAGTACGATATTCGGGATAAAATAGAGCAGGATAAGATACACTGCCTCTCTGAGTCCATCCGGGAAAGTCAGAGGGAAAAACAGGCCGCCGCTGACCCACGAAATGATACCTGCAACGATCGGGGCGAGGAAACCGCAGAATATGGAGAACTCCCAAGCCTCTTTTTTCACAGCAACCACCGCCAGCACTCCAGTGACGATCAATGCATAACTGATATACAGGTCATATCTCAGGATCGAACGGGAAGCATCTCCGACCAGCAGCATCATCCGGACCCAAGGCAGAAAGCCGGTAAAGATAACCAAAATCGTGGATACCAGGGCAACCAGTTTCGTTCGAAACAACTTGCGGGCAAGTCTTAATTCTTTATCTTCTTCGGTCATGCACCGCGTGCACACCTTATCGTGGTCTCCCATCGGGCCGCCGCACTTTGAACAATACTTCATACGCTTCACTCCTCAGCCTTCTGCTTACGTTCCTTCTTCCAAAGAGCCAGAGAAGAATACAGCACAAATCCTGCCGCGAGCGGGAGCACCCAGTATCCGAGCAGGCGCTCATATCTATAACCTATACCGGCTTCAGGCACAAAGAACGGCTCGAACGTCTTGAAGAGGAAATGTCCTACCCAAAGAGCCAATGTCGTACCGCCGCAGAACGCTGCCCAGCCATGTTTCCCAAAATAATTCAACGTGAAGGCCAAAATCCCTACGCCAAAGACCAGATAGCCTTGATATCCATACTCGATCAACAGGATCCATTCTTTGAAAAATGAGGATGTCGCACCATAAAAAGGAAGTATTGTGCAGAGCATCAAAAACAACGCTGAGAAAAACGCGAAGCCCATCCCGGCCTGTATCTTCGAGTTGCCTCTCACCTTCTCTTTTTTCTGATCTTCATAGTCTTTTCTGAAAAATATAGAGTCCATACCGTTCTCTCCTTTCTTACGTATCCTACCGCACATATAGTACTGCTCCAAAAGGGCATATACACTTATTGTAATCATACTATTCCACTGCCCTTTTGTCAATTTCAATTCGCAAGAAGTAAGCATTTTCCACGGTAAAACAGCCTGCGGAAACCGTGGAAATGCTTGACGAACCCAAAGCCCGCTTGTATAATGAAAGGTGCATTCATTTTCGGATGCAAAACCACGATTTAAAGGATGGTCAATACTATGAAAGCAATCATGCAGGGCAGAACCCATACATGCAACGAGCTTCGCATCGAAAACGTCGGCGAAGAGGTACGGATCACCGGATGGTTCGACAACCTTCGTAAGGTCAGCAAGAACCTCGGTTTCCTGATCCTCCGCGATTTCTACGGAGTAACACAGGTCGTGATCGAGACCGAAGAGATGATGAACATCATTGACCCGGTCAATGTCGAGTCGACCCTCGCCGTAACAGGTATCGTGCGCGAGCGTTCCAATAAGAACCCGTCGATCCCCACCGGTGACATCGAAGTCGTTCCCACT
The DNA here is from genome assembly GCA_017543445.1 of Lachnospiraceae bacterium. Classification (GTDB taxonomy): domain Bacteria; phylum Bacillota; class Clostridia; order Lachnospirales; family Lachnospiraceae; genus UBA1201. Next base: position 1,486 of record JAFYGB010000023.1, on the reverse strand, counting down.
TCCATCGAAGTACTCGGAAAATGTATCTATAACGAGCTTCCGTTCCAGATCAACTATTCCCGCGACGCGGATGAGAACGCAAGACTGAAGTACCGTTTCCTGGATCTTCGTAATCCTGCGGTGAAGCAGAACATCATTTTGCGCAGCAAGGTCGTTGCCGACCTGCGTGCCGGCATGATGGCGCATGATTTCATGGAGATCACCACTCCGATCCTGACCTGTTCGTCACCGGAAGGTGCGCGTGACTATCTCGTGCCCGCCCGTAACCACCCCGGCAAGTTCTACGCGCTGCCGCAGGCTCCGCAGCAGTTCAAGCAGCTGCTCATGGCCTCCGGTTTCGACCGCTATTTCCAGGTCGCTCCGTGCTTCCGTGATGAGGACGCGCGTGCGGACCGTTCTCCGGGCGAGTTCTACCAGCTCGATATGGAGATGGCATTTGCCGGACAGGAAGACGTATTCGCCATCCTCGAGGATGTACTCCCGCCGATCTTTGCGAAGTACGGCGTATATTCCACCGCATCCACCGCTCCTTTTAAACGTATTCCGTACCTGGAAGCGATGGACCGCTACGGCAGCGATAAGCCCGATCTGCGTATCGACCTGGTCGTTACCGACGCTACCGAAGTGATGGACGGCTGCGGTTTCGGGCCGTTCGAAGGCCAGACCGTAAAGGCTGTTGTGGTTTCCGATTTTGATAAGACACGTAAGCAGATCGATGCGCTTTGCGCTGAAGTTGAAGTGCAGTCCGGCCAGAAGGCTTTCTGGTTCCGTCTGGACGAGAACGGCGAGTTCGTCGGCGGTATCTCGAAGTTCCTGCAAGAACGCAAGGCAGCCGTGATCGAGGCTCTGGGCTTAAAGCCCGGCGATTTCGTCGGCCTGACCGCAGGTAAGAAGCTCACCGCGCAGAAGACGGCCGGCGTGCTCCGCAAGCTCCTCGGCGCCCTGTGCCCCGAGCATATGAAGCAGGACTGCTACGAATTCTGCTGGATCGTTGATTTCCCGATGTATGAGATCGGTGAGGAGTCCGGCGAACTGGAGTTCTGTCACAACCCGTTCTCCATGCCGCAGGGTGGCATGAAGGCGCTCTGCGAACAGGAGCCGCTCTCCATCCTCGCATACCAGTACGATCTGGTCTGCAACGGCGTAGAGCTTTCCTCCGGTGCCGTACGTAACCACGATCCCGAGATCATGATCAAGGCCTTCGAACTCGTCGGCCTCGGCGAAGAGGACGTGAAAGCGAAATTTCCCGCGATGTACAATGCATTCTGCTACGGCGCTCCGCCTCACGCAGGCATTGCCCCCGGTGTCGACCGTATGGTCATGCTGATGGCCGGTGAAGACAGCATCCGCGAGATCATTCCGTTCCCGATGAATAAGAACGCGCAGGATCTGATGATGGGCGCTCCCGCAGCTGTCGAGCAGAAGCAGCTGGATGAAGTTCACATTCAGATCGTAATGCCAGAAGAAAAATAAAGCAAACAAAACC
>JAFYGB010000022.1 GCA_017543445.1 Lachnospiraceae bacterium | reverse complement strand
GGAAGCAACGGAGGCGAGAGAGGCGATCTGCTCGTTGAAGTTCAGATTGGAGCACATCCTACGTTCCGCAGACAGGGCGAGAACATCTACTCTACACCGGAGATCTCCTTCCCGGAGGCAGCCTTGGGCGGCACGATCCGCATCCAGACCGTCGATGGCGAGGTAGAGTACGAAGTAAAGCCCGGAACCCAGCCGGATACGAAGGTCCGTTTGCGGAGCCGCGGCGTTCCCTTCCTTCGTAATAAGACTACACGTGGTGACCACTATGTAACGCTCGTAGTTACTGTTCCCACGAAGCTTACCGAGGAGCAGAAGGACGCACTGAGGAAGTATGCCGACACATTCAAAGGCGGCGGAAAGAAGAAAAAAGGTCTGTTCGGTTGAGAATGAAATCAAACGAACATAAAGATAGGCAGGTCATATGGTTGAATAACCATATGACCTGCCGTTTTTTATAGTTTCAGTTCATATAATACATTTTCCTCGACGGGTGTGAAGCCCATCTTTTCGTATAGGGTGAAGGCGGGGACGTTCAGGGAGGAGACGTGTAGGAGAATGCTGTCCGGTAGACTGCCGTTATCCAATGATTCATGAAAAGCAGCAAGTACAGCAGCCTTTGCGTAGCCTCGATTACGATACTTCGGCAGGATGCAGAGGTCGAATAAGAACCAGCCGCTTTTATATGGTGTCAATGCTACGCCACCCATGGTTGTCTGATTCTCAGAAAGGATCTGGAAGTATTTCCCTTCGTCTGGTTGATAGGGTAGTTCGAAGCATGCTTCGTATAGAGGACGGAAGTCTTTTGTCGAACAGGGGCGCAGTGTCACGGTTGGAAGTGCGCTCCTGAGAGGACGTGTGTTTCCAGATGACACACCATCCTTCGATAACTTCATGATGCATTCTCGAGAGAAGATCTCGAAACCACTGGCTTTTAGAAAAGCAAGTGCTGCCGGGCCTTCTTTTGTGTTACTCATGTAATAGAGAGTGGGAGCGGAAACAGCCTTCTTTGCTGCTTCCAGTAAGCGTGTGGCGATCTTCTTATGGTGGTGCCCCTCGGATACCAAAAGTATGATCCATGGCTCATCATAAGCGTCCTGTACCAGGCAGAGGCCGATGCATTGGCCGGAGAGGGGATCGGTTTCATATAAACAGAGCGGCGCGGCTTCTTCATCGAGCCACTCGGAGAGAGGAGGCAGCGGAGTATTCGCTGCTTCTGAATTCCAGAGTGCTTCGAAGGATCTGCGCTGTTCTTCGGTTGGTTTTAAGGTTCTTTTTATCATAACGACTCCTGTACGATTCGAGTGAAATATCTATGGATGATTTACATATTCGTTCTCAGTATAGTAGTTTTGAAAAGAAAATACAAGATTTTTAAAAAAACCTATTGACAGGGTATGTTCGACATGATATAACTGTACTAGAGCAACTAATACAGTTGTAAGGAGGTGCGATGTGAAAGAGTATTTTACTTTCTCGATGTTTAAGGAACAGATGCGAAGAATGAAGACAACGGCGGTTGTGTTCATAGTCGGTGTTACGTTCAGTTTGATCATGTATTTGATTTTCCTTTTTTTGTTCGATAACAAAGCGAATCCGTATTTAAGTCTGCCCGCCGTTTGGCATATAGCGATCGCTCCGTTTATTGCAGCCATTTTCTCGGAAATAGTCATGAAGGATCTGCGTACGCGAAACGGCTGTGATTTCTATCATGCATTGCCGGTTGCTCGACGGAATATTATGATCTCGGGTGTTCTGGCGAGTATATGCTGGATGTTGATCTATATGATCGTTCCGGTTGTGATCCAATCTCTTTTGGCGCTGATTTTAAACATCCATGCTTGGGCATGGGGGAGCTTCCTGGATTATTGTATATATGGTGTGTTGATTTCCTTCTACTTCCTGGGCGCTTCTTGGTTGGGACACAGTTTATGCGGAAGCCGTTTCTCACATATTGTCATAACGTTTATGATTCTATGCGCACCCAGAATGATTTTGTATATTTTCGGATATATGCTTCAGGATTTCATGCCATATTTGTTATTGAATCGGTTTGACTTCTTTTTCAGTCCTTTAAAGTATAATCTGTTTTTACGGTATCTGACAGAACTCGGTCCGACAACAACTTCGATCGTATATACTTTGATCTTATCTTCGGTCTATTTCGGTGTGGCTGTATGGCTTATCAAGCGCAAACCCAGCGAACGGGCAGGGCAACCGACTTGGTCATCGAAGATGGAAACGGTCGTTCGTATCATAATATCCGCAGTAGTGTGTATTCCGGCAATCATTGCTGTTTTACGACTTATCTTCCTGGGAACTTATGCTTCCGCCGATGAACGGGCTCTCTACATAATGATGATCATCGGGTTTTACTTCCTGGCTCTGTTTATTTATTTCTTGTATGAGATCATTCAGACCCGAAAGTTCAAAACTGCATTTAAACACTGGAAAGGATTGGGCTGGGTAGCTGCTTTTAATATTGCGGTGATCGTTATGTTCCTGATCGTTAATACAGTGGTAAAGAATACAACGCCGGATGCAAATGATATCGCCAGTGTGACTCTGATCGATCTCCGTAAAGATACGATACATCTTTTTGAAGAAGACGAGGATGCGTATGTTCCGGGAGGACGCGTATATCAAGTCTATACGGATCTGCTGTATGATATTCCGTTTACTTCGGATGTTTTAAAACAGGAAGTAACAGATGAATTGAAGAAAGCGGTTGATGATGGCATTTTTTATAATCCTTCTCAGTTCAATTCTCGGTGGGGTGATGATGGCATAGCCGACTCTAACAAGATAAGGCAAGATATTGTTGTGACTAATACACAGGATTACCAAGTCTCCACGTTCTTAGATCAGAATGATCTGAAGGAGTTCTTTGAATACGAAAAAATGAACGATGAGAACTCTCGCTATGAAACGGCTCTTAGGATCGAATTGAATAGCGGAAAGGTCATTTATCGGAAGTTGAGTCTAAGAAAATACGCTCTCGTTAGTGTGCTTAATGATCCGGACTTTATTGAGCGTGTGGGAAATATCGATATTGATAGAGTCTTGAGCGACTTTAAAGCATCCGAAGTCACGATCGAACGAGCAGTAAGAGAAGATGTGCTTTTTGACCATAACTTGGATAGGGTATTGTTGGAAGCATTGATTTCGGATGTTAAAGAAATGACGCCACAACAGAAATGTGATTTAATGTTCCATCAAACGAAATATGTACAGATATATAGGCAATATACTAAAACGATCATAAACGAGGATGGATATAGAGAGAACGAGCCGTGTTATTTCCGGTGCAAAGGATATTACGATGGCTGGTTCGAAATATGTATCGTTTCCTCGGATCTGAAAGGTAAGCATGAACTATCGCTTTCTGTTTCTCCGGAATTAACACCCAATTTCTATTCACAAATGACTAAGATCCATTCGATATCTATCAATGTAAAAGACCTGCCTATCCGAGATATGATCTCAGAGTTCTATCAGAGTATCAACGAGGGAGGTGACGCGAATGTTTCAAATTGATGTTATGTCCCGTACGCCTCCGTATGAGCAGATCATCGAGCAGTTCGAGCAGTTTGTGATGCGGGATCTCCTTCGACCGGGCGATAAACTGGACAGCGTGCGTCAGCTTTCGGTGCAATTGTCCGTGAACCCGAACACGATCCAGAAGGCGTACTCGGAGATGGACTTGCGTGGATATATTCGTTCTGTTCCGGGTAAGGGATGTTTCGTTACACCAGAGGCAAAAGAAATCGTGAGGAGGGGGCACAGAGATAAGATGAAAGAGGTAAGGGAGATCGTGCGGAGTCTGATATTGGCCGGCGTTACAAAAGAGGAATTGATCGAACTGATCAATGAAGAATACGAGGAAAGGAGCACGTACTATGATCAAGGTTGAGAATGTAGTAAAGAAGTTCGAAGATTTTACGGCGTTGAACCAAATCAGCTGTACGATCCCGGATCACTGCATCTACGGTCTGGTCGGCTCCAACGGCGCCGGTAAATCGACGCTTTTGCGCCTCATTAACGGCGTATACCGCCAGGATGAGGGCAGCGTAACCGTCGATGACGCTCCGGTGTTCGAAAACATCGAAGCGAAGCAGAAACTGGTGTATGTACCGGATGAGTTATACTATATGGGCAATGCTTCCATGGACCGCATGGCATTGGTCTATAAAGGCTTCTATCCGGAGTTTTCGCAGGAGCGTTACGAAACACTCGCGGAGCAGTTCAAACTAGACCGGAAGAAGGGGATGAATACATTTTCCAAGGGTATGAAGCGGCAGGCGGTCACGATCCTGGCCCTGGCCTGTCGGACGAAGTACATCTTCTTCGACGAGACCTTCGACGGCCTGGATCCCATCATGCGAAATGTAGTGAAGAGCATCATTTACGATGATGTTTGTGAACGTGGTACGACGGCGGTCATCACTTCGCATTCGCTTAGAGAACTCGAGGATACCTGCGATCAGCTGGCGCTTTTGCATAAGGGCGGACTGGTGCTCCAGAGTGAGGTCAGCGACCTGAAGACAAACTTGTTTAAGATGCAGATCGCGTTTAAGCAGGACTTCGGTCCCGAACTGTTCAAAAATCTATCGGATGGCACAGTCTTCAATAGCAAGGGCGCGTTAAGTTTGATGCATTTTTCGAAGCAAGGCTCCGTGGCCAATGTCATCATGCGCGGCAACAGTGATTTCGCCATGGATCAGTTGAAGAAATATGATCCGATCCTGGTGGAGGTGCTTCCGCTGACTTTGGATGAGGTATTCACTTATGAGATGGAATTGCTGGGCTATTCCTTTGAGAAGACGCTCGGTAAGGAATCATAAAACGTATCATATTATATGCCGAAGGGCGCGCGGATCGCTGGATCCGTGCGCTTTTTTGTTTGTGTGCCTGTCGCAGGATCCCGGCGGATTCTCGTTGCGATATCTGCAATGTTATGGTAAAATAGAAAGGCAGTAGCAAGAACGAATATCCTTCGGGAACGAAGGTCAAAATATACGAATGAAAGAGGATGAGAGATATGGAAAAAATAACCCAGTCATTGCCTGAGAAGAATGTTGATATACGTAAAGCCGCCATCATCGGATGTGGTTTCGTTGGATCCTCCACGGCCTTTGCGCTGATGGAAGCAGGAACGTTTTCCGAGCTGGTACTGATCGATGTGGATAAGAGCCGCGCCGAAGGCGAGGCGATGGATATCAGCCATGGCGTACCGTTTGTAAAACCGATGAAGATCTATGCGGGTGACTACGATGACATCGTGGATGCTTCGATCATCATCATTACGGCCGGTGCGGCACAGAAGCCGGGCGAAACTCGTCTCGACCTGGTGCAGAAGAACGTGGCCATCTATAAATCCATCATTCCCGAGATCAAAAAGCGCGGATGCGAGGGCGTTTTGCTCATCGTGTCGAATCCGGTCGACATTCTGACCTATGTGGCACAGAAACTTTCCGGGTTCCCGGCGCATCGTGTCATTGGTTCCGGTACGGTACTGGATACCGCGAGACTGAAGCATATGCTGAGCAACCACCTGTCGGTCGACAGTCGCGCAGTACACGCGTTCATCATCGGTGAGCACGGCGACAGCGAGCTGGCGGCATGGTCGGGCGCCATGGTTTCCGGCGTTCCGCTCTCCAAATTCTGCGAGATGCGCGGACACTTTAATCATGACGAATCGGAGCGCCACATCCAGGAGATGGTTAAGAACTCAGCTTACGAGATCATTGAACGCAAGAAGGCGACCTACTACGGCGTTGCGATGGCAGTCCGCCGCATCTGCGAGGCCATTGCCCGCGATGAAAAGTCGATCTTGTCGATCTCCAGCCTTATGGAAGGCCAGTACGGCCTGACCGATATCTGCCTGTCCATGCCTGCGATCGTGGGCGCGGACGGCGTGGAAGAGAAGATTCCGATCTCGCTGGATGAGGACGAGATCACGAAGCTCATGGCTTCGGCGCGCGCGCTGAAGGAGATCGCGGATTCACTGGATCTGACGGTCAATGAATGACGAATCGGAGGATGTGGTTTTGAAGTTTATTTCATGGAATGTCAACGGCATTCGTGCCGCGGCAGATAAAGGTTTTATGGACTTCTTTAAGGCGGCGGACGCAGACCTGTTTTCGCTACAGGAAACGAAGTGCCAGCCCGGACAGATCGAACTGGAGATGCCCGGTTATCATCAATATTGGTACTCTGCCGAGAAGAAAGGTTACTCCGGAACGGCGGTATTTTCCAAACAGGAGCCTGCCGTAGTGACGTACGGCATCGGGATCGATGAGCACGACCATGAGGGGCGTGTGATCACGTTGGACATGGGCTCGTTTTACTATGTGACGGTCTATGTGCCGAACTCACAAGATGGCCTGAAGCGCCTAGATTACCGTATGAAGTGGGAGGATGATTTCCGTGCTTATCTGAACGGCCTGGCGAAAGAAAAGACCGTGATCGTGTGCGGGGATATGAACGTTGCCCATAAAGAGATCGATCTGAAGAACCCTTCTTCGAATCATAAGAATGCCGGTTTCACGGATGAAGAGCGGGCGAAGATGACGGAACTTCTGGCCAGCGGTTTTACGGATAGTTTCCGGTTTAAATATCCGGATGCTCGCGACATCTACTCCTGGTGGTCCTATCGTTTCCACGCACGTGAAAACAACGCCGGATGGCGCATCGATTACTATCTGGTATCCGACGACGCTAAAGATAAGATCGTAGACGCAAAGATATTGACCGATATCTATGGATCGGACCACTGTCCCGTAGAATTGGACATTGAGATTTGAGTTGACAGAATCGCCAGAGCGGAGTATAATAGACGTAATTAAAAGCGGCAGCTAATCGAGTTTACTTCTACTTCTGGTTCAATTCGATGATATCGCCGTTTTTTTTATTTATGGAGGATCGGATGAACGAAAAGTTTAAAATAGCTCTTTTTCGTAAAAATATATTGACTTATCCGGATGATTCGAAGGGTGAAAACTGGTTTGAGGTCTTGTATGCTTTGGGAGAGTTGCTGAACTTGCGGATCGTATCCGGAGATAAGACGAAACTCACACAGGATGTCCTTGCGTTTGCACAAAGCTCCGTGGGGATTTATGTGGCTCCCGCATTTTATAAGCGCTTCCCTTGGTCGGTTCGGGAATTGAACCAAAAAGAACTGCTGTTTGATCAGTTAAATCATTATGCGACGACCTACGGTACGGGGGATTTCTCAACGCCGGGGCATTCGATCTTTGAACAAGAGTATGAGAGAGCTCCGTTCAATGAGAAGATAAAACCGAAGAAGTTTCGCCTGATGTCGGAGTCGGAAGGCGCGAAGATCGTTCTTGCGGACGCAGAGGCGATGCTTAAACAGACGCGGCCGCTTTCGGATACCGATTTCGACATCCTGAAGGCAGCGATCTGTGATTATGGACTGAACGCGAAGACCGTTGCATCGAAGAACACGGCGATCCGCCTGATGCTCGCGTTCCGTATGACCCGATATGTGGGCATGCTGAACCTGTCGGATATCCTGAAGGTCGTGGATGAACTGATGTATGTGTGGTATCCCGGCCCTTATGTACAGGCTCAAAGTAAGGGGAAGAATCCTCTTACGAACCTGCATTTACGTAATCAGGACCGCAAATGGATCACAGCCTTGATCGACCGCAAGTTTGAGCAGGGCGGTCCCACATTAAATGTCACCGAGTGCTTTGAGAGAAAGGCACTTTGGGCAGGACTCCTGCACCATTTGCACTATAAGCCGAAGAATTCGACGGCGCGTGCGTTCGTGAACGCGATGCGCGGAAATAAAAACTATTCGACCTATGCAGCGATGGAAGAGGCGCTGAAGAAAAACGGCGCGACCACCGCGCTGGAAGTGCTTCGTCATGGAAAGGGTTCCGGCAGCGTGCTTCGCAGCATGAACTATCTGCTCAGCCGCTGCAAGAGCGATGCTGAGATCGACCGCGTTCTGTCGGAGTTCGACACCGCAACGAACCAGGTCATCCTGGTCCAGCTTTTGTATGCCTATGATCTGATGGTACGTAACGGCACCATCAAACCGCGTGTGTTCCGTTTTACGAAGCATAATCTGATGGCCACCCATACCGAAGAACAAAAAGAATGGTTGGCGCGAAAGAGTTTCCTTACACAGAAACTGGCAGAGCGTGCACGTGATAAGGTGATCGCACGTTTGAAAACACTGTGGAAGGACCGCTTCGGTAAGGTCTACATTGACCCGAAGATGAAGCAGATCGCATGGCCGATCTCGGAAAATGCGACGGACGCAGGCATAGGCGTGCTTCCGAAGGGGTCGAAGTTCCCTTTGGATATGAGTAAGACCCTTCGTGCATTCACCTACTGGGAGAAGGTCGACGACATCGACCTGTCCTGCGTGGGCATGACCGAGGATGGTAAGAGTGTGGAATTCTCCTGGCGCACCATGTCGTCGCTCCAGTCGGAAGCCATTACATTTTCCGGCGACCAGACATCAGGTTTCGACGGCGGATCGGAGTATTTCGATATCGATGTAGAGATGTTTCGGGAGCAGTGGCCGGATGTCCGCTATGTGATCTTTTCGGACAATGTATACTCCATGGTTCCGTTCAGCGGTGTTTTGTGCCGTGCCGGTTACATGTTGCGTAGTGAGCCGAATTCCGGTGAGATCTTCGAGCCGAAGACGGTTGAATCATCTTTCACGATCAACAGCGCGACGACCTTCGTGCACCTGTTTGGCATCGACATGAAGGAGGGAACGTTCGTATGGCTGAACACTGCATCCGGCATCCAGACGGCGATCGCGGGCGAGCAGAGCCAGTGGTTTTTGGTCGATTACTTCAGCCGGACGGATACATTTACCGTGTATGATTTCTTTGCATGGTCGGCGACCGAGATCATTGACGATCCTGCGTTGGCGGATGTAGTTGTATCCGACGATCCCGAGATCTGCGAGGGTAAAGAAAGTTATCACAGTTACGATTTTTCACGGTTGGCGGCGTTGCTGTCCTAAGCTGTGCGAGATATAAACATTTAGGAGGTTTACAACATGAATAACGTATTGGAAGTTTTGAAAACCAGAAGAAGCAGCCGTAAGTACACGGACCAGAGAGTTCCGAAGGATGTGATCGAGAAGATCGTGGAGGCAGGAACGTACGCGGCGACCGGCATGGGGCGTCAGTCCCCGATCATGATCGTGGTGGATAACAAAGAACTCCGCGACCGCTTATCGAAGTTGAATGCTGCCGTTATGGGCGGAAACATGGATCCGTTCTATGGAGCACAACAGGTGATCGTCGTTCTGGCAGACCGCAACGTCGCGACCTATGTCTACGACGGAAGCCTCGTGATGGGGAACCTTATGAACGCAGCGGAAAGCTTAGGCGTTTCGTCCTGCTGGATCCATCGTGCGAAGGAGGTTTTCGACTCCGAAGAGGGTAAGAAGATCTTGAAGGACCTCGGGATCGAGGGGAACTACGAAGGCATTGGTAATCTGATCATCGGTTACGACGACGGTGGAAAGCGTCCGACGGCACCGAGAAAAGAGAACTACGTTTATTGGGCAGAATGATATGAAAGTACTAATCATAGGTGGCGTTGCCGGCGGAGCGACGGCGGCAGCGCGGATACGAAGACTGGATGAACATGCACAGATCGTGATTCTGGAGAGATCTGGGTTTGTTTCGTATGCAAACTGTGGACTCCCGTATTATGTCGGCGGGGCCATCGAGGATTCTGCGGACCTTACGGTGCAGACGCCCGAGGGCTTCCGTTCCCGTTACCGCATCGACGCGCGCGTTTTATCCGAGGCGGTCGAGATCCGACCTGAGACGAAAACGGTGCTCGTGAAGGATCTGCGGACCGGGAAAACCTATGAAGAAAGCTATGATAAACTGATCTTATCACCGGGCGCGAAACCTGTGGTTCCACCGGGCGCAGACGTGAACGCCCCCGGTGTTTTCACCGTGCGTAGTGTCGAGGATACATTGGCCATTCGAAAATACATTGAGGATCATGCTCCGAAGAAGGCAGTGATCGCAGGCGGCGGGTTCATTGGTCTGGAGATGGCGGAGAATCTGATCCGTAAAGGCATCGATGTTACCGTTCTGCAGGGTGCGAAGCATATGTTCATGCCCCTGGATGAGGATATGGCGATGCTGGTGCATTCGGAACTCTACCGCCGCGGCATCCATATGAAGGTGAATGCCCGTGTGGAGACCGTAAATGCGTCGAAAGACGGACTTGTGACCACATTGGCCACGGGGGAGAGTATTTCTTCCGAACTGGTCATCCTGGCGATCGGCGTGCTGCCGGAAACCCATCTGGCCGCCGACGCGGGGCTGAAACTAGGAGTGAAGAACAGCATCTTGGTCAATGAACACATGCAGACCTCGGATCCGGACATTTATGCGGTGGGTGATGCAGTCACGATCCGCAATCACGTCACACAAAAGGATGGATTGACCGCGCTGGCGGGACCTGCAAATAAGCAGGCGAGGATCGCAGCGGATCATATCTGCGGGAAGACGGATCATGCGTATAAAGGGACGCTTGCTTCCTCGATCATTCGGATCTTCGACCTTTCGGTCGCTACGACCGGGATCAACGAGACGATCGCGAAGAGCCTGGGGTATTCCGTTGATAAAGTCATCTTGTCACCGGCTTCGCACGCATCGTATTATCCGGGCGCTACGGTCATGACCATGAAGGTGCTGGCGGATCATGCGAGTGGAAAACTCCTCGGTGCACAGATCATTGGCCACGATGGCGTGGATAAGAGGATCGACGTGCTGGCTACGGCACTGTTTGCAGGCATGAACGCAACGGATCTGAAGGATCTGGATCTGGCCTACGCACCTCCGTATTCGTCCGCGAAAGATCCTGTCAATATGGCCGGCTTCATGCTGGAGAACCTGCAGGAAGGGACGCTTCGGCAGTATTACTACGAGGACCTTCCGGAACTTATCGAGAAGGGCGACAGCGTTACGTTACTGGATGTCCGCACACCGTTTGAGTATATGCATGGTCACGCAGATGGGTTCGTGAATCTGGAACTGGACGAACTGCGGGATCGCCTCGGTAAGGTCCCGAAGGATAAGCCGGTCTATGTCATGTGTCAGAGCGGTATGCGCAGTTATCTGGCGTACCGGATTCTTGTGGCCAATGGCTACGAAGCCTATAATTTTGCAGGTGGTTATCGCTTTTACCAACTGGTCGAGAATGGCAAAAAGACCACGGCTGAATAAGTATATTTTTGGCCGAATAAGGCTTAGGGAATAGAAAAGGAGAGAAAAATGTTAAGAATTTGCAAGACAGAAAACGGTCTGGTCCGCGGACTTCCCGCGGCGGACAATCGTATCACCACGTTTAAGGGCATACCGTTTGCGGCGCCGCCGGTAGGCAAGAACCGCTGGAGAGCACCGCAGCCGGCCCAGGACTGGGAAGGCATCCGTGATGCTTTCGAGTTCGGTCCCATCGGCATCCAGGATACGCCCGGCCTGGGAACGGATATCTATTGCCGTGAGTGGCATGTGGATCCGGAGATCCCGATGAGTGAGGATTGTCTGTACCTGAACGTATGGACACCGGCGAAAAAGACAGACGAGAAGCTTCCCGTTCTGCTTTGGTTCTTCGGTGGCGGCCTGCAGTGGGGCTATCCGTCCGAGATGGAATTTGACGGTGAGCGTTTGGCACGCCGCGGTATCGTAGTAGTCAGCGTGAACTATCGTCTGGCTTCTCTTGGTTTCTTATGTCATCCCGAGATCACGAAGGAGAACCCGGATGCTCCGGCAAACTTCGGTCATCTCGATCAGCAGGCAGGTCTGTTCTGGGTATATCGTAATATCGCGAACTTCGGCGGCGATCCCGAGAAGATCACCATCGCAGGTCAGTCGGCCGGCGGCGGCAGCGTTCTCGCGCAGCTGCAGAATCCGAAGAACTTCGATGTGCTTCATGGTGCATGTATCTTCTCCGGAATCATCAAAATGAGCGATCCGAAGTTCCCGATCCGCATCAACACGAAGCTCGAAGAGGCGGAGAAGCGCGGCGAGGATTTCTTCAAGTTCCTCGGCGTGAATTCGCTGGATGAGGCAAGAGCCCTCGATGCGATCTATATTCGCGATAAATACGCTGAGTATGCGAAGGATCACATCCGTTTCATGACCATCCAGGATGATAAGTTCATCTTCGGCGATACGCTGGATCTGTTCGAGCAGGGTAAGCGCGCAAACGTTCCGGTATTTGCGGGACATACGTATGATGAATTCGGCAACAAGTTCACGCACATGATGGAGAATGGCGTAAAGGAAGCCTTCCTCATGAACGAAAAGACATTGCCCGGCATCGACAATTATTACTATGTATTTGACGTAGATATTCCGGGCAAGGATTTCCCGGGAACCTTCCATTCGGTCGACCTGTGGTTCTTCTTTGAGACCCTGGCGAAATGTTCTCGTCCGTTCATCGGACGTCACTACGATGTGGCACGTCAGATGGCGAACTACTGGGTGAACTTCATCAAGACCGGAAACCCGAACGGCAACGACGCCGACGGGCAGCCCATGCCGGAGTGGAAGCCGTACAATGACGCTACACGCGCCGAGATGTGGTTTACCGCAAAGGGCGCTGCTCCTCAAAAGGAAGAGCCGCACCGTCCGGTACAGGTCTATAATCCTTACATGCCTTCCTGGGAGTACGTTCCGGATGGCGAGCCGCATGTATTTGGCGATCGTGTTTACGTTTACGGTTCCCACGATGTATGGGGCGGCGAGACATTCTGCTTAGGCGATTACGTTTGCTGGTCTGCACCGGTGAAGAATCTCAAAGACTGGCGCCTAGAGGGCATCATTTACCGCAAGACCCAGGATCCGCTGAACCCGGACGGCCATATGTGCCTCTACGCTCCGGATGTGACTCAGGGCCCGGACGGCCGTTACTATCTGTACTATGTACTGGATAAGGTTTCCGTCGTTTCCGTAGCTGTCTGCGATACACCGTGCGGAGAGTTCGAGTTCTACGGTTATGTTCATGATACGAACGGCGTACGTTTGGGCGATCGTCCGACGGATGAGCCGCAGTTCGATCCCGGCGTTCTGACCGAGGGCGATAAGACCTATCTCTACACCGGTTTCTGCGGACATGGCGATAAGAGCCGTCATGGTGCGATGGCGACCGTACTCGGACCGGATATGCTCACGATCGTGGAAGAGCCGAAGTTCATCGTTCCCGGAGCTATGTACAGCGAGGGCAGCGGTTACGAAGGCCACGCGTTCTTCGAGGCTCCGTCCATCCGCAAGGTCGGCGATAAGTACTGCTTCGTTTATTCTTCGCAGGTAATGCACGAACTTTGCTACGCGATGAGTGATGCACCGACCTCCGGTTTCACCTATGGCGGCGTTGTGGTTTCCAACTGCGACCTGGGTATCGATAGCTATAAGCCTGCGGATCTTCCGATGGCTTACGGCGCAAATAACCACGGCGGCATGGTGAAGATCGAAGACCAGTGGTACATTTTCTACCATCGTCATACGAACGGAACCTGGTTCCAGCGTCAGGGCTGTGCTGAGCCGATCGAGATCACGGAGAATGGAACGAAGGTTCCGCAGGTCGAGATCACTTCCTGTGGTCTGAATGGCGGACCTCTGGCCGGCATCGGATATTATCCTGCATACATTGCCTGCCATATGTTCACGGATGTACATTCGCCGTACGTTGGCGGAAATCCCGCGGATGGAGGCAATCGCCGTTATCCGAAGATCATGCAGGAAGGCGTTGGCGTTACCGCATCGCCTGCTTTCGTTTCCAACATGACGAAGAACGCGACCGTAGGCTTCAAATACTTCGCATTCGAGAATGTGAAGAAGATCAGCATCTACACCCGCGGTTACGCAAATGGTGTATTTGAGGTCCGCACGAAGTGGGACGGCGAAGTACTCGCAACATTACCTGTATCTTCGGCAAATATCTGGACCGAATCCACGGCAGATATCGAACTGGACGGCGTGAGCGCACTGTACCTGACCTTCAACGGAACCGGTACGGCCAGCCTGAGCGGCGTACGTTTTTCGAAGTAAATCATTGATCAGATTCCGAGGTCAGAAACGAGACAAAAGCTTGCTTCTGACCTTTCGGATACTGAGACACAGAGGAGGTTTACAATATGAGTCTGGACATGACGAAAATGCCGAAGCTGGGCTTCGGTCTGATGCGCCTGCCACAGAAGGACGGCAGGATCGACCTGGACACATTGTGTAAGATGGTCGACGCGTATCTGGAACGGGGATTTAACTATTTTGACACGGCGTACGTGTACCACGGCGGTGAGTCGGAACGCGCTGTGAAAGAGGTCCTTACCAAACGCTATCCGAGGGAAGCATTTACCGTTGCAACGAAGCTTCCCGCATGGGCCATGAACAGCGCTGCGGACCGCGAGCGTATCTTCGCTCAGCAGCTGGAGCGCACGGGTCTGGATTTTATCGATTACTATCTGCTCCATAGTCTCGAGGATGGCGACAACTACGAGAAGCATGAGCGCCTCGGAAGCTTCGAGTGGGGACAGGAGATGAAGAAGCAGGGAAAGATCCGGCATTTTGGCTTTTCCTTCCACGGATCGCCGGAACTTTTGCGCACGATCCTGGCACGGCATCCCGAGGTGGAATTCGTGCAGATCCAGCTCAATTACATCGACTGGGACAATCAGGTCGTACATTCCGGAGAGTTATACGAGATCCTGAAGGAGAAAGGTATCCCGATGATCATCATGGAGCCCGTGAAGGGTGGGACCCTGGCGAACCTTGATGAGGAATTTGTCGGCATGATGAAAGAAACCTCTCCGGACCGCTCGGTCGCTTCGTGGGCCATGCGTTTCATCGGAGGCCTGCCGGGCATCGCAACGATCTTAAGCGGCATGTCGAACGAGGAGCAGATGGAAGATAACCTGAACACATTTGCCGAATTCGAGCCGTTATCGGAAGAGGAGCAGGACACCTTGCAGAAGATCGTTCGCAGGATGAATGATCTGCCTTTGATCGGATGTACCGCGTGCCGCTACTGTACCGAGGGCTGCCCGATGGGGATATCGATCCCGGACATCTTCAGCGCGACGAATACGCGACGCCGTTTTCCGACGGATATGCGCCCGCAGTTCTTCTACAACAATCTGACGTCGAAGACAGGACGCGCTTCCGAATGTATCGCATGCGGCCAATGCGAAGGCGTATGCCCGCAGCATTTGCCGATCATCACGCTTTTAAAGGAAGCGGCGGAGTACTTCGACCACTAAAAAATCGTTTGAATATGACACTATTTGAGGAAAGGTTGTTCGTTTTTGGATTGACCTTTCCTCTGAAATTGTATATAATAATATTTGTGTTCCGTTCCTGCGGAAAAATAGGAAAAATCTACTTAATTCGTTTCGCTATCAATTTCGCTCAACTAAATGCGAATTGGATATAAAGGAGAAAAGAAATGATGAAACACCATGTAACCGTAAAACGCTGGTTATCCGTTCTTCTTTGCCTGGCACTGTGCTTTAGCCTGATCGCCTGCGATAAGAAGAAGGATGACGAGACGACCGCAGCTGCTGAGACGACCGCTGAAAGCACGGCGGATGCTCAGAAGCCCTCTGATTCAGAGACTGTAGCGCCTGCTACGGAAGGAACGACGGCGGCACCTACCACGGAGGCACCGACGAAGGCTCCCGAGACCACGGCAGCACCTACCACAGAAGCTCCGACCGTAGCACCTACCACAGAAGCTCCGACCGAGCCGGAACCCGAGATCAATACGGCAGACTTTATCGAGTATAAGTCCTTAAAGGATACGTATGCTGACCAGTTCCTCATCGGAACCATCTACGCATATTCGACTTCGAACGGCGCTGGCTTCGAACTTGCGAAGGAACATTTTAATGTTATGACGCCTGAGAACGACATGAAGCCGCAGTACATGCAGCCGCAGGAAGGCGTGTTCAGTTTCAGCGGTACCGATGCTATGGTTAAGAAACTGACAGAGAATAACATCGCAGTTGTAGGTCACAACCTCTGCTGGCATCAGCAGTCCGGTAACTTCCTCGGTTATGCAAAGACCCGTGAAGAGGCGATCGAGCAGCTGAAGAACCACATCTACAACGTAGCCGGTCACTATAAGGGCCAGCTCATTTCCTGGGACGTAGTAAACGAAGCGATCGCGGATGGCGCGAAGCTTCCTGCAGACGGCGACTGGACGAAGTGCCTGCGTAAGTCTCAGTGGTACAACTCCATCGGACCGGATTATCTCGAACTGGCATTCCAGTTTGCGAGAGAAGCAGATCCTACCTGCAAGCTTTACTACAACGACTACAACCTCAACGAGAAGAATAAGGCCGACATCGTTTACGCGATGGTAACGGATTTCAAGAGCCGTGGTATCCCGATCGATGGTATCGGTATGCAGGCACACTATCAGAGCGGTACCTCCATCGGCAGCGTTCAGTATTCGATCGAACTGTTCTGCAGCATCCCGGATATCGAGATCTCCATGACTGAGCTCGATGTTACCGTAGAAGCAGCGAACGGCAAGTCTTCCCTGACGAAGAAGCAGGAGATCGAGCAGGCTGTATTCTATGCAAAACTGTTCAAACTGTATAAAGAGCATTCGGACCGCATTGCCCGCGTAACCTTCTGGGGCATGCAGGATAACTTCAGCTGGCGTAAGGAGAAGTTCCCGTGCCTGTTCAATAAGGACAACACGCCGAAGGAAGCACTTTACGCTTGCCTCGACCCGGATACCTATCTGGATCTGTATGCGACCGGTTACGGCGAGAACCGTATTCGTGCCGTTGCTACCTATGGAACTCCGAAGGTAGATGGCGCGGATGATGCGATCTGGGCAGATTGCCAGGAATATCAGGTCAACACCATGCTGACGGCTTGGAATGGCGCGTCCGCTACCATGAAGCTGATGTGGGACGAGCAGTACCTGTATGTGTTCATGAACGTTAAAGACAAATATCTGTCCGACAGCAATCGTAACGCATACGAGCAGGATTCCGTAGAGTTCTTCATGGATCAGAAGAATAATCGTACCTCCTACTATGAAGAAGACGACGCGCATCTGCGTGTAAACTTCAAAGGTAAGGTAACGTTCGGCGACAACATGATCAATGAGACACTGAAGAACGGCTTTATCGGCAAGGCGATCACGGTGGGCGGCGGCTACTATGTAGAAGCTGCGATCCCGTGGGTAGTAGAAGCGAAGGAAGGCCTGGTCTGCGGCTTCGATGCACAGGTAAATGACACGAATACCACCGGCAGCCGTGAGAGCATCGCGAAGTTCAACGATCCGACCGACAGCTCCTGGCAGACCACGGAAGGCTTCGGAGAGGTCATCCTTAAGAAATAAACAAAAGAACATACAAAAACTTCGGCGTACGCCTGCTTTTGCGGGGGTGCGCCGTCGTTGAGAGAAAAGAAAAAAGAATCATACCGTATCACGGATGATCACGAGGTATTACGATGGATATTTTAACAGGCGCACCGACGGTGCAGGCGATGTTTGACAAGATGCAGATCCAGCTCATGCACCTGGAAGGCTACCAGCCGCATCTGGCGATCATCCGTGTGGGAGAGAAGCCGGATGATATCGCATATGAGCGCGGAGCGAAGAGCCGCATGGAGAAGACGGGCCTTCGCTGCAGCTGCTACGAGTTCCCTGCGGACATTTCCATGGAAGAGTTTGAACAGTCCTTCGATTTCATCAACAACGACGAGGATATCGATGGCATCCTGCTTCTGCGTCCGCTTCCGAAGCATCTCGATGAAGCGAAGATCGTAAGCAAGATCGACCCGGAGAAGGATATGGACGGCATCAGCCCCGTGAACATGGCAAAGGTCTTCATGGGAGATAAGACCGGCTATGCACCTTGCACCGCGCAGGCCGTGATGGAACTGTTGGAGCAGGAAGGCATCAATGTTTCCGGTAAGAGAGTGGCAGTGATCGGCCGCAGCCTGGTCGTAGGTCGTCCGCTCGCCATGCTCCTGATGCATAAAAACGCGACGGTGACCATTTGCCACACGAAGACGCAGAACGCTGAGGCGATCTGCCGCAGCTGCGATATCGTGGTCGCTGCGGCCGGTTGCGCGAAGATGGTCGGAAGCGCATATCTGGGCAATGACACAACGGTGATCGATGTTGGCATCAACGTGGACGAAAATGGAAAAATATGCGGCGACGTGGACTTTGAAGCGATCAAGGATATCGCTAAGGCAGCAACACCGGTTCCCGGCGGCGTCGGCTCCGTAACGACAAGTGTTTTAGCCGCGCACACGATCCGCGCAGCCCTGAAGAAGAAGGGGTTGGAGGCTTAAGGTTACCATTTGCTAACTTTTTGGCATTTTCCCGTAAAAAATCCACGGGAAAGCATTGACTTTTAAACGTGTTCATATTATACTGACAAGGTGTTTTGAAAATTTTTAAAGAAAGAGGTAAGCACAGACATGAAAAAGATCGATTTGACAAAACATGGCATTTTTGATGCAAAAGAAATCGTTTACAATCCTTCTTACGAACTCCTGTACGAGGAAGAGACAAAGTCGGATTTGACAGGATATGAGGTAGGACAGACCACAGAACTGGATGCCGTTAACGTTATGACCGGTATCTACACAGGTCGTTCTCCTAAGGATAAGTACATCGTAATGGATGAGAATTCCAAGGACACCGTTTGGTGGACCACAGATGCTTATAAGAACGATAACCACCCGATGTCCCAGGAGACATGGGAAGT
Source organism: Lachnospiraceae bacterium (assembly GCA_017543445.1). Lineage (GTDB taxonomy): Bacteria > Bacillota > Clostridia > Lachnospirales > Lachnospiraceae > UBA1201. The sequence goes on along the minus strand of JAFYGB010000022.1, from coordinate 282 downwards.
TGTTAAGAAGCTTGCGAAGGAAGAGCTGTCCGGTAAGAGACTCTTTGTTGTAGACGCATTCTGCGGCGCTAACAAGGATACTCGTATGGCTGTTCGTTTCATCATGGAAGTAGCTTGGCAGGCACATTTCGTAAAGAACATGTTCATCCAGCCGACCGCTGAGGAACTCGAGACATTCGAGCCGGATTTCGTAGTTTACACCGCTTCTAAGGCGAAGGTTGCTAACTATGCAGAACTCGGCCTCAATTCCGAGACTTGCGTAGCATTCAACATCACCAGCCG